>NZ_JACTVI010000012.1 GCF_014495685.1 Streptomyces sp. TRM68367 | reverse complement strand
ACCCTCGCCAGCACGGCAGGACTCACCCACCCACCGGAGATCAAGACAGCGAGTTATTAATCGGCAAGCCCTAACTACACGGCATTGGCACTAGTCCAGCTCCCGCCGGTCGGCCTTCCGCTCCAGCTTCTCCCGGCGCCGCTCCTCCCGCAGCCGCAGCTGCTCCGCCCGGGTCAGCTTGCGCTCGACGCCCACGCCGCCGCAGAGGGCGAAGCCGGTGACGATCACACGCGGTGCGCCGGGGTCGCCCGGTACGCCCTCCTCGCTGTGGTCGAAGCCGCCCATGATCCCGATGCCGCGGACCACGACCTCGACGCCGGGCGGCACGATCACCTGCATCCCGCCCATGATCGCGATGCAGTTGATCTCGACCTCGCGGTCCGCGAAGTCGGCCTCGCGCAGATCGATCTCCCCACCGCCCCAGAAGGTGAAGCAGGTGAACCGCCGCGGCGCCGTCCAGCGCCCCTTGCGCTGGAACCCCGACATCACCGCCACGGCCCCGGACGACGACCCCTCGCCACCGACGATCCGGTCCGCCCAGCTCCCCTGCTCCGCGGGCTGCTTGGTCATCGACACCCGCGGGGCGGGCGCCTGCGCGTCCGGCAGGTCACGGGTGAGCGGCGCCAGCTCCCCGTACGTGCGCGCCTTGTACGTCGCGTCGAGCCGTTCCTCGAACTCCTCCATGTCGAGGCGGCCCTCCGCGAGGGCCTCCCGCAGGATCTCGGCGACTCGTTCACGGTCGGCGTCGGAGGCACGCAGCTCCGGGGCATCGTCGCTCATACACAGCAGCCTACGAGTTCCCGCGGCCGGGGGCTACGAGACCGCTCGTTCCCCGTGCTCGGCGGGCCCGGCGTGCTCCGCGTACATCTTCGCGATCACGGCCTCGATGTCGGGTTCGCGCACCGACAGGTCAACCAGCGGGTACTCAGCCGCGATCCGCGCCACCAGCGGGGCCGCCGACTCCGACGCCGGGAACGCCAGCCACTGGCGGGGCCCCTCCACCCGTACGACCCGGGCGGGCGCCGGCGCCTCGATCGGCGGCAGCTCCCGCTCCAGGTCCACCACCAGGGTCCGCTCGCTCTCGCCCGCCTCGTGCAGGCCGGCGAGCGGACCGTCGTACATCAGGCGCCCGTGGTCGATGACCATCACGCGGGAGCACAGCTGCTCGATGTCCTGGAGGTCGTGCGTGGTCAGCAGGACGGTCGTGCCGCGCTCGGTGTTCAGCTCCCGCAGGAAGTCGCGGACCCTGGCCTTGGAGATGACGTCCAGGCCGATGGTGGGCTCGTCCAGATAGAGCACCTCCGGGTCGTGCAGCAGGGCCGCCGCGATGTCGCCGCGCATCCGCTGGCCCAGGGAGAGTTGCCGCACCGGTACGTCCAACAGGGCGGACAGGTCGAGGAGTTCGACGAGGTGGTCGAGATTCTCGCGGTAACGGGCGTCCGGGATGCGGTACATGCGGTGCATCAGGCGGTAGGAGTCGATCAGCGGCAGGTCCCACCACAGCGTCGTACGCTGCCCGAACACCACCCCGATGCGGTGCGCCAGGCGGATCCGCTCGCGGGAGGGGTCGATGCCGGCGACGCGCAGCCGGCCGCCGCTCGGGGTGAGGATGCCGGTCAGCATCTTGATCGTGGTCGACTTGCCGGCGCCGTTCGGCCCGATGTAGCCGACCATCTCGCCGCGCGCCACGGTGAACGAGATCGCGTCGACGGCCCGTACCTGCCGTCGCTCCCGCTTCATGAACCCGGTCTTCTTGCGCACGTCGAAGACCTTCTCGACACGGTCGAGTTCGATGAACGCGTTCTCCATGACCGTGCCCGACTCGCCGACCATCCCTGCCTCCCCGGCCATCCTTAACTCCCGGTACTCCGATACGACCGCAGCCCGGCCCGCCACGCCACCCCGGCCAGCGCACAGCACCCCACGGCCACCAGCGGCGGCGCGAAGGCCGCCCACTGGGGCAGCGCGAGCGGGTACGGCCGCTCCAACACGTAGGCGGCGGACACCCAGTTGACGAAGGCCAGCGGCAGAATGAACGTCACCCCGCGCACCAGGTCCTTCCCGAACACGGTCGGCGGATACTGCAACAGCGTGTTGCCGCCGTACGTGAACGCGTTCTGCACCTCGGCGGCGTCCTGCGCCACGAACTGGAAGGACGCGCCCGCCACGAACAGCGCGCAGAAGATCACCGCGCCGCTGAGCAGCATCAGCGGCACCAGCAGCACCTTCGCCGGGGTCCAGTCGACGTCGACGGTCAGCAGCGCCCAGCCCAGCACCAGCGCGCCCTGGGTGATCCGGCCCAGGCGGCGCAGTGCGAAATGGTCCGCGGCGACCTGGGCCAGCACCGGAACGGGCCGCACCAGCAGCGTGTCGAACGAGCCGTCGCGCATCCGGCCGCCAAGGACGTCCATCGAGCCGAACGTCAGGTCGGCGAACCCGAACGCCGTCGCCGACAGGCCGTACAGGAACGCGACCTCGGGCAGCGACCAGCCGCCGAGCGAGTCGACCTGCGAGAACATCAGCAGGATCGCGGCGAAGTCCATCCCGGTCAGCAGCAGGTTGCCGAGCACCGTGACCACGAAGGAGGCGCGGTAGGTCATGGCGGACCGGATCCACATCCCGGCGATCAGCCCGTAGGCCCGCAGCCCCTCACCGGCCCTGGCGATCCGGCCGGGCCCGGAGGTCTCGCCCAGCCTGGAGGCCCAATCGGCCCGGAAAATCCCACTCGCCTCGGATGCCTCACTCGCCTCGGAGGCCTCACTCACCCTGGAGATCTCACCCACCCTGTACCACCACCCGCCGCGTGGCCGCCGACTGCACCAGCCGCCCGGCGGCAAGCAGCGCCACGGCCCAGGCCGCCTGGAAGGCGTACGCCCCGAGGGGGTCGGCCTCCCCCATCAGGACATCCGCCGGCATCTGCAGCTGCGCGGCCCACGGCAGCGCCTGAACGAAGTGGCCGAGCGCGCCCGGGAAGGCGTTCAGCGGCAGGAGCATGCCCGAGCAGAAGATCCCCGTGACCATCAGGGCCTGCGAGACGCCCTGGCCGTCCATCAGCCAGAACACGCTCAGGGCGGCCAGGTAGCGGATCCCGAAGCTGACCACCATCGCCAGCAGGAGCGCGACCAGGAACGCCGCCCAGCTGGTGACGTCCCCCGGCAGCGCCGTCGGGAAGAACAGCACGCCGAACGCGAACGGGACCAGCCCCCGCCCCAGTATCTGGAACAGCGACCGCCCCAGGTCGCTCGCCAGCCACCACAGCTGCAGGTCGGCCGGCCGGTACAGGTCGATGGCGATCTCACCCGTTCGGATGCGGGCCATCAGGTCCTTCTCGGTGCCGCCGCCCTGGATGGCCAGCGTCGAGTACAGGGCCTGCCCGAGCCACACATAGGTGACCGCCTGCGCCTGGTCGTACCCCCCTAGGTGGGGTCTCTCGTCCCACAGTGCGAGGTAGGTGTAGACGAGGATCACGCCGAAAACGGTGTTCGTGAACACCCCGGCGAACGTGGCCGCCCGATAGGTCGCGTACCGCCTGAAACCCCCCGCCACGACGGCCGCATACAACCGTCCCGAGCCCACGTCACAGTCCTCCCTCGCCCGCCCGGCACCGAAGCGCAAGAGCCTAGTCCGCGGAGACCGGCGCCTACCACGGAATTTCCGGGCAACCGCGCCGGCCGGCGACGGAGTCCCATGTAATACAGGTCACAGTTTCTGACAGGTCACGGTTTCGCTGGTGTGCCCGTTGTCGGGAACGGAACGCCGGATGCAAGAGTCTTCAATAGGGGCGCAGAAGGCGTTACGAGGGCGTACGGGAACGTACGACGCGAAACAGGAGTCCGTACACGAGATGAGCGACGAGCCGCAGCCGCAGCAGCCGAACCCGGGCTGGGCCCAGAGTGAGCCACAGGCGGCTGACGACCCGGGGAGCACCAAGGCGGGGAAGCCGGAGCGCACCGGCTGGCGCCGGCTGATCCCGACCTGGCGGATGGTGCTGGGCACCTTCATCGTCGGCGTTCTGCTGCTGATCGGCGGATTCTTCCTCGGCTACTCGCTGGTGAAGATCCCGGCGGCCAACGCGTTCGCAACCAAGCAGGCCAACGTCTACATGTACGCGGACGGCTCCGTGCTCGCCCGCGACGGCGAGGTCAACCGGGAGAACGTCACCCTGGCCCACATCTCCAAGGACGCCCAGCACGCGATCCTGGCCGCCGAGGACCGCGACTTCTACACGGAGTCCGCCGTCGACCCCAAGGCGATGCTGCGCGCCGCCTGGAACACGGCCACCGGCAAGGGCAAGCAGTCCGGTTCCACCATCACCCAGCAGTACGTGAAGAACTACTACCTGCGCCAGGAGCAGACGCTCACCCGCAAGGCGAAGGAGTTCTTCATCGCGATCAAGCTCGACCGGGAGAAGAGCAAGGACCAGATCCTGGAGGGCTACCTCAACACCAGCTACTTCGGACGCAACGCCTACGGCATCCAGGCCGCCGCCCAGGCCTACTACGGCGTGGACGCCACCAACCTCGACCCGGCCCGCGCCGCCTACCTGGCCGCGCTCGTCAACGCGCCCAGCGAGTACGACGTCGTCGCCCACCCGGAGAACAAACCCGCCGCCGTGGCCCGCTGGGACTACGTGCTGGACGGCATGGTCAAGAAGGGCTGGCTGACCGAGTCGGAGCGGGCCGGGATGAAGTTCCCGACGCCGAAGGAGTCCACCAGCTCCACCGGCATGTCCGGGCAGCGCGGCTACATCGTCGGGATCGTCAAGGACTACCTGATCAACAACAAGATCATCGACAAGGACGCGCTGGACGCGGGCGGCTACCGCATCACCACCACCCTGCAGAAGAGCAGGCAGGACGCCTTCGTGAAGGCGGTCGACGACCAGCTGATGTCCAAGCTGGACAAGAAGAAGAACCCGGTGGACAGGTACGTCCGCGCGGGCGGCGCCGCCGTCGACCCCAGGACCGGCAAGGTCGTCGCGATGTACAACGGCATCGACTACGTCAAGCAGTACACCCCGAACGCCACCCGGCGGGACTTCCAGGTCGGCTCCACCTTCAAGCCGTTCGTGCTCGCCTCGGCCGTCGAGAACGGGTCCAGCACCCAGGACGGCCGTCTGATCACCCCGAACACGATCTACGACGGCACCAACAAGCGCCTCGTGCAGGGCTGGAGCGGCGGCACCTACGACCCCGAGAACGAGGACCAGCGCTCCTACGGCGACATCACCGTCCGCGAGGCCACGGACAAGTCCGTCAACTCGGTGTACGCGCAGATGGCCGTCGACGTCGGCTCCGACAAGGTCAAGCAGACCGCCGTCGACCTCGGCCTGCCCGCCGCCACCCCGGAGCTGAACGCCTCCCCGTCCATCGCGCTCGGCGTGGCCACCGCCAGCGTGCTGGACATGGCGGAGGCGTACGCGACGCTCGCCAACCACGGCGAGCACGGCACGTACACGATGATCGAGAAGGTCACCAAGCAGGGCACGCCGGTCGAGTTGCCGAAGCGCAAGACCCGGCAGGCCGTCAGCCGTGAGGCCGCCGACACCACCACCTCGGTCCTGCAGAGCGTGGTCGAGAACGGCACCGCCACCGCCGCCCAGGCCGCCGGCCGGCCGGCGGCGGGCAAGACCGGTACGGCCGAGGAGGACACGGCGGCCTGGTTCGCGGGCTACACCCCCGACCTCGCCACGGTCGTCTCCGTGATGGGCCAGGACCCGGTCACCGCCGAGCACAAGTCCCTGTACAACGTGATGGGCCTGCCCCGCATCAACGGCGGCGGGGCGCCCACGGAGATCTGGGCCCAGTTCACCCGGGACGCCCTGAAGAGCGAGCCGGTCACCGACTTCGACCTCCAGCTCCAGTCGGGCGCCGACGAGCCGCAGCTCCCGCCCGCCGATCCGAGGACGGTGCAGCCGGGCATCGGCGGCCAGACGGACGGCGGTACGACGACGGGCGGCCAGGACGAGACGCAGAGCCCGCCCGCCGACCAGACCCCCGGCCAGACCGAGGGCCAGACCGGCGGGACCCCGCCCGGCGAGTCGCCCAGCGGCGGCGCCACCGGCGACACGACCACCGGCGGCGGCACCACCGACGGGACGACCACGGGCTCGGGCGGGACGACGGACGGCACCACCACCGGCGGCGGTACGAGCGACGGCGCCACCACCGGTGAAACCGACGGCGGCGGCTCGACGGGCACGACGGACGGGAGCGGTTCGACGGGTGGCGGCCAGCAGAACCCGTTCTTCCGCCCGGAGTGAGCCACCGCGGGGCCGGCAGCGGCGGGCGACCGTCAGGACAGCAGCAGCATGCTGGTGACGATCGTCACCGGCCCCTCGAACCGTCGATCTACAGGTACAGGCCGGTCGAGTCCTCCGACCCCTCGAACCGGTCCGCGGCCACGGCGTGCAGATCACGCTCACGCATGAGCACATAGGGGACCCCGCGCACCTCGACCTCGGCACGGTCCTCCGGGTCGTACAGCACGCGGTCGCCCGGCTCCACGCTCCGCACGTTCTGCCCCACCGCGACGACCTCGGCCCAGGCCAGCCGACGGCCGACCGCCGCCGTGGCGGGGATCAGGATGCCCCCGCCGGAACGCCGCTCGCCCTCGGTGGTGTCCTGCCGCACGAGCACACGGTCGTGCAGCATCCGGATGGGCAGCTTGTCGTGATGGGTGCTGTGCTCGTTTCTGTTGGCGCTCACGCCTCGAACCTACCTGCCTTCGACGCGAACGTACGCGAGTGGGTCAGCCCTTGCGCCGCCGGCTGCCCATGGCGAGCAGCCCCACGACCCCGACGACCAGCAGCGCGGCGGGCACGACCCGCTCCAGCCGCGGCGCCCCGCCCTCGTCCACGAACTGCGCCTTCACATCGCTGACGACCCGGTTGACCCCGACGTACGCCCGCCCGAGCGTGTGGTCGACGTTGGAGGCGACCTTGGCCTTCGCGTCCCCCACGATCGTCTTCGGGTGCACCCGCACCCCGATCTCGTCGAGGGTCTCGGCCAGCACTGCGCGGCGGCGCCTGATGTCCGCCTCGATCTGCGCCGGGGTTCTGGTGTCCGACGTGTCCGCCACCGTGGTGCCTCCGAAGTCCGCTGTCTGCCTGTGCCGGACAGTCTGTCAGCTCCCGGCCGGACCGCGCTGTCGGCACCCCCGGTTACGCTGGTCCGATGAGCGAGCGACTCCAGCCGGGGGACGTGGCCCCCGCCTTCACCCTGCCCGACGCCGACGGCACCGAGGTGTCCCTGTCGGACCACAAGGGCCGCAAGGTCATCGTCTACTTCTACCCGGCCGCCCTCACCCCCGGCTGCACGAAGCAGGCCTGCGACTTCACGGACAACCTGGAGCTGCTGGCCGGCGCCGGCTACGACGTCATCGGCATCTCCCCCGACAAGCCGGAGAAGCTCGCCAAGTTCCGCGACAAGGAGTCCCTGAAGGTCACCCTCCTCGCCGACCCGGACAAGACCGTCACCGGGTCCTACGGCGCCTACGGCGAGAAGAAGAACTACGGCAAGACGTACATGGGCGTCATCCGCTCCACGGTCATCGTGGACGAGGAGGGCAAGGTCGAGCGCGCGCTGTACAACGTGCGGGCGACGGGGCACGTGGCCAAGATCATCAAGGATCTGGGGATCTGAGGGTTCCTGCTGTTCCTGGAACGGCCCGTACGGATGTGATCCGGTACGGGCCGTTCCGCATTTCGGGCGTGACTGTCTGACAGACAACCGGCGGGAGAACCTGCGGTTCCTGCCACGCGGTCACCAGCACCTGGTGCAGGGGAGGGCAGCGGCGACGGACTCTGACCCAGTAAAGTAAGGCGAGCGTGCGCCCGTACTCCAACTGGTAGAGAGTCTGGCCTTAGACACCAGGTGTTGTCGGTTCGAATCCGACCGGGCGCATAAGGGGTCCTTGCACTATGCCCGCCCGGGTCGCGCGGGCCGGCACCGCACCTCGCCGCGTTGCCGGAGAGCCCTAGTAGCTCCGCTACGAGGGCTCTCCGGCGCCTTGCGATGCACGGCACCAGCCCAGGCGACCTAATCGGGCGCTCATAGTGCAAGGACCCCTAAGAGAAACAGGCCCCGCACCTTCGATCTGTAGGCGCGGGGCCTGTCCGTGAAGTCAGCCCAACAGCTCCCGAACCACCGCCACCAACGCCCGGAACGCCTTCCCCCGATGGCTGATCGCGTTCTTCTCCTCCGGCGTCAGCTCCGCGCACGTCCGCGTCTCCCCCTCGGGCTGGAGGATCGGGTCGTAGCCGAAGCCGCCCGTACCGGCGGGCTCGTGGCGTAGTACGCCTCGGAGTTGGCCCTCGACCACCCTCTCCGTACCGTCGGGGAGGGCGAGGGCCGCCGCGCACGCGAAATGCGCTCCCCGGTGTTCGTCGGCAATGTCGGCGAGCTGAGCCAGCAGCAGTTCCAGGTTGGCCTTGTCGTCCCCATGCCGACCCGCCCAGCGGGCGGAGAAGATGCCGGGGGCGCCGTTCAGCACGTCGACGCAGAGGCCGGAGTCGTCGGCGACGGCGGGAAGGCCGGTGGCCTGGGCGAGGGCGTGGGCCTTGAGGAGGGCGTTCTCGGCGAAGGTGACGCCGGTTTCCTTGACGTCGGGGACGTCGGGGTAGGCGTCGGCGCCGACCAGGTCGTGCGGGAGGCCGGCTTCGGCGAGGATGGCCTTGAGTTCGGTGATTTTTCCGGCGTTGCGGGTGGCGAGGATCAAGCGGGTCATGGCCCCCAGTATTGCCGGGGACCGGGACCTGCCTGTGCGCGCGTTACGGCGTGCAGACCTTCGTCAGCTCGCCGGCCGCGTCCGTGACCGGGCTGATGTCGGGGGTCTCGTCGCCGTTCTTGATGGCCGTGCGGACGTTGCCGACGGCCTGGTTGAGGTCGTCGACGGCCTTGTTGACGTCGGCGTTGTCGGTCTTGTCGCCGATCTTGTCGAGGTTCTTGTCGATGGATCCGAGGGATTCGTCGATCTGCGTCGGGTCGTTGGAGGCGTTCTCCACGGCCTGCTGGAGTTCGGTGACGCTGTCGGCGATGGCGTCGGCGGTCTGGACGCAGTCCAGTGCCTTGTCGACGGCGTCGCAGCCGGTGGTGAGTCCGGCGGTCAGCGCGACCGCCGCCAGGGTGGCGGCGGCTGTGCTACGGCGTCGGCGGCTCGCGGACCTCGCGGGCATGGAACGGTCCCTCCCTCGGTGGGGCTCACAGGCCCTTGTCACTGGCCGGGCGCACAGGGATGAGCCGTGCGCCCGTACTCCTTCAGACGCGAGGGCGTGCCGGCCGGTTGCCATGCCGGCGACCCGACTTGGTGCGTCCTTTACCTGTCGAGGACGGTATCAAGTGCCTTGTGCTGGAGGGCTGCCAGTTCGGTGCAGCCGGCGACGGCGAGGTCGAGCAGGGCGTTGAGCTCGTCGCGGGCGAAAGGTTCGGCCTCGGCGGTGCCCTGGACCTCGACGAAGCGGCCGTCGCCGGTGCAGACGACGTTCATGTCGGTCTCGGCGCGTACGTCCTCCTCGTAGCAGAGGTCGAGGAGGGGGACGCCGCCGACGATGCCGACGGAGACGGCGCTCACGGTGCCGGTGAGGGGCTGGCGGCCGTGTTTGATCAGCTTCTTGCCCTGGGCCCAGGCGACGGCGTCGGCGAGGGCGACGTAGGCGCCGGTGATGGCGGCGGTGCGGGTGCCGCCGTCGGCCTGGAGGACGTCGCAGTCGACGACGATGGTGTTCTCGCCGAGTGCCTTGTAGTCGATGACGGCGCGCAGGGAGCGGCCGATGAGGCGGCTGATCTCGTGGGTACGGCCGCCGATCCTGCCCTTGACGGACTCGCGGTCGCCGCGGGTGTTGGTGGAGCGGGGCAGCATGGCGTATTCCGCGGTGACCCAGCCCTCGCCGCTGCCCTTGCGCCAGCGGGGGACGCCTTCGGTGACGGAGGCGGTGCAGAAGACTTTGGTGTCGCCGAAGGAGACGAGGACGGAGCCCTCGGCGTGCTTGCTCCAGCCGCGCTCGATGGTGACGGGGCGGAGCTGTTGGGGGGTGCGGCCGTCGATTCGTGACATGCCGTTGAGCCTAGTCCTCCGTACGAGGGGGCCCCTCCCGCGGTGGTGGGTAGGGGCCCCTGGTGGTGAACCGGGTGGTTCGCCTCCGTGTGTCCGGGAGGGTCACATCATGTCTTCGATCTCCGCGGCGATCGGGTCGGCGTCGGTGCCGATGACGACCTGGATGGCGCTGCCCATCTTGACGACGCCGTGGGCGCCGGCGGCCTTCAGGGCAGCCTCGTCGACCAGTGAGGCATCCGCGACCTCGGTCCGCAGGCGGGTGATACAGCCTTCGACCTCTTCGATGTTGTCGATGCCGCCGAGCCCGGCAACGATCTTCTCAGCCTTGCTGGCCATGTTCTTTCTCCCTGATCCGAACCGGTTTGTCGCAGTAACCCCCAGTGCCCAGCCTTGCGGGCGGCCTTGTCGTGCGTACGGAAGTGATGGCGTCACGACAGCGGAACCGTCCGCCAACTGGTCTACACCACCCGCGGGACGGCCGCCAAACCGCCCGCCCGATCGTCGTCCATTACGTGATCTTCTGGTTCGCGATCACGAAGTTCGATCTGAAGACACCGGGTAGGGAGCCGGAGGAGGATGTCGAGGACACCACCTGGGCATAACGCCCGGCGCACTCCTTTTGGAGGGCGGAATCGCGGGTTCCTTGCCCCACCTCCATCGTGCTACAACAGGTCTACACCACTGATTGGTGTAGACCACCCCCCGATGGAGGATGTATGAGCACCGCCACCGCGTCGGCGGCCCCCGCGAGGAAGCGGGGATCCGGCCTGTTCCAGGGCCTGCAGAAGGTCGGCCGCAGCCTGCAGCTCCCGATCGCCGTCCTGCCGGCGGCGGGCATCCTGCTGCGGCTGGGGCAGGACGACGTGTTCGGCAAGGACGGGCTCGGCTGGGACAAGGTCGCGGCCGTGTTCGCCACCGCGGGTGGCGCGATCTTCGACAACCTGCCGATGCTGTTCTGCATCGGCGTGGCCATCGGTTTCGCCAGGAAGGCGGACGGCTCCACGGCGCTGGCGGCCCTGGTCGGCTTCCTGGTCTACAGCAACGTGCTGAAGGCGTTCCCGGTCACCGAGGCGAAGATCCAGCCGGGCGAGGACATAGCCGCGATGTACAACAACCCCGGTGTCCTCGGCGGCATCCTGATGGGTCTGCTGGCGGCGGTGCTGTGGCAGCGCTACCACCGCAAGAAGCTGGTGGACTGGCTGGGCTTCTTCAACGGCCGTCGGCTGGTGCCGATCATCATGGCCTTCGTCGGCACCGCCGTGGGCGTCTTCTTCGGGCTGGTCTGGGAGCCGATCGGCGAGGGCATCTCGGACGTCGGCGAGTGGATCACCGGGCTCGGCGCCTTCGGTGCGGGTCTGTTCGGTCTGATCAACCGGGCGCTGATCCCGGTCGGCATGCACCAGTTCGTGAACACCGTCTCCTGGTTCCAGATCGGCGACTTCAAGGACGCGGCCGGCGAGGTGGTGCACGGCGACCTGAACCGCTTCTTCGCCGGTGACCCGAGCGCCGGTATGTTCATGTCCGGGTTCTTCCCGATCATGATGTTCGGCCTGCCGGCCGCCGCGATCGCCATCGCGCACGCCGCCCGGCCCGAGCGCCGCAAGGCCGTGCTGGGCATGATGATCTCCCTCGCGCTGACCTCCTTCGTGACCGGTGTGACCGAACCGATCGAGTTCTCGTTCATGTTCATCGCCCCGGTGCTGTACGTGATCCACGCGGTGCTCACCGCCATCTCGATGGCGATCACCTGGGCGCTCGGGGTGCACGCGGGCTTCACCTTCTCCGCGGGCTTCATCGACTACGCGCTGAACTGGAACCTGGCGACCAAGCCATGGCTGATCATTCCGATCGGCCTGGTGTTCGCGGCGGTCTACTACACCCTCTTCCGCTTCGCGATCACCAAGTTCAACCTGCCGACACCGGGGCGGGAGCCGGAGTCGGAGGTGGAGGACCTCACGAAGGCGTAGGTGTCGTCACGGCGCGAAAGAGGCCCGGAGCTGCACGGCTCCGGGCCTTCGTCGTCGTACGGGCTGGATCGCGTACGGGTCAGATCTCGTACGTCTTCCTCGGCACCGCCAGTTCCACCGGACCGTCGAAGACCGTGCGGGCGTCGGCCAGGTTGACCTGCGGGTCGGTCCACGGCGGGATGTGGGTGAGGACCAGGCGGCGGGCGTGGGCGCGGGCGGCGGTCTCGCCGGCCTCGCGGCCGTTGAGGTGCAGGTCGGGGATGTTCTCCTTGCCGTAGGTGAACGCCGCCTCGCACAGGAAGAGGTCGGCGTCCCGGGCGAGTTCGTCGAGCGCGTCGCTGACGCCCGTGTCGCCGGAGTACGTCAGCGTCTTGCCGTCGTGCTCGATGCGGATGCCGTACGTCTCGACGGGGTGGGCCACCTGGTCGGTGTGCACGGTGAACGGGCCGATGTCGAAGGTGCCCGGCTTGACCGTGTGGAAGTCGAAGACCTCGCTCATGGAGGAGTGGGAGGGGGTGTCGGCGTAGGCGATGGTCAGCCGGTGTTCCGTGCCCTCGGGGCCGAAGACCGGGATGGGGGCGCAGCGGCCGCCGTCGTGCCGGTAGTAGCGCGCCACGAAGTAGGCGCACATGTCGATGCAGTGGTCGGCGTGCAGGTGGCTGAGGAAGATCGCGTCGAGGTCGTAGAGACCGCAGTGGCGCTGCAGCTCGCCAAGGGCGCCGTTGCCCATGTCGAGGAGCAGCCGGAAGCCGTCGGCCTCGACGAGGTAGCTCGAGCAGGCCGATTCCGCGGACGGGAAGGACCCCGAGCAGCCGACGACGGTGAGCTTCATGAAGCAGAAACCTCCGCTGGCGGATGTCTGAGATGGGGCGTCGGGGGTCGTGCGGTGCGTCGAGCGTAAGGCGCAAAACCTTCGGTCGCTCCTCTGCACAGGGCTGTTGTGGGCGAACTCACCTGTGGTGTCACCGGTTCGGCTGGTCGCGGGGCGTGTGAGGCCGGGGGGAGGGCGCGCGGGGTGGGGGGTGCGCCGGTGCGGTCGTTGGTATGGACACGTCCTGCTGGCCGGCGGTCGCGGCGGCCGGGGGCTGCGCGGCCGGTGGGCCGGGTTGGTGCGGAGGGGCGGCCTCAGCCTGCGGAGATGGAACGACGAGGCTGACTGCATACAGGTGTGCGTACCAGGCGGCGTGGGCGTTGCAGCCCCTTCCTGTCCGCGACCGCCCAAGAACGCCAAAGGGCCGGAGGCTCAGCCTCCAGCCCTCGTCGTCGGCGTCGAGCCCGTCAGGCCCAGAGCTGGCCCTGGAGGGTCTTGATGGCCTCGTCGGTGGTGGCAGCCGTGTAGACGCCGGTGGAGAGGTACTTCCAGCCGCCGTCGGCGACCACGAAGACGATGTCGGCTTGCTCGCCCGCCTTCAGGGCCTTCTTGCCCACGCCGATCGCGGCGTGCAGGGCCGCGCCGGTGGAGACGCCGGCGAAGATGCCCTCCTGCTGGAGGAGTTCCCGGGTGCGGGTGACGGCGTCGGCGGAGCCGACCGAGAAGCGGGTGGTGAGGACGGAGGCGTCGTAGAGCTCGGGTACGAAGCCCTCGTCGAGGTTGCGCAGACCGTAGACGAGGTCGTCGTAGCGGGGCTCCGCGGCGACGATCTTGACGTCCGGCTTGTGTTCGCGGAGGTAGCGGCCGACGCCCATCAGGGTGCCCGTGGTGCCCAGGCCTGCCACGAAGTGGGTGACGGAGGGGAGGTCCGCGAGGATTTCGGGGCCCGTGGTCGCGTAGTGGGCGCCCGCGTTGTCCGGATTGCCGTACTGGTAGAGCATGACCCAGTCGGGGTGTTCGGCCGACAGCTCCTTGGCCACCCTGACCGCGGTGTTGGAGCCGCCTGCCGCGGGCGACGAGATGATCTCCGCGCCCCACATGGCGAGGAGGTCCCGGCGCTCCTGGGAGGTGTTCTCGGGCATCACGCACACGATGCGGTAGCCCTTGAGCTTCGCCGCCATGGCCAGGGAGATGCCGGTGTTGCCCGAGGTGGGTTCGAGGATCGTGCAGCCCGGGGTCAGGCGGCCGTCCTTCTCCGCCTGTTCGATCATGTGCAGGGCCGGGCGGTCCTTGACGGAACCCGTCGGGTTGCGGTCCTCCAGCTTGGCCCAGATGCGGACGTCGTCGGACGGCGAGAGCCGCGGCAGGCGCACCAGGGGGGTGTTGCCTACCGCGGCGAGCGGGGAGTCGTAGCGCATCGGAGATCGGTGGCCGCTCAGGCCATGCCGCCGGCCACGGCCGGCAGGATCGTGACGTTGTCCCCGTCGGAGACCTTGGTGTTGATGCCGTCGAGGAAGCGGACGTCCTCGTCGTTGAGGTACACGTTGACGAAGCGGCGCAGCTGGTCGCCGGCCTCGCCGTCGACGAGGCGGGCGCGGATGCCCGCGTGCCGGGTTTCGAGGTCGGCGAAGAGCTCGGCGAGGGTGTCCCCGGTGCCCTCCACCGCCTTCTGACCGTCGGTGTACTGGCGGAGGATGGTCGGGATGCGGACCTCGATGGCCATGGCTCAGGGCTCCTGTCGGGAGGTGTCGTCTGGTCGGTGGGCGCGCGGCGGCGCAGGGAGTGTGGTGGTGCCCAGATGGAGCGGTCGCCGCGGCTCACGGCCGTACGGCGGCAGGGGGCAGCGTCAACAGATGGCGCTGGCAAGCCTGCACAGGTCGACGTGCAGCCGCGCCACGAGCAGCATGCCCGGCGTCTTCTCGCTCACGTCGTGAAAAACCATGGGCTCATCGTATCGATTCCCGGTCCGGGTCCTGGAATGTGATCCCACATTCCGGACGATGTTGGGCCGGGAAGTGAGATCGGGCTGGTCAGCACGGACGCCCGGCCCGGGTGCTCGCGTGATCACCGATTCGAGGAGCGGCGTCATCAGCCGCACGAGCGGCCTGCGCGACACCCGCGTCATCAGGCCGATTCCCTGACCACCAGCTGCGTCGGCAGGACCACCGACGGCGGCGTCGCGAGCAGCGTGGGGCCGCCGAGGAAGTCGCCGACGCGCGGGTAGTCGTCCGGCTCGTCCGGGAAGAGCAGGACCGGCTGGGCGCCGTGCCGGGTGAGCTCCCGGCGGATGCCGCGCAGCAGGCAGTCGAAGAAACGGGTCGAGGAAGAGCCGGTCACGGGCTGGGTCGCGACGACGGCGACGACGCCGGTGCGGCGGGTGACCAGCTGCCGGGCGGCGTTGTTGGGCACGTAGCCCGGCTCGGCGACGACGCCCGGATGCGGTCGGCGACCTCCGCGCGCACCCGGGGCTCACCGTTGATCACCCGCGACACCGTGGACTTCGAGACGCCGGCATGGCGTGCGACTTCCTCCAGGGTGGGGCGCCGGCCGTTGGTCTGTTGTCTCAACACCATCGCCGTTACGGCGAGTTGTTCGCGTGCGGACAGGTGGCACACGGTAACTCCCGGGGGACGGCGGCGCCGACGGGCTGGATCAAGGACGTCCGGTCAAGAGGGGGTTTCCGGTCCGGCCGGCGGCCCCCTGCTTCAGCAGTGGGCGGCCCCCTGCTTCAGCAGGCCGCCACGACCGCTCGGTACGCCCCCGCGGCCGCTCAGTACGCCGCCACGACCTCGACGTCCTCCTCCGTGACCTCGCCGTCCACGATCCGGTACGAGCGGAACTGGAACTCGCCCGCGCCGTCGGTGTCGGCCGTGGAGACCAGGACGTAGTGGGCGCCGGGCTCGTTGGCGTAGGAGATGTCGGTGCGGGAGGGGTAGGCCTCGGTCGCCGTGTGGGAGTGGTAGATGACCACCGGCTCCTCGTCGTTGTCGTCCATCTCGCGGTACAGCTTGAGCAGGTCCTGCGAGTCGAACTCGTAGAAGGTGGGCGAGCGGGCGGCGTTCAGCATCGGGATGAAGCGCTCGGGACGGTCGGTGCCCGCGGGGCCCGCGATCACGCCGCACGCCTCGTCGGGGTGGTCCTCGCGGGCGTGCGCCACGATCTTGTCGTAGAGGGCCTGGGTGATGGTCAGCATGGTCGTCAGGATAAGCAGACGAGCCGCCTCGTACCGAGGTGTGGTACGGGGCGGCTCATATGCCGGACATTCTGAGTCAGCGGGCCTTCTCGAACTCCGGCTCGCGGCGCTGCGTGACCTCGGGGTTGCGCGTCCTGAGGACCGCCCAGCCGATCGCCAGGGCGGCGGCCCAGCCGGCCATGACGTACAGGCAGACGCGGGAGTCGGCGTGGAACGGCGGACCCACGCCCCCGGGCCCGCCCGTACCGCTAGCGGTACGGGCGGGCCCGGGGGCCTTGAGGCGCGTCAGAGGGTCTTGGCGGTCTCCAGGTCCTCCTCGTCGCCCCCGCCCGCCTTCGCGCGGGCTTCCTTGCCCCGGACGAAGTCCAGGAAGGAGTTCAGCTCGCGCTTGACCACGGGGGCCAGCAGGTAGAGGCCGATGATGTTGAACACCGACAGCAGGAACAGCGCCGAGTCGCCCAGGTCGATCAGCGAGCCGAGGGACATCAGGGAGCCCAGGACGACGAACGCGCTCCAGATGGCCTTGAAGGCGGTCTCGCTGGCCTTGCTGCGGCCGAAGAGGTACGTCCAGGCCTTGAGGCCGTAGTAGCCCCAGGTCAGGATCGTGGAGAAGGCGAACAGCAGCACCGCGACGGTCAGCAGCTTCGGGAACCAGGGCAGCACGGTCGCGAAGGCGTCCGAGGTGATGACGACACCGACGGGCTCGCCGCTCTCGCGGGCCTCGCCCCAGCTGGTCGGGTTGGCGATGATGATCGTCAGGGCGGTCATGGTGCAGATCACGACGGTGTCGATGAACGGCTCCAGCAGGGCGACCAGACCCTCGCTCGCGGGCTTGTCGGTCTTGACCGCGGCGTGGGCGATCGGGGCGGAGCCGAGACCCGCCTCGTTGGAGAAGGCGGCCCGCTTGAAGCCCTGGATCAGGGCACCGATCACACCGCCGACGACGCCGTCGGCCTCGAACACGCCCTTGCGGATCTCCTGGATCGCGTCGGGCACCGCGGTGACGTTGGTCAGGATGACGACCAGGCAGGCCACGATGTACATGGCGGCCATCGCCGGGACCAGCTTGCTGGTGACGGAGGCGATGGAGCGGATGCCGCCGAGCAGCACCAGGCCGACCAGCGCGGAGACCACCAGGCCGAAGAGGACGGCACCGGCGGAGGAGGCCAGGAAGCCGTCCTCGCCACCGAAGCTCGAGGAGATCTGCGCGTAGCTCTGGTTGGTCTGGTACAGGTTGCCGCCGAACAGACCGAAGAGGAGGATCATGACGGAAGCGGCGATGGCCAGCACCTTGCCGAACTTGGCGCCGACGGGGCCGAAGCGCTCGGCGAGGCCGCGGGGCAGGTAGTACATCGGACCGCCGGAGACGGTGCCGTCCGCGTGCGTTTCGCGGTACTTCACACCGAGCGTGACCTCGACGAACTTGCTCGCCATGCCGAGCAGACCGCACAGGATCATCCAGAAGGTGGCACCCGGACCACCGATGGAGACGGCGACCGCGACACCGGCGATGTTGCCGAGGCCGACGGTGCCGGAGACGGCGGCGGTCAGCGCCTGGAAGTGGTTGACCTCGCCGGGGGATCCAGGCTCGTCGTACTTGCCGCGCACCACGTTCAGGGCGAGCTTGAACTTGCGCGCCTGGAGCAGCCCGAACCAGGTGGTGAAGACCAGACCCGCGACCACCAGCCAGGCGACGATGAGCGGTAGTTCGGTGCCGCCGACGGGTACGGCGTAGAAGACGACGCCGTAGACCGCCTCCGCGACGGGTTCGAAGAACCCGCTGACGGCGTCGTTGATGGACGTGGTGACGGAGTCGAGTGACATCGGTACCTCGGGGGCGCGGGGACGTGCTGGCATGGGGACAGCTGTGGCGCTCATGCGGTCATGCGGTCATGCGGTCATGCGGTCATGCGGTCATGAGGCGATCGCCGGGCCCGTTCAGCGACTGGGCTGCCGAAAACGAGTTGCGTTTTCCTACCACACTCTTTACCGGCCCTTTAGCGGCACGGATCACGCAAAACCGCCCCTGGGGCACAAAACCCCAGGAGCGGTAATCGGATCGTTATTCGGATTTGAGCGTTCTCTGAGCGAACACTTCACGGTCACTAAAGCGTCACGAGTCAGGACATCAGGGTCGCGACCAGCGTCTCCTGGAGTCCGCCGAGCCAGAGGTACGCCATGACCATCGGCTTGCGCTGGTCGTCGTCCGGGAGGCGGTAGAGGACGTCGGTGTCGTCCTCGTCGGTGATCTCCAGCCGGGAGCCGATCGCCAGGCGCAGGTCGTTGAGGGCGCCCAGCCACTGCTGGGACTCCTCCTGCGACAGCTTCAGCACGGCGCCGCCGTCACCCACGGAGGTGAGCGCGTCCAGGGAGCGGATCACCGCGAGGGCGTTCTCACGCTTGCCGGCCCGCAGGTCGTTCTCGGTGTAGCGGCGGAACTCCGCTGAGTGCACCCGCCGCTCCTCGGCGTCCCGCGGCGAGGCGGGCTCCTCGGGGTCGACGTAGGCGTCCGGGAAGAAGCGCCGCAGGACAGGGTCGGCGGGCGGCTCGCTCGGGCCGTCGGCGAAGAGCTCGGCGAGCGGGTCGTCGGGGGCGTCCTCGGCGGGCCCCGGGCCGATCAGCTCCAGGAGCTGGACGGCGAGCGACCGGATGATGGAGATCTCGACGTCGTCGAGGGCGACGGCCGCGCCGCCGCCGGGGAGCGGTTCGAAGTGTCCGGGCATGGGATCTTTCGCTGCTGGCGGGCGTGCTGGCTACTTGCGGTCCTGCTGGAGGGTGGCCCACAGGCCGTAGCCGTGCATGGCCTGCACGTCGCGCTCCATCTCCTCGCGGCTGCCGCTGGAGACGACCGCCCGGCCCTTGTGGTGGACGTCGAGCATGAGCTTGGTGGCCTTGTCCTTGCTGTAGCCGAAGTACGTCTGGAAGACGTACGTCACGTAGCTCATGAGGTTGACCGGGTCGTTGTGGACGACCGTGACCCACGGGACGTCCGGCTCGGGTACGGCGAAGACCTCCTCCGCCGGCTCGGTGCGTTCGATCTCTAGGGGAGCAGGTGACGTCACACGACCCATGCTGCCACCCGTGGGGGGTAGACGCACAAATGGGCTTCGTGACCGACTCCACTCACCTACAAATCGTCAGACTGACGAGATGGGGGGTAACATCGGTTGGCATGCTGCACACACCGGGGGACAACCCCCGGACCCCCGGCCGAGACGGGGGCACTCGGAGATTCAGGGGTTAGGTGAGATTCAGTGGGCGTGGCGGACCTTGGGCTGCCGGTTGACGTTCCCTCGACGGCGCTCTTCACGGACCAGTACGAGCTGACGATGCTGCGCGGCTCCCTGAAGGCGGGCACGGCCGGGCGGCGGAGCGTGTTCGAGGTCTTCACCCGGCGGCTGCCGAACGGGCGGCGGTACGGCGTCGTGGCCGGCACCGGGCGGGTGCTCGACGCGGTGGAGAACTTCCGCTTCGACGAGGGCGTCCTGCGTTTCCTGCGGGAGCGGAAGATCGTCGACGAGCAGACCCTGGAGTGGCTCGCCGGGTATCGGTTCAGCGGCGACATCTGGGGCTATCCCGAGGGCGAGGTGTACTTCCCGGGCTCGCCGGTCATGCGGGTCGAGGGGACTTTCGCCGAGTGCGTCGTGCTGGAGACGGTGATCCTTTCGATCCTCAACCACGACTCCGCGGTCGCCGCGGCCGCCTCCCGCATGTCGGCGGCGGCCGGGGAGCGCCCGCTGATCGAGATGGGCGCCCGGCGCACCCACGAGCTGGCCGCGGTCGCCGCCGCGCGCGCCGCGTACGTCGGCGGCTTCGCCTCCACCTCCGACCTGGCCGCCGGTTTCCGCTACAACATCCCGACCGTCGGCACCTCCGCGCACGCCTTCACCCTGCTGCACGACAGCGAGCGGGACGCCTTCCGGGCCCAGGTCGACACGCTCGGCCGGGGCACGACGCTGCTGGTGGACACGTACGACGTCGCCGAGGCGGTCCGCACGGCCGTGGAGATCGCCGGACCCGAGCTGGGCGCCGTCCGGATCGACTCCGGCGACCTGCTGCTGGTCGCGCACCGGGTGCGGCAGCAGCTGGACGAGCTGGGCGCGACCCAAACGAAGATCATCGTGACCTCGGACCTGGACGAGTACGCGATCGCCTCGCTGGCGGCGGCGCCGGTGGACGCGTACGGCGTGGGTACGCAGCTGGTGACCGGGTCCGGGCACCCCACCTGCTCGATGGTCTACAAGCTGGTCGCGCGCGCCGAGTCCGCCGATCCGCAGGCGCCGCTGGTGCCGGTGGCGAAGAAGTCGACCGGCGGCAAGACGTCCATCGGGGGGCGCAAGTGGGCCGCGCGGCGGCTGGACGAGGACGGGGTCGCCGAGGCGGAGGTGGTCGGCACCGGGCCGGTGCCGGATGAGCTGGCCGGGCGGCAGCTGCTGGTCGAGCTGGTCAAGGGCGGTGAGGTCGTCGCCCGCGAGCCGCTGGACGCGGCGCGGGACCGGCATGCGACGGCCCGGGCGAACCTGCCGCTGTCCGCTACGCAGCTCTCGCGCGGGGAACCCGTGATTCCAACGGAGTATGCCGTGGGGAGCTCGGGTAGCTAATGCGGGTGCCTTGTGTGATACAGCTCGCACCGACCACTCCCCCGGCGCTGCCGAAGTCAATAGGCTCGGAGGTTCACCGGCCGGGCCCCGCACCAACCCCGACCCCATAGCCGAAGGACACCGACCATGCGCCGCGCGTTGATCGTCGTAGATGTGCAGAACGACTTCTGCGAGGGGGGCAGCCTCGCGGTGGCCGGGGGTGCCGATGTGGCTGCCGCCATCACCGAACTGGTCGGCCAGGCGACCGCCGGGTATCGCCATGTGGTGGCCACGCGCGACCACCACATCGCGCCGGGCGGTCACTTCGCCGACAACCCCGACTACGTCCGCTCCTGGCCCGCGCACTGTGTCGCCGGCACGGAGGGCGTCGGCTTCCATCCGAACTTCGCCCCCGCCGTCGCCTCCGGGGCGATCGACGCCGTGTTCGACAAGGGGGCGTACGCGGCGGCGTACAGCGGGTTCGAGGGGGCTGACGAGAACGGGGTGAAGCTGGCGGACTGGCTGAAGGCGCGGGAGGTCGAGGAGGTGGACGTGGTGGGGATCGCCACGGACCACTGCGTGCGCGCGACCGCGCTGGACGCGGTGCAGGAGGGCTTCCGTACGCACGTCCTGCTGGACCTCACCGCCGGGGTGGCCCCGGAAACGACGGAGAAGGCGATCGAGCAACTCCGCGAGGCCGGGGTGGAGCTCTCGGGAAAGCCGGTCGTGCAGTGACGGGCTGAGCGCTGCGTCAGCGGGTATCGGCCGGTTCGGCACCGCCGGGCTACGCCGTCGTGGATGCTCGCCGATGCGGCGGGGCCTGGCGGGAGGAAGAAGGGCCTGGCCGGGGAGAAGATCCGCCTCGCCCCGGCCTGCAGAAGAGGCCCCTCGCCCAGGAGAGGCCCCCCGCCCAGGAGAGGCCCCGTGTGGGGAGCCCGGTGGGAAAGGCCCGGCTGCCTCCGGCTACGCCTGGGCTGCCGGGCGTCTGAGGAGGGCTCTGATGGGGTGCCAGAGTTCCTGGGCCAGTTCGGGGCCGCCCGCGACATTGTCGGGGGCCGTGCGCCATATCAGGCCGTCGGGATGGTGGAGGACGGCTGTGATCTCGTCGGGGGTCGGGGGGGCGGCGTTGCCCCGGAGGTAGACCGCGCGCAGGCCCAGGTTGCGGAGTCTGGTCAGGGCTCGGGCGCGGTTCTGGGCGTGGACGAGTACGCGGACGAGGCCGACGCCGTCGGCGGCGGGGCGGGGCAGGTTCAGCGCCACCACCACCGTGCCGTTCGGCAGCTTGCAGAAACCTCCTGCGGCCATGCGGTCACACCCCCGTGATCATCGGTGTCAATAAGAGAGCCACAGGACGCACCTAAACACGGATCGGCGGCAACCCGCCAGGGGGGTCACCGCCGATCACCTTCTGACCTGCGAAAACGTCGACTAGTTCACCGCAGGACCGACCTCGACCATGATCGTCGAACCGCTCCATGCCTCCTTGGCGATCTTGATCTTCGTGTTGGTGTCAGTGATCTTGACGCCGCCGAGCGGGTTCGAGGAGTCGTAGTACGTGCTCGTGTGGTCGTTGAACACCGGCACCCCCCTGGACGACTTGATCTTCGTCGCGACGTCCGCGTTGTGCAGCGTCATGCCGTCCGTGCGGTACAGGCTGAACGGAGAGTCGTAGGACTGGATGCGGTTGCGCATCAGCGTGCCGTCGGACCACCGCAGCGCGGTCGGGTGCGAGTCGACCGGCAGGAGCAGGCCCCTGCCCGGGTGCTCGCTGGTGTTGTTGTCCGGCTGCGAGGTGTCCCACTTCCAGATCAACAGGCCGTTCTGGTACGGGTAGTGCTCCACCCACGCCGGACGGGTCGTCGCGAAGCCGAAGTTGTACGGCCCGTTCTTCAGGGTCTTGTCGTACGACACGTACTGACGGTTCTCGGCGATGTAGTACTGCGCGTAGTCCTTGGTGAACGACGCGCCCACCCGGGAGAAGCCCCTGGCCGTCCAGGCGGCGTCCGCGCTCTCGGCGTTGTCGGAGAACAGCGGCGTGCCGTCGGCGGTCACGGTGATCCGGTCGGCCGCGAAGCCCTTCAACGCCACACCGCCGTCGGACTGATAGCGGAAGCGGAGGTCGAACTTCTTTCCGGCGTAGGCGTCGAGGGGGTACGACAGCTCCTTGTACGCGTCGGCCGAACCGGTCAGCGCCGGCTTGCCGCTGGCGTCGCGCGGGACCGGCTGGCCGTCCACCGTGCCGTCCAGGGCCGCCCAGTTGGCGCCGCCGTCGGTGGAGACCTCGGTGTAGAGGTAGTCGTAGCCGGACTCGATGTCGTACCAGCCGTCCAGGGTGAGGGCGGCCGACGCCTTGCCGGTGAGGTCGACGGAGCGGGTCAGCGTGTTCTTGAGGTCGTTGCCCTGGCCGCTCCACCACTGCCGGGTGCCCTCGGCCGGGGTGACGACCTCGGTGGTGACCGCCTTCTTCGGCAACTCGACGACGAGAGCCTGCTTGTTGCGGGTGTTGTACTCGGCGACTCCCAGCTTGTGCTTCGACTTGGTCGCCGCCTTGGCGGTGTCGTAGTCGAGCCAGCCGAGCTGGAGCTTGTCCCAGGCCGTCATGTCGCCGGGCAGGTCACCGATGGTGTCCTTGCCGGTGCCGAGCCAGGAACCGGAGGACATCAGCGTCCAGAAGCCGGTGGAGTTCTCGCCGGCGTTGGTGGTGTCGTAGTGGTCCGGCAGGCCCAGGTCGTGGCCGTACTCGTGGGCGAAGACGCCGAGTCCGCCGTTCTCCGGCTGGATGGTGTAGTCGCCGACCCAGACGCCCGTGTCGCCGATCTGCGCGCCGCCCATCTTGTTGTTCGCCGGACCGGTCGCGCCCGCGTCGGTGCCGAACGCGTACCAGCGGTGGGCCCAGATGGCGTCCTCGCCCTGGGCGCCGCCGCCCGCGGACTCGTCCTCGCCGGCGTGTACGACCTGGAAGTGGTCGATGTAGCCGTCGGCCTCGTTGAAGTCGCCGTCGCCGTCGAAGTCGCCTCGGTCCCACTGGTCGTACTCGGCGGCCTTGGCCTTGATCTCGGCCTCTGTCTTCCCGGCCGCCTTCTGCTGGGAGACCCACGCGTTGACGCCGTCGGCCACCGCGTTCCAGGCGCAGGTGTCGCACTTGTTGGAGCCGTAACGGGCCTCGTTGTAGGGGACCTTGACCCAGTCGGAGACCTCGCCCTCGATAGAGTAGCGGCCCGAGGACTGCTTCTCGTAGTACGTCTTCATCGAGGCGGTGCCGTCGCCGAAGTAGAGGTCCTGGTAGTGCGCGCGGTTGTAGTCCGCCTGCCAGGCCGTCGAGTTGTCCTTGGTGCGGTCCGGCTGGGCGATCTTGTTGTGCAGCGGGCCCGGGGTGCCGCCGTACCGGCTGTCGATCTGGTCGCCGAACTCGACGAGGATCGTGAAGATCTTGTCGGTCTTCTCCCGGCCGAGTTCGACGTACTTGCTGCCGCCCTTGCCGCTCCCCAGCTGGACGACGTTGGAGCCCTCGCGCTTCTGGACCGTGGCCTTGCCGGATATGACCTGGTTCAGCGCCTCCTGACGCTGCGCCTCCATGGTCTTGGTCATCGGACCGTCGAGGTCGTGGTCGTGCTCGTGGTGGCGCTCGGCCGGATCGCGGCGGTCCACGGCGGCGGACTTGGTGCCGGCCTTGGTGCCGGCGTCGGCGGCCTGAGCCACCGTGAGCGTGGAGACGGTGGCGGCGGCCGTGGCGAGCGCGACACTGATCGCGGTCGCTCTGAACATCCAGGGTCTACTGGTCACTTGAGTTCCTCCCCCGCACGCGTATGAGCAACCCGTGCAGTCAAGTGACGACATTTGACTAGAGGTTTGCGGAAAAAGACAGACCTTGACTTGAACAAGTCAAGTGCACTATGCGGAGACCACGTTCGCTTTACGGACACCGGCGGGCGCGTGGCGCCGTCCACTTACTGGACGGCATGACTCTGTGCGCCCCCCGTGCACCGGCCCTGTCGGTTAGGCCACGCTTACCGTCCGGTTCGCTCGGGCATGCAGGCGAAGAGGAAGTCGAGATCGCCCCCGCAACCGAGGACACGATTGCCATGCCTCGTCCGACCGTCGCACAGATCGCCTACGGCTCGTGCACCGTGATCTTCTCGACGCTCGCCATGCTGCTGCTGTCACAGACGACTTCCGGCCCGGGCATCGCGCTCATCACCGCATCGGCGCTGCTGCTCGGGCTGCTCGTCGCCATGACCCTGCCGTTGCCGAAGCCGGCGAAGGCCGTGGAGCAGCCTCCGGTCAAGGAACCCGTGGTGGCCTCGGTGGCACCGGCCACGGCACCGGCCACCGTCGAACCGGTGGGCGAGCGGGCGGCGTCCTGACGCCCACCCCGCACGTCGACGGCGGGTCCGCAGCACGCGGACCCGCCGAGTTCTGTGCCTCGTCTTCCTTCGCTCCTGTCCCGCCGTCAAGTGGTGCTGACCACCACCGTTTTGGCCGCCTTGTCGTGCAGGCCCTGTTTGTACGGCCGGTCGAAGTAGCTCCATCCGCCGGAGATCGCGGTCCAGATACAGGCGCAGCAGAAGGCGAACGGGATCCACAGCACCGCCGAGCGGGTCAGCGCGCTCTGCACGGACGGGGTGGCGCCGTTGTCGAGGTTGGCCACCCGCATGCCGAGCCACTTCTTGCCGAGGGTCTGCCCGGTCTTGGTGATCAGGTAGGTGTCGTAGGCCATGTAGAGGACGACGGCGACGAAGGACTGTCCGACGGTGTCGGCGTACTCGATCCGGTCGGTGTCCATGTCGTAGTCGTTGAACCCGAAGCCCCAGGAGAGCAGCCATACGACGGCGCCCACCAGGATCATGTCGATGATCCGGGCGAGCGTGCGTTTGCCGCTGTCGGCGAGCGGGGGCATGCCGGCGAGCGGATCGGTGGGGGACGAGCCGCCGCCGTAGGGGCCGCCCTGCGGGGTACCTCCGTACGGGCTGCCCTGGTACGGCGGGGGCTGGCCCTCGGCCGGCGGGGGCTGTTTCCTGAACGGGTCGTCTTCCGGTGGCTGCCGATCGGAGCCGGGGGGCGGTTCGCTGCTCATGGCCCGAGTCGACCGCGAACCCCGCGGCTCCGCATCCGGCGGAGGGCCGTCCGGAGTACGGAATCGGGTGGTGCGTTCACGGTGGGCGGCGGGCCGGCGTCGAACGTACCTCTGTCTGCGTCCGGTTCGCGGTCCGTCCGCGCTCAGCCCGCCACGAACGTGTGCGCGGCCTTGTCGTGCCAGCACTGGCGCCAGGGACGGTCGATCAGGCACCACAGGACGCCGATGACGCCGACGACGAGCAGGCCGGGCACGGTGTAGACCAGCCAGCGGCGCAGGGCGGCGCCGAGGGCCGGGGGCTCGTGGCCCTCGATGTCGCGCACGTCGAGACCGAGCAGCTTCTTGCCGAGGGTGCGGCCCCACTTGGCGGTGGGCAGCACCTCATAGACGCCGCCGGCCAGCAGCAGGACGGCCAGGATGATGCCGAGGTACACCGATGTCGTGCCGTCGAGCAGCCAGACGGTGACGGTCTCGCCGGAGAGCTTGGCGGCGTCGATCTTGTCGCTGACGTGGTCGAGCGCCTTCGTGCCGAGCGGCACGGCGGCCACGGCGGTGAGGCCGGCCACCACGACGGTGTCCAGCAGCCGGGCGGCGAGCCGCTTGCCGAGCGCCGCGGGGCGGGCCGCCGCCTGCTGCCGTGCGGCCGCCTGGAACACGTCCTCGACCGGCGGCTTCCAGGGTGCGACGGGCTGGCCGTCCCCGGCGCCCGCGAGGCGGTGCACCTGCTGGGCCCAGGAGGACTGGCCGCCGCCGGGGCCGCTGGTCAGGGGCGCGCCGGAGACGGCGGGAGGCGCGGCGGGGCCGGGTGCGGCGGGCGCGGACGCGGCGGGCTGGGGTGCGCCGGACTGCGAGCCGGGCTGCGGAGGGACGGTCGGGGACGCCTGCTGGGGGCCGGAGGGGGCGGTGGGGGTCGCCGGGGCGGTAGCCGCCTGGCCACCGCCGGGCTGCGCGGCGGCACGGGCGGCGGCGTCCTTTCCGGCGCCGAAGCCGGGGGTGCCGGAAGCGCCGGACGCGCCCGCGTTCTGGCCCTGCGGGCCCTTGCGCGGGGAGATGGCGCGGAAGGCCATGGTGCCCTCGTCGGCCGCGGGGACGCGGGAGGCCGGGACGCCGGGCGCAGCCGCAGGACCACCGGACGCCGGGACGCCGGGCGCAGCCGCACCCGCCGGACCGCCCGAGGCCCGGGCCCCGGGAACCCCCGCGCCCCCAGGACCGCCCGAAGTCCGGCCCCCGGGAACCCCCGCACCCCCAGGACCACCGGAAACCGGGGAGCCAGGAGCACCCGCGCCCGCGGACCCACCTGCGCCGGAACCGGACGTGCCGTGAGAGACGGACGGGTCGGCGCTCCTCGCAGCACCGCTCGCCGTACCGCCACCGGCCGCACCCGAACCCCCCGCTCCCCCCGCCCCGCCCGTCGGCCGGCGGAACACGAACGTGTTGTCGGCCTCGGGTGAGTCGGCGGGCGGGATGGTCGCCGTGCCGTCCGCATGGGAGGAGTCGCCGTCCGGCTGGGACGGGCCGTCGGCGGGGCGGGACGCGTGCGGGACCCTCGGGTCGGCGCCCTGGGCGGCGGCGCCCCAGGAGACCCGGCGGTCCTGGTCGTCGCCGAAGCCGGACTGCTGGGAGCGGTCGGCGCCCCAGGCCGACGCGGGCTCGGGGCGGCTGCCGTGCTGGGACGGCGGGGCGGATGCCGGCTCGTCGACCGGGTCCTCGTCGAAGAAGTGCGGGCCGGTCTCCTCGACGGAGGGCTGCGCCGGGCCCGCGCCGGGCGGCGGGGCGAGCGGCTCACCGTCCTGTGGCGCCGGGCGGCTGGTGCCCGGTACCCAGGCGGCACCGTTCCAGTACCGGACATATCCAGGAATGGACGGGTCCGGGTAATACCCTTCGCGGGGCCTGTCGTCACCGGGGGCCGGGGTTGGGGCGCTCATGTCCGTCGTCCGGTATCTGCTCGGGGGTGGTACGGGGGCCTCCACATCTATCAGACGAGCGCAAGCCCCACCGCCAGTCCCGCCGGACCCGCCCCTTTCCGGGCAACCCCGTGCACGCCTCTTCACCGCTTCGGAGAAATATTCTCCGAACCCGCGTAATGCTTCCGCCACTGAGCCGTGGTCGTACGCCGGGGACCGGTCAGAACAGCTTGCCGGGGTTGAGGATGCCCAGCGGGTCGAAGACCTGTTTGACGGCCCGCTGCATCTCCACGCCCACGGGACCGATCTCGCGCGCCAGCCACTCCTTCTTCAGGACGCCCACGCCGTGCTCACCGGTGATGGTGCCGCCGAGTTCCAGGCCGAGGGCCATGATCTCGTCGAAGGACTCGCGGGCGCGCCGGCGCTCGTCGGGGTCCTGTGCGTCGAAGCAGACCGTCGGGTGCGTGTTGCCGTCGCCTGCGTGGGCGACGACGCCGATGGTCAGGCCGTGCTTGTCCGCGATCTTCTGGACGCCGTCGAACAGGTCGCCGAGCCGGGAGCGCGGCACGCACACGTCGTCGATCATCGTCGTCCCCTTCACGGCCTCCAGCGCGACGAGGGACGACCGCCGGGCCTGGAGGAGCATCTCGGACTCGGCCGCGTCGTCGGCGGGGACGACCTCGGTGGCGCCGGCCGCCTCGCACAGGGCGCCGAGGGCGGCGAGATCCGCGGCGGGGTCCGTGGTGTCGAAGGCGGCGAGCAGGAGGCCTTCGGTGCTCTCCGGCAGGCCCATGTTGCCGAGGTCGTTGACGGCCTTGACGGTCGTACGGTCCATCAGTTCGAGGAGGGACGGGACGTGTCCGGCCGCCATGATCCGGCACACGGCGTCGCAGGCCGCCGCGGTGGACGCGAACTCGGCGGCCAGCACCAGCTGCTCGGGCGGTTTGGGCCTGAGGCCGAGGGTCGCCCGTACGACGATGCCGAGGGAGCCCTCGGAGCCGACGAACAGGCGGGTCAGGTCGTACCCGGCGACGCCCTTGGCGGTGCGGCGCCCGGTGGACATCAGCCGGCCGTCGGCGAGGACGACGTCCAGACCGAGGACGTACTCGGCCGTCACCCCGTACTTCACGCAGCACAGCCCGCCGGAGGCGGTGCCGATGTTGCCGCCGATCGTGCACATCTCCCAGCTGGAGGGGTCGGGCGGGTAGTACAGGCCGTGTTCGCCGACCGCGCGGGAGAGGGCGGCGTTGATGACGCCCGGTTCGACGACGGCGACGCGGTCGACCGGGTTGATCTCCAGGATCCGGTCCATCTTCGTCAGGGACAGCACGATGCAGCCGTCGGAGGCGTTGGCCGCGCCGGACAGGCCGGTGCGGGCGCCCTGCGGGACGACCGGGACGCGCAGGTCGGTGGCGGTGCGCATGATGTGCTGGACGTGTTCGACGGTGCGCGGCAGGACGACCACGGCGGGGGTGCCGGCCGGGCAGAAGCTCGCCATGTCGTTGGCATAGGAGGCCGTGACATCGGGGTCGGTGAGGACGGCGTCGGCGGGCAGGCCGCTGAGCAGGCGGTCGACGAGGTTCCCGGTCACTTCGTCGCGGGGCGCTTCGATACGGCTCATGATCACAGCGTGACACCGGGGGCCCATCGGTGTGAACCCCGTGTACGCAGGCGCCGTACGCCCGGGTGCGGTCGTCGTACTGACGCACAGTGAGCGCCATGGACAAGCAGAAGGAGGCCCCCGAACGCGGGTCGCGTGTGCGTCGGCGAGTGCTGCTCGGGTCAGCCGCGGGGTGTGCCGTGCTGGGCGGGGTGCTGATGCTGCTGCCGTGGGAGGAGACGGCGTCGCGGCCGTCGGCTCCGGCGCCGGGGGCGCGGGCTGCGGTGGCCGCGGGGGTGCCGGCCGCGCTGCCCGGTCTGGCGGCGCTCATCGGGGACCGGGAGGCGCATCTGCGGGACCATCCGCGCGATGCCCGGGCGTGGGCGGTGCTGGGGTCGGCGTATCTGGAGCAGGGCCGGCGGACGGCCGACGCCGGGTACTACCCGAAGGCCGAGAAGGCGCTGCGTACGTCCCTGAAGGTGCGGGCGAAGGGGAACGCGGCGGCGCTGGAGGGCATGGCCGCGCTGGCGAACGCGCGCCGGGACTTCCGCGCGGCGCGGTCCTGGGGGCAGGCCGCGCGGAAGGCGGCGCCGAAGCGGTGGACCACGTACGCCGTGCTGATCGACGCCCACACCGGGCTCGGCGACCACACGGCCGCCGACCGGGCCCTGGACCGGCTGACGAAGCTGCGCGACGGGCCGGCCGTCATGGCGCGGGCGGCCGCCGTGTTCCGGGACCAGGGCCGGCCGGAGGACTCGGCGGCCGCGCTGTCGGATGCGGCGGCGCGGGCCACGGCGCCGGCCGAGCGGGCGGCGTATCTGGAGCAGGGCGGGCAGCTGGCCTGGGAGCGCGGGGACCGCGAGGACGCGTTGCGGCACTTCCGGGCGGCGCTGCGGCTCGACCCCGACCAGCGGGCCGCGCAGGCCGGGCAGGGGCGGGCGCTGGCGGCGCTGGGCCGGACCACGGAGGCGCTGACCGCGTACCGGGCGGCGCTCGCCCGGCAGCCGCGCCCCGAGTACGCCCTGGAACTGGGCGAGTTGTACGAGTCGCTGGGGCTCGCGCAGGCGGCACATGAGCAGTACGACGAGGTGCGGGCGCGGGTCCGGAGCGCTGGCGCGGGCGGGGTCGACGAGGAGCTGGTGCTGGGCCGCTTCGAGGCGGACCACGGCGATGCGGGGGCCGCGGTACGGCGGCTGCGGGCCGAGTGGCGCCGGCAGCCGGGGGTCGCGGTGGCCGACGCACTGGGCTGGGCCCTGCACCGGGCCGGGCGGCACGAGGAGGCACTGCGGTTCGCGGTGCGGGCGACGGACGAGGAGCGCGGGGGCGGGGTGCGCAGTGCGCTGTACGCGTATCACCGGGGCATGACCGAGCGCGCGTTGGAACGGTACGGCCCCGCACGCCGGCATCTTCGGGAGGCGCTGCGGATCAATCCGCACTTCTCGCCGCTGGGGGCGCCGCAGGCTCGAGCGGCGTTGCGGGAGCTGGGCGAGCCGTCGGTGGCGGACGTACCGGAGTGGGACGCGGAGAGCGGGTGACGGACCGAGGTACAGGTACCTCGATCCCCGTGGTTCACAGGTTGCCGCGGCGCTCCTGTTCCCGTTCGATCGCCTCGAACAGGGCCTTGAAGTTGCCCTTGCCGAAGCCCATGGAGCCGTGGCGTTCGATGATCTCGAAGAAGACCGTCGGGCGGTCCTGGACCGGCTTGGTGAAGATCTGCAGCAGATAGCCGTCCTCGTCGCGGTCGGCGAGGATCTTCAGTTCGCGGAGGGTGTCGACGGGGACGCGGGTCTCGCCGACCCACTCCCCCAGCGTGTCGTAGTAGGAGTCGGGCGTTTCCAGGAACCGGACCCCGGCCGCGCGCATCGTACGGACGGTCTGCACGATGTCGTTGGTGTTCAGCGCGATGTGCTGGACGCCGGCGCCGCCGTAGAACTCCAGGTACTCGTCGATCTGGGACTTCTTCTTGGCGATGGCGGGCTCGTTGATCGGGAACTTGACCTTCAGCGTGCCGTCGGCCACGACCTTCGACATCAGCGCGCTGTACTCGGTGGCGATGTCGTCGCCCACGAACTCCTTCATGTTCGTGAAGCCCATGACCTTGTTGTAGAAGCCGACCCACTCGTTCATGCGGCCGAGTTCGACGTTGCCGACGCAGTGGTCGATGGCCTGGAAGTTCCGCTGGGCGGGCGGTTCGACGATCGGGTCGGCGGCGACGTAACCGGGGAGGTACGGGCCGTCGTAGCCCGCGCGTTCGACGAGCGTGTGGCGCGTCTCGCCGTACGTGGCGATCGCGGCCAGCACCACCGTGCCGTGCTCGTCCTTCATCTCGTACGGCTCGGCGACCGGGCGCGCGCCGTGTTCGACAGCGTAGGCGTACGCGCGGCGCGCGTCCGGGACCTCGATGGCGAGGTCGATGACGCCGTCGCCGTGCTCGGCCACGTGCTGGGCGAGGAAGTGGCCCCAGGTGGTGGCGGGCTTGATGGCGGACGTGAGGACGAAGCGGGCGGAGCCGTTCTCCAGGACGTAGCTCGCGGTCTCGCGGCTGCCGTTCTCCGGCCCGGAGTAGGCCACCAGGCGCATGCCGAAGGCGATGGAGTAGTAGTGCGCCGCCTGCTTGGCGTTGCCGACGGCGAAGACGACCGCGTCCATTCCCTTGACCGGGAAGGGGTCGTCCTGCCGGGCGGTCGTGTCGGGAGTGTGGTGTGTGGTCTGCGTCATACCGGCAGCGTGACCCCGCATCGGCAAGGTGCGCAATAGTTTGCGGTTTTGTTGGGCAATATGTTCAGCGGTACGGCCGTATCGGCGGCCCTTCTGTACAGGATGACTATCCCGGATCTGTTCCGGAGGGGGCTGGGCATGGCGATCGATCATCTGGACGGGCGGATCATCCTGCTGCTGGCGCGGGAGCCGCGGATCGGGGTGCTGGAGATGTCCCGGCGGCTGGGCGTCGCCCGGGGCACCGTGCAGGCGCGGCTGGACCGGCTTCAGTCGAACGGGGTCATCCGCGGCTTCGGGCCGCAGGTGGACCCGGCGGCGCTCGGCTACCCGGTCACCGCGTTCGCGACGCTGCAGATCCGGCAGGGCCAAGGGGCCGACGTACGAGCACACTTGGCGACCGTGCCGGAGGTGCTGGAACTGCACACCACGACCGGCAGCGGGGACATGCTGTGCCGTCTTGTGGCCCGCTCGAACGCCGATCTCCAGCGGGTGATCGACCGGGTCGTCGGTTTCGACGGCATCGTCCGGGCCTCGACCGCGATCGTGATGGAAAACCCCGTTCCGCTGCGGATCATCCCGCTGGTGGAGCAGGCGGCGGAGGATCGGGAGGACTGAGGGTTCGCTACAAAGAAGTCCTTGCAACGTTCCCTTTGCAAGGATAGCTTTGCATCATGCCCGAAGAACACTCCGTACACAAGCTCGACGCCCGTTCGCTGCGGGGGCTGGCTCATCCCCTGCGGATGCAGTTGCTGCGCACGCTGAAACACCACGGCCCGGCCACGGCGTCGATGCTCGCCGAGCGGCTGGGCGAGTCCAGCGGAGCGACCAGCTACCACCTGCGGCAACTCGCCGAATACGGCTTCGTCGAGGACGTGCCGGAGCGCGGCAAGGGGCGAGAACGCTGGTGGCAGGCAGCCGTCCAGGGGCTCACCTTCGACGAGAACCTGCTCCACGCGACCGACCCGGCCACCCGCGGTGCAGTGGACACCTACATGCACGAGGTCGCCACGAACCACGCCCGCGAGCTGTCTACCTGGGTGGCCACCCGTGAGGAGTGGTTGCCGGCGTGGTCCCACTCGACCGACCTGAGCGACTGGACGCTACGGCTGACCCCCGAGCGCGCGCTCGGCCTCATCGAGAAGATGCAGGCCCTGCTGGCGAGCTACCAGAACGAGCCGGACACGACCCCCGGAGCGGAGACCGTCCGCGTCCACACGCACCTCTTCCCCTTCGCGACGGACTGAGAGAGGCTCCCGATGCTCGACCCCAGGACGCACCTCGCCCTGCACCACATACGCGCCGCCGAACTCCGCGCCGCAGCGGCTGCGTACCGTCGGACCGCCGAGATCAGGCGCCCCCGCGAGCTGCGTGCCCGCCTCGGCTGGACGCTCGTGGAAGTGGGTTTACGCCTGGCCACGCCGAGGCGAGCCGCCCCGGCGCCTAGCAGCTAGGCACCGACCCCGTCCCCTTCTCCAGCGCAACCAGCGACTTGACCGCCCCCTTCAAAGTGGTGACCGGAATGAGCCGCAGCCCCTTCGGCAGCTCCGCCTTCGCGTCGCCGCACTCCGCCTTCGGTACGAGGAAGACGGTGGCGCCGTCGCGTCGGGCGGCCTGGGTCTTGAGGGGTACGCCGCCGACGGGGCCGACCGTGCCGTCGGCGGTGATCGTGCCCGTACCGGCGATGGTGCGGCCGCCCGTGAGGTCGCCGCCGCTGCCGTCGCCGTCCAGCTTGTCGATGATGCCGAGGGAGAACAGCAGGCCCGCGCTGGGGCCACCGACGTCGGCGAGCTTCAGGTCGACCTTGATGTCCTGGTCGCTGCGGTCGAGGTGGTTCAGGGCGGCGCGGGTCGCCGCGTCCTGGGACTGCCTCATCTGCTCCTTGTTGTACTGCTCGATCTCCTTGACGCTGTCACCGCTCGGGTAGACCGCGTCGCGCGGCATGACCGCCTGGTCGGTGCGGAACCAGCTGTCGAGCACGTCCGGGAGGGACACGTGCGCGTCCGGCGAGGTCGCCTCGATGGTCGTCATCCGCAGCTGCCCGCGCGTCTCCCGGGTCGCCGCGCCCGAGATCGTGATCACCGGTGTCCCCCGGTTCTCCCCCAGCACATTCGCCGTCATCCCCGGCTGCGCCACCGAGAACGGCAACGGCGCGAACACCGCGGTGGCCAGCAGACCGACAACGGGCAGAGCACAGACAGCAACGGCCTGGGGGCGCGTGAGGCGAGAGAGCACGCAATCAATCTAACGCGGGGGCACCATCCGGCCGGATCCCGGTCACCACGATGCCTCCACCCACGCGCCACCGCCCCCCGACGACGCCACACAAGGCACTCGCAAGCCGCAGGCCGCAGGCAGTCGCGCCGACGTAGCTGCGGGCAGTCGTGCCGCTGGGACGGCACGGGTGGGCGCAGCGGCACCCCGCAAGCGCGGGCAAGCGACACCCACCCCCGCCCAGCCACAACGCCGGCCACCTCGCAAACACCACCGCCCCCGGCCCACATCAGCCAACCGTCACCCAGCCAACGCCGGGCAACTCGTCAACACCGTACCCGCACCGCAGGTGCCGTCACCGCAACGCCTCCGCCACCTCCCGCGCCGCCTCCACCACCCGCGGCCCCACCCGCTCCGGCACCACATCCGCCAGCATCACCACCCCCACACTCCCCTCAACCCCCGTCACCCCGAGCAGCGGCGCAGCCGCCCCGCACGCCCCGGCCTCCAGCTCCCCATGCGTCAGGGTGTACCCGGGATCCACCATCGGAGACTGCCGCGCCGAGAGAATCGCCTTACCCGCGGCCCCCCGGTCCAGCCGATGCCGGAACCCGGCCCTGTACGCCACGTGATAGTCCGTCCACGTCGGCTCCACCACCGCAACGGCCAACGCCTCCGCCCCATCGACCAACGTCAGATGCGCCGTCGCCCCGATGTCCTCGGCCAACGACCTGAGCGCCGGCATCGCCGCCTCCCGCACCAGCGGATGCACCTGCCGCCCGAGCCGCAGCACCCCGAGCCCGACCCGGGCACGTCCGCCCAGGTCACGCCGTACCAGCGCATGCTGCTCCAGCGTGGCAAGCAACCGGTACACAACGGTCCGGTTCACGCCCAGTTTGTGGGAAAGCTCGGTGACGGTCAGCCCGTGGTCCGTGTCGGCCAGCAGCTTGAGGACACGCAGTCCCCTGTCGAGCGTCTGAGAGGTCTCCGCGGTCACGACGCCCACTCCTTAAGTGGTGAGGTCGGCGGCCCCCCTGGCTGCGGGTGCGTCACCGAGTCCCGTCAGTGACGCGCTGGAGAGGCCGCCGATCGGTCGGCGGCCCGGACTGTTCCCGGGCTCAGTCGCTTCACGGCTGCGCTCCGCGGCGGCGCTGCCACGGGGCGTTGCGTAGCGGGACAGTAGCGAAGCAGGTTCGCTCAGCGGAAGCCTCCGTCCAGAATCCGGGCAACCCAGCGTGGGCGCGACCAGCCACAAGCGAACCGCAGCCGACACACAACCCGGCGCAATACGGCCAAGGCACAGCGCCGAGCGTCACCGCATCCGCGTCGCCCACTCCTGCACCTTGGCGATCCGCTGCCGCAGCTGCCCCGCCGTCGCCTCTGCGCTCGGCGGCCCGCCGCACACCCGGCGCAGCTCGGTGTGGATGACCCCGTGCGGCTTGCCGCTCTGATGGACGTACGCGCCCACCAGGTTGTTGAGCTGCCGGCGCAGTTCCATCAGCTCCTTGTGGGTGACCACGGGCCGCCGCTCGGCGGGCATCTCGAGCAGGTCGGCCTCCTCGGCCGGCTTCTTGCGGCTGTGCGCGATCTGCCGGGCCTGCCGCTTCTGCAGCAGCAGTTGCACCTGGTCGGGTTCGAGGAGCCCCGGAATGCCGAGGTAGTCCTGCTCCTCCTCACTCCCCGGGTGGGCCTGCATGCCGAACTCGGCGCCGTTGTACATGACCCGGTCGAAGACGGCGTCGGACTCCAGCGCCTCGAAGGGCAGCATGTCCTGTTCGCCGGTGTCCTCGTCCTTCTGCTGCTCCGCCTCCTTGAGGAGTTTGTCCTCCTCGGCGTACGGGTCCTCCTCGCCGCCCTGCTTCGGCTTGTCGAGCACGTGATCGCGCTCGCGCTCCATCTCGTTGGCGAAGGAGAGCAGGTCGGGCACGGTGGGCAGGAAGACCGAGGCGGTCTCGCCGCGCCTGCGGGACCGTACGAAACGCCCGACGGCCTGCGCGAAGAACAGCGGCGTGGAGATGGTCGTGGCGTACACGCCGACCGCGAGCCGCGGCACGTCGACGCCCTCGGACACCATCCGCACCGCAACCATCCACCGGTCGGTGCTGCCGCTGAACTCGTCGATCCGCTCGGACGCCCCCGCGTCGTCGGACAGCACGAGGGTCGCCTTGTGACCGGTGATGTCCCGGATGAGCTTGGCGTACGCGCGCGCGGAGTCCTGGTCGGAGGCGATGACGAGCGCCCCCGCGTCCGGGACGGCCTTGCGGACCTCCGTCAGCCGCTGGTCGGCGGCGCGCAGCACGGCCGGCATCCACTCGCCGCGCGGATCCAGCGCCGTACGCCAGGCCTGGCTGATGGCGTCCTTCGTCATGGGCTCGCCGAGCCGGGCCTCGATCTCGTCACCGGCCTTGGTCCGCCAGCGCATGTTGCCGCTGTAGGAGAGAAAGATGACCGGCCGGACGACTCCGTCGGCCAGCGCGGACCCGTACCCGTACGTGTAGTCGGCGGCGGACCGCCGAATCCCGTCCGTCCCCTCCTCGTACGTCACGAAGGGGATGGGGTTGGTGTCGGACCGGAACGGCGTACCGGTGAGCGCGAGCCGGCGCGTGGCGGGCTCGAAGGCCTCCAGGCAGGCCTCGCCCCAGGACTTGGAGTCACCGGCGTGATGGATCTCGTCGAGGATGACGAGGGTCTTGCGCTGCTCGACCCGGTTGCGGTGCAGCATGGGCCGTACGCCGACACCGGCGTACGTGACTGCGACCCCGTGGTACTCCTTGCCGAGCGGCCCGGCGCTGTACTCGGGGTCCAGCCGGATCCCTGTCCGCGCGGCCGCCTCCGCCCACTGTTTCTTCAGGTGCTCGGTGGGCGCGACCACGGTCACCTGCTGCACGACGTGCTGGTGCAGCAGCCAGGAGGCCAGCGTCAGCGCGAAGGTCGTCTTGCCGGCGCCGGGCGTGGCGACCGCCAGGAAGTCACGCGGCTGCTCCTGGACGTACTTCTCCATCGCCCCTTCCTGCCAGGCGCGCAGCTTGCTGGCGGTACCCCAGGGGGCGCGACCGGGAAACGCGGGTGACAGGTGATGCGAGTGCGAGGCAGGACTGGGGCTGGCGGCGGTGGTAGTCACGGTCTCCGTGGGGTGGTTGGGCGGGTCTTCTACGTATGACAACCGGGCCACCCTACCGGCGGCCCGGTTCTGTCAACGGAGGAACCAGGCCGCGTCACCCGGGGATGGGACCGAGGTCACATCGCCTCGTGCAGCGCCCGCAGACGCCGGGCGATCATGCTCACATCCTCATGGCCGCCGGCTGCCACCTCGATGACGAGCTTGTACGCCTCGTCCTGGTCCATGTCAGCGTGTCCGTGCCGTTGAAATCGAGGAAGACGACGGTGCACATCCAGGCCATGCGCTTGTTGCCGTCCACCAAGGGGTGGTGCACGGCGAGCGAATGAAGCAGCGCCGCAGCCTTCTCGAAGAGGTCCGTGTACGCCTCGACGCCGAACATCTGCGACCGGGGGCGTTGGACAGCCGAGCTGAGCAGACCGAGGTCCCGTACGGCGACCTCCTGCCGGTACCGACGCCTGTCACCTGGCCCGTAGCCGCGTCGTCACCCACGCCCCCACCAGGGCCACCGCGGCCATCGGGAGGAACACGGCGGTGAAGGCGGCGGGGTGGGAGCCGGTCGCCTCGGCTGCCGTGTGGGTCACGGTGCCGCCGCCCAGGGCGGCGAAGGCGGCGCCGCCCGCGGCGAGGAGGAGGACGTTGGAGAGGCCGTCGGATATCTGGAGTGCGGCGGAGTTGGTGCCGGCCTCCTCGGGGGCGGAGAGGTGGAGCAGCAGGACGCTGGTGGAGGAGATCACCAGGCCCATGCCGAAGCAGCCGAACGCCCAGGCGACGGCCAGGGTCCAGGCAGGCACGGCGTCGATCAGCACGCTCGGCGCCGCGGCGATCGCGGCGGCGACCAGCAGCATCCCGACGGTCATCAGCCGCTCCCGGTACGGCTCGACGCGCGGCCGCGACTGCACCCACGAGCCCAGCGCCCACGTCCCGCCGCCCGCCGCGAGCGAGAACCCGGCCAGCGTCGGGCTGAGCCCGCGCTGGGTGACCAACATCAGCGGCACGAAGGACTCCGCGCCGATGAAGGAGCCCGCCGCGACCCCGCGCAGCAGCACGACCGACGGCAGCCCGCGCGCCGCCCGGTACGTGCCGCGCGGCAGCAGGCCGAGAACGGCGGGCGCCAGCAGCGCGGCGCCCGCCACACCGGGCAGCAACGAGAGCCAGCGCAGGTCCTGGGCGGCGTACTGCAACAGCCCGGCGCCCAGCGAGATCCCGAGGGCGAGCCGGATCCGCCGCCGCCCCAAGGACGCCCCCGCCCCGTCCCCGGCGGCGTTCCCGGCCGTCCCGTCCACCGGGCCGGCCGCCAGCCGCCGTATCTGCGGCAGGGCGAGCGCCAGCGGGAGGCTGACCAGGACCGGGATGCCGAGGAACACCCAGCGCCAGCCCAGGTGTTCGGTCACCGCGCCCGAGGCGAGCGGCCCGACGATCGACGGCACGACCCAACTCGCCGCGAACGCCGCCATGATCGCCGGCCGCAGCCGCTCCGGGTAGGCGCGGCCGACGACGACGTACAGCGCGACGACCACCAGCCCGCCGCCCAGCCCCTGCACGGCCCGCCCCAGGATGAACAGCCACATCGCACCGGCCGTCCCGGACAGCAGCAGCCCGGCCGCGAAGGACGCGATGCCCGTGGTCAGCGCACCCAGCGGGCCCCGCCGGTCCGACCACTGCCCGGCGAGCACCATCCCGAACAGGCTGGTCGTGAAGTACCCCGAGAACGCGAACGCGTACAGCGAGACCCCGGCCAGCTCCCGCGCCGCGACCGGCATCGCCGTACCGACCGCCGTCGCCTCGAAGGCGATCAGCAGCACGACCGACACGATCCCGATGCTCAGCGCCCGGTAAGGCCCGCTCAGCACGCTCTCGGCGAGCTCGGCCGCCGGAGGCAGTTCAGGTATATCTGCGGTGTCGGTGTCGCGCGGGTTCGGAGCGGTCATGACCGCCAGCGTAAGGGCCAAGGTCGGGGTTGGCTCCTGTCGGGAGATGGTCCCGGACCGGGACCTTGGTCGTACGACCACCCTTGTTCATGAACGCCGTCAGGTCACGGCCTCCAACTTCGCAGTGCACCAGCCAGAGCATGAAGGCCAGCGTCGAGATGTCCGTGGCCAGTGGGCGCAGGGTGGTCTCGAGCTCGTGCCAGGTCAGGACCGCGCCCGTCGTACCGTCCACGACGACGCCGTTGCCGTCGACGAGGTGGCCGAGGCGTATCAGGCGCTCGGGGCGGTCGGGGAGCCGGAGTTGGGCCGAGGGCTCGTCCGTGTAGTACTCGGCGAGGGTCTGGAGCGGGACGTCCATGTCCAGGTCGAAGACGGGGCTGTCCTCGGGCAGGCCCGACTCGCGCAGGAAGCGGCGCGTCGGGTCGTGCGTGAGGGTCGTGGGGAAGTCGACGTCCTCGAAGCGCATCACCCGGCCCCGGCCGAACTCCTGGTCCAGCAGGCGGGCCGGAAGGTTCAGTGACAAGCCGGCCGGGTCGGCCGGTGCCGTGTCCGCGTACGTAGTGCTCATCGTTCCCCCGTGCCTGCGTGTTCCGTCACCCACTGCTCAGAACACTACGCCCCACCACTGACAACGCCCTCGTATCAGAGAACGCGGAGGCCGCCGGGTGCGTTCCCGGCTCAGCCGAAGTACACCCCGCCGAGTACGACCACGGCCGCCGCGAAGACGAACAGCAGGATCCAGAGGACCAACCTGCCGACGCTGGGCGGGGGTTCGTAGCGCGGCAACTCGGGTGCTCCGGGGGCGGGCGTGCTCATCGGTCGGTCACCACCGCGGCCTGGGGGCGGATCGGGAGGCGGTTGACGGGGCGGCCCGTGGCGGCCCGTACGGCGGAGGCGACGGCCGCGGGAGAGGTGACCACCGGGACCGCGCTGACCGCCTTCGCGCCGAAGGGGGCGACAACGTCCCGTTCCTCGACGAGTTTGACGATCTGGATGTTGGGAGTGTCCAGGGCCGTCGGCAGCGCATAGCCGGTCAGGTCGGGGTGGCGGATCAGGCCTCGCGGCGTGCGGAGGTTCTCGGTGAGCGCGGCGCCCACACCCTGGGTGACGCCCGCCTCGATCCGGGCGGCGAGCTGGGCCGGGTTGAGGATGCGGCCCACGTCCTGCGCGACGGCCAGTTCCACGACCCGGACCGAGCCGAGCTCGATGTCGACGTCCACGACCGCGCGGATCGCGCAGAAGGACATGCCGACGAAGGCGTCGCCCTGGCCGGACCCGTTCAGCGGCTCGGTCGGGTGCGGGCGGCACTGGGCCGTGGCCCACAGTTCCTTGCCGTCCATCGCCTCCTTGACGGTCGTCGAGAGCACTCCGTCGTACGAGGTGATCTTGCCGTCCGTGATCTGCAGGAGCTCCGTGGACATGCCGAACTGGTGGGCCAGCGGCTGGAGCAGCTGCGTGCGGACCATCCTGGCCGCGCGTTCCACCGCGCCGCCGGACACCCACGTGTGTCTGCCGCGGCAGCCCGCGCCCGCCGAGGGCTGGTCGGTGTCGACCGGCGCCACGTGGACCTCTTCGATGCCGAGCGTCTCCTGGACGATCTGCCGGGCGAGTGTGCTGAAGCCCTGCCCGGTCTCCACCGCCGCGCACAGCACCGTCGCCACGCCGTCGTGGACCTTCACGGTCGCCGTGGAGACCTCGTCCGCGCCCTCCGCGCCCAGCATGTGCACCATGCCCAGGCCGTAGCCGACGCCCCGGCGCACCGCGCCCGGTTCGCCCGCGCCCTCGGGGCCGCCGGGCAGCAGCCACTCGTCCTCGGGTGTGTCCTTGGGCAGCGGCGGAAGGGGATGCTCCTGTACGGCCTGCAGCAGCTCGGCCACCGGTGCCGGGCACGTCACCGTCTGGCCGGTCGGCAGCACGTCGCCGGTCGCCATGGCGTTGCGCAGGCGCAGCTCCGCCGGGTCGACGCCGAGCTTCTTGGCCAGCTTGTCCATCTGCGCCTCGTACGCGGCGCACACCTGCATGGCGCCCTCGCCGCGCACATGGCCGGAGGGCGGGTTGTTGGTGCGTACGGCCCAGCCCTCGATGAACGCGTTCGGGACGACGTACGGACCGCAGGCGAACGCCACGGCGGCGGCGAGCGCGTCCGAGGACGTGTCGGCGTACGCGCCCGCGTCGAGCAGGATCTGCGCCTCGACCTTCACCAGCTTGCCCTCGGCGTCGGCGTGGTGCCGGTACCGCAGCAGCGTGGGATGCCGGTGGGTGTGGCCCAGGAAGGACTCCTCGCGCGTGGCCGTGAGCTTGACGGGGCAGCCGGTCTTCAGCGCCAGCAGGCCGAGCGGGAGCTGGAAGCTCTGGTCCTCGCGGTCGGCGGTGGCGCCGGGGACGCCGGTGACGACGACCTTGACGCGCTCGGGCTCCAGGCCGAACGCGGCGGCGGCGATGTCGCGGTCGCTGTGCGGGTCGGTGGAGGCCAGATACAGCTCCACGCCGCCGTCGGGGCGCGGCACGGCCAGGCCCGCCTCTGCGCCGATGGGGGCCGGGTCCTGGCGGCCGATGCGGTACAGGCCCTCGGCGACGACATCGCCGGCCGCGTCGGGGTCGCCGTGGCGCAGCGGGATGTGCCGGATCAGGTTGCCGTCGGGGTGCAGCGGCTCGGCCTCGAAGGCCTGCTCCGGGTCGATGACGGGGTCGAGCGCTTCGTACTCGACGATGACGGCGGCGGCGGCCATCCGCGCGGTGTCCGGGTGGTCGGCGGCGACGGCGGCGATGGGCTCGCCGTGGTGGCGTACGACCTCGGAGGCGAAGACCGGGCGGTCGGCCTTGCCGCGGCCGCACACCGGTGTGCCGGGGATGTCCTCGTGCGTGACGACGGCCCGTACGCCGGGCATCTCGCGCGCGTGGGAGGTGTCGATGGACACAATGCGCGCGTGCGGGTGCGGTGAGCGCAGCACGGCCGCCCACAGCAGGCCCTCGGCCCACAGGTCGGCGGCGTACGGGAAGGTGCCCTCCGTCTTGGCGCGGGCCTCGGCGGGCAGCAGGGAGGTGCCCAGTCCGTGCAGGTCCGGGTCGGGGGCGGCCTCCGCGGGCTGCGCGGCCTGCGCGGTGGCTGCTTCGTTGCTCACGCGTGGCCTCCGTCCTGGCCGTAGGGCTGGTCATGCGGTCCGTGCGTTCCCTGGCCCGCCGGAGATCCCGGGGATCCCGGCGATCCCAGTGACCCTGGTGATCCCGTTGATTCGAACACCGAGGGGTGGACGCCGCCCGCGCCCGGTCCCGCCTGGTGCGGGATGCGGGCCTCGTCGGCGTTCGCCTCGGGCGTGTCGGCCCCGGCGTGCGCCTCGCGTTCGGCGACGACCTCCTTGACGGCCTCCACGACGCCCCGGTAGCCGGAACAGCGGCACAGGTTGCCGCACAGGGCCTGGCGGGTCTCCAGCTCGGTCGGCGCCGGGTTGCCCTCCAGGAGGTCGTGCACGGTCATCGCCATGCCGGGCACGCAGAAGCCGCACTGCACCGCGCCGCACCGGGCGAGCGCCCGCTGCACGTCCGACGGCTGCCCGTCGGCGGCCAGGCCCTCGACCGTACGGACCTCGCTGCCGGCCGCGGTGACGGCGGGGACCAGGCAGGACGCGACGAGCCGCCCGTCGACCTGGACGTTGCAGGCCCCGCACTCGCCCTGCGAGCAGCCGTCCTTGGCACCGGCGAGCCCGAGCCGCTCCCGCAGCACGTACAGCAGCGACTCGCCGATCCACGCGTCGGTGACGGGCCGGTCGACGCCGTTGACGCGCAGGACGTAGGAGGCGAGGGGGTGCTCCTCCTGCGGGCGTGCGGGGGTCGACTCCTGCGAGGGGGCGCCCTCGTATGCGGGGTCGGAGGCGGGCCGCGCGGTGGGCTCGGTGCCCGGTTCCTGCGGCGCGGCGGCCGGGTCGTGCGCGGGCTCCGAAGTCGGCTGCGAGGACCGCGAGGTGGGCGACGCGTCGGCGGTTGGCGTGTCCTCGGCCCTGGAGGCGGCGGCCGTCACGGACTCCCGCGCGGCCTCTGGACCGGCTTCGGCGTCTCCGGCCCCGGCGTGTTCGGCGGGGTGCTCAGCGGCCTCCCGCGCGCCTCGGATGTCCTCGGCCGCCTCGAGGGCCTCAGCGGTCCCTGGAGCGGCCTGTGCGGCGGGCTGCCGGGCGAAGTGGATACGGGGGTTGGCGGGTGCGTCCGCAGCCGATTCCGGGGGTGCCTCCGCGTACCGGGCCGACTCCGGGGACGCCTCCGCGTACGGGCCGGCGGGCTGCTCCCGCGCGGGATCGGCCGGCCGCCGCTCGGACGCGTGCGGGTCCGGCCGCCCCGGTGCTCCGTGCGGGTGCCCGGAGGGGCCGTGCTCGCCGTATGTGCGCCCGGACGGCGCCTGATCGCTGTACGTCCGCTCGGAGGGACCCTGCTCGCCGTAACTCTGCTCCGACAGGCCGTGCTCGCCGTACGCCCGCTCGGACGAGTCCTGATCCCCCTGCGGGTGCCCGGACGCACCGTGCTCCCCGGGTGCCTGCGGGTTCATCCAGGGTTGATCCGGCAACTGCCCGGCGACCGGGGCCTGGTCCGGCGCTTGGCCCGCACCAGCCGACGGGTTCGTCGTGTGGCCCGCACCGGCCGGTCGTTCCTGTGGTTGTCCGGCACGCGTGTCGTGTTCGGGCGCGTGCCCCGCGCCGCCGGGCCGCCCCGGCTGCTGCGACTGCTGGCCCGCACCGGCCGGCTGCTGCGGTGTCTGCCCGGTGCCGGTCTGTTGTCCGGCACCTCCGCCCCCCGGCGTGCCCTCGCCCCACGGTGCACCGGCCGCCTGTGGCGCCCAGGGCGCGGGCGCGCCGCCCGGCAGGGTCGCGGGCGGTGTACCGCCCCACTGCTCGACCAGCGACGACGCGGTGAACTCGCCCGACTCGTCCGGAAGGTCCCCTCCGGCGACGGGGATGGACCACTGTCCGGTCACGTCGTGACCCGGCGCGGCGTCGGCCGGGTCCGGCTCCGACGCGGCGGCCTCCGGGAAGTTCCACTGCCCGGTCGCCCCGGAGTTGTACGTGAACCGGTCGCGCCCGGCGTGTCCTTCTTCCCCGGGGTGTCCGCCGTGCCTCTCGTGTCCGCCGTGTCCGCCGTGAGACGGGTCCCCCGCGCGCGGGTCGGCCTGCTGGGCCCCGGCGTGGGAGGCGTGCGGCGGCTGCGCCGCGCCGTGCGGGGCGTGCGGCTGACCGGTCCCGGCGCTCGCGGCATGCGGCTGCGCACCGGGGTTCGCGCCGTACGGCTCCCCCCCGGCGTTCGGACCCTGCTGATACGCCTCGGCGTTCGGCTCCTGCCGCACGCCCGGGCCGCCGCCCGTGCCGCCGGCCGGGTCGCCCCACTGCGCGCCCGGCATCGGCCAGGAGCCGGTGCCGGGGTCGGTTCCGGGGGGTGTGGTGGGCGACACCGTTATCTGCGGGGGCACATAGCCGTGGCCGGGCGCGGCGAGCGGACTGTCCGCGGAGGCCAGCAGGGCGTCGACGCCCCCTTCGGGGAGCTTCACGAAGGCGGTGGCGCCGTCGTCGTAGTCGCCCTGGGGCAGCGGGTCCCAGCGTCCCCCGCCCTGTGGCGTGCCCTCTCCGTGCTGGTCGTCGGTCACGACAGCGCCCTCCCCAGTGCTCGTCGGGCCAGCGCGGCGACGGTGCGCCGCAGGTGCAGTACGGCAGGCGGAAGCTGCTCTACTGAGCCGTCCTCGGCCGGGACGGGGTCGGGGATGCAGGCAGCGGCGACGTACTCGCCGAAGGCGCTCAGCGCCTCCGGCACGATCGCGCGGTTGTTGTCCCAGTCGATGAGCTGGGCCACCCACTGCTCGGCGTCCAGAGGCCGGAGCGCCATCGGCGCTATGGCACCGACCGCGCACCGCACGCCGCGGCGCGCCGGGTCGAGGACGAGCGCGACGGAGGCGACCGCACGCCCCGGGCCGGTGCGGCCGGTCGCCTTGAGGAAGACCTGTGGGGCGTGCAGCAGCGGCACGCGCACGAAACCGATGAGCTCGCCCGCGCGCAGCATTTCCATGCCGGCCAGCAGATGCGACACCGGGATCTCCCGGCGGACTCCGCCCGGGCCCGCGATGATCAGCGTCGCCTCCAGGGCGGCCAGCACGGGCAGCGCGTCCCCGTGGGGGGCGGCCGAGGCGATGTTGCCGCCGAGGGTGCCCGCGTTGCGGATGTGCGGCGGTCCCGCGGCGCGCGCGGCGGCGGCGAGCGCCGGGATGAGGGCGGCGAAGTCGGGGCGGCCCATACGCGCGTGGGTCAGACCCGCGCCGAGCAGGGCGTGGCCGTCCTGGTACTGCCAGCCGCGGATCTCGCTGATGCGGTTCAGACCCACCAGTGCGGCGGGCCTGAGCTGTCCGGAGTTGACGGCGGCCATCAGGTCGGTGCCGCCCGCGACGGGCACGGCGGCGGGCATGGCGGTGAGCGCCGCCACTGCCTCGTCCAGCGTCGTGGGCAGCGTCACGGCCTGCGCCGCCTGCGGTGCGCTCGTGGTCAAACCGGCTGCCCCTTCCCGCTGCCCCACCTGGTCCTACCTGTGCTGCCGTACGGTACGTGCTGACAGGGCGGACGTGGCAACTCTGGCACATCTTCGCAAGCGCCGAAGACGGGGGTCCGACAGGAGGCATTCGCCCACCTCACCCGCGAGATGGCCCGATTTCGCACGGCACCACCGGTGCGCACGAATTGGCACTCTTCGGTGACCCTTGCGCGGTTTTTCCAGTGCGTGTTCGGTCCACCGGAAGTGCCTGCGCCACCTGTTTGGACACCCGTGACACGGTTGGTCGGCCGTAGCCACCGTTCGGCGGGCAACCGGTTACCTGCGGGGCGGCGGCCCGTCGATCGGGCAGCCGAGTACGCCGGGCCGCCGTTGCCATGGCAACGGCCCCGTGGGCGGCCGGCAGGCGACGCCGAGGGCGTCAAGTCGCCGGTAGTGGACGCCATCCGGCGCTCGAACCCGGCGAAGTCCCGGTCCGCCGGGGCGGGCAGCCGGCTCCGGGCCCCCTCGGCGAAGGCCGCGAGCCGGGGGAAGGTCTGGTTGGTCCACGCGTGCGGGATCCTCCATCACCTCGGTCCACACGTCGGCCTGCGTACCGGGGATGTGCGCGGCCTCCTCGGGCGTCGACTCCGGTGGAACCGGCTCGAACCGATAGACGTCGTCCAGGCGCACGTAGCCGATGGACACCGGCTCGTCGGCGCCCGCGTCCTGCCGGTGGTCCGGGTACACCTGCTGCTCGGGACACATGACGACGTCGTGGCCCGCGCGAGCGCGGCGGCGACCCCGTCGGCGTACCCGCGCGAGCGTAGAAGCCGCCGTGTGGCTTGTCCCCCTCCCGCAGCGGCGAGGCGCAGTGGCCGAATTTCGTGCGGGAACGCCAGGAGCCGGCCTCGGTGAGCCGCGGGTACTTCCTGATCTGCACGCGCCATCCCTGGCCATCCGTCAAGTCGAAGTGGAAGACGTTGAGTTTGTGCGCGGCCATCAGGTCCAGGTAGCTCAGCACGCCGTCCTTGGGCATGACGTGCCGGGCCACGTCCAGCATGAGGCCGCGCCAGCGGAAGCGGGGGCGTCTGCGATCGTGACGTGCGGCACGGCCCAGGCTCGGTCGCGCTGAGCGGGGTCCTGCGGTACGCGTCGGGGCCGAGGAGCTGCCGCAGCGTCTGGGCGCCCCAGGAGACACCGGCCGCGCTGCCGCCTTCGACCAGGACGCCGGTCGAGTCGCTGACGAGGCGGTACTCCTCGGCGCCGAGCTCGGGGTCGAGTTGGAGACCGATGCCGTCGTCAACTGCGACGCCCTCCGTTGCGGTGCCGGCGTAGAGCTGGGAGTGCACCGACAGCCGCACCTCGCCGGAACCGGCGACGACACTGCGGGTGTTCAGCTGGCCGAAGTCCGTATGAGGAACAACAAGGGAATCGCGAGGGCCTCGACCGGCACCATCTGGGCCACCAGGAACATGATCAGCAAGGTGGTCCGGAAGCGGAACCGGAGTTGCGTCACGGCGGTCGCCGCGAGAAATGCGATCAGAGCCGAGGCGATCACGACGGCACCCGCCACGACAAGGCTGCTGAGGAAGTACCGGCCGAATTCCTGCTGTTCGAACACGGGCCGGAAAGTACTTCGCGATCTCGTGGTTGATGCCCTTCGCTCGCCGCGCTTCCTTTGGCGGTGACCGCCGCCGCGACGACGGCCTCACCACGGTTTTAACCTCCGACCTGCAGCGGGCCGTGGACACCGGGCGGATCGCGTTCGCGGACACCACGATGCCCATCCGCCAAGATCCCCGTCTGCGAGAGTGCAACTATGGCGACCTCAACGGCGGCCCGGCCGTGGCCGTGGCATCGCGGCGGGCCTGCCACATCGATGATCCCTTCCCTGGCGGGCAGAGCTACCAGGACGTCATCACCGCCACGGCCGACTTCCTGCACGACCTGGCCACCACCCATGTGGACGGGAGCCGCGTCCTCCTGATCGCCCACGCCGCCAATCGGTGGGCACTTGACTGCCTACTCCACGGCGCCAGCCTGCAAGATCTCCTCGATGCACCGTTCCACTGGCAGCCCGGATGGGAGTACGCCCTCCCGCCACTGACAGATACGCAGTCGTTTCGGTCGCGGCGCCAGAGGTTGGATAAACAGCCACAATAGGTCTCAACCACTCTGTGACCGGCGGACGCATCCCGTGCAACGTGCAGACAGCACAAACGCCCCCAGGGCACGCAAAACGCACCCTGGGAGCATAAGCCTGAGGACGAGCCGGGGGACGAGCCGGGGGGGGTTACTTCCCGCCGCCGCCCTTGTCGTCGCCGCCGGCGCCCATGGAGTCGTAGATCTCCTTGCACATGGGGCACACGGGGTACTTCTTCGGGTCACGGCCCGGCACCCAGACCTTGCCGCACAGCGCCACGACGGGGGTGCCGTCGAGGGCGCTCGCCATGATCTTGTCCTTCTGGACGTAGTGGGCGAAGCGCTCGTGGTCACCGTCACCGTGGGAGGTCTGCGGCGTCGGCTCTACGAGGGTCCCCGTCCCAGTCCCGCGCTCGGGCTCAAGAGTGCTCATATCGCCAAGAGTACTGAAGCCCGGCAGTGAAGCTCACACGCATCAGCAACGACGCCCGTCCGCATCAGTTGAGCGAGGGGTCGTCGGGGTACGTCGCGACCATCGCCAGCTCGCTGCGCTGGCGGCGCAGCACCTCGCGCCACAGGCGCTCCGGGAGCGGGGAGGAGACGTCGCCGGGCTCCGACTCGACGACGTACCAGGCGCCTTCCACCAGCTCGTCCTCCAGTTGGCCGGGGCCCCAGCCGGCATAGCCGGCGAAGATTCTCAACGACCCGAGGGCCGAGGCCAGCAGCTCCGGCGGGGCCTCCAGATCGACCAGACCGATCGCGCCGTGCACCCGGCGCCAGCCCAGCGGGGCCGCCTCCCCCGCGGCTCCGCCGGGGACCACCGCGACCCCCAGGGCCGAGTCCAGCGACACCGGGCCGCCCTGGAAGACGACGCCGGGCTCGCCGGCCAGCTCCGCCCAGCCCTCCAGGATGTCGCCCACGTCCACCGGCGTGGGGCGGTTGAGGACGACACCGAGCGAGCCCTCCTCGTCGTGGTCGAGGAGAAGCACCACCGCGCGGTCGAAGTTCGGGTCCGCCAGGGCGGGCGTGGCCACGAGCAACCGTCCTGTGAGCGAGGACACCTCGGTCATGCCAGACATGATCCCGCATCTTCCCGCGCCGTGGGGAGGCAATGCGCGGTACCGGAGTGAACGCAGCTCAGCGCCGCACTCGCGCGCCCCGCGTGCACCACCGTGACCGTGACCCCATGTGCCCATCACAGAACGGTTCGTGTTGTGACAGTGCTATGACGCGGTTGGGCCGTCCGCGGGCTTACTTCAGGGGGGTCCGCGGCCATTACTCTGTCTCTCCGGCCCCTGCCCCACTCCACGGAACGCGAGATTCATGACCGTCAACGACGATGTCCTGCTTGTCCACGGCGGAACCCCGCTGGAGGGCGAGATCCGTGTCCGCGGTGCGAAGAACCTCGTGCCGAAGGCCATGGTCGCCGCCCTGCTCGGCAGCGCGCCGAGCCGTCTGCGCAATGTTCCGGACATCCGTGACGTACGGGTCGTACGCGGTCTGCTGCAACTGCACGGCGTGACGGTCCGTCCGGGGGACGAACCGGGCGAACTGGTGCTGGATCCCACGTATGTGGAGAGCGCCAACGTCGCTGACATCGATGCCCACGCGGGTTCGAGCCGTATCCCGATCCTGTTCTGCGGCCCTCTTCTGCACCGCCTCGGGCACGCGTTCATCCCGGGGCTCGGCGGCTGCGACATCGGCGGGCGGCCGATCGACTTCCACTTCGAGGTGCTGCGGCAGTTCGGCGCGAAGATCGAGAAGCGGGCGGACGGGCAGATCCTGGAGGCGCCGCGGCGGCTACGCGGCACGAAGATCCGGCTGCCGTACCCGTCCGTCGGCGCGACCGAGCAGGTGCTGCTGACCGCGGTGCTCGCCGAGGGGGTCACCGAGCTCTCCAACGCGGCCGTGGAGCCGGAGATCGAGGACCTGATCTGCGTGCTGCAGAAGATGGGCGCCATCATCGCGATGGACACCGACCGCACCATTCGCATCACCGGTGTGGACAAGCTCGGCGGCTACACCCACCGCGCCCTGCCGGACCGCCTGGAGGCCGCCTCCTGGGCGTCCGCGGCACTCGCGACCGAGGGCAACATCTACGTCCGCGGCGCCCAGCAGCGCTCGATGATGACGTTCCTGAACACCTACCGGAAGGTGGGCGGCGCCTTCCAGATCGAGGACGAGGGCATCCGCTTCTGGCACCCCGGCGGCCAGCTGAAGTCCATCGCGCTGGAGACGGACGTCCACCCCGGCTTCCAGACCGACTGGCAGCAGCCGCTGGTGGTCGCCCTGACGCAGGCCACGGGCCTGTCCATCATCCACGAGACCGTGTACGAGTCGCGGCTCGGCTTCACCTCCGCCCTGAACCAGATGGGCGCCCACATCCAGCTCTACCGCGAGTGCCTCGGCGGCTCCGACTGCCGCTTCGGCCAGCGCAACTTCCTCCACTCGGCCGTCGTGTCGGGCCCGACCAAGCTCCAGGGCGCCGACCTGGTCATCCCCGACCTCCGCGGCGGCTTCTCCTACCTCATCGCGGCCCTGGCGGCCCAGGGCACGTCCCGCGTCCACGGCATCGGGCTCATCAACCGGGGTTACGAGAACTTCATGGAGAAGCTCGTGGAGCTGGGAGCCAAGGTGGAGCTGCCGGGGAAGGCCCTCGGGTAACAGCGGCAGGCATACGTACGCCAATGGGGCGGCCCCCCGTGACGGGGGGCCGCCCCATTGGCGTTACTGCGCGCCCTTGAGCGCCTCGTACGCCGTCCCGTGGCGTACGAACGGCAAGATCACTTGCCCTTGGCGGCTTCCTTGAGCTTGGAGCCCGCGGCGACCTTCACGCTGTAGCCGGCCGGGATCTGGATGGGCTCACCGGTCTGCGGGTTGCGCGCGGTGCGAGCGGCACGGTGGGTGCGCTCGAAGGTCAGGAAGCCGGGGATGGTGACCTTCTCGTCGCCCTTGGAGACGACGTCGCCGACGACGTCGGCGAACGCGGCCAGCACGGCGTCGGCGTCCTTGCGGGTCACCTCGGCGCGGTCGGCCAGCGCGGCCACCAGCTCACTGCGGTTCATGTTCTTACTCCCGTGTTCATCTTGCCGTTGAGGCGTGCCACGCGGCGGAGGCCGCATAGTGGGCACGGCGCAGCGAATGCTGCCAGGGTCGTCGGTGAGTCCCCGGACCCGGGTCCGTCGTCAGGCCCGCGCGCCCAGGGAGGCATCCTGCCTCTACCTGCGGCGCGAAAGCCAATCCGGCACCCGCAGGAGTCGTGAGAACACCCGTGGGAGTCACACGAAAAGAGGGCCTGAGCCTGGCCGACACGATAAGGGGCTGCGCCGACAGGGGGTTCCTCGACGCGCCGTGCCCCTTCAGCGTGGTAATCGTCACAGGCTCACAGGTGCCGTTTCCGCAGGTGCCGCCCGGGGGCTGCCGCCCCCGGATCCCTGCCTGCCGGCCTTCGGCCTCGTCCTCAAACGCCGGACGGGCTGTGTGCGCTCGCGCCCACCGCCTTGGCCGCGTCCCGCACCGCCCCGGCCACCGCGCCCGCGACCTTGTCGTTGAACACGCTCGGGACGATGTAGTTCGGGTTCAGCTCGTCCTCGGTCACCACGTCGGCCAGGGCCTTTGCCGCGGCGATCATCATCTCCGTGTTCACCGTGCGGGACTGGGCGTCCAGCAGGCCGCGGAAGACGCCCGGGAAGACCAGGACGTTGTTGATCTGGTTGGGGAAGTCGGAGCGGCCCGTGGCCACAACGGCCGCCGTCTGGCGAGCGATTGCGGGGTCGACCTCGGGGTCGGGGTTCGCGAGCGCGAACACCACGGCGCCGTCGGCCATGGCGGCCACGTCGTCGCCGTCGAGGACGTTCGGGGCCGAGACGCCGACGAAGACGTCGGCGCCGCGCACGGCCTCCTTGAGCGTGCCGACCAGGCCCTCGGGGTTGGTGTTGTCGGCGATCCAGCGCAGCGGCGAGTCGGCGGCCGCGTCCACCAGGTCCTCGCGGCCGGCGTGCACGACGCCGTGGATGTCGGCGACGACGGCGTTCTTCACGCCCGCGGCGGTCAGCAGCTTCAGGATCGCCGTACCGGCCGCGCCCGCACCGGACATGACCACGCGCACGTCCTCAATTGCCTTGCCCACCACGCGAAGTGCGTTCGTCAGGGCGGCGAGGACGACGATCGCGGTGCCGTGCTGGTCGTCGTGGAAGACAGGGATGTCGAGGGCCTCGTGCAGGCGCGCCTCGATCTCGAAGCAGCGCGGGGCGGAGATGTCCTCGAGGTTGATGCCGGCGAAGCCGGGGGCGATCGCCTTGACGATCTCGACGATCGCGTCGGTGTCCTGGGTGTCGAGGCAGATCGGCCAGGCGTCGATGCCGGCGAAGCGTTTGAAGAGGGCCGCCTTGCCCTCCATGACGGGAAGCGCGGCCTTCGGGCCGATGTTGCCCAGACCCAGCACGGCGGAGCCGTCCGTCACGACCGCAACGGAGTTGCGCTTGATGGTCAGGCGGCGGGCGTCCTCGGGGTTCTCCGCGATCGCCATGCACACGCGGGCCACGCCCGGGGTGTAGACCATGGACAGGTCGTCACGGTTGCGGATGGGGTGCTTCGACGCCATCTCGATCTTGCCGCCGAGGTGCATGAGGAACGTACGGTCCGAGACCTTGCCCAGCGTGACGCCCTCGATGCCGCGGAGCTTCTCCACGATCTCGTCGGCGTGCGCGGTCGAGGTGGCCGCGATCGTGACGTCGATACGGAGCTTCTCGTGACCGGAGGCGGTGACGTCGAGGCCGGTCACCGAGCCTCCGGAGGACTCCACGGCCGTGGTGAGCTGCGAGACGGCGGTTCCGCTCGCGGGCACCTCCAGCCTGACCGTCATCGAGTAGGAGACGCTGGGCGCCGTTGCCATGGCCGACTTCCTCTGCTTTCACCGTGTCGCCGCGTGCCGCGGCGTGTCTCAGCGTTGTGCCGTCCGATCGTCGCACCTACCGCTGAGTAGTTGGTAGCCGCCTCCCATTGCGAACGTTTTGTTCGCGACACAGACCGGCAAAACGCGACACAGACCGGCAAAAAGAGACCCACGTCACGTGGTGACGTGGGTCCCGGAACGTTAGTGACACCGACCCGCCATGCTCGCCTCGCGGCAAGTGGTCGCTCGTAGCGACGAAGGTTGGGCCCGGGGGCTTGGATCGGGCCGGTGCCACATCCAGGCTAACAAACGGATCTCAGCACGCCATTCCCGTCTCGGGAATTCAGTCCCGGAGCAGGTCGGGCACTCCGGCCGCGTCCGGCTCGTCCCGCTCCCCCGACACGACCGTCAGCTGCTGGGTCGCCCGGGTCAGCGCGACGTACAGCACGCGCAGGCCGGCCGGCGACTCGTCGGCGATCTCGGCCGGGGACACGACGACCGTCGCGTCGTACTCCAGGCCCTTGGCCTCCAGGCTGCCGAGCGCCACCACCCGGTCGCCGAGCCCGGCGAGCCAGCGCCTGGCCTCCTCGCGGCGCTGCATGGCAACGACCACGCCGACCGTGCCGTCGACGCGATCCAGCAGCCGGGCGGCCTCCTCGCGGACGGTCTGCGCGAGTGCGTCCCGTACGACGCTGAAGCGCGGCTCGATGCCGGTGGAGCGCACGGCCGCGGGTGACTCGGCGCCCGGCATGGCGAGGGCGAGCACCTTGGACGCCAGCTCGGCGATCTCGGCCGGGTTGCGGTAGTTCACCGTGAGCTGGAAGCGGCGGCCACGAGAGGGGCGGCCCGAAGGGCCCTCCTTGGAAGGGTGGTGGTGGGAGACGGGCGGGCGGATGCCGAGGGCCTCGTCGCGGGCCTGGGCCGCCTCGTCGGGGTCGGACCAGGAGGACTGGGCGGGGTCGCCGACGATCGTCCAGGTGGCGTGCCGGCCGCGGCGGCCGACCATGCGCCACTGCATCGGAGTGAGGTCCTGGGCTTCGTCGACGATGACGTGGGCGTATTCGGTGCGCTCGGCCGCCAGCCGCTCGGCACGCTCGCGCTGCGACTCCTCGCGCACCGGCATCAGTTCCTCCAGGCCGGTGAGCTGGTCGAGCGGGTCCAGCTCGCGCTTCTTCCTGGGGCGGGCCGGAGTGCCGAGGATCGCCTGCAGTTCGTCGAGCATGGCGATGTCGTGGACGGTGTGGCCGTCGCGCCTGAGGGAGCGGGCGACCCGGCGGACCTCGCCGGGGTTCAGGACGCGGCGGGACCAGCGGGCCAGGCGCTTCTCGTCCGCCATGGCGTCGAGGACGGCCTGCGGGGTCAGCTCGGGCCACCAGGCGTCGAGGAACTCCAGGAAGGAGTCCTCCGCGCTCACGTCCTCGTCGAACGACCCCCGCAGCTCGGCGGCCAGCTCGGGGTCGGTCTGGCGGGCGGCGGCGCCCGACTTGTCCCACAGGGCGTCCAGGAGGAGCTTGCGGGCCCGGGGGCGCAGCAGGTTCACGGGAGCCGTGCCGCCCAGGGCGCTGCGGCGGATCCGCTCCAGCTCCTCGCCCTCCAGTTCGAGCCGCCGCCCGAAGGCGACCACGCGCAGCCGGGCCGGTGAATCGTTCAGCTCCAGGGCGCCGCGCGCGGCCTTCCGCAGCACCTTGAGCATGCGGTACGAGCCCTTGGCGCGGGCCGTGGCAGGGGAGTCGTACAGCGTGGCCTCGGCGCCCACCGCGTCCACGGCGAGTGAGCCGATGGCGCGAATGGCGACCTGGCCCTCCTCGCCGAGGGAGGGCAGCACGCCCTCGGTGTAGGCGACCAGGAGGGGGGTCGGCGAGACGATCAGGATGCCGCCGGCGTACCGGCGCCGGTCCTGGTAGAGAAGGTAGGCGGCCCGGTGCAGGGCGACGGCGGTCTTGCCGGTGCCGGGGCCGCCCTCGACGTACGTCACGGAGGCGGCAGGGGCGCGGATGACAAGGTCCTGCTCTGCCTGGATGGAGGCGACGATGTCCCGCATGGTGTGGCTGCGGGCCTGCCCGAGGGCCGCCATCAGGGCGCCGTCACCGATGACGGGCAGTTCACGGCCGTCGAGGTGGGCCGTCAGCTCGGGGCGCATCAGGTCGTCCTCGACGCCGAGGACCCGGCGGCCCTTGGAGCGGATGACGCGCCGGCGCACGACCCGGCCGGGGTCGACCGGGGTGGAGCGGTAGAAGGGGGCGGCGGCCGGGGCCCGCCAGTCGATGACGAGCGGGGCGTAGTCCTGGTCGAGGACGCCGATGCGGCCGATGTGCAGGGTCTCGGCGATGTCGGCCGTGTTGTCCTCGCGGACCGCGCCCTCGGCCGGCTCCACGGCGGTGTACGCGCCGTCGGGTCCCTTCTTGCCGTCCTTGCCGCGCAGCAGGTCGATGCGGCCGAAGAGGAAGTCCTCGAACTCGTTGTTGAGCCGGTTGAGGTGTATGCCCGCCCGGAAGACCTGGGCGTCGCGCTCGGCGAGGGCGCCGGGCGTGCCGACCTGGCCGCGCTTGGCCGCGTCGTTCATCAGGAACTCGGCCTCGTGGATCTTCTCCTCCAGCCGCCGGTACACGCGGTCCAGGTGTTCCTGTTCGACGCTGATCTCTCGGTCGCGCACGGAGTCGTGATCCGAGCTGAGCGCGGTTTCCTGCTGTGCCTGAGCGGCCACCGGGCCCCCTTCTGACGTGCTGGGCAGCCGTCAACCGTACGCGAAGGGAACCCTGTGCGGGAAGCGCCGGGCGGTGGACGCTACGCGTCCAGCTCGACCAGCAGCTTCCCGTCGGTGGTCATGACCTCGTATTTATCGATCTCGTTGGGCTGGAAGGACCCGCCGCCCTGGATGTACAGGGGCTTCTTGGCCTGGTCCGTCTTGGCGTTCGGGATGCCGTAGCCCCACTTCGGGACGGCCCAGGTGACGTAGGTCTCCCGTTCGCCGTTCTTGCCGACACCGATGAGCGAGCACTTCAGCGGGCCCTTGACGTTCTTGAGCTCCAGGACCGCGTTGCTGCCGTGCGGGTTGGGCTCCACCGCCACGGTCGCGGAGACGCCGCTGTTCGGGTCGGTGGCGCTGACCTTCTCGGTCATCAGGTTGAAGGCTTCTTGGGCGGGGTTCGCCGCGACCGTCCGGTTGCCACCGGTGCCACCGCCGCCGCTGTCGGCGCCGTTGGTGGCCACCGCGACGAACGGGCCGCCGACGATCAGCGCGCCGGCCGCGGCCACCATGTAGAAGCTGCGGCGGCGTTTCTTCGCGCGGCGCTCCGCGAGGTCGTCGACCAGCTTCTCCACCAGGCGCGGACTGGGCTTGGCGGACAGCGACTCGCCGATCGCGGGTGTCCCGGCGCCGGGCAGGTCCGCGAGGGCGGCCATCATCGGCTCCATCCCGGCGAGCTCGTCGAGCTGCTGGGCGCACCACTCGCAGGTCGCGAGATGCGCTTCGAAAGCGGTCGCTTCGGCGTCGTCGAGGATGCCGAGGGCGTAGGCGCCGACGGTCTCGTGTTCGTTCGGCACCGGAGAGCCCTGTATGGGGCCAGACATACCCGAACCGCCTGTTCCGGATCCCTGAAATCCCCGGTACCCACTCATCACGCCGTCACCCCCCGCTCCTCCAGGGCCAGCTTCATCGAACGCAGGGCATAGAACACCCGCGAGCGGACGGTACCGCTGGGTATGCCCAGCGTTTCTGCCGCCTCGTTGACCGTACGCCCCTTGAAATACGTCTCGACGAGCACCTCCCGGTGGGCCGGGGTCAGGTCGTCGAGCGCATCCGACAACGTCATCAGCCACAGCGCCTTGTCGATCTCGTCCTCCGCGGGGATGACCTCCAGCGGCGACGGATCGACCTCCTGCGGCCGGGCCTGCCGGCTGCGGTGGCCGTCGATGACGATGCGCCGGGCGACCGTCACCAGCCAGGGGCGTACCGATCCGGTCGCACGATTGAGCTGACCGGCGTTTTTCCAGGCACGGATGAGCGTCTCCTGCACGACGTCCTCGGCACGCTGCCGGTCTCCGGCGACCAGGCGCAGCACATAGGCGAGCAGGGGGCCGGCATGCTCTCGATACAGCGCACGCATCAGCTCCTCGTCAGGTTCCGAGGGCTGGGACATGCGATGTCGGGCCCTCGACGTACGTTCATTGGCCACGACGGAATCGTTGCGCACGCCCACCTCCGGTGTCCGGGGGTTCCCCCAGTCGGTCGCTCCTCCACGGATACGGAAGCGGAGCGGCGGATGTTCAAAGTGGGATGACGTTTTTCTGGGTGACGTGACGAGCGGGACATGGGCCCACATTCCCACCCCGTGATCTTTACGTTTCCGCCACATCGACAAGATCCAGCCATCGCTTCCCTACTGCACCGCAGGTAAACGAGGTGTAATCGAAATCACTTCGACGACCCGTTCACAGAAGCCGCAACTGGGGCGCCCCGACTGGCTGTAGGGCCAACTAGGCGCGGGCGAGAGCCGCACGGCGGCGGTGCCGGGCCACCCGTTCGCGGTTCCCGCAGATCTCACTGGAGCACCAGCGCCTCCGGCGTCCCCGGGAGGTGTCGAGGTACACGATCGGGCAGTTGTCGCCCTCGCACTGGCGCAGGCCCGCGCGTGCGACGGGGTCGGTGAGGAGCTCGACGGCGTCCCGGGCGACGGCCGCGAGCAGCGCGGCGCACGGCGGCGGCCCGGCCAACTGCCGTACGAGCAAGCCGTCTTCGCGGCGTACGGCGCGGGGCGCCGGGGGTGCGGGGCGGGCGAGGTCGTTGACGCGGGCGAGCGCGAGGTCGTACGGCCGTACGCCGGGCGCGAGCGAGCCGCGCACCAACTGGCCGACGTGGCCACGCAGTTCGCGGAAGCCGGTCAGCCAGGAGGCGTCGGCGTGCGTCAGCTGCGTGTCGGCCGGGACGAGCCCGGAGCCGGTGATCCAGGCGCGCAGCACGTCCACGGTGTCGAGCCGTTCGGTGGGGTGGGTGGTGGCGAGGAGGTCCAGGCAGATCCGCCCGGCGTCGAACCGCAGCTCGTACGGGGCCGTGGCCGTACCCAGTGCCATGTGCCTGTCACCGCCTATGGGTCACCCCCGGTCGCGAGGCGCCGGTGAGTTGCCGGTGTTCGGGGGCTGGGAAGCGTTTACCTCTCTCACAGTGCCTGCCCGCTCACGTGTGCGGAACCCCTCGTACCGGGGAGGCTGCGCGGCGGGAGTGGGCCATCAGGTGCCCGGCAAACGCGGCTCGTCCCCACCGCCGCCACCTACACGTCGGCGTACTTCGCGTCCGCCGCCGGATCCAGCGCCAACCGATACCCCCGCTTCACAACCGTCTGGATCAGCTTCGGCGCTCCGAGAGCCGTGCGCAGGCGGGCCATCGCCGTCTCCACGGCGTGCTCGTCACGGCCGGCACCCGGCAACGCGCGCAGCAGTTCCGCGCGCCCCACGACCCACCCGGGCCGCCGGGACAAGGCCCGCAGCAGGGACATCCCGGCAGGCGGCACAGGCTTCAGGTCACCGTCGACCAGCACCGCGTGCCCACGGATCTCCACCCGGTGCCCGGCGATCGGCAACGACCGTGCACGGGCGGGCAGTTCCTGGCACAGGAGCTGCACAAGCGGCCCGAGCCGGAAGCGTTCGGGCTGGACCGTGTCGATGCCACGCGCCTGCAACGGCAGCGCGGTGACCGGCCCGACACAGGCCGGCAGCACATCGTGGTGGAGCGCGGCGAGCACCTCGGGCAGCAGCTCCCGCTCCTCGGCCCGCGACAACAGCGACGCCGCGGCGGGCGCACTGGTGAACGTCAGCGCGTCCAGCCCGCGCGAGACTGTGGCGTCCAGCAACCGGTCCACCGGCCCGATGTCCTCCGGCGGCATCCACCGGTACACCGGCACGCCCACCACCTCGGCCCCGCCCTCCCGCAGCGCCTCGACGAATCCGGGCAGCGGCTCACCGTGCAGCTGGATGGCGATACGACTGCCCTCGACACCCTCCTCCAGCATCCGGTCGAGCACCTCGGCCATGGACTCCGACGACGGCGACCACTCCTCCGTCAGCCCGGCGGCCCGGATCGCACCCTTCACCTTCGGCCCGCGCGCCAGGATCCGCACCCCGCCCAGCCTGGACAGCAGATCCTCACCGAGCCCCCAGCCGTCGGCGGCCTCCACCCACCCCCGGAACCCGATCGCGGTCGTGGCGACCACGATGTCCGGCACCTGGTGGATGATCTCCTTCGTCGCCGCCAGCAGCTCCCCGTCGTCCGCGAGCGGCACGATCCGCAGGGCGGGGGCGTGCAGGACGGCGGCGCCCCGCCGCTGGAGCAGGGCTCCCAGCTCGTCGGCCCGGCGCGCGGCAGTCACCCCTACGGTGAACCCCGCGAGCGGCCCGTGTTCCGGTCGCTGTTCTTCCTCGTACATGGCTCTCGTCCCGCACTTGAGTCGTCGTACTACATGGGTACGGACGTACCTGCATGCCGAACGAGCCTGTCAACGGCTCGTGACAGGCCCGGTTCGGCTTCATGTCCGCGGTGTTACGTCACACCTCTGCGTAGCTGAGCTGCGGCTTTGCCTCCGACGTGGCGGTCGTGGACGGTGTCCTGGCCACCGTACGACGAAGGTATACGGCCCAGCAGACCACGAAGCAGACGCCGTAGAAGGCGAGGAAGGCGACGAATGCGCCGGTGCCGGAGCCGTAGGAGAGGAAGGACTGGCGGAAGGCGAGGTTGATGCCGACGCCGCCGAGCGCGCCCACCGCGCCGATCAGGCCCATGGAGGCACCGGACAGGCGCCGGCCGTGGCTCGCGGCCTCCTCGCCCCGGAGCCCCTTGGCGAGGGCCTTGGTCTGGAAGATGCCGGGGATCATCTTGTACGTCGAGCCGTTGCCGACGCCGGTCAGCACGAACAGCACCACGAATGCGACCGTGAACAGCACCAGCGACTTCTCCATGGAGGCGGCGATCAGGACCGCGGTCGCGACGCCCATGGCGACGAAGTTGTAGAGGGTGATCTTCGCACCGCCGTAGCGGTCGGCGAGCCAGCCGCCGACGGGGCGGATCAGCGAGCCGAGCAGCGGGCCGATGAAGGTGACGTACGCGGCCTGGAGCGGGGTGCGGCCGAACTGGTTGGTCAGCACCTGTCCGAACGCGAAGCTGTAGCCGATGAAGGAACCGAAGGTGCCGACGTAGAGGAAGGACATGATCCAGGTGTGCGCGTCCTTCGCGGCGTCCTTGGCGGCACCGGTGTCGTTCTTCACGTTCTCGATGTTGTCCATGTACAGCGTGGCGAGGACGGCGGCGACGAGGATGAGCGGGATGTAGATCCCGAGCAGGACGCGCGGCCCGCCGCTCGCGCCGATGATCGCGAGGGCGACCAGTTGGATCACGGGCACGCCGATGTTGCCGCCGCCCGCGTTGAGGCCGAGGGCCCAGCCCTTCTGGCGCAGCGGGAAGAAGGCGTTGATGTTGGTCATGGAGGAGGCGAAGTTGCCGCCGCCGACGCCGGCCAGCAGGCCGACCAGGAGGAAGGTGGAGAAGGAGGTACCCGGCTCCATCACCATGAACGCGCAGACCGTCGGGACCAGCAGCATGGTCGCGGAGATGATCGTCCAGTTCCGGCCGCCGAAGATGGCGACGGCGAAGGTGTAGGGGACGCGGACGACCGCGCCGACGAGCGTGACCATCGAGGTCAGCATGAACTTGTCGGCCGGAGTCAGGCCGTACTCCGGGCCCATGAAGAGCACCAGCACGGACCACAGGGTCCAGATCGAGAACCCGATGTGCTCGGAGAGGACGGAGAAGAAGAGGTTCCGGCGGGCGATCTTCTCACCGGTCTCGTTCCAGAAGGTCTCGTCCTCGGGATCCCAGTGCTGGATCCACCGGCCGCCCCTGCTCTGGGGGGCGGGGGGTGTGCTCGGGCCTGTCATGACGCCTCCACTGTGCTCCGGGGCTGCGAGTAACTGTTCCCGAAGGTAGGGAGGGCGCGTTTCGGGGCTGTGGCACCGAGTGACCGGAAAGGAACTTTGCTCTCACCCCTCACGGGGGTGGGATGAGAGGTTTCCGTCGCGGGTGCGGGAGGGTTTGTGAGGCGTCAGTGCTGCGGAGGTTGCCATTGGGGGTTCTGCTGGGGGTACGGGGCCTGGGGGTTCTGTGGCGGCTGGTGAGGCTGGAGCGGGGACTGGGGCTGCGGCGGGTATGGCTGCTGCGGCTGCTGGGCCTGGGGGTACGGCTGCGGCGGCGGGGCGTACGGGCCGGGGGCTTGGGGAGTGCCGTACGGGCCGGGGGGCGGTGCGGGCTGGGCGGCGTACGGCCCGGGGGCCGCAGGCTGAGGTGCGTACGGACCCGGTGCCGAGGGCTGGGCGGACTGAGGTGCGTACGGCGCGGGTCCCTGCGCCGGCTGGCCGTAGCCGTAACCGCCGGGTGCCTGGGCGGCCGCGGCACCGGGTGCACCGGGCGTGGGCTGGGTGCCGTACGCCCCGGCGGCCTGCGCACCGTACGGCCCCGCGGCCTGCCCGCCATACGCCCCGGCGAACGGGTTCCCGTGCCCGGGGAACTGCCCGCCGGGCGGCAGATAGCGCAGGCGGCCGGTCTCGTCGGTGACCGGGGCGAAGCCGGCGGCCTGGAGGCGGGCGGCGAACTTGGCGTTGCGCTTGCGCGTGACGAAGAGGCCGAGGCCGAAGATGCCCATGAACACCGCCCACACCACGGCCGCGATGACGAACGCGTCCGCGTCTGCGCCGCCTCGCACGCCGAGCACCACGCACCCGAGGGTGATGCCGACGGCCGCCCACAGCATCCGCTTCTCGGCGTTCCGGCCCGTGAGGTCGAAGTTGATGCGGGCCTTGAGGAGCTCGAACGCGTCGGGCACGACGGGCGGCAGGGAGACCCCGTCACCGGCGTTCGGATACTGCGCCCAGTTCTGCGCGGCCCGCGCCCGCGCCTGCGGGCCGGGGTCGGGCACGATCAGCATGATCAGCGCGCCGTTGCGGCCGGAACTCTGCCGGACGTCCGCGTACTCGTACCCGAACTGCTGGGCGACGAAGGCGAGCCGGGCGAGCTTCTTCACCGACGCCATGGGGCTGGTGAGCTCGACGGGCTCCCCGCTCGCCATCAGCCGCAGCATCTTCTGCACTTGCCGCTTACTCATCAGCACCTGCTCCCCACCGGGCCACCCCGTTCACGTCCGCAACCGGGGCAGTCTCGCACGGGTGTACACCGGCGCGGAACCGCGGGCGGCTTGATTGACCGCGCCTTGACCGGACGTGACGGGTCGGGGCGCTGAGATTCCCGGTCAGCTGTCAGCCGCCGCTCTCCGCATCCCCCGTCGATGCAGTCCGTTGGGGGGAAGCAGGCGTGGGTGCCCATCAGAGGTCGGGGGAGATGACCGGGCCGGCATGCTGCTGTTCACCGCGCAGCGGTCGACCGAGCCGCCGCCGCATCCGCGTACGGCGGGGTCGCGGTCGCCGGTCCGCGCGCCCGGCATGCCGTCGTCGCTGGCCGTGTGCCTCGTCATGGGTGCGGTGTTCGGGGCCATGGAGGTCGTGACGATCGCGTTCTGATCTCCGCTCAGCCCGCTGACCTCCACCGCGGCCGGCTGATCTCCCGCACGGCCACCGTCAGAACCGAGCCGTGATCCGGCACCGCGCAGGCCCCTTCGCCATCAGCGTGATCCCCGAGCCCAGCGGCACCTGCTCCCCCACCGCCTCGAACTCGAACGCCCGGAGCAGCACGGCGAGCCCCAGCACCGACTCCAGCATCGACAGGTGCTGCCCTATGCACGCACGCGGACCGCCGCCGAACGGGAGCCAGGCATAGCGGGGGCGGCCCGCCTCCGCCTCGGGCGTGAAGCGCTCGGGGTCGAAGCGGTCCGGGTCCGGCCAGTAGTCGGGGTGGCGGTGGGTGACCCACGGGATGACGAGGATGTCGGCGCCGGCCGGGATACGGACGCCGTCGATCTCCGCGTCCGCGACCGAGCGCCGGCCGACGACAGGCGCGGAGGGATACAGCCGCATCGCCTCCTTCAGCACCATCGTCAGATACGACAGCTCCGCCATGTCCGCCGCAGTCGGTGCCCGCCCGCCGGGACCACCGGGACCACCGAGCACCCGGTCCACCTCCTCCCGCACCCGCCCCTGCTCCTCGGGATGCCGGGCGAGCAGATCCAGCGCGAAGGCCAGCGCGGTCGCCGTGGTCTCGTGACCGGCGAGCAGAAAGATCAGCACCTGTTCGCGCAGTTCGCCGGCGTCCAGGCTGCCGTCCTCCGCGTTCTCGGCGCGGACGAGGAGGCTGACGAGGTCGTCGGCGGTGCTGTCCGCGCGGCGGCTCTCGATGATCCCGTCGCAGAGCGCGAACAGCTCATCCTGGAGGCGCCCGGCGCGGCGGTTGGCGGGGGTGGGCCAGGTGCGCGGCGCCTTGACCGGGGAGAAACCGCGCTTCAGCGAGTACTCCTGGAGCGGTGGCAGGGTGCGCTCGACCACCGTGAACGCCTTCTCCACGTCCGTCCCGAACAGGATCCGGCCGACCATGCGCAGCGCGAACCGGCGCATCTCACCGATCAGTTCCACAGTCCCGCCGGGTGCCTCACGCCACACGGTGACCAGCGCCGCGGCCTCCTCGGCGACCTGCCGGGCATAGCCGTTCACCCGGCGGCGGGTGAACAGCGGCTGGATGAGGCGGCGCTGGCGCAGATAGGTGTCGTCCTGGCTGGTGAGCAGCCCGTTGCCGACGGACTGCCGGACCTCCTCGTAGAAGACGTTGTCCTTGCGGAAGTTGGCGGCCTGCGTGGCCAGCACCTGTTGGGCGCCCTCGGCCGAGAACACCGCGTGGAGGTCCCTGCGCAGCCCCGGCGGCCCGGCCCGGAACCGCACCACGTCCCCGTGCTCGCGTCGTGCCCGCAGATACGCCGCGAGCGGATCGTTCAGCAGGTCGTTCATCGAGCCGAGCAGCGGTGATCCCGCCACGATCGGCGCCTCGACGCGCGGGGCCGTCACCGTCATCGCCCGCCACCCTCCCGGGAGTTGTGGGTCGGTCGTACGCGTGCTCGAACCACCCCACCATAGCCATGCGCGGCGACACCAGGACCAGAAGCGCGCAGGTGCCGCCCGCGGTTCGACTCGTCGAACCGTTTCAACGATTCGCACGCAACCCATTGACGGCCCAAGAGCCCGCCTCTAGTTTCGCTCGTCGAAGCGCTTCGACAGTGCGTCGAACCAATTCAACGCACCGATCCAGCAACGCTGTTGGAGGGCCTCTCTCCTCCCGGAGGGAATTTCCGGCCGGACGACTCCAGGAGGCGGCAAGTGAAGTTCAGCGACGGTTACTGGTTGCTGCGCGAGGGCGTCACCGCGGCCTACCCGGTCGAAGTGCTCGACGTCACCGCGCAGGACGGCGCCCTGGAGATCCACGCGCCGACCCAGCCCATCCGCCACCGCGGCGACCTGCTGAAGGGACCGGTCGTGACGATCAGCGCGCACGCGCCGATGCCGGACGTCATCGGCGTCACCTTCACCCACTTCGAGGGCGAGCAGCCGCGCGGTCCCGAGTTCGAGGTGCGCCAGGAAGAGGCCGCACCGCAGGTGGCGTACGACGACGAGACCGCGACGCTGACCTCCGGCGCGCTGTCGGTGCGAGTGGCCCGCACCGGGCCCTGGCACGTCGACTTCCTCGCGCACGGACGCTCGCTGACGAGCAGCGCCACCAAGGGCATGGGCATCATGCGGGAAGCCGACGGGGCACACTACCTGCGCGAGCAGCTGGGTCTCGGGGTGGGCACGTCCGTCTACGGCCTCGGCGAGCGGTTCGGGCCGCTGGTCAAGAACGGCCAGGTCGTCGACATCTGGAACGCCGACGGCGGCACGTCGACGGAGCAGGCCTACAAGAACGTCCCCTTCTATCTGACGGACGCGGGCTACGGCGTCTTCGTCGACCATCCGGGCAAGGTGTCCTTCGAGGTCGGCTCGGAGGTCGTCTCGCGGGTGCAGTTCAGCGCGGAGACGCAGGAGTTGACGTACTACGTCATCTACGGGCCGTCGCCGAAGGAGATCCTGCGCAAGTACACGGCCCTGACCGGCCGTCCGGCCCTCCCGCCGCCGTGGTCCTTCGGCCTGTGGCTGTCCACCTCCTTCACCACCTCGTACGACGAGGAGACGGTGACCTCCTTCATCGAGGGCATGCGGGAGCGCGAACTGCCGCTGTCCGTCTTCCACTTCGACTGCTTCTGGATGCGCGAGTTCAACTGGTGCGACTTCCGGTGGGACCCGCGGGTGTTCCCGGATCCGGAGGACATGCTGGCGCGGCTGCACGCGCGGGGCCTGCGGGTGTCCGTGTGGATCAATCCGTACATCGCGCAGCGCTCCCCGCTGTTCGCCGAGGGGAAGGCGCTCGGGCATCTGCTGGAGCGGCCGGACGGGAGCGTCTGGCAGTGGGATCTGTGGCAGCCGGGCATGGCGCTGGTCGACTTCACCAGCCCGGCGGCCCGCGACTGGTACGCGTCGAAGCTGGAGGCGCTGCTCGCGCAGGGCGTCGACTGCTTCAAGACCGACTTCGGCGAGCGGGTGCCGGTCGACGTGGCGTGGGCGGACGGCTCGGACCCGGAGCGCATGCACAACTACTACACGTACCTCTACAACCGCACGGTCTTCGACGTGCTGCGCAAGCACCGCGGCGAGGAGGAGGCCGTCGTGTTCGCGCGGTCGGCGACGACGGGGAGCCAGCAGTTCCCGGTGCACTGGGGCGGCGACTGCGAGGCGACGTACGAGTCGATGGCCGAGTCGCTGCGCGGCGGGCTGTCCCTCGGGCTGTCCGGCTTCGGCTACTGGAGCCACGACATCGGCGGCTTCGAGGGCACACCGAGCCCGGCCCTTTTCAAACGGTGGATCGCCTTCGGCCTGCTCTCCTCGCACAGCCGACTACACGGCAGCTCCTCCTACCGGGTCCCGTGGCTGTTCGACGAGGAGTCCGTGGACGTGCTGCGCCTGTTCACCAGGCTGAAGCTCCGGCTCATGCCCTACCTGTACGAGGCCGCCCGCACCGCCCACGCCGAGGGCGTGCCGGTGATGCGGGCGATGGTGCTGGAGTTCCCGGACGATCCCGGCTGCGCGCATCTGGAGCGGCAGTACATGCTCGGCCCGGACCTGCTGGTGGCGCCGGTGTTCAGCGACGAGGGCGACGTGACGTACCACGTACCCGAGGGCACCTGGACCCACTTCCTGACCGGCGAGACGGTGACCGGGCCGCGCTGGGTGCGCGAGAAGCACGGCTTCGTGAGCGTGCCGCTGCTGGTCAGGCCGGGCGCCGTGATCCCGGTGGGCGCGGTGGACGACCGTCCCGACTACGACTACGACTACGGGGTGACCCTGCGGGCGTACGGGCTCAGGCGGGGCGACCAGGTGACGGTGCCGGCCGGGGACGTGACCTTCACCGTCGTACGCGAGGGGGACACGCTGCGGGCCTCGTGCAGTGACCCGGTGGCGCCGTGGGGGCTGTCGACCGGTGAGCGCGAGGTGCGGGCGCAGGCCGGGACCGGTTTTCTGACGGTGGAGCTGTGCTGATGGTGAAGATCACGGATGTGGCGCGGCGCGCCGGGGTCTCCCCCAGCACGGTGTCGTACGCCCTGAGCGGTAAGCGCCCTATCTCGGACGAGACCCGGCGGCGCGTCGAGGCGGCCATTCGCGAGCTCGGCTACCGGCCACACGCCGGCGCCCGTGCCCTGGCCAGCAGCAAGTCGAACGTACTGGCGCTGGTGATCCCGCTGCGCGCCGGGATCCATGTGCCGGTGGTGATGCAGTTCGCGGTGTCGGTGGTGACCGAGGCCCGCCGCCACGACCACGACGTACTGCTCCTCACCCAGGAGGAGAGCGAGGAGGGACTGCGCCGCGTCGCGGACACGGCCCTGGTGGACGCGCTGATCGTGATGGACGTCCAGCTCCACGACCCACGGCTGCCGCTGCTGCGCATCCTGGACCGGCCGTCGGTGTTGATCGGCTTCCCGCTCAGTCCCGACGGGCTGACCTGTATCGACCTGGACTTCAGGGCGGCGGGCGAGGCGTGCGTGGAACACCTGGCGCGGCTCGGGCACCGCTCGGTGGCCCTGGTCGGCTCGCCGCCCGAGGTGTACGTACGGCAGACCGCCTTCGCCCAGCGCGTCGTCCAGGGCTTCACGGCCGCCGCCGACCGGCACGGTCTGTCCTCCGCCGTGCACCCCTGCGAGTCCGGTCCGGGCGCCGCCCGCCGCGTCGCCGAGCAACTCCTGCGCGAGCAGCCCGCCCTGACCGGCGTGGTCGTCCACAACGAACCCCTGCTGGAGCCCCTGATCGACGCCTTCGAGCAACTGGGTCTGCGCGTCCCCGGCGACCTGTCGGTCACCGCCATCTGCCCCGACGAACTCGCCGCGTCGGCCCGCATCCCGGTCTCCTCGGTCGCGTTGCCGTCCGCGGAGGTGGGCACGCGGGCGGTGGAGCTGCTGATGCGGAAGCTGGACGAGAAGGCCGTACCGGAGGCGACGCTGCTGCCGCCGAGGATGACGGAGCGGGCGAGTACGGGGCGGCGCACGATCGCGTGAACTGGCGTTGATCGGTGGTGCGGTGCGGGGGCCGGGTGTGCTGTACTTGGATGCCGAGGCCGCCGTCTGGGGCCGTGATGCTTTAGTCAGGCGGAGGCCCGAGTTCACCAGGAGCGTGTCGGATGTCCCCAGCTCCGTGGGGGATATCCGGCTAGCTGCTAGGCCACCAGAGCAGGTGGGCCCCGCCCGGAGCGCTAACTCCGAGCGGGGCCTGGCTCAACAGGAGCCTGTCGGATATCCCCAGGGACCCGGGGGATATCCGGCTACCTGCTCAGCCACCGGAGCAGCCACCTCCTCGCGTGCTTAGCCGCACGCTCCGGCAGAAGCCGGATCAGCCGCATGACGAGAGTCAGTTTCTGCTCCTCGTGACAACCCATGTGGGGGCGTCCTCCCCTCGACGTGAGGCAGCCAGTCACGGTCCCGGGATGCTCTCGTCGGGCCGGGCCCCGAGGGGACGGGGCCCCGGTGTGAAGGGAGGACGCACCCAAAGGGCGCGTCACGGGGCAAAGCCTACCGGATCCAACTCACTTGCTGTGCAGCGCTCTTCACGCGCTGTACAGGCCGTGCCCGGGCACGGCAAAGGCCCCGCCGCTCGAAAGCGACGGGGCCTTGCCCACATGGGGTACCCCCGGAGGGGTTGGTGGAGATGGCGGGAATCGAACCCGCGTCCAACGGTGCGGAACCAGGGCTTCTCCGTGCGCAGTCCGCTGTGCTTTTCTCGGCCCCGGAGATCACGCGGACAAGTCTCCGACGGGCTCAGTCACTGTTGGGTTTCCCTCTTCACCCCGTGACCGGGATCGAGGTTTAGTTCCCTAGCTGATGCCAGGATCCGGGTCGGGAACAGCCCCGGGCTGACACTCCCTCTAGTAGAGGAGCTGCTCTAGCCGCTTATCAGGCAGCGAGAGCGAGCGTGCTCTGGGAGATATCGCGCTTGGAATTGGCGATTATTTTTTTCGGCCTGTGGTTTACGAGATCATGGCCGCTTCCTCGACACGCTTCCCCTGCTTCGACAGCCGCTGTCGAAACCGATCATCCCCATGTTCATTTCTCAAGGTAGGCACCGGCTGGGCGGTGCAGATGCCATCGTACGTGACCAACGCAGGTCGGTGCCAGCCTATTCCCACCCGCCGGGGGTCTACGCCCGCTGCCGCCGCCGCACCGCCGAGATCACCCGCTCCGCCTCGCGCCGGTCCTGCTTCTCGCGCAGCGTCTGGCGCTTGTCGTACTCCTTCTTGCCCTTCGCCAGTGCGATCTCGATCTTGGCGCGGCCGTCCTTGAAGTACAGGGCGAGGGGCACGATCGTGTGACCCGTCTCCTGGGACTTGGCCTCCAGCTTGTCGATCTCCTCGCGGTGCAGCAGCAGCTTCCGCTTGCGCCGGGCGCTGTGGTTGGTCCAGGTGCCCTGGCTGTACTCCGGCACATGCACGTTGTACAGCCACGCCTCGTGCCCGTCGAGCTGCACGAAGCCGTCGACCAGCGACGCCCGTCCCTGGCGCAACGACTTCACCTCGGTCCCCATGAGCACCAGACCGGCCTCGTAGGTGTCCAGGATGTGGTAGTCGTGCCGCGCCTTCTTGTTCTGCGCGATCAGCTTGCGCCCTTTTTCCTTAGCCATAGTGCCGACCATTTTCGCACTACGGAGGCGGTCCGCGGAAAGCCGATTACGTCAGAGCGGCGGCTACGACGCGGTGCCCAGGCCGCTGAGGACCGTCTCCGCCCGCTTCAGGGCCTGTTCGTCGGCCGCCAGGTCCGGCGTGATGCCGTGCCCGTCGACGCCGCGGCCGGAGGGGGTGCGGTAGTGCCCGACGGTCAGCTCCGCGACAGAGCCGTCGGGCAGCCGGCTCGGCATCTGCACCGAGCCCTTGCCGAAGGTGCGGGAGCCCACGACGACCGCACGGCCGCGGTCCTTCAGGGCGCCGGTCAGGAGTTCGGCCGCGCTCATCGTCCCGCCGTCGACGAGCGCGACCAGGGGTCTGGAGGTGTCCCCGCCCTGCTGGGCGTGGAGCACGCGCTGCTCGCCGTCCATGTCGTACGTCGCGACGAGACCGCCGTCGAGGAAGGCGGACGCGGCGGTGGTGGCCTCGGTGACCAGGCCGCCGGAGTTGCCGCGCAGGTCGAGGACGATCCCGGCGCCCGCCGGGGCCTGCCGTACGGCGGTGCGCACCTGCTCGCCGGAGCCCTTGGCGAACGCGGTGACCCTGATGACGGTGACACCGCCGGCGATCCTGCGCACGGTCACCGAGTCGGTGGACAGGCTGGCCCGTCGCAGGGTGAGGCTCCACGCGCGCGTGCCGCGCTCCAGAACGAGGGCGACCGCGGTCCCGGCGGGCGCGTCCATGGCGTCGCCGCGCAGTAGGGAGACGACCTCGGTGACCGGCCGCCCGTCGACCTTGTGCCCGTCGACGCTGCGCAGCCGGTCGCCCCGGCGGATCCCGGCCTCGGCGGCCGGGGAGCCGGCCCCCACCTTCGTCACTTCGATCCGGCCGTCCGGCTCGCGCCGCGCCCACAGGCCGACGCCGGTGTAGCGGCCGTCGAGGGACTCCTCGAACTCCTCGTACTCGCCCGGGGAATAGACGGCGCCCCAGCGGTCCCCGCTGCGGCTGACCTCGCGCTGCGCGGCCTCCATGGGGGACACGCCGTCGGTCATGGCCTCCCGGGCCGCCCTGGCGACGTCCTCGCGCGAACCGGTGAGCGCTGCCGAACGGGCAGCGTCCGGCGGCGTCCTAAGGCTGGTCTCGGGCAGGGAGCCCGTCGCCGCACCGGCGACGAGGACACTCGCGAACACCAATGTCAGGGCGGCCCCGCGGCGAAGGCGGCGGGGCTGACAAGACGGCAGCTCTTGGCCTGACATGGCGGTGAGTCTAGGACAACGCAAGAGGGCCGTACGGCCGGTTGACCGTACGACCCTCTTGGCATGCGTCACACCTTCAGGTACTTGCGCAGCGCGAAGAACGCCGCCAACGCCGGCATCAGCAGGCTCGTCGCGAGGATGAGCGGCAACTTTGTGAGGACGGCGTCCCAGCCGATGAAGTTGATCAGATTCAGTTTCTCGGACAGGGCCAGGCCGTGGTCGATGAGGAAGTACCGGGCGACGAGCAGGAATCCGCACGCGAGCGTGCCGCCGATCAGCCCGGCGACCGCGGCCTCCATGATGAACGGCGCTTGGATGTAGAAGCCCGAGGCACCGACCAGGCGCATGATCCCGGTCTCGCGCCGGCGGCTGAACGCCGAAACCCGCACCGTGTTGACGATCAGCATCAGCGCCACGGCCAGCATCAGCGCCATCACCGCGCGCGCGGCCCAGTTCATGCCGTTCAGCAGCCCGAAGAGGTTGTCCAGAATGCCCTTCTGGTCCTGCACCGACTGCACCCCGTCACGCCCGTCGAAGGCGGTCGCGATGACCTGGTACTTCTCCGGGTCCTTCAGCTTGATCCGGTACGACTCCTGCATCTGGTCCGGTGTGAGCGAGCTGGCCAGCGGGGAGTCGCCGAACTGCTCCTTGTAGTGCTTGTACGCCTGGTCCTGCGACTCGTACGTGACCTTCTGGACCACCGACATCTTGTCGAGGTCGGATTTGATCTGCTTCTTCTGGTCGTCGGTCACCGCGCCCTTGGCGCAGTTGGGGTCGGACTCGGCGTCGCTCTTGTTGCAGAAGAAGATCGAGACGTTGACCTTGTCGTACCAGTAGCCCTTCATCGTGCTGACCTGATCGCTCATCAGCAGCGAACCGCCGAAGAGCGCGAGCGACAGGGCGACGGAGACGATGACCGCGAAGGTCATGGTCAGGTTGCGGCGGAGACCGACACCGATCTCGGAGAGAACGAACTGGGCGCGCATGGCGTCTGGTTAAGCCTTTCCGTGGAGCCTGTCGGTCGTCAGTGCTGGTAGCCGTAGACGCCGCGTGCCTGGTCGCGGACGAGACGACCCGTCTCCAGCTCGATGACGCGCTTGCGCATCTGGTCCACGATGTTCTGGTCGTGCGTGGCCATCACCACGGTCGTACCGGTCCGGTTGATCCGGTCGAGCAGCTTCATGATGCCGACGGAGGTCTGCGGGTCGAGGTTGCCGGTGGGCTCGTCGCAGATGAGCAGCTTGGGCCGGTTGACGAAGGCCCGCGCGATGGCGACGCGCTGCTGCTCACCGCCGGACAACTCACCCGGCATCCGGTCCTCCTTCCCGCCGAGCCCGACGAGATCGAGCACCTGCGGCACGGACTTGCGGATCTCGCCGCGCGACTTGCCGATCACCTCCTGCGCGAAGGCGACGTTCTCGCCGACCGTCTTGTTCGGCAGAAGCCGGAAGTCCTGGAACACCGTCCCCAGCTGGCGGCGCATCTGCGGCACCTTCCAGTTGGAGAGGCGCGCGAGGTCCTTGCCCAGAACGTGCACCTGCCCGTGGCTGGCCCGCTCCTCGCGGAGGACCAACCGCAGGAAAGTGGACTTTCCGGAGCCGGAGGACCCCACAAGGAACACGAACTCGCCCTTGTCCACTTCCAGGGACACATCCCTGAGAGCGGGGCGGGTCTGCTTGGGGTAGACCTTGGAGACGTTGTCGAATCGGATCACGGATGCACCACGGGTCGCCGGGGGTAGATGAGCGTGACCATACGCGAACCGGGTATGAGACTGCAGTCACCGGTGGCGGTTGCGTAAGACTTGTGCGCATTTGTGCAGGGAAAAGTGTGCCGGCCTCAGGGGCGCGGGGCCGTGTCGATATGCGGCTCCGTCGCGTGGGCGCGCCAAGCCACAACGCACCCGCAGCCGCGAAACTCACCGAACCGCCCCTTTGAAGGCCGCCCGCGCAACCTCCGGAGGAACCTGGCACAGTGGAGTAGGGAACGTTCGCACCCCCACGAACGTTGAACACTGTGGAACCGGCGCAAGGAGGGCGAGCGCATGACGTACGACCGGCTGGTGTGCGCGAACTGCGCAGCCCCCGTGAACGAGGGCCGGTGTCCGGTGTGCCGTGCGAACCGCGAGCGGCTGCAGCAGGAGAACTTCTTCGCGGGCCTGAACCCGATGGCGCTGATCGCCCTGCTGGTGGTCCTGATCGCCGCGGTGGCCCTGCTGGCCCATCAGACCATCTGACCGGCGGCGGGGGAACACAAGGCGTACGAGCCGTAACCAAGACGTACGAGGGGCCCGGAGCGGATGTCCGCTCCGGGCCCCTCGGCATGCGCTGTACGTACGGTGCGTACGCGAACCGCTACCCTCAGGCAGTACCGCCGCGGCCGCTCACCAGACGCGGCAGCACGCGGAAGCCGATGCCACCGGCGATCATCGTGGCGGCGCCGATCAGCAGGAACGTGGTCTGCGAGGCACCGGTCTCGGCCAGCTCGGGACCGGTGCCCTGGGCCTGCGCGGAGCCGGCCGGGGCAGCGGTCTCCTGCGAGCCGGTGTCGGTGATCGCCGAGGAGCCCTGCTCCTGGGTGGAGGCGTCGCTGCCGCCACCGTCGGGCGTAGTGCCGGTGTTGCCACCAGTGGAGCCGGAACCGCCGCCGGTGTTGCCACCATTGGAACCGGAACCGCCGCCGGTGTTGCCACCATTGGAACCGGAACCGCCGCCGGTGTTACCGCCCGTGTTGCCACCAGTGTCGTTGCCGCCGGTGTTGCCACCAGTGTCGTTGCCGCCGGTGTTGCCACCAGTGTCGTTGCCGCCGGTGTTGCTGCCGCCGGTGTTGGCACCGCTGGCACCGCCGTCGGTGGCACCACCGTTCGCGCCACCGTCCGTGGTGCCGCCGTCGGTCGTGCCACCGTCATTGCCGCCGATGACGCCGCCGATGACGCCACCGTCGGTGGAACCACCGTCGGTCGTGCCGCCGCCCGTCGTGCCACCGTCGGTGGTACCGCCGTCCGTGGTGCCGCCCGTTTCGCACTCAGGGTTGACGACGATGTCGCACGCACCGCCGCCGCCCGTGCCACCGTCGGTGTTGCCCGTACCGCCGTCATTGCCGCTGACGGACACGCCGAGGTTGAGGTCGAGTGCCGAGGCGGCGCCCGCGGCGGTCAGCGAGGCACCGGCCGCGATCACGGCACCGGCCGCGAGGCGCGCGACACGGATCCGCGTCTTCTTGGTCATGTGATTGCTACCCCCAGTAGCTGATCGTCGGTGAGGCGGCGCTCGGGGCGGTGATCGACGGAGACAGCTGAGTGTGAATAGCCCCCCGGTTCACATGCGCCCCAGAGATACGCATGCCGCGCTTTACCATTCCCACTTTTCACAACAACGTCAAGGGCGTTGCGCACGGAATGTCCAAGCTTGGGGGGATTGCCATGAGTTGCGGTCTGTGATTGTGATGTAAAACCCAGACAAACGATAACTGCCGCCCCTGGGGCGGCAGTTATCATGTCGACAAAGTTACTTCTCTTGCTGCTTGCGCCAGCGAATACCCGCCTCCAGGAAGCCGTCGATCTCGCCGTTGAAGACGGCTTCGGGGTTGCCGACTTCGTGCTCGGTGCGCAGGTCCTTGACCATCTGGTAGGGGTGCAGCACGTACGAACGCATCTGGTTGCCCCAGGAGTTGCCGCCGTCGCCCTTGAGGGCGTCCATCTTGGCCTGCTCCTCCTGGCGGCGCCGCTCCAGCAGCTTGGCCTGGAGGACGTTCATCGCGGTGGCCTTGTTCTGGATCTGCGACCGCTCGTTCTGGCAGGAGACGACGATGCCGGTGGGGATGTGGGTGATCCGCACCGCCGAGTCGGTCGTGTTCACGCCCTGGCCGCCGGGCCCGGAGGACCGGTAGACATCGACGCGCAGGTCGGACTCGTCGATGTCGATGTGATCGGACTTTTCGACGACAGGAAGGACTTCCACACCCGCGAAGGAGGTCTGGCGCCGCCCCTGGTTGTCGAAGGGCGAGATCCGCACGAGGCGGTGCGTGCCCTGCTCGACGGAGAGGGTGCCGTAGGCGTAGGGCGCCTGCACGGCGAAGGTGGTCGACTTGATGCCGGCCTCTTCGGCGTACGACGTCTCGTACACCTCGGTCTTGTAACCGCGCTGCTCGGCCCAGCGCAAGTACATGCGCTGGAGCCGCTCGGCGAAGTCGGCCGCGTCCACGCCGCCGGCCTCGGCGCGGATGTTGACGAGCGCCTCGCGGGCGTCGTACTCGCCGGAGAGGAGCGTGCGCACTTCCATCTCGTCGAGGGCCTTGCGCACCTCGGCGAGCTCGGCCTCGGCCTCGGCGCGGGTGTCCGGGTCGTCCTCCTCCTCGGCCATCTCGAACAGCACGGCGAGATCGTCGATCCGTCCGCGCAGTGCCTCGGCCTTCCTGACCTCGGTTTGGAGGTGGGACAACTTGCTGGTGATCTTCTGCGCCTCGTCCGGGTTGTCCCACAGGGACGGCGCGGCCGCCTGCTCCTCAAGCACGGCGATGTCTGCCCTCATCCGGTCGAGGTCCAGAACGGCCTCGATCGACTCCATGGTCGAGGAGAGGGACTTGAGCTCTTCGGATACATCGACGACTGCCACGCCTCCCAGCCTAACGGCTCCGCCAAGCGGGCAGCGCCGGTGTGCGGGCCTCGCCGGGGGCTCCGCCCCCTGGTTCGTTCACGGCGACGCCGGCGCCGAATTCTTGGTGTCGGTCGGCGCACCACCGGCGTCGTCCGATACCGACACCCACGTACCGATGCCCACCGCAGCCACCAGCACCGCCGCCCCCACCCCGAGCATGACCCGACGCCGCCGTACCGCAGCGCGATTCCGCGCCGACCCGGGCCGCGGCGCCCCCGAGGCCCGCGGCGCCCGCGCCGTCCCCCGCGCACCCCCGGCCAGCTCGTCCGGCGCCGGCACCCGCATCGACGTATGCGTGTCCCGGTTGGAGTCGGCCGGCTTCGCCCCCGGCACCAGCGGCACCGCCCCACGCCGCCGCACCTGCTCACCGGCGGGCGGCGCCGGCGCCCCCGCGGCCTCGTCCTCCGGCACCTCCGCGGCCTCCGTGTCCGGCTCGTCCACCTCCAGCGGCGGCATCCCGGCCAGCAACGGCAGCAGCTCCCGCAGCCGCGCGCCCAACTCGGACGCGCGCAGCCGCGAGGCCGGGGCCTTGGCCAGGCACTGCACGAGCAGCTGCCACAGTTCGTCGGGGATGCCGGGGAGCGGCACGACCGTCTCGGTCACATGGCGGCGCAGCACCGCGCCCGGGTGTCCGCCGCCGAACGGCGTGAACCCGGCCAGCAGCTCGTACAGGACCGTGGCCAGGGCGTAGATGTCGACCGACGCGCGCGGCGGCAGTCCCTCGACGATCTCCGGCGCGAGGTAGTCCGGCGTCCCGATGATCTTCGTCGCGCGGGTCCGGCGCGGGGTGTCGATGAGCTTCGCCACACCGAAGTCCGTCAGGAGGGCGCGGTGGGAGCCGCCGGGTCCCAGCGGGCCCTGCATGTCCAGCAGGACGTTCTCCGGCTTCACGTCCCGGTGCACGACCCCGGTGGCGTGCGCGGCGGCCAGCCCGTCCGCGACGTCGGCCACGATCGCGACGGCCGCCTCAGGCGCCAGTCGGCGCTCCCGCTCCAGCCGCGTGCGCAGGTCCGTACCCCGGACGAGGTCCATGACCAGCGCCAGGTCGTTGCCGTCCACCACCAGGTCGCGCACGGACACGACGTTCGGGTGCTCGAGGCCGAGCAGGGCGGTCCGCTCCTGTACGAAGCGTCCGACGAGCTCCTGGTCGGACGCGAGATCCTCGCGCAGCAGCTTGATGGCGACGGGACCGTCCGGCCCCTCCCCAAGCCACACCGTGCCGGCGCTGCCCCGGCCCAGGATCTGGTGGGTGGCGTAACGGCTGCCGATCTTCCGTGCCAAGACTGCTCCAACCGACCGCGTGTAGTCGCTGAAACGACGCGTGCAGTCGCTAAAACTACGCGCCCGTCGAACCAACCTTCACTGCGAAGACGGAAATCACCCGTCAGATGTCGACAAATCCCCAACCCGACCGTCAGTTGCGGTGGCGGCAGCGGTCAGTTGCCGCTGGAGCCGCCCAGGCTCTCGATCCACCCGGTCACGGTGGAGAACCAGTCGGTGAGCTGGTCCCAGTAGCCCTTGCCGGTGCCGATCCAGTCCTGCAGCGGGCTCAGCTCCCAGATCAGCCACCCGGCGACGAACAGGATGACGATCGTGAACAGGCACCCCTTCAGGCAGCCCAGGCCGGGGATGCGCATCGGGTTGGCGCTGCGCTGCCGCGGCTGCCGGGGCTCGGGGGCGGGCCGCTGCGGCTCCGGCCGGGCGGGCGGGGCGTACCGCTGGGGCTGCGGCTGCTGCGGCGCGTACCGCTGCGGGGGCTGCTGCTGCGGCGCGTAACCGGGGCCCGGTCCCTGCTGCGGGCGCCGCTGCGGCGGCTGCTGCTGCTGCGGCCGGGCGACGTGCCGCTGGGGGCGGCGGCGCAGCGGGTCCTGGCCGGGGTCGAGGTACTGCTGGACCTGCGTCTGCTCGTTGCGGTCCCGGGCCGCCCGCAGCTGGTTCTGCCAGGGGTGCGGGTCCTCGGGGCCGGGCTGTCCCGGCTGGCCGGGCGGCACCGGCGGCATCATGGCCGTCGGGTCGGCACCACCGCGGCCGCCCGGACCGCCCGTGTTCGGGAGTACGGCGGTGGGGTCGGCGGCGCCGGCCGGGCCGCCGGTGTGCGGCATGACGCTGGTCGCGGCATTCGGGTCGTACGAGCCGGCGCCGTGCGGCAGGACCTGCGTCGGGTCGGCCGCACCGGGCGATCCCGGCACCGGGGCCGGGGCTGGGTCGGGCAGGAGGAGCGCGCCGACGCCCTCGGCGGCGGCGATCTGCGCGGAGTTCGCGTGCACGCCGGTGCCCTCGGCGACGACGCGCAGGCCGCGCGCGAGGTTCTCGGCGCTGGGGCGGTCGTCCGGGTTCTTGCGCAGACAGCGCTCGATGACCGTCCAGAGGGGGTCGGGGACCGTCGACGGACGGCGCGCCTCGGCGCTCAGGTGCTGGTGCAGCACCTCGAGGGAGGAGCCCCCGGAGAACGGCGGGCGGCCGGTGACCAGCTCGTACAGCAGGATGCCGGCGCCGTAGACGTCGACGGCGGAGGTCTGCGGGCGGCCCTCGGCGCCCTCGGGCGCGACGTAGGCGGGTGTGCCGACGAACTCGCTGGTCCGGGTCAGGCCCGGGGAGTCGGCGAGACGGGCGATGCCGAAGTCGGTGAGCATCGGGTGCAGCTGGTCGCCGTCCTGCCTGAGCAGGACGTTCGCCGGCTTCAGGTCGCGGTGGACGACGCCGTCGGCGTGGCTGGCGGCGAGCGCGTCGGCGATCTGCGCGGTGAGCAGGGCCGCGGCGACGGGCGTGAAGGGGCCGTTCTCGCGCAGGTAGCGGTGCAGGTCGGGGCCCTCGACGAGGTCCATGACCAGGGCCAGCAGATCGCCCTCGACGACGAGGTCGCGGATCCGGACGATGTTCGGGTGGGTCAGCCGGAGCAGCACCGACCGCTCCCGGAGGAAGCGCATGACGACATCGGCGTCGTTCGCCAGCTCCTCCTTCAGGACCTTGATCGCGACGGTCTCGCCCGGCTGACCGGGTACGGCCGCCTCGGCGCCCGCGGTCTCCCGCTGGCGGGCGCGCCATACAGTGCCCGTGGCGCCGCGCCCCAGCGGCTCCTCAAGGAGGTACTTGCTCCCTACCGGACGCACGTCATGCGCTCCCTGCTGCTTGCGAATCAGTTCCGACCCACTGTAGTGGCGCAGTCGGAGGCACCGGCTCCAGTGGAGCCGGCTCCTGCCCGTCAATGCCCGTCAATACCCGTCAAGGTTTCGAAGGAAAGACGCTCGACTCGATCCGCAGGTTGCCGGAGCGCGGACGTGACCGATCTCAACCGGTCTTCGGCCGATCAACGACAGGTCACTGGTCAGCCACTTTTCCGGCCAGAGCCGACCAATCAAGATCATTTGATGTCCGATGACGGGCGCGCTGTCAGTGGCAGGTGCGAGGATGCCTCCTGTACTGGACGACGTGCTCGCGGGGCCTCCGGCCCCGTATTCGCGGGCGCCCGCGCAGAAGGGACCGCTGACGGCGATGCAGATCCGGCTGACCGTCGTAGACCCGCTGGGTTCCCCGGCTCCCGCGCGGGGCCGGGCCGCGAGCCGCGACGTGCTGGTCACGGCGCCGGCGGGCACGGCCCTGGCCGCGGTGGCGCCCGCGCTGGCCGCCGCGGTCACCGGCGAGGGCGGCCACACCCCGGCCGAGCGCGGCCGGGAGTCCGGCGGCGCTCCCGTCGTGCTGTACGCCGGTGCGCAGCGGCTCGACGCCCAGCGCTGCACGCTTGGCGTGCCCCCGCTGGTCGATGGTGCCGTGCTGTCCGTGGGCGCGCCGGGCGAGCCCGAGCCGCATCCCGAGCTGGACGACGCCCCGACACAGCTGCACGTGATCGCCGGCCCCGACGCGGGCGGCGTCCACCTCCTCCACGGCGGCGAGATCCGCATCGGCCGCTCCGCCGACGCCGACATCCCGCTCGACGACCCGGACGTCTCCCGGCTGCACTGCGCGGTGACGGTCGCCGCCGACGGCCGCGTCTCGGTCGCCGACCTGGGTTCCACGAACGGCACGGCCCTGGACGGCACCCGCGTGGGCCCCCGCCCGGTCCGACTCGCCCCCGGCGCGTTGCTCCGTATCGGTGAGTCGGCCCTGCGGCTGGCCCCCACCGGGGGACCCGGGGCGCGGGTGGAGACGGCACCGGACGGCGAGGGCCACGTGCGCGTGCCGGCGGCGGACGGCGAAGGACACGTCCGGTCCGCCGTCGCCGGAACAGGGACGCCACACGCACGCGGGCCGGGCACCCCGACGACGAACGGCACATCGCACGCTTACGGCACGGCCGACTGGGTGTCCGCCGCGGACACGTCCGCCGCGGACACCCAGGGACATGCGGTGCCCGGCCAGGGCGGGGCGCCGCGGATCGAGCGCCGGGCGGGGTCGGGGGCGCCGGGTGCGGGATCTGCCGGGGACGCCTCTGAAGCCGCCCGCGCAGGTGCCTCACGGGCGGGCTCCGGGGAGGGCGACCCGCACGGTGGGCGGGCCGGGGTGGGGGCTTTCGGCGACGCGGACGGATCGCGAGCGGGTTCCGGAGACGCGCCGCGCGTGGGTGCCCGGGACGGTGACACACACGGCGGAACGGCCGGAGCGGGGGCTGTCGGCAGCCGGTTCGAAGCCGGGGGCGCCGGGGATCCCGGGGGCGCCGTGTCCCGCCCGTTGGCGGCCGACGGCAACGGCTCCGGGGCGGCGGCCCTCGACGACCGGTCCGGTCGTGAGGGCGGGCGCAAGGCGACGCCGATTCGGGGTACCGACGTGCCGCAGGGCGTGCGCAGGCGCGGAGGGCTCGCGGCGTGGGCGCGGCGGCTGGCCGGTGGGCGCGTGGAGCCTGCGGCGGACGGACGGCGGGAGTACTACGACGACAAGTCGGCCGGAGTGGCGGCGGAGACGTCGGCCGTCGTGCCCGGGGTGCCGGAGACCTGGCCGGATCCGGCCACCCTGCTGCTGGCAGCACTGGGGCCGGGGCCGCGGCTGTGGGAGCGCGGGCCCGGGCATCCGGAGGCGCTCGCGGTGCGGCTCGGCACGGCCGACCGGACGGCGCCCGACGGATCGGGACTGCTGCCCGCGGTGCCGGTGACCGCCGGGCTGTGCGAGGTCGGGGCGCTGGGGCTGGCCGGTCCGCGCGGGCGGCTCGGCGGGCTGGCCCGCGCGGTACTGGCCCAGCTCGCCGCGCTGCACTCCCCCGACACCCTGGAGATCGTCCTGATCAGCGCGGACCGCTCCCGCCCGCTGGAGGAGCGCACCGCCGAGTGGTCCTGGCTGGGCTGGCTGCCGCACGTCCGCCCGGGACACGGCCAGGACTGCCGCCTCCTCCTCGCCTACGACCGCGAACAGGCCATGGCCCGCACCGCGGAACTCCTGCGCCGCCTGGAGGACCACCCGACGCAGACGCGCGCCGCGGCACGGCCGACGGCGCCAGGAGAGCGGACGACGGACAGAGCGGACCTCGCCGGTGTGCCGAGCTCCTCCGGCACGCCGGGTCCCTCCGGCGCAACAGCGTCCGGCGCGGGCGGCACCGGCGGCACACCGGGGTCCGCGGCGACCGGACCCGGTGCGACGGGATCCCGTGCGACCGGATCGGGCGCGGCGGCATCCGACGCGATGTCCTCCGACTCGGCACGGATCAGCGGTACGCAGGGATCCCCGGCCGCCAACGCCGCGCCGCAGTACGGCACGGCGGCACAGGCCGCGGCGCCCACCAGCGGCGACACTCACCCCGCCCCCGCTCCCACCCCCGACGCCCCGCACCGCGGTGCACCCCGCCGCCCCTCCTGGGCCAGGGACGACGACCGTGCCGACGAGGCGAACGGGTTCCCTGGGCCGTACACCGTGGTCGTCGTGGACGGGGACCCCGGTGGTGCCGATCTGCGCGACGCGGTGGCGCGGCTGGCGCTGGAGGGCCCGCGGGCCGGCATACACGTGGTGTGCCTCGCAGAGACGGCCGCCGCCTCCCCGGCCTCGCCGGTGACGGAGACGTACGAGGCCGCCTGCGCGGTGGCGCCGACGTTCCGCGACTGCAGTGCCGTAGCCCTGCTCAGCGGCGACGTGGCCACGGCCCTGCGGCTGCTGCGCGTGGCCCGCACGGGCGGCACCGGAGCATCAGCGGCATCCCCCGCCGACCAGCGGCGCGCCGCACCCGGCAACAGCGACCGGCGCCCCACCGCCCCCAGCTGCACCGACCAGTGGCACCCGGCACCCGGCACCGGCCCCGCCCCCGGCCCCGGCGACCAGCACCCCACCGACCGCCACCCCGCCGCACACAACGCCCCGCACTCCCCCGGCCCCGTGGGCCACGGCACCATCGCCGCCGTGGACGCCGTCTCTCCCGCCTGGGCGGAGCGGTTCGCGCGGGCGCTCGCGCCGCTGCGGGCGGACGGCGGCGGTGCGCGGCACGCGTGCGTGGCAGCACCGTTGCCTCAGGCGGCGCGGCTGCTGGACGAGTTGGGGCTGGCGCGGGCGACCCCAGCCTCCCTGATGGCGCGCTGGGCGGACGCGGCCGACGACACGGCGGCGCTCGGCGGACGGGTGTGCGCCGTGCTGGGGGCCGGTCCGCGCGGGCCGGTCTGCGCGGACCTCGTGGCCGAGGGACCGCACCTGCTCATCGAGGGCCCGGCGGGCAGCGGCCGTACGGAGCTGCTGCGGGCCGTGGTCGCCTCGCTGGCCGCAGCCGAGCGGCCGGACCGGCTGGGCATCGTCCTGGTGGACGGCCGCGACGGCGCCGGACCGGGCGGCGGGCACGGCGACGGTCTGCGGGTGTGCACGGACGTACCGCACGTCACCACGTACCTCAGCGCCAACGACCCGGTCCGCATGCGGGAGTTCGCCCAGTCCCTGAGCGCCGAACTGAAGCGGCGCGCCGAGTTGCTGGGCCGGTCCGACTTCACCGAGTGGCACACCGGCCGCGAGCTGTCCGGCCGGATGGTCGCCCAGCGCACGGCGGCGGCGCGCGGCGCCTCAGGCTCGGGCCCGGTCTCGGGCGCGGCTGCGCGGGCCAGCGGCGGCGCGGACGACGGCTCCGGTGACCTCGACACCCCGCCCAGCTCGACCCTGCGGCTGCGGCCGGGAGCCGCCCGGCGGCGGACGGAGGCCGCGCCCCCGCTGCCCCGGCTCGTCGTCGTCGTGGACGACCTGGACGCGCTGGTCTCCCCGGCGCTCGGTTCGCCCGGCCGGCCCGCCGCCGGTTCCGTGATACGGGCGCTGGAGGCGGTGGCCCGGGAGGGCGCGCGGCTCGGCGTGCACCTGGTGGCGGCCGCCGGGCCCGGCGGCCGTACGGCGCAGACGGAGCCGGCGCGGCGGGCGGCCCTGCGCGTCGCGCTGGACGCGCCGGCGGCGGGGACGGACGAACCGGCGCCGGGCCGGGGACGGCTGACGCGCGCGGACGGGCGGGTCACCGCGTTCCAGGGCGGGCGGGTCACGGGCCGTATCCCGCGGACGGCGACGCTGCGGCCGACGGTCGTGCCGCTCGACTGGCACCGCATGGGCGACCCGCCCACCCGGCGTCCGGTACGGGAGTTGGGCAACGGGCCGACTGATCTGGCGCTGCTCGCCAGCGCGTTGGAGAGGGCGGCGCGGGAGGTGGCGTCCTTGAAAGTCGCTTCACTCCTGTAAGCACCCGGCGCCCCAGTCGAGGTCTTTTTCCCTCCGCGAGTCACGAGGGGGTCACGATCTTCCGCTGGACAGCTCAGGTGCCCTTGCCGCCCATAACTCTCCAGCGTAGACCAGACCGCACGGGACAGGGTTCGAGCGTTCGACGAGGAACGAAGAACGGGGCAGTGATGCGACGCACCACGAGCAGCACGATCCGGACACCCAGGTCGCCCAAGTATCCCACGGCAAGGCGCACACCCAGGGCCGCGAAGACCGCGGCCGCCGTCCTCGCGGGAGCCCTCGCGCTCTCGCTCACCGCTTGCGGAGGCGACGACGACAACAGCAGCGCAGGAGAGACGGGCAAGGAAACAGGCACCACCGTCACCCTCCCCAAGCTGAACGGCGAGAGCCTGGAAGTCGCCGCCGTCTGGACCGGCACGGAACAGGCCAACTTCAAGAAGGTCCTCGCGGAGTTCGAGAAGCGCACGGGTGCCAAGGTCACCTTCGTGCCCGCCCAGGACCCGATCATCAACTTCCTCGGCTCGAAGATCGCCGGCGGCCAGCCCCCGGACGTGGCGATGCTGCCGCAGCCCGGCGCGATCAAGCAGGCCGTCGGCAGGGGCTGGGCCAAGCCGCTGGGCGCCGAGACCCAGGCGCAGCTGACGAAGAACTTCTCGCAGGGCTGGCAGGACATCGGCAAGGTGGGCGGCAAGCCGTACGGCGTGTACTACAAGGCCGCCAACAAGTCGCTGGTCTGGTACAACAACCAGGTCTTCGAGAACGCGGGCGCGAGTGAGCCCAAGACCTGGAAGGACCTGCTCACCACCGCGCAGACGATCTACGACTCCGGCGTCACCCCGTTCTCGATCGGCGGCGCCGACGGCTGGGTCCTCACCGACTGGTTCGAAAACGTCTACCTCTCGCAGGCGGGCCCGGAGAAGTACGACCAGCTGGCCAAGCACGAGATCAAGTGGACCGACCCGTCCGTGAAGCAGGCCCTGACCACCCTGGCCGAGATCTGGGGCAAGAAGGACTACCTCGCGGGCGGCCCGAACGGCACGCTGCAGACCGAGTTCCCGGCGTCCGTGACGCAGGCCTTCACCGGCGGCGACCAGCCCAAGGGCGCCATGGTCGTCGGCGCCGACTTCGTGCAGGTCAACATCGGCGAGGCCAAGGCGAAGATCGGCACGGACGCGAAGGTGTTCCCGTTCCCGGCGGTCGGCGACACGGCCCCCGTGGTCACCGGCGGCGACGCGGCCGTCATCCTGCGGGACTCCAAGGCGTCGCAGGCACTGGCCACCTTCCTGGCCTCCCCGGACGCGGCGGCCATCCAGGCCGGTCTTGGCGGCTACCTCTCGCCGAACAAGAACGTGCCGAACTCGGCGTACCCGAACGCGGTGCAGCGGGAGATGGCCAAGGCGCTCGTCGAAGCCGGCGACGACTTCCGCTACGACATGTCCGACCAGGCACCGCAGGCCTTCGGCGGCACGCCCGGCAAGGGCGAGTGGAAGATCCTCCAGGACTTCCTGAAGAACCCGACGGACGTCGCGGGTACGCAGAACAAGCTGGAGGCGGCCGCCGCGGCTGCGTACGGAGGCTGATCCGGCGATGACGTCGGCCACGGCGGCAGGGGTCCCACCGACCCCTGCCGCACCCAAGTCGCGCAAGAGCGTGACGGGCACGCGCAAGACCGTGGCGGCACTGTTCCTGCTGCCCGCTCTCGTGCTGCTCGGCGCGCTCGTGGTGTACCCGATCGGGTACTCGCTCGTCCGCAGCTTCTACGACCAGTCCGGCGACGGCTTCGCCGGATTCGACAACTACGAGGCCCTGTTCACCGACCAGGGCATACGCACCGCCCTGAAGAACAACATCATCTGGGTGGTGTTCGCGCCCACGATCGCCACCGCGCTCGGCCTGATCTTCGCGGTGCTGACCGAGCGGGTGCGCTGGGGCACGGCGTTCAAGCTCGTCGTCTTCATGCCGATGGCGATCTCGATGCTGGCGGCGGGCATCATCTTCCGCCTGGTGTACGACCAGGACCCGGAGAAGGGCGTCGCGAACGCGGTGTGGGTCGGCGTCCACGACACGTTCGCGCAGGCGTCGGCGTTCCCGAAGGCGCACCCGGGCCGTGAGTCGCCGCTCGAGTCCGCGGGCGGCGGCGCGTTCATCACGAAGGCGCCGGTGCGCGCCGGGGATCCGGTGGCGCTGCCCCTGGTGGGTGTGGCCCCGGACCAGATGCCCGACGGCGCGCAGACCGCGGTGGCGCCGAAGGCGGAGCCGGGGAAGGTCACCGGCACGGCCTGGCAGGACTTCACGCGCGGCAAGGGCGTCGGGACCCTGAACGGGGTCGACGGGTCCGAGACGGGCTACGCCGGGATGAAGATCGAGGCCGTCAAGGACGGCAGGGTGGTCGCGTCGACGACGGCCGGCGACGACGGCACGTTCACGCTGCCGGCCTCGGCGGACGGGGGCCGACTGCGGCTCCCGGCGAGCAACTTCAAGGAGCCGTACAACGGCCTGAACTGGCTCGGCCCGTCGCTCGTCACACCGGCGATCATCGGGGCGTACATCTGGATGTGGGCGGGCTTCGCGATGGTGCTGATCGCGGCCGGGCTCGCGGGCATCCCGCGCGACCTGCTGGAGGCGGCGCGGGTGGACGGCGCGAACGAGTGGCAGGTGTTCAGACGGATCACGGTGCCGCTGCTCGCCCCCGTCCTCGCGGTCGTCACCGTCACCCTGATGATCAACGTGCTGAAGATCTTCGATCTGGTCTTCATCATCGCGCCCGGCTCCTCCCAGGACGACGCGAACGTCCTCGCCCTGGAGCTGTACCGCAAGGGCTTCTCCGAGGACCAGCCGGGCATCGCGAGCGCCATCGCGGTGTTCCTGCTGCTGCTTGTGATCCCGGTGATGTGGTTCAACATTCGTCGGCTCAGGCGGGAGGCCAGGCGATGACCGCGGACACCACACGTCTCACGAAGGCGGCGCCGCCGCCCGTCACGGCCGGCAGCGCCAGGCAGTCGCTCGGCGGGCGGATCGTCGACAAGCTCAGCGGCGGTCTGGTCCGTGCCTTCCTCATCGTCGTCGGCCTGTTCTGGCTGGTGCCGACGGTCGGTGTGCTGCTGGCCAGCCTGCGCGCACCGGAGGACATCGCCGCGACCGGCTGGTGGAACGTCTTCACCCAGCCCTCGCAGCTCACCTTCGGCGCCTACCAGAAGCTGCTGGAGAACGACGACATCACCAACTCCCTGGTGAACACGGTGGCCATCACCGTGCCGGCGACCGTCCTGGTGGTGGTGATCGGCTCGCTCGCGGGCTACGCGTTCGCCTGGATGGAGTTCCCGGGCCGCGACTGGTGGTTCCTGGGCGTGGTCGGCCTGCTGGTCGTGCCCGTGCAGGTGGCGCTGATCCCGGTCGCCGAACTCTTCGGCAACATCGGCGTCTTCGGCTCGCTCATCGGCGTGATCCTGTTCCACGTCGGCTTCGGTCTGCCGTTCGCGGTGTTCCTGCTGCGGAACTTCTTCGCCGAGATCCCCAAGGAGCTGCTGGAGGCGGCCCGCCTGGACGGGGCGGGCGAACTGCGCCTGTTCCTGCGCGTGGTGATGCCGCTGGGCGGGCCCGCGATCGCGAGCCTCGGCATCTTCCAGTTCCTGTGGGTGTGGAACGACATGCTGGTCGCGCTGATCTTCACCGACTCCGACAGTCAGCCGATCACGGTCGCCCTGCAGACGCAGGTACGGCAGTTCGGCAACAACGTCGACGTGCTGGCGCCCGGCGCGTTCATCTCACTGGCGATCCCGCTGGTCGTGTTCTTCGCGTTCCAGCGGCAGTTCGTGCAGGGCGTGATGGCGGGGGCGGTCAAGTAGCCGACGGAGCAGGCTGGTGGGGGCGGTCCGGGATGGAGTACCGGGCCGCCTCTCGGCGCTGACGAGGGTGTCCCCCGAATGCCGTAGCCGCCGTAACCAAGTCACTCCAACGGCCGTTGCCGGGCCGAACGCCCGCGCCGACCCATGGATGTGCCTTGCCCAGGTTCAGTGTCATCGTCCCCGCGTACAAGGTCCAGGCGTACCTGCACGAGTGCCTGGATTCGGTGCTCTCCCAGTCGTACCCCGATCTCGAACTGATCGGGGTGGACGACTGCTCGCCGGATGCCTGCGGCGCGATCCTCGACGAGTACGCCGTGCGCGACCCCCGGGTCAGGGTGCTGCACCTGCCGGGGAACACCGGCCCGGGCGGCGCCCGCAACGCCGCTCTGGAGGAGGCGGCCGGCGACTATCTGCTCTTCCTGGACGGCGACGACACGCTCGCCCCGGACGCACTGCGGTCGATCGCCGACCGGCTGAAGGAGACGGACGAGCCGGACGTGCTGGTGTACGACCACGCGCGCACGTACTGGTCGGGCGAGACCGTCCACAGCCGGGCCGCCGGCCGGCTCACCGAGCAGGACTCGGCGCCGTTCCGCCTGGAGAACCGACCGGGGCTGCTGCGGCTGCGCACGGTCGCCTGGAACAAGGCGTGCCGGCGGGAGTTCGTGCGCGAGCACGGCTTCGCGTTCCCGCCCGGCCACTACGCGGACACGCCGTGGACGTACCCGCTGCTGATGACGGCGGAGTCGCTCGCGACGCTGGACCGGGTGTGCGTGCATCACCGGCAGCGCCGCCACGGCAGCGTCCCGCGCACCGCCGGCGAGCGGCACTTCGACGTCTTCGAGCAGTACGACCGGGTGTTCGCCTATCTCGACGAGCGGCCCGAACTGGCAGCGTGGCGGCCGGTGTTGTTCCGCCGCATGGTCGACCATCTGTGGGCGGTGTCCGCCCGCCGGAACCGGCTGCCGCGCCGCGCCCGGGCCGAGTTCCTGCGGCGGGCCCGCGCCCACTACCGCCGCTACCGCACGCCGGGCGCCGGTGTCCCGCCGCGCACCCGGTTCCGTCACGCCCTGGTCCGCTTCGGCCTGCGCCGCACCTGGACGGCCCTGCGGTGGGCGTCGGCCGTGGGCCGCGCGGCGACCCACTTCGCCGGGCTGCTCCTCCGGGGCGTGCGTGCCGCCCTGCTGAAGGCCCACTACCGCGTCCAGCGATGCCTGCCCCTGCGCGCCGACCGCGCCGTCTTCACCGCCGACGGCGGCCAGGGCTACGGCGGCGACCCGGCCGCGCTGGAGCGGGCGTGCCGCAGCCTCGCCCCGCATATCGGCACGGCGTGGATCGCCCGCCCCGAGTACCACGCCGCGATCCCGCCGGGCCCCCGCCGTGTCACCCCGGGCACGGCCGCCTACTGGACGGCGCTGGCCCGCTCCACGTACCTGGTCACGGACGCCGGCCTGGACCGCCGCCTGGTCAAGCGCCCCGGCCAGATCCTCGTCCAGACCCACCGCGGCACGCCGCTCAAGCACCAGGGCCTCGACCTCCAGGAACGCCCGGCCGCCGCCCGCGACACCGACTTCGCGCAGCTGCTGCGCGAGGTCGACACCTGGGACTTCGTCGTGTCCGCGAACCGCCACTCCACCCTGACCGGGGAGCGCGTCCACCCCGGCCGCTACACCACGCTGGAGTACGGCCGCCCCCGCACCGACCTGTTCCAGAGCACGACCTCGCACGACGTGGCCCAGCTGCGTGAGTCCCTCGGCGTACCGGAGGGCACGGTGGCGATCCTGTACGCGCCGACCCACCGCGACTACCGCCGCACCCAGCGCCACACCCTCGACCTGGAGCGCATCGTGCGGCGCCTGGGCCCGCGCTTCGTGGTCCTGGCCCGCGCCCACCCCCGGCACGGCGGGCCGCTGGCCCGCGCCGCGGGCCGGGTCATCGACGTCACCGGACACCCGAGCGTGGAGTCGCTGTGCCTGGCCTCGGACGCCCTGGTCACCGACTACTCGTCGCTGATGTTCGACTACGCGAGCCTGGACCGGCCGATCGTGATCCACGCCGACGACTGGGAGGCGTTCACGGCGGCCAGCGGCACCTACTTCGACCTGCGGTCCTTCCCGCCGGGCGCGGTGGCGCGCAGCGAGGACGAGCTGATCGACATCTTCGCCACCGGCCATTGGCGCGGCTCGCGCTCGGCCCAGCTGCGCTCGGCGTTCCGCGAGCGGTTCTGCCCGTACGACGACGGACGCGCCGCCGAGCGGGTCGTACGCCGGGTCGTGCTCGGCGAGTCCGACACGGGCCTGCCTGCGGTCGTGCCGCTCGACGAGCGGCGCGCGGTGCCGTCGGCGGCCGCGGCGCTGGACCGCTCCCCGCTCACCACCGTGCCGCACCCTGCCGGCCCCCGCTGACCGCGCCCGCCGAATCCGCCGACCGCCCCTTCGGAGTTGCCATGCCCCACGGTTCGTCGCGGCCCACCCCGGCCCGTGTGCCCGCGCCGGTCGGGTGATCCACGGCTGATCCACCGGGGCGCGCCCGGTCTACTCGACGGCGAGGTCGACCGGGATGTTGCCGCGGGTGGCGTTGGAGTACGGGCAGACCTGGTGGGCCTGTTCGATCAGCTTGCGGCCGGTCTCCTCGTCCACGCTGTCGGGCAGTTCGACGCGGAGGGTTACGGCGAGGCCGAAGCCCTCGCCCTGCTTGCCTATGCCGACCTCGGCGGTCACGGCGGCGTCGCTGACGTCGACCTTGGCCTGCCGGCCGACGAGACCGAGGGCGCTGCCGAAGCAGGCGGCGTACCCGGCGGCGAACAGCTGCTCCGGGTTGGTGCCCTGGCCGTTGCCGCCCAGTGCGACCGGCATGCCCAGCGGGAGGTCGAGGACGCCGTCGGAGCTGACGGCGCGGCCCTCGCGGCCGTGGGTGGCGGTGGCGACAGCGGTGTAGAGCGCGTCCATGGAAAAACCGTCCCTCTCGAGTCGTGTTCCGGCGGCGGTGGCGGCCGCCTCACGACCATGAGTAGAGCACACAATTTAGTTGTACACAACTGAATGGCGTCAAGCGCTACCCTGGAGGCATGGCCTCGACCCCGACGACCCCCGCACCCGCCCCGGACGGCGACTGGCTCCGCCTCGACCAGCAGATCTGCTTCTCCCTGAACGCCGCCTCGCGCGCCTTCGGCGGTATCTATCGCGTCGCACTGAAGGACCTGGGGCTCACCTACCCCCAGTACCTGGTGATGCTGGTGCTCTGGGAGCACGGCGAGCTGCCGGTGAAGAAGCTCGGCGAACATCTGCGCCTCGACTCCGGCACGCTGTCCCCGCTGCTCAAACGGCTGGAGGCGGCCGGTCTGGTCCGGCGGGAGCGCAGCGCGCGCGACGAGCGGTCGGTGGAGGTACGGCTGACCGAGGAGGGCACGGCGCTGCGGGAGCGGGCGCTCGAGGTGCCGCGCCGGATCGCCGCCGCTACCGGCGTCGACGTCGGCGAACTCCGCGAGCTGCGCGCCCGCCTCGACCGCCTCACCTCGGCGCTGGACGCGGCGGCACTGGAGGAGACTCCGCTGCGCGCGCCGTGAAAATCAGGGCCGGTGAGTGAACCGGGATCCGGTTCCGACCGTCTTCACCAACGGGCACTAAGTACGTCATAGCGGGGCATTTGGTCATCTTTCCTGCAATCATGCACGTGGATGCCCATGAAACCTCACCTCCCCCAGGTCGGCATCGTCGTCATCGGCTACGACGACGCCGCACACGTGACCGAGGCGGTGCGCTCCGCGCTCGCGCAGGGGCCCGCCGTCCGTGAGGTCGTCGCCGTCGACGACTGCTCGACGGACGGCAGCGCGGAACTGCTCGCCCGCCTCGCCGAGGAGGAGCCGCGGCTCACGGTGGTGCGACGCCGGGTCAACAGCGGCGGCTGCGGCAGCCCGCGCAACACCGGACTGGACGCGGTGACCTCGCCGTACGTGATGTTCCTGGACAGCGACGACGTGTTGCCGCCCGGCGCGGTGGACGCGCTGCTCGACGCGGCGGCGGGGACGGGCGCGGAGGTCGCGAGCGGGCTGTGCGTGCGCCGTGAGCTGCCCTCGGGGCGCGAGGTGCCCTGGCAGGCGCCCCTGTACGCGACGCACGCCGTCATCGCACGTCCGACGCGGTGCACGCGCCTGGTCCACGACACGCTCTGCGTCAACAAGCTCTACCGCACCGCCTTCCTGCGCGAGCACGGCATCCGCTTCCCCGAGGGCCGCTTTCCCTACGAGGACGTGGTGTTCAGCGCGCGCGTGCTGGCGGCCGCCCCGCGCATGGTGCTCGTCCCGGACCAGGTGTACGTGTGGCACGTGCGCCGGTCCGCCGAGCGGCTGTCGATCTCGCTGGACCGGACCGGGATCGCCAACTGGCGGGCGCGCACCGAGGCCTGTCGGCTGGCGTACGAGATCCTGCTGGGCGCCGGGCAGAAGGAGCTGGCGCGGGCGGCGCGGGCCAAGTTCCTCGACCACGAGCTGCGCATGTACGTGCGCGAGCTGGGGTTGCGCGACGCCGCCTACCAGCGCGCGTGGTGGGCGCTCACGCGGGCGCACCTCGCGGCGTACGACGCGACCGACTGGACCGTGAACCCGACCGCGCCGGGCCGCCTGATCGGGCGGGTCGTCCTGGCCTCCGCCGAGCCGCGCGACCTGCCCCGCCTGCGGGAGCTGGCGGCCCGCCCGGCGCGCCTGCTCCCGCCGTACGCCCTGACAGCGGACGGCACGCCGGTCTGGGCGGACGATCTTCCCCAGGTCACGCTGGAGCCCCTGCTGATCCGTCCGGTGCGCCTGCTCCCGCTCGCCGTCGACGCGGAACTGCGCCCACACGCGCGTGCCACCCGGCTCCGGCTGCGCCTGCACGAGCTGTACGGGCGGCTGGCGCAGGCCGGGCCGCGGGCGCTGGAGATCGAGTGGCGCAGCCGCGACGGCCGGACCGGCCCGTGCAGCACCGCGCCCCTGGTCGCCTCGCTTGCCGGCGCCACCTGGTCGGCCGAGACGACCGTGGATCTCACCGCGCTGTCGGCGCCCGGCCCGGGCACCTGGGATCTGCGCCTGCGGGTGCGCATCGGCGACGGCGCGAGCCGCGAGGTCACAGCGCACGCACTGACGGGCGCCGGGCTGCTGCGCCGCCACGCCGTGCCGAACGCCCGGCGCGGCGTGGTACTCGTGCAGCCGTACGCCACACACTCGGGCGCGCTGGCGCTGCGGGTGGCGCCCGGCGTGCGCGGTGTCACCACAGTTGCGCGCAGCAGGCTGCGGCGCCTGCTTCACTGATACCGGGGAGCTGGTATCCGACGGTCCGAGCGCACGCCCGGACCACCACCACGGGCCAACTGACGAGGGGACGGCCGCACATGACCTGGCTGATCACCGGCGGCGCCGGTTACATCGGGGCGCACGTCGTACGGGCGATGACCGAGGCGGGCGAACGGACGGTCGTGTACGACGACCTGTCCACCGGCATCGCCGAGCGCGTGCCGGACGACGTCCCGCTGGTGCTGGGCTCCACCCTGGACGGCGAGCGGGTCGCCCGCGCGCTGACCGACCACGCCGTCACCGGCGTCGTCCACCTGGCGGCGAAGAAGCAGGTGGGAGAGTCGGTGGAGCTCCCCCTGCACTACTACCGCGAGAACGTCGAGGGCCTGCGCGTCCTGCTGGAGGCGGTGACCGCGGCCGAGGTGCCGTCCTTCGTGTTCTCCTCCTCGGCGGCGGTGTACGGCATGCCGGACGTGGACCTCGTCACGGAACAGACCCCGTGCGTGCCGATGTCGCCGTACGGCGAGACCAAGCTGGCCGGGGAGTGGCTGGTGCGCGCGACCGGCCGGGCGACGGGCCTGTCCACGGCCTGCCTGCGCTACTTCAACGTGGCGGGCGCGGGGGCCCCGGAACTGGCCGATGTGGGCGTCTTCAACCTCATCCCCATGGTCTTCGAGAAGCTCACGGAAAACGCGCCCCCGCGCATCTTCGGCGCCGACTACCCCACCCCCGACGGCACCTGCGTCCGTGACTACATCCACGTGGTGGACCTGGCCGAGGCCCACGTCGCCGCGGCCCGCGCGCTGCGGGCGGCCCCCGGCCGCGACCTCACCCTCAACATCGGCCGCGGCGAGGGCGTCTCCGTCCGCGAGATGATCGACCGCATCAACGCGATCACCGGCTACGACCGCGCCCCCACGGTCACCTCCCGCCGCCCCGGCGACCCACCCCGAGTCGTCGCCTCCGCCGACCGCGCCGCCACAGAACTGGGCTGGAAAACCCGCCACGACGTCCAGGACATGATCACATCAGCCTGGGAGGGCTGGGTACGACTGCATCCGGAGGCGGCGCGGGGTTGAGCTTCCGCTGCGCCGGCCTCGTCGAGCCGCCATCGGCACCGCCGGACGGCGGCTCAAAGGTCAGCCGAGCCAGGTCACACGCTGGATGTACACACGCTTGCGGTAATCGATGACCTGATACCACACCATGAGCGGTCCCATGGCGATCACACGCAGACCCTGCGGGTTCGTCACGCTCGCTCCATCGCCGGGGTCCTGCCCCAGCGAGGCGAGTACAACAAGTTCCCGTGCGACCTCCTCAGCGGCTGCGCGCCCCTCAGGAGGAAGATCTCCGACCACCCAGTCGGGTTCTGCTCCGTACTCCCAGACCCACTCCGGGTCCGGCGGCTCCTGATCGTTCAATCCCCGATCTCCTGCTCGGCCTCGCGCAGGATCCCGTTGATCTCCGCCATGGCGGCACGGAACGCGTCCTGGCCCACCGTGCTGTCCTGGGAGATCCGCTCGGCCTCATGGAGGCGTGCCGCCCGCTTCGGATCCCGCTCGATCGCCACAAAGACGCCCCAGCGTCTCAGGAAGAGCTGGAGCGGAGCCGTACTCCCGGTCTGACTGGCCTGGTCGAACGCCCGCCCGGCTTCGAGGTCGAACTGCGGGAGGTTCACGAGGCTCAGTCGCTTCACGGCCTCGCGCAACGCATCCCTGGTCAAAGGGGGCATCGGGATGATCGGCCCGTCATGATGCACCGGCTGTGCGCTCATCCCTCGTTTCCCTCTCTCCCGCCGGGCAGGCTCGGCATGCCCGTAACCATCACCTGCCAGGGTAGCCACGCGGGAGCTCAGCCGAGCGGTCACCGCCCACACCCGGACGGACCCCGCGTGCCGAGTTCGAACCAGACACCCTTCCCGCCCTCGCCCGTGCGCCCGGCCCGCCACCCACGCCGTTCGGCTCCCCACCGTCCCTCGGTCAGGGAGTCGAGGATCCACAAGCCGCGTCCGCACTCAGGGTCGAGCCCCTCCCTCATGACGGGCAGGGTCACGTCTCCGTCGTAGACCGTCGCGCGCATGCCGACCGGGTTGGTGACGAGGAGGAGTCCGGGGCCGGTTCCGGCCGCGTGGACGCAGGAGTTGGTGACCAGCTCCGAGACGCAGAGCGCCGCGTCGTCCACGATGGCGCCGAGTTGCTGCGCGTGCAGTACGGAGGTGACGAAGTCGCGGGCGATGAGGGGGGAGGTGGCGTGGGAGGGGATGCGGAGGCTGTATTCGGGCATGGGGGATCGGCTCCAAGTCGCCGGGGAAGCGGGTGAGTTGAGGCAGGCGGATACCATGCGCAACAGAGAGTACCGCCTACGTCACCGACAGTAGGGCGCAACCCATATGCACTGCAACCTATATGCCGAAAATGCCAGTCGGCCGAGTGACCCGTGCCATGCTGGCCCGGCACACTCGCACGCTGGACAGACCAGGGGACGCCAGAGATGCCGCTCAGGAGCAATCCCACCTACCGGCAGGAGCGATTGGGGGCCGAGCTGCGCAAGATGCGCGAACGCGCAGGCGTCACCGCGAGAGCCGCAGCCGCGCTGCTCAGCTCAAGCCCCATGTATCAGAGCCATGTCGAGAACGGCCGCAGCGGCATCAGCGAGGACCGCATTCGGCGCCTTGCCAGGCACTGCGCCTGTGACGACTCGGCGTACATCGATGCACTGGTCGGCATGGCTCTGGAGCGGGGCAAGGGCTGGTGGGAGGAGTACCGCGGCATCGTGGTGCCCGTCGGCCTCAACCTGGCGGAGCTGGAGCAGCACGCCGTACGCATCCAGACCTTTCAAATGGCGCACATTCCCGGCCTGTTGCAGACCGAGGATCACATGCGAGCGGCGTTCCGTTACGCATCCCCGGAGCTGACGCCCCAGGACCTGGAGGCGTATGTGGCGTTCCGTCTGCGCCGCCAGCACGTCATCACGGAGTCACCGGCGACACCGTACGAAGCGATCATCCACGAGGCTGCCCTGCGCATTCGCGTCGGTGGCCGCAAAACAGCCCACGCGCAGTTGGAGCGCATCCTTGAGCGCTCGGAGCTGGACCATGTGACCTTGCGCATCCTGCCCTTCGCCGCCGAGGACTTCGCCGGCGCCGGTCACTCGATGGATTACCTACACGGCGTTGCTCCCCAGCTGGACACCGTGCAGACCGAGACCGGTCACGGCAGTGTCTTCATTGATGCCGAGCCGCTGCTCAAGCAATACCGCAAGCGGTACGACAGGGTGGCAGGCTCAGCCTTGAACCCCGCCGAATCGCGGGACCTCATCGTCCACATGCTCCAGGAACTCTGAAAGGTGCGACATGACCACACCCCTCACTTGGCAGAAGTCCTCCTTCTCGGGCGGCGGCACAGGCGACAGCTGCGTCGAACTCGCCGACTCCCCCACGGCGATACACCTCCGCGAAAGCGACACCCCCACCACGATCCTCACCACCACTCCCACCGCCCTGTACGCCCTCCTGGCCACGCTCAAGAACGGCAACGACCTGCCGGGATGAGCGCCCCTCCCCAACGAACCGCGCCCTCGGCGCCGTCATCGGCTCCGCCGTAGGCGACGCCCTGGGTCCGCCCTTCGAGTCCGGGCCGGAGGGCGCCTCCTCGGCCCGCTTCCCGAAGCCCGGACACGGCGGCGAGATGAGCGGGGCGACCTCTGGGACACGGCCGCCGCACTGCACTTCCAGGTCGGTCAACGAGCCGCAGGCAACGGTGCCTTGATGCGCGCGACCACCTCAGCCGTCCACTTCGCCCGTCAGGGCAGAGACGCCACCATGGACGCCACCCGCCGCCTCGCCGCGCTCACGCACGGGGACCGGGATAAGTTGTCCGCCATGGCTGAACTCGGACCCGTCGCCTGGCCACCTGCCCCGATACGGACCGAACGGCTCGTGCTCCGTGAGTCCGAGGCCCGGGACCGTGCGGCGTTCATCGAGCTGTTCGCATCGCCAGAGGTGCGCACCTACCTCGGTGGCCCTCGACCGCGCGATGAGCTCGAACGCGCGGTGCCTGAGGTGCCCGGGCGGCGCCCTGGCCTTTTCGTGATCGATCTGGACGGAGCGGTGATCGGCACCATCTCGCTCGATCGGCGCGACGCAGAGCGTCCGGGTCACGTCCGTCCGGATGCAGGAGAGGCCGAGCTCGGATACATGTTCCTGCCGAAGGCGTGGGGCTGCGGGTCCGCCGCCGAGGCGTGCGCAGCGGCACTCGACTGGTTCGCCGACGCGTTCCCCAGCGAGCCGGTGGTGCTCTGCACCCAGACCGCCAACAACCGCTCGATGCGCGTCGCGACCAAGCTGGGGTTCACCGAGGTGGAGCGGTTCGAGGAGTACGGCGCCGAGCAGTGGTTCGGCGTGTGGTCCTCGGTCACGCCGTCCGCTTGAGCCTTCTTCTGGATCACCACGCGGACCAGTTGAAGATTACCCGCCACGTGCAATGCGGCCAGGTAGACGGTCGCGGAGCACGGCCAGGCGATCCCTTTCGTGGCCGCGAAACTGCACAGCTGTCCCGCCGGTGCGTGGTACCGGGCACCCGAGGAGGGCCGCCCCTGCTGGGCGCCGCGACCGGCGCCGAAGTGGCCCGGCTCTCGCAGCAGGCCGTCGACGCCGCAGCCGCCCTGCGCCACGGCACGGGAGGTCGGCGGTCCACGACCATCTACCTGGCCGCACTCCACATCGCGGGCATCTTCCTCTGGTCCGCCCGCTGATCCAGACGAAACCGCCTATGCCGGCGTCTTCTCCCCCCACCGCCCACGCAGCGACGCCGGCTCCGGCACCGATCAGCTGTGGCCGGTTGCGCGCAGCTCGCTCACAGCGCCTTGAGCGCCTGCGCGGTAGCCCGGGCCAGGGCATCCAGATAGCCCTTCGGGAGCTTCGGCGTACGAATCACCACCGAGCGCCAGTACAGAGGGCCGGAGATCAGGTCGAGGGCGAGGCTGTGGTCGGTGCCCTCGCGGACCTCGCCGCGCCGCTCCGCCGCCGTCACAATGCCGCTGGCGACCCCCTCCTGCCCCTCCCGCAGCGCCTTCTGCAGGGCCTCCGCGATCTCGGGGTTGCGGGCGGCCTCGGCCTGGAGGTCGGGGATGATCTGCGAGGCGACAGGGTGGCGCAGGGCACGGGCCGTCACCTCGTACAACAGCCGCAGATCGCCCTCCAGGGAGCCCGTGTCCGGCGCGGGCAGCCCCTGCACCGCGACGGCCGACACCAGGTCGAGCACCAGGTGCAGCTTCGAACGCCAGCGCCGGTACACCGCCGTCTTGCCGACCCCCGCACGGCGCGCGATCCCCTCGATGGACATCCGCGCATAGCCGACCGCCGCGAGCTCCTCGAAGACCGCCCCCCGGATGGCTTCCGTCACATCCTCCCGGAGCACGGCCGCCCCGGCGGGAGCCCGGCGGCGCGGACGCGTCCGGTGCTCGTCGGCGTTCGTCGTCATGCCGACCAGCATAGGGCGTAGCGACGATACGGGGCCGTCCTCACGCGCGCCCCGCTCCGCACGCCGCCTCACACGCTCCCTCACGGTGCCCCTCGTCACGCCCACCACCTCGCGCATCGTCACGACGAAACGGTTGCGTCCCGACGTCATTTCGGCCTACGCTCACGTTGCGACGATACGGTCCCGTCCCGACGTAAGAACTCGTGAAGAGTCACGTAAGGAAGCGCCGCCGGACGGGCCCGGCAGCCGCACACCCACCCCACCCCACCCCACCCCACGAGCGAAAGCAGCGGATGTGAGTCAGGTCCTCCACACACCGCCCCCGAGCCAGGTCCCGGCCGACGACGACCTCGCGGCCCTTGCCGCCCGCCACGGCCTGTCGGTCAGCGGCGCCCGCCCCTCGCTGCCGCAGTACGTCCGCCAGCTGTGGGCCCGCCGCCACTTCATCACCGCGTTCGCCACCGCCAAGCTCACCGCCCAGTACGCCCAGGCGAAGCTGGGCCAGGTCTGGCAGGTCATGACCCCGCTGTTGAACGCGGCGGTGTACTACTTCATCTTCGGCGTGCTACTGGGCACCAAGCGCGGCGTGCCGGACTACATCCCGTTCCTGGTCACGGGCGTGTTCATCTGGACGTTCACGCAGAGCTCGATCATGGCGGGCACCCGCGCCATCTCCGGCAACGTCGGCCTCGTCCGCGCCCTGCACTTCCCGCGCGCCGCACTGCCGCTGTCCTTCTGCCTGCAGCAGCTGCAGCAGCTGCTGTTCTCGATGGCCGCCCTGGTCGTGATCCTGCTCTGCTTCGGCGTGCCGATCGCCATCTCCTGGGTGCTGGCGGTCCCGGCCCTGGTGCTGCAGTTCACGTTCAACGCGGGCGTCTCGATGATCATGGCCCGGCTGGGCGCGAAGACGCCGGACATCGCCCAGCTGATGCCGTTCTTGCTGCGCACCTGGATGTACGTCTCGGGCGTGATGTGGAGCATCGACAAGCTGTCCAAGGGCGACCACATGCCGCACCTGGTGAAGATCATGCTGGAGACCAACCCGGCCGCTGTCTACATCGACCTCATGCGCTTCGCGCTCATCGACAGTTTCCACGCGAACCAGCTGCCCCCGCACGTGTGGGCGGCCGCAGTGGGCTGGGCGCTGCTCGCCGGCGTCGGTGGCTTCATCTACTTCTGGAAGGCTGAGGAGACGTACGGCCGTGGCTGAGTACACCGAGGGCATCGAGGGCATCGAGGGCAGGGTCGGCACGACGACCGGCGAGCAGATCCCCACCGTCGTCGTCGACGGCGTCGACATCGTCTACCGGATCAACGGCACCGGCGCCGGACGCGGCTCCGCGACCGTCGCCCTCAACCGCATGCTGCGCCGCAAGCAGGCCGAGAAGGCGGCAGGCGTGCGCACGGTGCACGCCGTCAAGAAGGTGTCGTTCGTCGCGTACAAGGGCGAGGCGGTCGGGCTGATCGGCACCAACGGCTCCGGCAAGTCGACCCTGCTGAAGGCGATCGCGGGCGTGCTGCCGGTGGAGAACGGCCGCATCTACACTGCGGGCCAGCCCTCCCTGCTCGGCGTGAACGCGGCCCTGATGAGCGACCTGACCGGTGAGCGCAACGTGCACCTCGGCGGCCTGGCCATGGGCATGTCCCGCGAGCAGGTCAGGGAGCGCTACCAGGACATCGTCGACTTCTCCGGCATCAACGAGAAGGGCGACTTCATCACCCTGCCGATGCGGACGTACTCCTCCGGCATGGCGGCCCGGCTGCGCTTCTCCATCGCCGCCGCCAAGGACCACGACGTCCTCCTCATCGACGAGGCCCTGGCCACCGGCGACCGCTCCTTCCAGAGGCGCTCGGAAGACCGCATCCGCGAGCTGCGTGAGCACGCGGGCACGGTGTTCCTGGTCAGCCACAACAACAAGTCGATCCGGGACACCTGCGACCGGGTGCTGTGGCTGGAGCGCGGCGAGCTGCGCATGGACGGGCCGACGGAGGAGGTGCTCGCGGAGTACGAGGCGTTCACGGGCGGCGCGGACAAGGCCGGGCCGAAGCCCGAGCCCGAACCCCGCAAACAGGAGCAAAGGGAACCTAACGCCGCGAAAGTCCCCCTTCCCTCATGAGGCGCAACTCAACTCACCTCGTTCATCACATTGATGGGACTATGACCGAATAGTCGCGCCGGGAGAGACAGAGGCGAAGGAGTTCCACCGTGATGCCCGAGATGCCGCAGACACCCCGGCTCAGCGTCATCGTCCACGGGCCGGACACCCAGGGCCACCTGGCCGGACTCCTCGACTCCCTGGCCGCCCACCCGCTCCCGGACACCGAGGTGATCGTCGCGGCGGTCGGCGACTGGGCCCGGGCGACGGCCGAGGCCCACGCGCCCGGCAGCGCCGGTGCCGTACTGCCCCTGCCGGACGGCACCGGCGACGCGGCGGCCCGGGCCGCGGGCGCCGCGCGGGCGTCCGGCGACTGGCTGCACTTCGTGCACGCCAAGGACGGGCTGCCCGCCGGCGCCCCGCGCATGGTCGCCGAGCGCGTCGCGGAACTGCCCGACACGGTCGACGTGCTGCTCCTGGACCACCTGCGCAGCACCTGGCGGACCTCGGGCCTGCCCTCCCCGGACGGCCCCCTCCTCGCCCGCGCGGGCCGCGCAGGCGACTGCGCGCCCCTGCTGCGCCTGACCCCGCTGCTCGGCACCCGCGTCCTGCGCACCGGCTTCTGGCGGGCGCACGAGGAGCGGCTCACCACGGACGACGAGCCGTTCGCCGCGTACGCCGCCCTCCTCCTCGCCGACGGCATGGCCTGCCTGCCGCACATCGCCTACGAGGACCGCCGCCCGCGGCCCGAGAGCCTCCCGCCGCTCACCCCCGAGCAGCGCTACGCCCTCGTCGACCGCTACGAGACCCTCCTCGACCTCACCCGGGACCGCCCCGCCGCGCACGCCGTCCTGTACAACGTCATGGTCCACGACCTGCTGCGCATCTTCGCCCGCTCGGCCATGCCGGACCCGGTGGCCCGCGAGTTCTTCCGGCGCGCCTCGCTCGCCGCGCTGCGCCGCCGCCCCGAGGGCTACCGCCCCCCGGCGGGATCGGAGGGCATCCGCCGCAGCCTCCTCGAACGGGGCGCCTACAGCCGCTACCGCGCCTTCCAGGCCGCCAACCGCACCCGCCGCGCCGCGAGGTCGACCCTGCGGACCGGCAAGCGCCAACTCGGCGCGCGGCTGCGTGACCACCAGTACCGCAGGGCCCTCGACCGCCCGGTCGACCCCCACCTGGCCGTCTTCGCCGCCTACTGGAACCGCGGCGTCACCTGCAACCCGGCCGCGATCGCCGCCGAGCTCGCGAAACGCGCCCCGCAGATCCGCCCGGTGTGGGTGGTGACCGCGCAGAACGCGCCGCTGCTCCCGCCCGGCACGGACCACGTCGTCCCCGGCACCCGCCGCTACTGGGAGGTGCTGGCGACCGCCCGGTACCTGGTCAACAACGTCAACTTCCCCAACGCGCTGGTCAAGCGCCCCGGCCAGATCCACCTCCAGACCCACCACGGCACCCCGCTCAAGCGAATGGGCGTGGACCAGATGCCGTTCCCGGCCGCCGCGCAGGGCATTGACTTCGGGGCCCTGCTGGAACGCGTCGACAAGTGGGACTACAGCCTCTCCGCCAACAGCCACACCACCCGCATGTGGCAGCGGGCCTACCCCGCCCGCTACACGTCCCTGGACTACGGCTATCCGCGCAACGACGTCTACTACAAGGCGACCGCTCAGGACATCCGCGCGATCCGCGCCCGCCTCGGCATCCAGCCCGGCCGCCGGGCCGTCCTCTACGCCCCGACCCACCGCGACTACGAAGCCGGCTGGACCCCCCGCCTGGACCTCGCCGCCCTCGCCGACCGCCTGGGCGAGAACACGGTCCTCCTGGTCCGCGGCCACTACTTCTACAACGGAACGGCGTCCCCCCTGACGGGCCTGCGCCGCACCGGCCGGATCGTCGACGTCTCCTCCTACGACCCGGTCGAGGACCTCTGCCTGGCCGCGGACGTCCTGGTCACGGACTACTCCTCGATCATGTTCGACTACGCCAACCTCGACCGCCCGATCGTCATCCACGCCGACGACTGGGACACCTACTGCACCACCCGCGGCGTCTACTTCGACCTCCTGGCCGAGCCACCGGGCCAGGTGTCCCGCACCCAGCAGGACCTCACCGAGATCCTCACCACCGACGCCTGGCGCGACGAGAGCGCGGCGAAGACGCGGGCCGTCTTCCGGCGCCGGTTCTGCGAGTACGACGACGGACGCGCCGCCGAGCGCGTCGTACGCCGGGTCTTCCTCGGCGCGGGCGAGGACTCGCTGCCCCCGGTCCTCCCGCTCGAGGACCGCACCCCCGCGCCGCGCCCGGAGGAGGCCGTATGACCCCCGACGTGACGGTCACCGTCATCGTCCACAACGACGCCGAACGCCTCCCCCGCGCGGTCGAGTCCGTCCGCCGCCAGACCCACGCGAACATCGAGATCGTCATCAGCGACGACCACTCCACGGACGACACCCCGGCGGTGGCCCGGCGGCTGGCGGCACAGGACGGCCGTATCCGTGTGTTGCGCATGCCGGAGAACAGCGGCGGATGCAGCGCCCCGCGCAACCGGGCGCTGGAGATCGCCCGGGCGCCGTACCTGATGTTCCTGGACAGCGACGACGAACTCCCGCCGGACGCGGTCGCGCTGCTGCTGGCCGCGCACCGCGAGCAGGAGATCGACTTCGCGATGGGCGCCGTACAGCGGATCCGGGTGGACAGCGGCCGCCGCTCGACCTGGATGCCGCACCTGGTCGCCGAGCGCCGCACGGTCCACGGCATCGAGTCCGAGCCGCGCCTGCTCTTCGAGCACCTGTCGACCAGCAAGATGTACGCCCGCGCCTTCCTCGACCGGCACGGTCTGCGCTTCCCCGAGGGCATCCACTACGAGGACCAGCTGTTCTCCGCGCAGGCGTACTGCCTGGCCAGGTCGTTCACGATCATCCCGGAGCCGGTCTACCGCTGGTACATAGCCCCGTACGCCGTCTCTGACGCAGCGTCGATATCGAACCAGCGGCACAGGCTCACCAACGTCCGCGACCGCATCCACGTCCAGCACCTCATCGACGACTTCCTGGCCGAGAGCGGGCACGCGGCGCTGCGCGAGGACAAGGACCACAAGTTCCTCAAGCACGACTTCCGGATGTACGCCGGGGACCTCCCCTACCGCGACGAGACCTGGCTGACGTCCTTCGCGGAGCTGATGAACCCCTACCTGGCCACCCTCGCCCCCGGCGCTTACGAACGTCTCCCGCGCGCCGAACGCGTCGTCCTCCAGCTGGTCCGCGACCTCCGCCTGCCCGAGGCACAGCTGGCGGCGCGCGGCCTCGGCCACGGCGTGGCACCGCGGCAGGTGACGACGGACGCGGAGGGCCGCACGTACTGGGGCGACCGGGTCCCGGACTCCGACCGGGCGCGCCGCGAACTGGACGTGACCGACCTGGAGCTGGACACGCGTCCCTTCCCCAGCGCCCAGTTCCGCCACGAGATCACGGACCTCACCCGAGGCCCGGGCGCCTCCCTCGACCTCACCGTCCGCACCTACGACCCAGCCCTGCGCCTCCCCGTCGGCCCCCACCGCGCCATCCTCCTCCTGGCCCCCGGCCGGCGCCGCCTCCGCGTCCCCTTCCGCCTCTCCCCGGTCAGCCCCGGCATCTTCGAGGGCCACGTCCACCTGGACCTCGCGACAGCCGCCCTCCCCCTCCAGGGCTTCGCCGGCACCCGCCACCCCGTGCTCCGCCTGGAACACCGGTCCCTCACCCACACGGGCCTGCTCCTGGCCCCTTTGTTCTTCCCGCCCTTCACCGCCCAGGTCGCCTACCGCAGCGGCACAGCGCCCCACCGGGTGACCGTCGAACCGGAGGGCCACGGCCCGGGCCGCCTCCAGGTGCGCTGGGAGCCGGTGGGGGTGACGGCGCGGGTGATCCGCCCGGTGGCACGGAAGGTGGCGCGGCCGAGGGTGCGGCGAGCGGCCCGGCTCGTGGCGAGCGCGTTGCGCTGAGCGGGATCGGCCTGGTGCCCAGTGGGGTCAGCCTGGTTCGCGTGGGGTAACGAGGCCGGACTCGTAGGCGAGGACCACGAGCTGGGCGCGGTCGCGGCCGTGGAGCTTGGCCATGGCCCGGTTGATGTGGGTCTTCGCGGTCAGCGGACTGATCACCATGCGGTCGGCGATCTGCTCGTTGGACAGCCCCTGCGCGACCAGGGCGACGGCCTCGCGTTCCCGGTTGGTCAGCTCCTCCAGGTTCGTGCCTGTCCCGATGCCGAGCGGCTGGGTGACGTACCGGTGGATGAGCTTGCGGGTGACCGAGGGCGCCAGCAGTGCGTCACCGCGCGCGGCGACTCGTACGCCGTGCAGGAAGTCCTCCGGATGGATGTCCTTGACGATGAATCCGGCTGCGCCGGCGCGCAGGGCATCGAAGACGTACTCGTCGAAGCAGTAGTTGGTCAGGATGACGACGTGCACCCCGGACAGGGCCGGGTCCGCGGCGGTGCGGCGGGTCGCCTCGATGCCGTCCATGACCGGCATCTGGACGTCGACGAGCGCGACATCGGGCAGGTGCTCCCGGGCGAGCGCCAGCCCCTCCTCGCCGTCGGAGGCTCGGCCACCACGTCGATGTCGTCCTCGGCGCCCAGGAGCGCGCGGAATCCACTGCGCAGGAGGGGCTGGTCGTCGACCAGGAGGACGCGGATCATGAGGGGTGGTCCCTGGGGGTTGGCGTGCGGTGTGCGGGAGTCGGCGTGCGGTCGACGGGAGGCGCCGTACGGTCTACGGGAGTCGGCGTCAGGTCCATGGGGGCAGGCGTACGGTCCACGGGAGCCGGCGTCAGATTTGTCGGGGTCGGCGTACGGTCCCCCGGAGTCGATGTCCTGTCGACGAGAGCCGATGTCCTGTCCAGGGGAATCTCGCCCTGGACGGTGAAGCCGCCCTCGCTGCGCGGCCCGGCGTGCAGCCGACCGCCCAGGGCGGTGACGCGCTCGCGCATCCCGAGCAGCCCGACGCCGGAAGCCGGGACGGCGGGGCCCGGTGCGCCGCCCCGGGCCGCCTCACCGCCGGCCTGCTGGATCGCCAGCAGGGCCTCCGGCACGTCCTCGCCCCGCCTGCGGGCGAGGTGGACGGCGACTTCGGCCTGCACCTTGACGACCGAGATCTGGTGGGTGAGCGAGTCGTGCAGTTCCCGCGCGATGTGCAGCCGCTCCTCGTCGGCGCGGTGCCGTGCGGCCTCCTCCCGGGTGCGCTCGGCCTCGTCCGCCCGCCGCTCGGCCTGCCGCAGCGCCTCGCCTGCGGCACCCGCGGCGATCAGCCAGGCGACCTCCAGGGCACCGCGGGCCTGCGCGAACGCCTCCCCGGTGTCGTGCAGCCCCGAGGCCAGCGCGGCGAGCGGAAGCGCGGCCCGCAGGGCCACGGTCGCCGCCACGGTGACGATGTGGTGTCCGGCCCGTACGGCGGCGTACACCGCGAACAGGTAGGCGACGGCCGGCACGTCGAATCCGGCCGCCTGATACCCCACCGCGCACACCCCGGTGACGACCAGAACGCCAACCGGGGCCCGCCGCCGCCCGGCCAACGCCAGACCGCCGACCGTCAGCACGGGACGGGTAGGGGCGGCGGGGGCGAAACAAGCCCAGGCCCACACGAACGCCGAACACCCTCCTCACCGCACCACCGCGTACAACACCTGCCCACCCGGCCCCCGAGCCACCTCCCGCAGCCCTCCAACCCCCTGCAGCCCATCCCCCCGATCCACCACCCACCGCACCCCGTACTCCCGCAGAATCTCCCCCCGCTCCTCCCCCGACACCCCCACCCCGAAGTACCTCCGCACCGCCGCCTCCCTCCGCCCCGCATCCGGCAGAAAGAAGTCGGGATACCCCGGCGCGACGGTATACGCCCCGTACGCCGGAATCTGCCGCGCCGGAAACGTGCGCGCCATGACCACGTCCCCGTACTTCACCCACGGCGTGATCCACTGGTACCCCACCCACGGCACCCGGTACTTCGCCGCCACGATCCCCGGCAGATCCCCCCGCGGCACGACGTACCCCACCGTCCCCGCCTGCGTCCACGCCCCCACAGCCAACGCCCCCGCCAGCACCGAGGCCCACCCCGCCCGCACCACCCCCCGGCGGCCAGCCACGACCTCCACCGCCTCCACCCCCGCCGCAACCTGCGCCGGAATCAGCGCGGCCGGCAACGCCCGCCCCCACGAGTAGTGCCCACTCACCCCACCCGCCGCGAACACCAGCACCCCCAGCACGAAGAAGATCACCAAGGGATCCCACCGGTCCCGCCGCCACCGCAGCCCCAACGCCACCACACCGACCAGCACCAGCCAGTACCGCCCGAGCAGATCCCGGTACAGCGGCCGGTGCACCGCCTCCAGATCCGCCCCGGCACCGAACAGCGCGAAGAAGTCGTAGTACGGCCACACCGCCAGTACCAACACCCCCGCCACCAGCCCGGCCCCCAACCGCACCCACACCCCCCGCCCGGGCCGCGCAGCGACCACCGTGGCGAGCGCCCCCAGCGAGGCCACGACCCCCGAGAACTGGTGGCACAGCAGAATCACCGCCCACAGCGCCCCCAGACCGAGCCACACCCCCCACCCGGCCCCCACTCCCGCCCGCAGCGCCCCCGCCAGCCACGCCCAGAAGTGAAACGCGAGCCCGAGCGCGAACACACTCGGATACGACACGGTCAGCGCGAGCGAGTTCAGCCCGAGAAGCCCGCTCCAGTTGAACAGGGCCGTGCCCCACAGGAACACCAGGCTCAGCAGCACCAGCGCGGGCGCCGCCCGATGCGCGCTCAGCACCCGCACGTACCGCCAGGCCCCGGAGACGAGCAGCCCGAGCCCCACCAGCGCGCCGATACGCAGCACCAGGAACACCGACAGCCCGCTCACCCGCGCCACGCAGCCGAGCAGGAGCATCCACGGCGAGTAGTACGGACTCGGCGTGTCGGCGTCGACCAGCGGATTCCCGGGGTCGACAAGGCTGTGCCGCAGCCGTTCGACGGTCGCCGCATGCATCCCGAGGTCACCGGCCCACGGCAGCCGCACGATCACCAGAAGCAGCAGCAGGACGACGACCGCGGCCCCCGCCTGCGCCACGACCGCCGGTCTAACCGCGGCGCGCATCATGCTGGAACACCCAGGTCCGGTAAACGAGGAAGCGGAACGCGGAGGCGAGGACGATCGACAGGGCCTTCACCAGATTCGACTGGAGGGGCCCGTGCAGTCCGAGGCCGTGATATCCGACGTAGAACAGGCCGCTCTCCATGGCGACCCCGATTCCGCTGAAGACGAAGAACAGCACGATCTGGCGGTGGGTGCGCGCGGCCCGGTCCCGGTAGGTGAAATACCGGAAGCCCAGGTAATTGCTGCCCATGGCGAGGAGGCTGGCCAGCACGGTCGCCACCATGGCGGGCCAGGCGAGGCCGTGCAGCAGCAGATTGAAGACGAGGAAATTCACCGCGACGCCGCTGCCGCCGACGACCCCGAAGTTCACCACTTCGAGTACGACGCGCTTCACCGGCCGGGGAGGAGCGATCACCCGCTCCTCGGACACGTTGACAGTCACCCAGTAAGCCTTAGCCGGAAACGGTAAGTCCTCCACTCGATTCCTCCTAAGGCACGCCTAGAGAAAGGCGCCCCGAGCCGTTTCCGGCCCGGGGCGCCTTCAATGCCGTACGGCTACGAATGCGTCCGCAGCAACGTCCGCATCGTCCGCATCGCCACCGAAAGATTGGCGAGGTCGAACGACTCCGAGCTGCGGATCTCCTCCAGCGTCGTCCGCGCCCGGCCCAGGATCGCCGCGTTCTTCTGCTCCCACACCTTGTAGCGCTGCTCGGGCGTCGCGGACCCGTCGGCCGCCGCGAGTACGTCCGCCGTCAGCGCCGAGTGCGCCGCGTACAGGTCCTCGCGGATCGCCGCGCGGGCCATGGACTGCCAGCGGTCGGCGCGGGGCAGCTCAATGATGCGGTCCATCAGCTGGGTGATCCGCAGCCGGTCGGCGAGGTCGTAGTAGACCTCGGCGACCTCCAGCGGCTTCCGGCCCATGCGGTCGGCGACCGAGACGATGTCCAGGCTCGGGAAGGCGGAGGAGAACCCGGCCACCCGGGTGGCGAGCTCCTCCGGGACGCCGGCGCCGGTCAGCTCGTCGCAGATCCGCTGGTACCACTCCAGGTCCGCGCCGCGCAGCAGCTTCGGCAGCTGGGACCACACCTGTTCGACGCCCTCGGCGAAGAAGCCGACGGTCTCGGCGAGCTGGAGCGGCTGCGGCCGGTTGTTGAGCAGCCAGCGCGTGCCGCGCTCCACCAGGCGGCGCGAGTGCAGGCGGATACGGGTCTGCACGGCGGCCTCGACCCTGTTGTCGAGCGCCTCGACCCCGTCCCACACAGCCGCCGCGCGGAAGATCACGCGCGCCGCGGTCTGCGCCCGCACGATCTCCTCCAGCGAGGCGCCGGTCTCCTCGCGCAGCCGGTGCAGATACGTCGTACCGCCCGTGTTGACCGTGTCGTTGACCAGGACGGTCGTGGTGATCTCGCGGTGCAGCGGGTGGCCGTCGATGCGGTCGGGGAACTGCTCCTGCAGGGCCGTCGGGAAGTACGCGTGCAGCAGGCTGCGCAGGTACGGGTCGTCGGGCAGCGAGGTGTGCAGTAGCTCCTCGGCGACCGTGATCTTCGTGTACGCCAGCAGGACGGCCGTCTCCGGGCTGGTCAGGCCCTGGCCCGCGCCGAGGCGCTCGCGGATCTGGCGGTCGGTGGGCAGGAACTCCAGCGCCCGGTTGAGGTGGCCCTCGCGCACCAGGTGCTTCATGAAGCGCTGCTGGGCGTGGAGCATGTCCTTGGACTGGGCGAGCGCGTTGGCGATGGCCGTGTTCTGCGCGTAGTTGTTGCGCAGGACCAGGCGGCCGACCTCGTCGGTCATCTCGGCGAGCAGCTTGTTGCGCTGCTTGACGGTCATGTCGCCGTCCGCGACGAGCCCGTTGAGCAGGATCTTGATGTTGACCTCGTGGTCGGAGGTGTCCACGCCCGCGCTGTTGTCGATGGCGTCGGTGTTGACCCGGCCGCCGTGCATCGCGAACTCGATCCGGCCGAGCTGGGTCAGGCCCAGGTTGCCGCCCTCGCCGACGACCTTGACGCGCAGGTCCTTGCCGTCGACGCGGATGGCGTCGTTGGCCTTGTCGCCGACGTCGGCGTTGGTTTCCACGCCGGACTTCACGTACGTGCCGATGCCGCCGTTCCACAGCAGGTCCACCGGCGCCTGCAGGATCGCCTTCATCAGGTCGGCCGGGGTGATCTTGGAGACCTTGCCCTCGATGCCCAGGGCCCGCCGGATGTGGCTGTTGAGCTGGATCGCCTTGGCGCTGCGCGGGAAGACGCCGCCGCCCGCCGAGATCAGCTCCTTGTCGTAGTCGGCCCAGGAGCTGCGCGGCAGTTCGAAGACGCGGCGCCGCTCGGCGTACGAGGTGGCCGCGTCCGGGTTCGGGTCGATGAAGATGTGCCGGTGGTCGAAGGCGGCGACCAGGCGGATGTGCTCGCTGAGCAGCATGCCGTTGCCGAACACGTCACCGGACATGTCGCCGATGCCGACGACCATGAAGTCCTCGCTCTGCGTGTCCACGCCCAGCTCCCGGAAGTGCCGCTTGACGGACTCCCAGGCGCCGCGGGCGGTGATCCCCATGCCCTTGTGGTCGTAGCCGGCCGAGCCGCCGGAGGCGAAGGCGTCGCCGAGCCAGAAGTTGTACTTCTCGGCGACCTCGTTGGCGATGTCGGAGAAGGTCGCGGTGCCCTTGTCGGCGGCGACGACGAGGTAGGTGTCGTCCTCGTCGTGCCGGACGACGTCGGCGGGCGGGACGACCTCCCCGGCCACCATGTTGTCGGTGATGTCGAGCAGCGCCGAGATGAACGTCTTGTACGAGGCGACGCCCTCGGCCAGCCACGCGTCCCGGTCCACGGACGGATCCGGCAGCTGCTTGGCCACGAACCCGCCCTTGGCGCCGACCGGCACGATAACGGTGTTCTTCACCATCTGCGCCTTGACCAGCCCGAGGATCTCGGTCCGGAAGTCCTCCCGGCGGTCGGACCACCTCAGGCCGCCGCGCGCGACCTTGCCGAACCGCAGGTGGACACCCTCCACCCGCGGCGAGTACACCCAGATCTCGTACGCCGGCCGCGGCGCCGGCAGATCCGGGATCGCCTGCGGGTCGAACTTCATGGAGACGTACGCGTGCGGCCTGCCGCCCGCCGCCTCCTGGAAGAAGTTCGTCCGCAGCGTCGCCCTGATGACGGTGAGGAAGGACCGCAGGATCCGGTCCTCGTCGAGGGAGGCCACCTGGTCGAGGGCCGCGTCGACCTCTTCGAGCAGCGCGTCCACGATCTCGCGCCCGGCGCGCTGCCGTTCCGGCGACATCCGCGCCTCGAACAGGGAGACGAGCAGCCGGGTGGTGTGGACGTTGTTGCGGAGGGTGTCCTCCATGTAGTCCTGGCTGAACGTGGACCCGGCCTGCCGCAGGTACTTGGCGTACGCCCGCAGCACCGTCGCCTGCCGCCAACTCAGCCCGGCGCGCAGCACCAGCGCGTTGAAGCCGTCGTTCTCCGCCTTGCCGGTCCAGGTGGCGGCGAAGGCGTCCTGGAACCGCTCGCGGGCGTCGTCACCGGAGTAGTCACTGCCGTTCTTCGGCTTGGGCATGCGCAGCCCGAAGTCGTAGATCCAGGCGACGCTGCGGTCCGCGCAGCGCAGCTCGTACGGCCGCTCGTCGACGACTTCGACGCCGAGCCGCTGCAGCACGGGCAGGACGGCGCTGAGGGAGATGGAGTCACCCTTGCGGTAGATCTTGAACCGGCGCTCCTCCGGCGTCGCGCCCACCGGCTCGTACAGGCTGAGCGCGAAGTTGTGCTCCTCGCTGAGCTGTTCCAGATGGACGAGGTCGGCGACGGCGGCGCGCGGACTGTGGTCGGCCTTGTAGCCCTCGGGGAAGGCGTTGTTGTACCGGCGCAGCAGCTCCGCCGCCTTCTCCTCGCCGAGTTCGGCGTTGAGCGCCTCGCCGAACCCGTCGGCCCAGGAGCGGGCGGCCTCCACCAGCCGCGCCTCGATGCGCTCCTTGTCGGAGTCGGACAGCTGCGGCAGCTCGGTGCCCTGCGGGACGCGGACCACGAAGTGCAGCCGGGAGAGGATCGACTCGGTGTTCCAGGCGGTGAAGTCGACGCTGATCCCGCCGAGCTCCTCCTTCAGGATGTCGATGATCCTCAGCCGCACCCCGGTCGTGTACCGGTCGCGCGGCAGGTAGACCAGCGCGGAGTAGTACCGCCCGTACTCGTCCTGCCGCAGATAGAGCCGAAGCCGCCGCCGCTCCTGGAGGTAGAGCACGGAGGTGACGATGGACTGGAGTTCGTCGACGGGCGTCTGGAACAGCTCGTCGCGCGGATAGGTCTCCAGGATCTGCAGCAGATCGCGCCCGTCGTGGCTGTTGGGCAGGAACCCGGCCCGCTCCAGCACCTCCTGCACCTTGCGCCGGATGACCGGAACCCGGCGCACGGACTCGGTGTACGCGGCCGAGGAGAACAGTCCCAGGAACCGCCGCTCCCCGACGACCTCCCCGTTCGCGTCGAACTTCTTGACGCCGATGTAGTCCAGGTACGACGGCCGGTGCACGGTCGCCCGGCTGTTGGCCTTGGTCAGCACGAGCAGCTTGTGCTCGCGGGCCTTGCGGCGCGCGTCGGCCGGCAGCCGCTCGAAGGACGGGCTGACGGGGTGGGCGTCCTCACCGGCGTGGTGCGGATCGGCCCGCAGAATCCCCAGCCCCGTCCCCGGCACGGCGGCCAGCGAGTCGTCGCCGCGCAGCTCGTACTCGCGGTACCCGAGGAAGGTGAAGTGGTCGTCGGCCAGCCAGCGCAGCAGCTCACGGGCCTCGTCGACCTGCGGCCCCGGCAGATCGCCCGGAACGGGCTCCTCCAGCAGCCCGTCGGCGAGCCGGGTCGCCGCGTCCCGCATCTTCTCCCAATCCTCGACGGCCTCCCGGGCGTCGGACAGGACGCGCAGCAGGTCGGCGGTGATCTGCTTCAGATCGGCGCGGTCGGTCTCGCGGTCGATCTCGACGTGGATCCAGGACTCGGTGTGCGCGTCGTGCGGACGGTCGCCGTCCTCCGGGTCGCTGAGCACCTCGATGAGCTGACCGGTGACATCGCGCCGCGCGATGAACAGGGGGTGGATGACGACATGGATCCCCCGCCCCTGCCGTGTCAGCTCATTGGTGACGGAGTCGACGAGGAACGGCATGTCATCGGTCACCACCTCAACCACGGTGTGGCTGCACGTCCAGCCGTTCTCCTCCACGGTCGGGGTGTGGACCCGCACGTTGGCCGTGCCCTGGGGGCGGTTCTCGGCCAGCCGGTAGTGCGATACGGCGGCTCCGAAGACGTCGACCGGGTCGCGGTCGGTGAGGTCCTCCGGGGCGGTGTGCCGGTAGTAGCGCTGGAGGAACGCGAGCACGGATTCGCGGTCCGGGGTCTCCGGGGTGTCCTCGCCCGTCGTCCCAGTCGGTAGGTGCCCCCCGACCGGGCTGTTCTCAGCTACCCGGGCGGCCCTTTCGAGCAGCTCGGCCTTTGCTTCGTCCAGCTTGGTCTGCATTGTCCTCTGGCTCCTGTCGCGCGCCGTTGCGTGACGTAGAAGGAAGTACGGTCTCCGCCCTTCCGACGCAACGCCTCGACGCGGGGTGTCCGGTCTGCTTCGACGCTATGCCGCAGGGGGAGCGGAGCGGGGGTGTCTGAGCCGTTTTTTGAGTTCGCCGACAGGTGTGACGCTGCTCGCGGCACCGTCCCGACCCCGGCCCTGCCCGGCTCCCCGGGAACCCTTGACGTCCCGGCCCACCCCCGAAGACCAGCGACCGCCACCCGGCCACGGATGTCATCCGCAGACCCCGGGCGCAAGGCAGGGACACCGAGGCCCCCGCGAGCTATCGCGCTGATCACGCCACTAAGGCTATCGCTCCTTACAGGGGGCCCGTCATGAGCCGTATGTGTACAAAACAGGGGCTGGAAGTTTGACGTTCTGCACAGTGCGGTGGGAGGGGGAGGGCGAATGGCGGCGGCCCAGGGGGCGGAGCACCTGCCGGGTCCGTGGCGGAGCCCCAGCCACAACACCGTGCCGTCGAGCAAACAGCCCCCGGTCACATCGCCAACCGCTCCGCCTCCGCAACGGCCTCACCCAACGTATCCACCACCGGCACCCCCACTCCCTCAAGGCTCGCCCGGCTGTGCGAACCGCCGGCATACAGCACCGCCCGCGCCCCCACACTCCGCGCGGCCACCGCGTCATCCGCCGCATCCCCGATCACCACGGTCCGCGCGGCCACCACCCCACTTAACGCTCCGAGATGCCGCACCATGTGCTCCGCCTTACTGCCCCCGGACGGCCCGGTCCGCCCGTCCACCCGTATGAAGTGCGCCTCGATCCCGAACCTCCGCACCAGCGGAACAAGCTCCTCATGCCCGTACATGCTCAGCAGCGACTGACTGTGCCCCGCCGACCGCCACTCCGCGAGCAGCTGCGCCGCCCCGTCGGCAAGCCCGCACCGCACCCGATGTTCGTCGTAGTACCGATGGAACGTCTCGTCCATGACCTCCCACTCGGCCTCGGTCGGCAGCCGCCCCATCAACCGCTCGTAGAACTTCGGCACCGGCACGCAGTACAGCTCCCGGTACTGCTCCAGCGTGATCTGCTCCAGCCCCAGCTCGCCGAACGCCGCGTTCGTCGCCCCGATCACCGCGTCAATGTCGTGGAACAGCGTCCCGTTCCAGTCCCAGACAATGTGCGCGCCTACCTGCTTCCCCATGCCAAAAACCGTACCCGCCCCCACTGACAATCAAGGAAACCCCAGTCCAGACCGGCCCCAACCCACCACAGCCCCCATCCCGGACCGCGAACCGCGACTCAGCCCCCGAGCCCCACCAGATTCGCGATCTCCTGCGTCGCGTACCACAGCAGCTCGTGGTCCTCGGCCCCGTCCACGACGAACTGCGCATCGTCGTCCCCGGCATCCGCCGCCCCCAACGCCTCCGCCGCCGCGGCAACGTCCCCTTCCGCATCCCCCGCATCGACATGCACCGACGCCGCCTTGCCCAGCGGCACGGCACCCTCCACCCGCACCTCACCCAGCGCCGCCGGATCCAGCCCCCGGTCGGGGTCCGCACTCGCCGCCGCGTCGGCCACGTCCACGGCCACCACGACCCGGCGCCGAGGCGCCCCGCGGTCGGCCGCCAGCAGCCGCAGCGAGGCCTGCGCGGCCCGGTTCAGCGCCGCGTACTCCAGCTCCTCGATGTCGTCGGAGAGATACCACTCGCGCAACGCGGGCGTGACGGCGTACGCGACGAGCGGTCCGGGCCCCAGCTCACCCGTCTTGTACGCCTCGGCGAGACCGGAGAGGGTCAGGGGGACGTAGACGCGCATGGCTGGCCGCTTTCGTGGTCGGAGGGCTCCGCATAACACCCCCGGGAAGAGAGGACCCGCGTCTCCCGGAGGCCTTCAGGATACGTGCGGGAGTCCCCTTTCGGGTCCCTGCCCGCCCCCGTCGAGGCGTCCACCTCCGTCCCCGGAACTCACCCCCGCCACCCGCCCCAGCGCGGGCTTCCACCCCCTCCGGTCACCCTGATAGGTGAACCCTCCGGCCACCCCGACCCGCACTCGCGGTTCCTTGCCCCCGCCCGCTTCGGCCCCGTACAAGATCACCAACCACGAAGTTACTGCCCGGTACCATCCGGGCCGCCGAACGGGGACTCCCATGCACAAGGTCATGACCAGGGCGCAGAACCGACCGGGCACCCGCCCGCCGAGCCGCCGCGACCCCCGCCGCCCCGGCGGCACCCCGCCCCGCGCCCCCGGCTCGGGCACGCTCTCCACGACGCCGGGCGACGGCCGCCCACCGGGACGCGCCACCGCCCTCCACACCAGGCCGGCAGACACCCGCCCACCGGCTTCCCCCAACGCCACCACCCCTCGATCACTCCCGACGGCTCCCCGAACCACAGGCACCGCTTCCGGGACTCCCACCACCTCCCGGGCCACCGGCATCACCCCCCGACAGGCCCCCACCACCGCCCGCAGCGGCACCGGGACCACACCCCGGCCGACGTCCCCGGCCGCCGCCCCGGTCGTCCCCGCTCAGACCCCACGCCGCCCCATCCCGCAACCCCGCCCCACCGACCTCTTCGCCGAGCGTCTCCTCGCGGTTCTGAGCGGCCAACGCCCCGTCCACGCGATGCTCCGCCACACCGTGGGCCGTGCCTACGACGAACTGGCCTGGCTGGCCGAACGCGGCCCCCTGCGCACCACGCGCGGCACCCGCCCCGTCGTCCGCGACATCGGCTACTTCATGCCGTGCCCCGGCGCCATCGAGGCCTTTGCCCGCATCGGCGCCGGCGACCGGCTGCGCGCCATGGCCTTCCGCCTGGAACTGGGCCAGGACCTGCGCTGGCGCTGCACAGCGGTGGAACTGGGCGGCCCCCGCCCACCCCACACGAACGTCGACTGACCGACCGCACGCCCACAGGGAACCGTCCGCACGCACCCGCGCACACCGAAGGGCCGGGCACCCAGAAATGCCCGGCCCTTCACACCTCAGCCGCGACGCCCGAGCCGACCGCGATGCCCCGGACTCGACCCGAGCCACACGAACCGATCACGCCAGCTCACGCGGCACAAGACAGGAGCCTCGCACGCGTACCGCACCGACAGGGTGCAGGCCGCCCGCAGGGCCCCGCCCGCGTCACTTCTTACGACGCCGCCCGCCCCGCGCCTGCTTGCGGCGCTCCGCGCGCGTGAGGCCGTCGGCCGGGGAGCGCACGGGCTCGTCGTCGGTGGTGAAGTCGCCCTCGATGGTGCCGCCCTCGCCGTCGACCGTCGGCGCGGAGAAGTGCAGGTTCCGCCGCTGCGGGGCGTCCAGCCCCTTGGCGCGGATCTCCGGGCGGGCGCCCGCCTGCGCCGGCACAGCGTCCTTCTTCTCCAGATCGGCCACCGGCTTGGTGTCCTCTACCGGGACCTCCTCGACCTGCTGCTCGACCTGGACCTCCAGGTTGAACAGGTAGCCGACGGACTCCTCCTTGATGCCCTCCATCATCGCGGTGAACATGTCGAAGCCCTCGCGCTGGTACTCGACCAGTGGGTCCTTCTGGGCCATCGCGCGCAGGCCGATGCCCTCCTGGAGGTAGTCCATCTCGTAGAGGTGCTCGCGCCACTTGCGGTCCAGGACCGACAGCACGACCCGGCGCTCCAGCTCCCGCATGATCTCGGAGCCGAGCTGCTCCTCACGCGCCTGGTACTGCTCGTGGATGTCGTCCTTGATGGAGTCCGAGATGTAGTCGGCGGTCAGCCCGGCCCGGTCGCCGGCCGCCTCCTCCAGCTCCTCGATGGTGACCTTCACCGGGTACAGCTGCTTGAAGGCGCCCCAGAGCCGGTCCAGGTCCCAGTCCTCGGGGAAGCCCTCGGCGGTCTCGGCCTGGATGTAGGCGTCGATCGTGTCGTCCATGAAGTGGTGGATCTGCTCCTGCAGGTCCTCGCCCTCCAGGACGCGGCGCCGCTCGCCGTAGATGACCTCGCGCTGCCGGTTGAGGACCTCGTCGTACTTCAGGACGTTCTTACGGGTCTCGAAGTTCTGCGTCTCGACCTGCGACTGGGCGGAGGCGATCGCGCGCGTGACCATCTTGTTTTCGATCGGCACGTCGTCCGGGACGTTCGCCATCGACATCACGCGCTCGACCATCTGGGCCTTGAACAGCCGCATCAGGTCGTCGCCCAGAGAGAGGTAGAAGCGGGACTCGCCGGGGTCGCCCTGCCGGCCGGAACGGCCGCGCAGCTGGTTGTCGATCCGCCGCGACTCGTGCCGCTCGGTGCCCAGCACGTACAGCCCGCCGAACGACTCGACCTCCTCCTTCTCGGCCTTGACCGCCGCCTCGGCCCGCTTGAGCGCCTCGGGCAGGGCCACGGCCCACTCCTCGATGTGCTCCTCCGGGTCGAGACCGCGCTGGCGCAGCTCCGCCTCGGCAAGGTGCTGAGGGTTGCCGCCGAGCATGATGTCCGTACCACGGCCGGCCATGTTCGTGGCCACGGTCACGGAGCCCTTGCGGCCGGCCTGGGCGACGATCTGCGCCTCACGGTCGTGCTGCTTGGCGTTCAGCACCTCGTGCTGGATACCGCGCTTGCTGAGCTGCTGCGAGAGGTACTCGGACTTCTCGACCGAGGTGGTGCCGACGAGGATCGGCTGGCCCTTCTCGTGCTTCTCGGCGATGTCGTCGACGACCGCCTCGAACTTGGCGACCTCGGTGCGGTAGATCAGGTCCGACTGGTCCGCGCGGACCATCGGCCGGTTCGTCGGGATCGGGACCACGCCGAGCTTGTAGATCTGGTGGAACTCGGCGGCCTCGGTCATCGCCGTACCGGTCATGCCGGACAGGCCGGGCACTTCCTTGCCGTCGTGGTCGTGGCGCTTGTACAGGCGGAAGAAGTTCTGGAGGGTGATCGTGGCGAGCGTCTGGTTCTCGTCCTTGATCGGCACGCCTTCCTTCGCCTCGATCGCCTGGTGCATGCCCTCGTTGTAGCGGCGGCCGGCGAGGATACGGCCGGTGTGCTCATCGACGATCATGACTTCGTCGTCGATGATGACGTAGTCCTTGTCGCGCTTGAAGAGCTCCTTGGCCTTGATGGCGTTGTTCAGGTAGCCGACGAGCGGGGTGTTCACCGACTCGTAGAGGTTGTCGATGCCGAGCCAGTCCTCGACCTTGGTGACGCCGGGCTCGTGGATGGCGACCGTGCGCTTCTTCTCGTCGACGTCGTAGTCGCCGGTCTCCTCGATGCCCTTCAGGGGGTTTCCGGCCTCGCCGCGCTTGAGGCGCGTGACCAGCTTGGCGAAGTCGCCGTACCACTTGGTGGCCTGGTCGGCCGGGCCGGAGATGATCAGCGGCGTACGGGCCTCGTCGATGAGGATGGAGTCGACTTCGTCGACGATGGCGAAGTTGTGGCCACGCTGGACGAGCTCCTCCTTCGACCACGCCATGTTGTCGCGCAGGTAGTCGAAGCCGAACTCGTTGTTCGTGCCGTACGTGATGTCGCACGCGTACTGCTCGCGGCGCTGGGCCGGCGTCATGTTGGCCAGAATGCAGCCCACGTTCAGGCCGAGGAACCGGTGGACGCGGCCCATCATCTCGGAGTCGCGCTCGGCCAGGTAGTCGTTGACCGTGATGATGTGGACGCCCTCGCCGGACAGGGCGTTGAGATACGCGGGCAGCGTGCCGACGAGGGTCTTGCCCTCACCGGTCTTCATCTCGGCCACGTAGCCCATGTGCAGGGCGGCGCCGCCCATGATCTGCACGTCGTAGTGCCGCTGGCCGAGGACGCGCTTGGCGGCTTCTCGGACGGTGGCGTACGCCTCGGGCAGCAGGTCGTCCAGGCTCTCACCGTCTGCGTAGCGCTGCTTGTACTCATCGGTGAGGGCCCGCAGCTCGGCGTCGGAGAGGTCGACGAAGTCCTCTTCGATGGAGTTGACCTGGTCCGCGATGCGGTGCAGCCTGCGCAGGATCTTGCCTTCGCCTGCACGCATGATCTTCGAGAGGACGGACACGGGGGTTGGTCTCCTTGCCGGTCGGGCCTGGGACGGTCGGTTACTACTTGACTCATTGAGCAACGGCCATCGTATGCGAGGACCCCACCGCGCCGGGAGGGCCCGCCATGACAGCGACCGTCCACTTCATCATTTCTCTGTCACGTCGGCTTGCGAGTGCTTCAAGGGGACAACGTCCGGCCCCCTCGGATGGTGCCGCATTCCGCCGTCGGATTGCGCGAACCGTGATCACCCGCTCACGTACGGCAAAGCGATGGCGCGTGCCTCGCGTCCCGAGCAGAATCGGCCGATGGACCCCGTCACACTCACCACCGACCGCCTCGTGCTGCGCACGGTGGGCCCGCAGGACACCGACGCGGTGTACGCCGCCTGCCAGGACCCCGACGTCCAGCGCTGGACCATGATCCCCTCCCCGTATCTCCTCGAACACGCGCAGTCGTTCACGGAGCAGGCGGCACCGGACGGCTGGGCGAACGACTCCATGTTCACGTTCGGCCTCTTCCTCCCCTCCGGGGAACTGGCGGGCACACTCGGCATCACGATGCGCGCCCTGGGCGTCGCCGAGATCGGTTTCTGGTGCGCCAAGGAGCACCGCGGCAAGGGCTACGTCACCGAGGCCACCCTCACGGCCGCGCGCTGGGCCTTCACCCACCTGAAGATCGACCGCCTGGAGTGGCGTGCCGAGGTCGGCAACACCCCGTCCCGCGCGGTGGCGGAACGCACCGGCTTCACCCTCGAAGGCACCCTACGCGCCGCCACCAACCACACCGGAGTCCTCCGCGACTGCTGGGTGGCCTCCCTGCTCCCCTCAGACCTCTCCCTACCCTCAACAACCCAGTACCTCCCCTCCCGCCCCTGAACACCCCACTCGCCAACGGCGTCCAGCCATGCCGCAAGCCGCGGCAGTCGTGCCCAACGCAGAGCGCAGCCGTCGTCGTAGCTGCGGGCATGCGTGCCTCCCCCAGTGCCTCAAGGGCCTGGGAGGTACCCCCAGGGCGGCACGAGTGGGCGCAGCGGCACCCCGCCAGCGCAGGCAAACGACACTTATCCCGGGCCCGCACCAGCCAACGGTCACCCCAAACACCGCTCAACGCCCGCTGTCAGTGCCACCCCCTATGGTGCGGATCCATGACGACCCCGCGCCCCACCACCACCCTCACCGCAGACGACGCCCGCCGCATCGCCCTACGAGCCCAGGGCTTCCTCGGCGCCCCCAACCGCCGCTCAGGCACCCGCGGCATCCTCCGTCACCTCGGCGCGGTCCAGCTCGACACGATCTCGGTCCTCGCCCGCTCCCACGAACTCGTCCCGTACGCCCGCCTCGGCGCGATAGGCCGCAAGACCGTAGAACACGCCTACTGGAAAGCTGCATCTTCTGGCGCGCCTTCGGCACGACCCCACGCCTTCGAGTACTGGTCCCACGCCGCCTGCATCCTCCCCATCGAGGAGTGGCCCCACTTCGCCTTCCGCCGCCGCGCCTACCGCAACCGCCCTCACTGGAACCACGAACTCCCCGACGGCGCCTACGACCAGGTCATCAAACAGCTCCGCTCCGAAGGCCCCCTCACGGCAACCGAACTGGGCGGGGCGAAGAAGACTAACGACTGGTGGGACTGGTCCGGCACCAAGGTCGCCGTCGAACGCGCCCTGATGTACGGCGAAGTGGTCTGCGTGGAGCGCCGCGGCTGGAAACGCGTGTACGACCTCGCCGAACGCGCCGTCCCGGACACCCTCCTGCACGACGAGCCGGACGACACCGAATGCCTGCGCCGCCTGGTCCGTCTCGCGGGCCAGTCCCTCGGCGTCGGCACCCGCGCGGACATCGCCGACTACCACCGCCTCAAGGCCGAACAGGTCGACGCGGTGATCGCCGACTCGGGCCTGGTCCCGGTCACGGTCGAGGGCTGGGGTAAGCCGGCCTGGGCCGACCCCGCGGCCCTGCAGACCCCGCCCCGCGGCCGCCACCGCACCACGCTCCTGTCCCCCTTCGACTCCCTGATCTGGGAACGGGCACGCACGGAGCGGATCTTCGGCTTCACCCACCGCCTGGAGGCCTACGTCCCCAAGCACAAGCGGGTGCACGGCTACTTCGCGATGCCGGTCCTGGCCGGCGGCCACCTCGTCGGCCGCGTCGACCCGGCCCGCGAGGGCCACACGCTGGTGGCCAGGCAGGTCACTCTGGACGGCCCGAAGGCAGTCCCGTCGGTCGCACAGGCGCTCGTCGAGGCAGCGACCTGGGTGAACTGCACGGACGTACGCGTGGAACGGGTGGACGCCCCGGAGCACCGCGAGCCCCTCGTGAAGGAAATCACCCGCATACTCGCCTGAGCGTCACTCCGCTGGCGGACCGCCGGGCCCTCAGCGGATCTCCAGGATCTTCTCCCGCATCGCGTAGACCACGGCCTCCATCCTGGAGTGCAGTTGCAGCTTCTCCAGGATGTTGCGTACATGGTTCTTCACGGTGTTCTCGGAGATGAACAACTCCTTGGCGATGTCCCGGTTGTTCATCCCCGTGGCGACGAGCTTGAGGACCTCAAGCTCACGGTCCGTCAGCCGCGGTGCGGGCACGAGCCGGCGCTCGTCGGTCCGCTGGATCATCGACTTGAACTCGGTGAGCAGCTTCGACGCCATGGAGGGACTGATCTGCGACTGCCCGTCGGCGACCGCGCGGATCGCGGTGGCCACCTCGTCCGTGGAGATCTCCTTGAGGAGATAGCCGGTCGCGCCCGCCTTGATCGCGTCGTACAGGTCGGCTTCCTCGTCGCTGATCGTCAGCATGATGATCTTGGCGCTGGGTGCCACCTCCTTGATGGAGGTGCACGCCTCGATCCCGCCCCGCTTGGGCATCCGTACGTCCATCAGCACGATGTCGGGCAGCAGGTCGGCGGCCTTCTCCACGGCCTCGGCGCCGTCCCCGGCCTCCCCGATGACCTGGATGTCCTCCTCGGCGGCCAGCACGATCTCCAGGCCACGGCGGAACAGGGCGTGGTCGTCCACCACCAGGACTCTGATCGGCTCCTTGCGTGGAGTGCTGCCCTCGTCCGGGCCCATGCCGACGACGCCGTCGTCGGCATCCTCGTCCCGCATCGGTCCGAAGCTGTCCGCCATCGTTCCTCCCCCTGAAGGCTTTGGCCTGTGGTCCTGAGCCATCGCCAACCCAAGGCAACGGCCCACCGCTTGAGCCGTTGCGGCCATGATTTCATGCCCGGGCGACAGCGGGGTGACAGAGCGGGGCGCGAAGTGGTCGCACAGGGGTGCCCCTGGGGGCGCACACGCGCTCCAGGGGCACCGGCTCAGCTGTCACCCGGCGCGGTCAGCCGCCGATCGTGTCGCCCGCCTCGGGTGTGTGTGCCTGGGTGACCATGGTGTCGGTACTGAGGTGGATCACGCCGTAGTCGTACGCGTGCCGCCGGTAGACGACACTGGGTTCCTTGGTCTCGGAGTCGATGAACAGGTAGAAGTCGTGCCCGACCAGTTCCATCTCGTAGAGCGCCTGGTCGAGGGTCATCGGGGCAGCGACGTGGGTCTTCTCGCGGACGACGAGGGGGCCGTCACCCAGCACTTCCAGCGTGCCGATCTTCTTGGTGGGTACACCGCTCGGCTCCGGCTCGCGGACGGCGCCGGTCCCGTTGAGCGTGGCGGCGTCCGGGACGTGGTCGGGGACCTCAGCGGCCGTGCGGCGGCGCGCGCCGCGCCGGGAGAAGCGCTTGTCGTGTTGCTTGCGCAGCCGTGCGCCCAACTTCTCCGCCGCCAGGTCGAGCGCTGCGTACGGGTCGCTCGCCGCTGCCTCCGCCCGGATCACCGGACCGCGGGAGCGGAGCGTGATCTCCACTCGGTCACTGCGGTCCGCCTGTCGGGGGTTGGGCTCCTTGGACACCTCGACGTCGAGGCTGATCACCTTGCCATCGAGCTTCTGGATCTTCTCCAGCTTCAGCTTCTCGGCCACGTGCTTCCGGAACCGCTCGGGCACCTCGGTCTTGCGGCCCTTGACGACGATGTCCACGCAGAACTCCGTTCCCGGATCGCTCCGCTGCGCTGCGGAGCATCTCCCTTTTGCACCAGGCTCCGGTGAGCCCCGGAACCTCGGACTCGGTGACTTCCACCTCCTCCCCCGCGGGCAAGATCTCCATTCCACCGGCGCGGCTGTTTGCGAAAAGCCCGCAACACGGCGTTCGGATATGAGAGGTGTGGCCTGCGGCTTTCCCTCACAACCGAACATATCTCGCCCGGACGGATGTCGTCACCCTCTACTGCGGCGTACCTCCGTTCAGGTGAATGACCCTCTCATCACCTGCAACGATGCAAGTTCTCAGTCAGTTCCGATTTATTTCGAAGGAATCCGGCGATGCCGCGATCACAGCCGCACTGACCACGTCACCGGCGCCGCCGGCTCCGCGCACGCCCGCCACTCCGGCGACGGGCATCCGGTCCGCCCTCTCTCGCGCTGTTCCACTGCCCCGTAGCCCTCTTCCTTCCCATGCCACCGCCGCGTACACGGCCGTCGCCGCCCGCACCGCACGCACCGCCTCCGCCAGGGACGCACCCGTCGTCATCAGGTCGTCGACCAGCACGACCGGTCCGCCGCTCAGCAGCCGGCCACCGCCGGGGACCGCCTCCAGCGCGCCCGCGAGGTTCTCCAGCCGCTGCCGGGAGTCGAGCCCCGCCTGGTCAGCCACGGCACGCCGCTGCCGCAGTACGGCGACCACCCGGGCCGGCGTCCCGGCCCGCCGCAGCTGCCCGGCCGCCGCGAGCGCGATCCGCCGCACCGGATCGTGCCCCCGCGCACGCACCGCACCAGGCGCGGACGGCACGGGAACGAGCAGCACGGCCCGGCCACCCGGATCCGGCACCCGACCCGCCCCGGCCCGGGCCGTCGCCTCCCGCAGTCCCGCCCGCACCGCATCCGCCAGGGCCGTGCCGAGCGGCCCGGCGAGCGCGAGCGCACCGCGTTCCTTGTGGGCGAGCAGCATCGCCCGCACCTCGTCCGCGTACGGTGCAGCCGCGTGCACGGCCGGCAGCCCGGGCGGCTCCGGCACCGGCCGCACCCGGCGCGGTGCGGCTCCGCTCAGGACGACACGGCACTGTGTGCAGAGCACCGTACGAGGCGTCCCGCAGCCTCCGCACTCGGCCGGCAGCACCAGGTCGGTGAGGTCCCGCCACCACCCCCGCATGGCCCCACTGTGCCAACGCCGTTGCCGACCGGCCACCCCTGTGGAAAACTCAAGGACGCCAATCGAACGCGACTGTCATGGACATGTGTTCGATTGATGCATAAGATCACGCCGTGAACAAAAGAAGAAAGATCCTAGCCGTCACAGCATCCACAACGATGCTGACCGCAGCTTCCCTGGCTCTTGCAACACCTGCTAGTGCCGCAGGCGGCATCGTCCCGTACAACGGTGCGTGCGGGTCCGGGTATTCGGTGATCGACTACAAGAACATCTCCCTGTTCGGCGGGTCAGACAGCGCCACGGTCTACCTGACCTACAACGGCCGCAAGAACTGTGCCGTGACGATCCAGTTCCGCACGGACTACAAGGTCGACATGAAGGCGGCGATCCGAGTCTCTGGGGGCGCCTGGGACATAGACAGCGGTGACTATTATCACTACGCCGGTCCGGTCTACACCCTGACGAACTCCGCTGGGCAGTGCGTCGACTGGTACGGCGGCTTCCACGGCATCTACGACGGCGAGGACAACAGTCACTGCGGGTGACCTCCGCTCCCGGAAGCGCGTGCAAGTGCATATCGCCGTTCTGTCCCCGCATCGCCCAGGTGAGGTCCAGACAGAACGGCGATATCGTCAGCCGGGATAGACCACAGCTGTACCCGTCTCGTGCACCGTTTTCCAGCCCCTCCCCCCGGACAGCCGCAGAACCCCTTCCTTTGAGGCAGCCAAGAGCGGGAGGTCGCTGCTCTCGGAGGCAGCGACGCTCTTCACCTCTGTGAGGCTGGGCAAGGATCCCGACTCGGACATCGAACCGTCGCACTGCATGTACTGCATTTGCTCCACACCACCGGGCGAGCGCCCAACCACGACGAGCCGACTATCACCGGCCCACGATATGGCTTTGACCTCCTCCAACTCCGGTGTTACGGAACGCAGTTCACGGACTGTGACGTCGAGGCGCCCGCCCGTCTCCTCAACCCGCTCGGCCCGCCCGATGAGCAGGGACTGCCTGCCGTTCTTCTCCACGACGAGCGCGATCCGCACCCCGTCGGCGGCCACCCGTACGGCCTGGACCCGCCCGTCGAGCCCCGGCGTCGCCACCTCCAGCGGCTCGCCGGAGCCGTCCTCCAGCATGAGCAGCCGGGGGTCGGCGGGATTCCGGTCGGCCACCCACAAGTCGCCGCGAGCGTCCCAGCTGGGCGTCGTCAGCCGGTCCTCCTCGGCCTTGCCGCCGCTGTGCACCACGGCCTTCCCGAGCGTCCCGCCCGACTCCAGCGAGCCGACGTACAGCGACTTGCTGTCGAGGGTGACGCCGGCCGCGGAACGCTCGTCGTACGACACCGCCACCGAGCGCAGTGCCGTGCCGCCCTCGCCCAGCGCCCCCGGCACCGGTTCGATGCGCGTGGCGCTGCTGCCGGTGCCGAGCCGTACGAGCCGGTGTTTGCCGTCGACGAAGTACAGGTAGTCCGGGTGCTGTGACGCACCGCGCATGGCCACCGCCTCGGCCCGCTCCTCGGTGAGCGAGCACAGCTCCGCCCGGCCCGTCCGCAGCGCGACCTCGTCCATCGAAGGAGCGAGACTGCGCAGCGTGAACAGCAGCTGGGCGGCCATCTCCTCGCAGATGCCCGTACCGGCCTTGGCGGCCCGGTCGTTCAGCGGCACGGTCAGTCTGTTGCGGTCGTCGGGCGTCAGCGGGGCGGCGTCCTTCTCCAGCGCCGTACCGGTCGGGAAGCTCGACCGGACCACGGGGCGCAGCCAGCTCGTGGGCCCATCGAGGAGGGAACGCACGGTCTGGGTCATGGGATCGACACGCCTGCGCACGTAGACGGGATCGGCGACGGCCATCGGCTGCCCGCCGGTGGCGACCGACTCGCTGTTCGTGGCGAAGTAGTACTTGTTGACGGACATGTAGTTGCGCTGGAAGTCCGACTTCCCCATCACGACGCCCTGCGGCACCGAGTCGATCCGCCACTGCCCGTTCTTCGGGTTCCGCGTGAGGTGCACCGACTCGTTGTACGACCCGCTGGCGGGCGTGTACGCCTGCTGCGCGTTCACCGTGGCGACCTTGGTGCCGGTCAGCAGGTACGAGTACTCGCCGACGTCCTCCCGGTCGGCCGGGCTGCCCGCCCGCAACCCCGGGCCGTCCACCAGCACCGTGGTGGACTGCTTCGGCCGCCAGGTCCGCGCCGCCTTGTCGGTGAGGTACATGCGCGCCGTCTTGTAGTCCGGTTCGTCGCTGGTCAGCGCCTCAAGAAAGCCCTGCACGATGTCGGTGTACGAGGCGTCGTCGCGCGGCGGCACGGCGAACACCCGTACCTGCGAGTCCTGGCGCGGCGTGGACTCGACGCCCCGCAGATCCCCGCTGTCGGGCATCGAGGCACACCCAGCCAGCAGTACGACACCGCAGGCGGCGTACGCCATCGCGTGCGCCCGCGACCGCCGGCCGCCGCCCTTGCGGTCAGCCCCCACGAAATGCCTCCCCTTGCCCGTCCGCTTGTCTGTCCGCGTCCGCCGGCGGTTCTAACCGACAGTTGGAGCCCTGCGGCTCGTTCCGCCGGTCCTGGCCCTGCGGCCTGTTCTCCTCGTCGGGCGTCCCCTCCGGCCCCGTCCCCGGGCGGCTCACGGTGTCGGCCCGCGCTGCCGGTGCGAGCGCCGGGGCCGGAACGTCCTGCCCGCGCGGGACCGAGGTGATCCCGGAGCCGGAGCGGGGCACCACGCGCGCGCCGTTGCCGGGCAGCGCCGTCGGGTCGACCGTGGGCGGCACCGCGGCCAGCCGGGGCACCATCGAGTCCCGGGCGTCCCGCGCGGGTATCGCGGGCACCTGCCCGCCCGTCTGCTGCGCGGGCACGGTGGCGGTCGCGGTCTTCTCCCCGCCGCCGTGCGGCAGACCGGCGTCGCTCAGTCCGCGGTTGCGCCGCGAGTCCGGCGGCTCCAGCGGTATCGGCGAACCCCGCAGCGCCTCGTCCGCGGTGCGCGGCAGCGTCAGCCGGAACTGCGAGCCGCCGCCCGGCTCGCCCCACGCCTGCAGCCAGCCGCCGTGCAGCCGGGCGTCCTCCAGCGCGATGGACAGCCCCAGGCCCGTACCGCCGGTGGTACGCGCGCGTGCCGGGTCCGCCCGCCAGAAGCGGCTGAAGACACGAGCCGCCTCGCCGGGCTTGAGCCCGACGCCGTAGTCGCGCACCGCGACCGCGACCGCGCCGCCCGCCGCGGCCAGCTTGACCACGACGTCCCGGCCCTCGCCGTGCTCGACGGCGTTGACGACGAGATTGCGCAGGACGCGCTCCACACGCCGGGCGTCGGCCTCGGCGACGACGGGCTGCTGGTCTCCGACGATCTTGATCTGCGTGCCCTTGCACTCGGCGAGCGGCTCGGCCCCGCTCACCACGCGCCGTACGACGTCCCGCAGGTCTATCGGCTCCGCCTCCAGCGCCGCCGCGCCCGCGTCGAATCGGCTGATCTCCAGCAGGTCCGCGAGCAGCGACTCGAACCGGTCCAGCTGGTCGGCGAGCAGCTCCGCCGACCGCGCGGTCACCGGGTCGAAGTCCTCCCGTGCCTCGTGGATGACGTCGGCGGCCATCCGCACGGTCGTCAGCGGGGTGCGCAGCTCGTGCGAGACGTCGGAGACGAACCGCCGCTGCATCCGCGACAGGTTCTCCAGCTGGCTGATCTTCTGCTGGAGGTTCTGCGCCATCTTGTTGAAGGCCTCGCCGAGCCGCGCGATGTCGTCCTCGCCGGTTACCTTCATCCGTTCCTGCAGCCGCCCCGCGGACAGCCGCTCGGCGATGCTGGCGGCCATCCGCACCGGCGTGACGACCTGGCGCACCACCAGCCACGCGATGGCCCCGAGCAGGACGACGACGAACAGCCCGGCGGTGGCCAGCGTGCCCTTGACCAGGCTCAGCGACTTCTCCTCCTGCGCGAGCGGGAAGAGGTAGTACAGCTCGTACGGGTTGCCGTTGGGGTCGTTGATCTGCTTGCCGATGACCAGCCCGGGCTGGGACTCCTGGCCGTTGCTGTAGACGATGCGGGTGTAGCTCTGGACCGCCTCGGTGCTGGTGTTGATCCGCATGCGCAGAGCCTCGGGCACGCTGGCCGACGGGTCGACGAACCCGGAGGCACGCGGTCCGCGCCCGCCACCGCTGTCGTCGCCCGTGGGCAGCGTCACCACGTCGAACGCGCCCTGGCCACCGCTGGCCAGCGACGACACGAGGTTGCTCATCCACTCGATGACGTTCTGCGACGTACGGCCGTCCACGGCCGACGAGGGATCGTCGTCGGTGCCGGCCGCCGCCTCGTCGGCGTTCTGCTTGGCCACCGCGAACCCGCCGGTGGCCTGGCTCTGCGAGGCCTTGACCTTGGCGTCCAGCAGGCCGTTGCGCACCTGCCCGATCACCACGAAGCCGAGCAGCAGGACGACACCCAGCGACATCAGCAGGGTGGTGACGACCACCCTGAGCTGGATGTTGCGCCGCCACAGCCGCATGACGGGCAGCAGCGGCCTGCGCACCCAGCGCATGAGCAGGCGCAGCACCGGGCTGCCCTGGACTCCGCCCTGCAGCAGCAGCCGGCCCTCCAGGAACCGCACCCAGCGGGATACGGCCGTCCCCCGGCCGACAGGCCGCCCGGCACGGGCACCGGACCGCCCGGGCGCCGATGCGGCACTGTCTCCGGACATGTCAGCTCGGCCCGGCCTTGTACCCGACACCACGCACGGTCACCACGATCTCCGGCCGCTCCGGGTCCTTCTCGACCTTGGAGCGCAGTCGCTGCACATGCACGTTGACCAGGCGCGTGTCCGCCGCGTGCCGGTAGCCCCAGACCTGCTCCAGCAGCACCTCACGTGTGAACACCTGCCACGGCTTGCGCGCGAGCGCGACCAGCAGGTCGAACTCCAGCGGCGTCAGCGCGATCGACTGCCCGTCCCGCTTCACCGAGTGCCCGGCCACGTCGATGACCAGGTCGCCGATGGCGAGCTGCTCCGGCGCCGGCTCCTCGGACCTCCTGAGCCGCGCCCGGATCCGGGCCACCAGCTCCTTGGGCTTGAACGGCTTCACGATGTAGTCGTCGGCACCCGACTCCAGCCCCACGACGACATCGACGGTGTCGCTCTTCGCCGTGAGCATCACGATCGGCACCCCGGACTCCGCCCTGATCAGGCGGCACACCTCGATGCCATCGCGCCCGGGCAGCATCAGATCCAGCAGCACCAGGTCGGGCTTGGTCTCACGGAATGCGGCCAGCGCCTTGTCACCGTCGGCTACGAAAGACGGCTCAAAACCTTCACCACGCAGCACAATGCCGAGCATCTCGGCCAGTGCGGTGTCGTCGTCGACGACAAGGACTCGTCCCTTCATGAATGCCATCATCCCATTAACTAAATCGTTACCTGGCGTGACCTGTCACACAGCTCCGCGAGCGCTTCGGCCGTCACGGGCGACACGGCGCCTTCCTCGGTGACGATCGCCGTCACCAGCTCCGGCGGTGTCACGTCGAACGCCGGGTTGTACGCCTGGGTCCCCAGAGGGGCCACCGGAATCCCGCCTCCCGCTTCCGCTCCGGCCACGGGCACCTGAGGTGCCATGACCTCCGTCACCTCATGGCCGGCACGCTGCTCGACCTCGATGGCCGCCCCGTCCGGCGTGTCCGGATCCACCGTCGTCACCGGCGCCACCACGATGAACGGCACATGGTGGTACCGCGCGAGCACCGCGAGCGGGTAGCTCCCCACCTTGTTCGCCACCGAACCGTCGGCCGCGATGCGGTCCGCGCCGATCAGCACCGCGTCCACCTCTCCCGCGGCAAACAGCGAACCGGCCGCATTGTCCGTGAGCAAGGTGTACGCCATGCCGCTGCGGGCCGCCTCGTACGCCGTCAGGCGAGCACCTTGCAGCAACGGACGCGTTTCGTCCACCCACAGCCGCCGCAGCCGCCCCGCCCGGTGCGCGGCCAGCGCCACCGCGAACGCCGTCCCCTCACCGCCCGACACCAGCGAACCGGTGTTGCAGTGCGTGAGGATCCGGCGCCCGACGCCCGGCAGCAGCTCGTCCAACAGCGCCAGCCCGTGCGCGGCCATCCGGGCGCTCGCCTCGGCGTCCTCCCGGTGCAGTGCCCGCGCCGCGGCCAGCGCCGCCCCGGCCGCCTGCTCGGCATCCCCGCTCTCGGCGAGCGCGGCCCGGTGCGCGGCCCGGGCGCGGCGCACGCCGACAGCGAGATTCACCGCCGTGGGCCGGGCGCCCGCCAGCGCGTCCGCGGCCTCGTCCACGTCGAACCCGCGCACAGCGGCGAGCGCGACGCCGTACGCCCCCGCGATGCCCAGCAGCGGCGCCCCGCGCACCGCGAGCGAGCGGATCGCCTCCACCAGCGCGGGCGCGTCCGTGCACACCAGCTCCACCTCCTCGGCCGGCAGCCGCGTCTGGTCGAGAAGGACCAGTACGGGGCCTTCGGGTGGCTCTTCCCAGCGGATCGCCGGAATCTCGGTCGGCCGCTTGTCTTCGCCGCCGTGCGCGTACTGATCAGCCATGCGGTCAGTCTGCCCGTTATCCGGCGGACAATTGAAGGTGCGCAGCCGATACCTCGGCAGGTCCATCGAAGACCACCCCATGGCACGATGGCTGCCAGCCTGCCGCCGCAACCGCGGACGGGCACCGTGAAGGAGCGACGATGAACGACACTCCGGGCTGGGCCTCGCCCGGATCCGCCCCGTCCGACGGGCAGGAACCGGGCACGCCCGGCCCTGCAGAGCCGCCGGACCGCCCTGGCCCCGAGCCCGCGGACCAGCCGGACCACCCGCAGGGCCCCGGCGTGAAGTGGTCCAAGGAGCAGCCGCCACCGAGCCAGTGGTCCGCGCCCACCGGACCCGCCGGACCCGGCCAGGCTCCCCCGCCCCCGCCGCCCGGCCCCGGCTGGGGCGGCCAGCCCACGGCCGGCCCAGGAGGCGGCCACGGCGGCTGGGGAGGCCCCGGCGGCTACGGCGGCGGCCCCGGAGGGTACGGCGGCTACGGCGGTCCTGGCGGCTGGGGCGGCCCCCCGCCCGCCGCCAAGCCCGGCGTGATCCCGCTGCGCCCACTCGGCGTCGGTGAGGTCCTCGACGGCGCCGTCTCCACCATGCGCACCTACTGGCGCACGGTCCTCGGCATCTCGCTGACCGTCGCGGTCCTCACCGAGATCGTCGTCGTCCTGTTCCAAGGCCTCGTCCTGGACAACACCAGCACCGAAGCCCTCAACGACCCGAGCGCCACCCTCGGCGAGCTGACCCGCGCCCTGGGCGACTCCCTGCTCAACTCCGGCGTGATCCTCCTGATCTCCCTGGTCGGCACCATCGTGGCGACCGCCATGCTCACGACCGTCACCAGCCGCGCCGTGCTCGGCAAGTCGGTCACCACCCGCGAGGCCTGGCGCGACGCCCGCCCGCAGGTCATGAAGCTCTTCGGGCTGATCTGCCTGCTGCTGCTCATCACCGCCGCCGTCGTCACCGCGGGCGCCCTGCCAGGCATCCTCGTGGCCGTCACGGGCGGCGGTGACGGAGGCATCGCGCTCGCCGTCCTGGGCAGCCTCGGCGCCGGCATCGTCGCGCTGTGGCTGATGATCCGCTTCTCCCTGGCCTCGCCCGCGCTGATGCTGGAGAAGCAGGGCGTCAAGAAGTCGATGAGCCGCTCCGTGAAGCTGGTCCGCGGCTCCTGGTGGCGCGTCTTCGGCATCCAGCTGCTGGCGACGATCATCGCGAACGTCGTCGCGTCGATCATCGTCATCCCGTTCGCCTTCCTCGCCGCCGCGCTGAGCGGCGACGGCATCTCCGGCTTCCTCAACAGCGGCGGCGACTTCGGCTGGACGTTCCTGGTCATCAGCGGCATCGGCTCGGTGATCGGCTCCACGATCACCTTCCCGATCACGGCGGGCGTCACCGTGCTCCTCTACATCGACCAGCGCATCCGCCGCGAGGCCCTCGACCTCGAACTGGCCCGCGCCGCCGGTGTCCAGGACTACGGCTCCAACGCCCCCGGCACCACCCCGAGGAGCTGATGCAGTGAGCCCGGCGGGGGGAGTACTCACAGCCGTGCCGGCGCTGCCGCAGGCCGCCGGCACGGCCGTACGGACGCTGCTGCGCGCCGGCGAGACCGCCGTACGGGCGCTGTCGCGCTCCGGCGACGAGCCGCCGATCACCATCCCGCGTGATCCCGCGCGGGAAGCGGCGCGGGACGAACTGTCCAAGCGCATGTACCACGAGAACGACCCCAGCTGGGTCCAGCGCGCCCTGAACGCGTTCTGGGACTGGATCGACAGCCTGTTCCGCACCGCCTCGCAAGCCACCCCCGGAGGGACGCTGGGGCTGCTCGTGATCGTCGTGGCCGTGCTGGCGGTTCTCGGCGCGCTGTGGTGGCGCCTGGGCACTCCCCGCCGCCAACCCGTCTCCTCCCCCGCCCTGTTCGAGGACCGGCCCCGCAGCGCCTCCGAACACCGCGCGGCCGCCGAGGCACACGCCGCCCAGGGCCACTGGAACCAGGCCGTCCAGGAGCGCATGCGGGCCGTCGTCCGCAGCCTGGAGGAACGTGCTCTCCTCGACGTGCGCCCCGGCCGAACCGCCGACGAGGCCGCGGCCGAAGCCGGCCGTGCCCTGCCCGCCCACGCCGACCGGCTGCGCACCGGCGCCCGGGACTTCGACGACGTGACATACGGCGGACGCACCGCGACCGAGCAGTCGTACCGCCGCATCGCCGAACTCGACCGCGACCTGGAGCGGACCAAGCCCCAGCTCGCGAGCAGCAGTCCCCACAGCACGGACCACAGCGCCCGCCAGGGAGCCGCCGGATGACCACCGAGGCCACCCCGTCCACCTCGGCCTCGCCCACCGCCCGTCAGGTGTGGACCCGCGCCCGAGGCATCGCGCTCGCTCTCGTGCTCCTGATTGCCGCGGCCGTCGCGATCGCCGTGATCCGCTCCGATGCCCGGCACGGCGAACTCGACCCGCGCTCCGCCGACCCCTACGGCAGCCGCGCCGTCGCCGAACTCCTCGCCGACCGCGGCGTCTCCACGCGCGTGGTCACCACCCTGAGCCAGGCCCGCGCCGCCGCCGGAGCGGACACCACCCTCCTGGTCGCCGACCCCGACCTGCTGACGCACACTCAACAGAACCGGCTGCACACGACGCTCCACGAATCCGGCGGCCGTACCGTCCTCGTCGCCCCGGGCAGCCCCTCCGTCGAACGGCTCGCCCCCGGCGTCACCGCAGACCCCGCGACCAGCCTCGACTCCGCCCTCTCCCCCGCCTGCGACCTGCCCGCCGCCCAGCGCGCCGGCAACGCCGACACGGGCGGCGTCCGCTACACCACCACGCACCTCGACGCCGACGAGTGCTACCCCAGCGAGCGTCTCGCCACCCTGCTGCGCATCCCGGAGCCGTCCGGGGGCGACACCGTCGTCATCGGCGCGCCCGACATCCTGATCAACGACCGCCTCGACGAGCAGGGCAACGCCTCGCTCGCCCTCCAGCTCCTCGGCTCCCGCCCCCATCTGGTCTGGTACCTCCCCTCTCTCTCCGACTCCTCGGTCACCGACACCGGCGGCGACGAGCGCAGCTTCTTCGACCTGATCCCGTCCGGCTGGCTGTGGGGCACGCTGCAACTCTTCGTCGCGGCAGCCCTGGCCGCCCTGTGGCGGGCACGCCGACTCGGCCCCCTCGTGCCGGAAAAACTCCCCGTGGCGATCCGCGCCTCCGAAACCGTCGAAGGCCGCGCCCGCCTCTACCGCAAGGCCAACGCCCGCGACCGCGCGTCCGCCGCTCTTCGCTCCACCACCCGCACGCGCCTCGCCCCTCTCGTGGGTGTCCCCGTCCCCCAGGCGCACGCGCCCGAGGCCCTGCTCCCCGCCCTGTCCGCCCACCTCCACGGTCATGGAGACGGACAGGCCCTCGACTCCCTCCTCTTCGGCCCGCCGCCCGGTGACGACGCAGCCCTGATCTCCCTCGCCGACCAACTCGACGCCCTCGAAAGAGAGGTACGCCGTCCATGATGGACCCGACCACTGACAACGCCGCGCACAGCGGGGATCCGGGCGCCGCCCGGGCCTCCCTGGAAGCCCTGCGCGCCGAGATCGCCAAAGCCGTGGTCGGCCAGGACCCCGCCGTGACCGGCCTCGTCGTAGCGCTCCTCTGCCGCGGACACGTCCTACTAGAAGGAGTCCCCGGGGTCGCCAAAACGTTGCTCGTCCGCGCCCTCGCATCAGCACTGGAACTCGACACCAAGCGCGTCCAGTTCACCCCGGACCTGATGCCGAGCGACGTGACGGGCTCCCTGGTCTACGACACCCGCACCGCCCAGTTCTCCTTCCAGCCCGGCCCGGTCTTCACCAACCTCCTCCTCGCCGACGAGATCAACCGCACGCCCCCGAAGACCCAGTCGTCCCTGCTGGAGGCTATGGAGGAACGCCAGGTCACCGTCGACGGCACCCCCCGGCCGCTCCCCGAACCGTTCCTGGTCGCCGCGACCCAGAACCCGGTCGAGTACGAGGGCACCTACCCCCTCCCCGAGGCCCAGCTGGACCGTTTCCTCCTCAAACTGACGATCCCTCTCCCCTCCCGCCAGGACGAGATCGACGTCCTCACCCGCCATGCCGAGGGCTTCAACCCACGCGACCTGCACGCCGCCGGCCTACGCCCCGTGGCGAACCCCGCCGACCTGGAGGCAGCGCGCGCCGCGGTCGCCAAGACGACGGTCTCCCCCGAGATCACCGCCTACGTCGTGGACATCTGCCGGGCCACCCGCGAGTCGCCGTCCCTCACCCTCGGCGTCTCCCCGCGCGGCGCGACGGCCCTCCTGGCGACCGCCCGCGCCTGGGCCTGGCTCACTGGCCGCGACTACGTCATCCCCGACGACGTCAAAGCCCTGGCCCTGCCGACTCTCCGCCACCGCGTGCAGCTCCGCCCGGAGGCCGAGATGGAGGGCGTCACGGCCGACTCCGTCATCAACGCGATCCTCGCCCACGTCCCCGTCCCCCGCTGATGGCACTCACCGGACGCGCCGCGCTGATCGCGGCCCTCGGCTCACTCCCCGTCGGCATCTGGGACCCTGGCTGGTCGGGCCTCCTCGCCGTCAACGCCCCCCTGGCCATGGCCTGCGCCTGCGACTTCGCCCTGGCGGCCCCCGTACGACGCCTGGGCCTGACCCGCGACGGCGACACCTCCGTACGCCTCGGGGACACGGCCGACGTCACCCTCACGGTCACCAACCCGTCCCGGCGCCCCCTGCGCGCCCACCTCCGTGACGCCTGGCCTCCCAGCAGCTGGCAGCCTGGCACGGAAACGACGGGCTCCCGGCACCGCCTGACCGTCCCCGCGGGCGAACGCCGCCGCGTCACGACCCGTCTGCGCCCCACCCGCCGCGGTGACCGTCTGGCAGACCGCGTGACGATCCGCTCGTACGGCCCCCTCGGCCTGTTCACCCGCCAGGGCACCCACAGGGTCCCGTGGACGGTCCGCGTCCTGCCTCCGTTCACCAGCCGCAAGCACCTGCCCTCCAAACTGGCCCGCCTCCGGGAACTGGACGGCCGCACCAGCGTCCTCACACGAGGCGAGGGCACGGAATTCGACAGCCTGCGCGAGTATGTCCCTGGCGACGACACCCGCTCCATCGACTGGCGCGCCACCGCCCGCCAGTCCGCGGTCGCCGTGCGCACCTGGCGCCCCGAGCGCGACCGCCACATTCTCCTGGTCCTCGACACCGGCCGCACCTCGGCAGGCCGCGTGGGCGACGCCCCCCGCCTGGACGCCTCCATGGACGCGGCCCTCCTCCTGGCCGCCCTGGCATCCCGCGCCGGCGACCGCGTCGACCTCCTCGCCTACGACCGTCGCGTCCGCGCCCTCGTCCAGGGCCGCACGGCAGGCGACGTCCTGCCGTCCCTGGTCAACGCGATGGCGACACTCGAGCCCGAACTCGTCGAAACCGACGCCCGAGGCCTTACGGCCACGGCACGCCGGACGGCGCCCCGCCGCTCCCTGATCGTCCTGCTCACCACTCTCGACGCGGCCCCCATCGAGGAGGGCCTGCTGCCGGTCCTCCCGCAGCTCACCCAGCGCCACGCAATCCTCCTGGCATCAGTGGCCGACCCGCGCGTCGCCCACATGGCCAAGGCACGCGGCAACGCAGAAGCCGTCTACGAGGCGGCATCCGCCGCCCAGGCCCAGGCCGAGCGCCACCGCACGGCGGAGCAACTGCGCCGCCATGGCGTGACGGTCGTCGACGCGACACCGGAGGATCTGGCGCCGGCTTTGGCCGACGCGTATTTGGCACTTAAAGCGGCGGGGCGACTGTGATGCAGGGGACGGGGGTGTGTCAACCCGTCCCTCGGCCACAAATGATTGGCCCAAAACGCAGAAAGCCCCGTACCGGTGAACCCGGTACGGGGCTTTCATCAAGAATTGTTCGGCGGCGTCCTACTCTCCCACAGGGTCCCC
>NZ_JACTVI010000119.1 GCF_014495685.1 Streptomyces sp. TRM68367 | reverse complement strand
CAGCACCTCCTGGGCGACTACCCGCAGCAGCCGCCGCACACGCGTCCCCTTGGTCCAGATCCGTTTCGACGCGGCAACCTGCCGCGCCGGGGTCGCCGCCACCCTCGGCGCCGCCCAGCCGCGGCTGGTCGCCGGGTTGGCCATCGCGGTGCTCCACGACCGGCCGACGGTCTGGCGGTGGGCCTGGGGTGTGCTCGGCGTGGTCGGCGTCGGGTTCGTCGTGCTGGGGCCGGAGGCACGGCTGGACGCCGTGGGGGTGCTCGCCGGTCTCGGGGTACGGCCGCCATGGCCGTCGGCGTCGCCCTCACCAAGCGCTGGGGCCGTCCCGCGGGGGCCGGTCCCCTGAGCCTGGTCGGCTGGCAACTGACGGCCGGCGGCCTGCTGTTGCTGCCGACCACCCTCGCGGTCGAGGGGGTGCCGCAGCGGATCGAGGCAGGCATGACTGTCGCCGTGCTCGGCGCCACCGGGATGGTCGGCAGCCGCGTGATCGCCGAGGCCGGGAGACGCGGGCACCGGGTGCTTGCCCTGTCCCGGAAGCCCGCGAGTGAGGACGCGTACGTGACGCCGGTCGCGGTCGATGCGAGCGACCCCTCCGCGATACGCGAGGCGCTTTCACAAGGTGGCGCGAACGCCGTCGTGGTGGCCGTGCGGACCATGCCGGTCGACCAGGAGTTCCTGGTCGGTGCCACCCGTGCGGTTCTGGATGTCGCCGCACAGGCGGGGATCCGCGTCCTCGTGGTCGGCGGCGCCGGTGCGTTGCGCAGCCCCGGCGACCGCGAGCTGCTGGTCGCCGACAACCGCGCTTTTGTCCCTGCCGAGTGGAAGACCGTCGCAGCAGCCGGGGTCGCCCAGTTGCGGGCCTGCCAGGCCCACGCCGGTGCAGACTGGGCCTACCTGAGCCCGCCCGCCCTGCTGGAGCCCGGCGAGCGGACCGGTCACTATTCGGCGCGGCACCGACACCCTGCTCACCGGCGCGGGCGGTCAGTCGCGGATCAGCGCCGAGGACCTGGCCGTAGCCGTGGTCGACGAACTCGAAACCCCCGGTCCCGAACGCCACATCACGGTCGTCCACCGTGACGGACCCCCGTCGGCTTGAGGGCGCCCAGGACCCACGGCATGTGTTTTCTGTGGGTGGCGATCAGGACGGGTACGCCGTTGTCCTCGCACTCCAGGACCTGGACGCGGCCTGTGTAGTCGGGGCGCTCGTCGGGGTCCGTCCAGTACGGCGGGCGCACGCGGAGCGGGGTCAGGGTGGGCGGGACCTCCCGGCGGAAGGCGACACCGGTCGGGTCGGGCGTCGAGGCGAGATAGCCGGGGCCGACCAGCAGGAGGCCGCCGCGGCCCGCGTACGGCTTGTCGCCGATGATCGCGCCCGAGAAGCGCCGCTCTGTGCCGGGCACCTTCGGAGTCACGGTGATCGTGTCGTCACCGCGCTGACGCCGCCGCCAGATCAGGGCGGACACCGCGCAGCCGGCCACGACCACCGGCGTGCCCAGGCCGACGAACCGGAACGCCTCGGCGGGGCCGTCGGCGGGCCACGGGGCCAGGGCGCCGAGGGCCGTGAGGCAGAGGGAGCCAATGAGAGGGACGCCGGCCTGCCAGGGGAACGCGTGCACCCGCGCGCCGTGAGAGGCGGGTGTACCAGTACCAGACCCACAGGAGGCCCGCCCCGTAGAAGCCCAGGCCGAGGCCTATGGCGCAGGGGATACGGAAGTCGCCGCGCGGGTCCGCGTTCGTGTAGCGGCGTACGCCGTCGAAGTCGGCGTACCGGATCTGGCCCCGCCAGTACGTGACCTCCACCTGCCGTCCCGGCGTGGCGGCCGGCGCCTCCTGTGCGCTGCCCTGGAAGCGGGTGCGGGTGGACGTGCCGTCCGCCTCCGTGACGTACGCCCAGTACGTGGCGGTCTTCTTGCCCTTCACTCGCTCCGTCCGGTCGATCCGCGCCGATACGGTCCACAGGCAGTCGGCGTCACGGCCGGCGCCGTCCGAGGTGCAGGCGGGCGCCGACCTGAAGTCGTTCTCCCTGTCAAGCGCGACGGGCATGGTGACCAGCAGCTGCCACGCCGCCACCAGCACGCACAGGGAACCGAACACCGCGGCGGCGCGCTGCGCCGAGCGGTGTCGTGGGCGGAGGGCATCCGTCTTCGTCTGGCTCACCCGTGCATTCTGCGTTGCATCGGGCAGGAATGGACACGCGTGACATGTGCATCATTCCTGCCCTGCTTGTTGCCGGGAACCGGCAGTTCAGAGTGTCAGCGGGTGCTGCGGCGTCTGCGGGTGGCAAGGAGCAGGGCACCGCCGGCGGCCAGGACGGCGGTGCCGCCGGCCGCGACGTACAGGGTGGTGTCGTCGCCTCCGGTGGCGGCCAGGTCCGTATCGCTCTGCTCGTCGGCGGCCTGGTCGCCGGAGGCCTGGTCGGAGGCCCCGGACTCGCCGCCACCCCGGCCCTCTTCGGTCGCGGCGCCCGCGCCCTCGTCGTCGGCGCCCTCGTCGTCAGCGGGCTTGAAGCCGGCCGGCGGCTTGTCGCAGCCGATGCCGTCGCCGTCGCGGTCGAGGTGCTTGCCGTAGTGCTCGTCGGTCGCGGGGATGCTGGCCGCCCCGTTCTCGTATGCCTCAGTGCAGTTCTTGAACGGGTGGCTGCCGTGCGCCTCGGCGACGGACGGCAGGGCGGCCAGGGCCAGGGCGGTGACGGCCACGGCGACGGGTTTGCGGATCAGGTTCATGGAGAGCCCCCCGGGTTCGCGTGGTGACGCGAACCCCGTGATCTTGATGGTGCGTCGGTTGGATTTGAGGTGTTGAAGTTAATGCGGGGCTGTCGATGTGTGGGTGATATGGAGGACTCGTGATGCGAACGTGACGTGACTGGAAGGTAGCTCTCCGCTCAGGGGGTCCGTCGGGGTTCGGCCGGTGATCTCGAAGTGGAGCGGCATGGACGCGTGAGGGCGCAAGCGGTCACGTTGTGCCGGTCCGGTCGGCGAAATACGGCAGATTTCGATCGCCGCTGGGTGGAACGGCAGCCTCCGGGCCAGGGTGAGCCGTGGAGCTCGCCCATGCCGGGCAGAACTCCCGTCGGTCGTACGGGAGTTCTCCGGAGGACTCGCTTCCTTCATGTGCGGCATCCGCACAGCTACACGCCGAGGGGCGGCACCTCCGCACAGGTGCCGCCCCTTCTTTCGCGGGCCGGAGCCGTTGCCGGGTCGGTGAGGGTTGTGGAGTGAACCGGCGTGGCTCCGGGGTCGGGTGGTCAGCGGTGGTCGCTGCCCTTCGAGGTGACCGCCGCCCGGCCGGCCTCCAGGCGGGCCACCGGGATGCGGAACGGGGAGCAGGAGACGTAGTCCAGGCCCGCCTCGTGGAAGAAGTGGACGGACTCGGGGTCGCCGCCGTGCTCGCCGCAGACGCCGAGTTTCAGGTCGGGGCGGGTCTCGCGGCCGGCCTTGGCGGCGAGCTTCACCAGGGAGCCGACGCCGTCCTTGTCAATGGTCTCGAAGGGGCTGACGCCGAAGATGCCCTTCTCCAGGTACGCCGTGAAGAAAGAGGCCTCGACGTCGTCGCGGCTGAAGCCCCAGACCGTCTGGGTGAGGTCGTTCGTGCCGAACGAGAAGAACTCGGCGGCCTCGGCGATCTGGCCCGCCGTCAGCGCGGCGCGCGGCAGTTCGATCATCGTGCCGATGGCCAGCTTCAGCTCGGTGCCCGTCGCCGCCTCGACCTCCGCGACGACCTTGTCGGCCTCCTCGCGGACGATCTCCAGCTCCTGGACCGTGCCCACCAGCGGGATCATGATCTCCGCGCGCGGGTCGCCCTTGGCCGCCCTGCGTTCGGCGGCCGCCTCGGCGATCGCCCGTACCTGCATCGTGAACAGCCCTGGGATGACCAGGCCCAGACGGACACCGCGAAGACCGAGCATGGGGTTCTGCTCGTGCAGGCGGTGCACCGCCTGGAGCAGGCGCAGCAGGTTCTCGTGCGGCTCCTGTCGGGACTCCGCCAGGGCGACGCGGACGGACAGCTCGGTGATGTCCGGGAGGAACTCGTGCAGCGGCGGGTCCAGCAGACGGACCGTCACCGGCAGGCCGTCCATCGACTCGAAGAGCTGCACGAAGTCCTGCTTCTGGAGCGGGAGCAGCTGCTTCAGGGACTCCTCGCGTTCGGCCTCGGTGTCCGCCAGAATCAGGCGCTCGACCAGCTCGCGGCGGTCGCCGAGGAACATGTGCTCCGTACGGCACAGGCCGATGCCCTGCGCGCCGAAGCGGCGGGCGCGCAGCGCGTCCTCGGCGTTGTCCGCGTTCGCCCGGACCCGCAGACGGCGCTTGCGGTCCGCGAACGCCATGATCCGGTGCACGGCCTCGACCAGTTCGTCGGCGTCCTCGGCGCCCGCGTGCATCCGGCCCTCGAAGTACTCGACGACCGGGGACGGGACCACCGGGACCTCTCCCAGGTACACCTTGCCCGACGAGCCGTCGATGGAGATCACGTCGCCCTCCTCGACGACATGACCGCCGGGGACCGTCATACGGCGGCGCTTGGTGTCGACCTCCAGGTCCTCCGCGCCACAGACACAGGTCTTGCCCATGCCGCGCGCGACCACGGCCGCGTGGGACGTCTTGCCGCCGCGGGACGTGAGGATGCCCTCCGCCGCGATCATGCCGTCCAGGTCGTCGGGGTTCGTCTCGCGGCGGATCAGGATGACCTTCTCGCCCGAACGCGACCACTTCACCGCCGTGTAAGAGTCGAAGACCGCCTTGCCGACCGCCGCGCCCGGCGAGGCCGCGATGCCCCGGCCGACCTGCTCCACCTTGGCGTCCTCGTCGAAGCGCGGGAACATCAGCTGCGCGAGCTGGGCGCCGTTGACGCGCGTGAGCGCCTCCGCCTCGTCGATCAGGCCCTGGTCCACCAGCTGGGTCGCGATGCGGAAGGCCGCGCCCGCGGTGCGCTTGCCGACGCGGGTCTGGAGCATCCACAGCTGTCCGCGCTCGATGGTGAACTCGATGTCGCAGAGATCCTTGTAGTGGTTCTCCAGCGTCTCCATGATCTGCATCAGCTGGTCGTACGACTTCTTGTCGATCTGTTCCAGCTCCGCGAGCGGGACCGTGTTGCGGATGCCCGCGACCACGTCCTCGCCCTGGGCGTTCTGGAGGTAGTCGCCGTAGACCCCTTGGTGGCCGCTCGCGGGGTCCCTCGTGAAGGCGACACCCGTACCCGAGTCGGGCCCCAGGTTGCCGAAGACCATCGAGCAGACGTTGACCGCCGTGCCCAGGTCGTGCGGGATGCGCTCCTGGCGCCGGTACAGCTTGGCCCGGTCGCCGTTCCAGGAGTCGAAGACCGCGTTGATGGCGAGGTCCATCTGCTCGCGCGGGTTCTGCGGGAAGTCCCGGCCCGCCTCGGCCTTGACGATCTTCTTGAAGCGAGTGACCAGTTTCTTGAGGTCCGCGGCCTCCAACTCCGTGTCGACCTCGACCTTCTTGGCCTCCTTGGCCTTCTCCAGCGCCTCCTCGAAGAGGTCGCCGTCGACGCCGAGGACGGTCTTGCCGAACATCTGGATGAGACGGCGGTAGGAGTCCCAGGCGAAGCGCTCGTCGCCGGCCTGGGCGGCCAGGCCCTGCACCGACTTGTCGGAGAGGCCGATGTTCAGGACGGTGTCCATCATGCCGGGCATGGAGAACTTGGCACCGGATCGCACGGACACCAGCAGCGGATTGTCGGGCTGACCGAGCTTCTTGCCCATCGCCTCTTCGAGGGCCGCGAGGTGCGCACTCACCTCGTCACGCAGTGCCCCGGGCTCCTCCCCGCTCTCCAGGTAGACCTTGCAGGCCTCCGTGGTGATCGTGAAGCCCGGAGGGACCGGAAGGCCCAGATTGGTCATCTCGGCGAGGTTCGCGCCCTTGCCACCAAGGAGGTCCTTGAGGTCCTTGTTGCCCTCGGTGAAGTCGTAGACGAACTTCACACCCTCAACACTCTCGGCCGGAGTGGGTACCTGGGGATCTTTGTTTTCCGACACGGTCTCGACTCCTCGGAGACGCGGTGGCTGCCCTGACGGCGAGGAACATACCCAGATCGAAGGCGCCTGGGTACGTCCACTTGCGCGTCATGTGCCCGTAACCACTCGTCCGCCAGCGGATCGAAAGTCAAAGCGCGGCAAGCGGTCGTCGGCGAATGTTTTCACTTCTTGAACGGATCAACTCCCGCGGAGCGACCCAGCCGCTCACATGAGCAACTTTTGACGCATCTGATTTCGCTCGATGAACGATCAGATGGTGGCACCCAGTGCCACCTTTTGGAGAAGTGCAGCCGCCCAAGATCCGCTCATCTGAGCGCAACCCCTATCAAGGGTGGCGAGAATCACGCTTCCACAAGCGACCGGATTTCACCATGCGGACGGGTACCCAAACCGAAACGTGTCTGTCACACCCCGAGCGCGCGCAGCCGCTCCTCCACCCGCTCCGGCGTGTACAGGTGCTCCACCACCAGCGCCCCGGCCCCGACCAGACCGGCCCGTTCCCCGAGCCGCGAGGTGACGACGTCCAGGTGGGCGGTGGAGCGGGGCAGCGCCCGCTGGTACAGCAGCTCCCGTACGCCGGTCAGGAACGGCGTCCCGGCCAGGTCCCCGGCGATCATCAGCACACCCGGGTTGAGCAGCGTGACGACGGTGGCCAGCACCTCGCCCACATGGCGCCCGGCCTCCCGGGCGAGCGCGGAGGCACCCGGATCCCCGGCCGCCAGCAGGTCCCGTACGTCCGAACCGGACGCGGCCGGCACCCCGCTCTCCGCCAGCCGCCGCGCCACGGCACCGCCGCTCGCGACGGCGGCCAGACAGCCGTACGCCCCGCACCGGCACTGCGCCTGTGCGCCCTCCGGCACCCGTATGTGCCCGATGTCCCCGGCGCCGCCGTCGGTGCCCCGGTAGATCGAGCCGTCCACCACGACGCCGGCGCCGATCCCGGTGGAGACCTTGACCAGAGCGAACGCCGAGCAGTCCGGATACGCCGTGCGCTGTTCGCCGTACGCCATGAGGTTGGCGTCGTTGTCGACGAGCACCGGCACCTCGGCGGTGCCCGTGTGCTCGGTGAAGGCGCGGGCCAGGCGGCCCCTGATGTCGTAACCGTCCCAGCCGGGCATGATCGGCGGCTGGACGACCCGCCCGGTCTCGCTGTCGACCGGGCCGGGTACGGCGAGCCCGATGCCGCAGACCTCGGCGGCCCGGCGTCCGGCCTTCTCCAGCAACTCGGCGAACCAGCGGCCGAGTTCGCCGAGAACCGGCTCCGGGCCGTCCTCGATGACCAGGGTGCCGCTGTGCTCGGCGAGGATCTCGCCGGACAGGGAGAGGACGGCGGCGCGGGCGTGCCGGGTCTCCAGGTCGGCGGCGAGGACGACGGCGTGCTCGTCGTCGAACTCCAGGGTGATGGAGGGGCGTCCGCCCAGCGGGGAGTCCACCGGGCCGCCGGCGCCCTCGCGCAGCCAGCCCGCGCGGAAGAGCCGGTCCAGGCGCTGGCCGACGGTGGCCCGGGAGAGCCCGGTGGCCTGCTGCAGCGCGCCGCGTGTCGTGGCGCGGCCGCTGCGCACCAGTTCGAGCAGATCCCCGGCGCTCGCCTGAGCACCGCCCCTGCCCGTCCTTCCCGTCCGTCCGGTCATGCGCACCCCCTTGTGTTTCCCAACCCTGCATTACATATTGGGTTTTGCGTGTTAAATAGACGTAACCCCACGGTAGCCGCTGCCGAACCGGGCAGCCCTACGTCTTCCGGAGAGCTCCGAGTGGATCGCATGGCCGAACTCACAGCCCGCCCCGCCGAGCGAGAGGTTGTATACGGCCCGCCCGCCGCGGCGCCTTCCCTGCACGTCAGAGCGGCCCGCGTGCTGGAGGCCAACTGGACGGGCGCCTCGACGGTCCCCTCGCGCGGCCTGTATCCGCACCAGTGGTCCTGGGACTCGGCGTTCATCGCGATCGGCCTCAGGCACCTGTCACCGCTACGGGCACAGACGGAGCTGGAGACACTGCTGGCGGCCCAGTGGGCCGACGGGCGGGTCCCGCACATCGTCTTCAACCCCTCCGTCCCCCTCGACGCCTATTTCCCGAGCCCCGACTTCTGGCGCTCCTCGACCGCGGGGCGCGCTGCGGGCGCCCCGCGCACCGTACAGACCTCCGGGATCGTGCAGCCACCGGTGCACGCGCTGGCGGCCTGGCTGGTGCACGAGGCCGACCCGGGCCTGTCGCGGGCGCGCGGCTTCCTCGCCCGGGTGTATCCGCGGCTCGCGGCCTGGCACCGGTATCTGCTGCACCGGCGGGACCTGGGCGGCGGGGGGCTGGCGTCCGTCGTGCACCCCTGGGAACAGGGTATGGACAACAGCCCCTGCTGGGACGCCCCACTGTCCCGCGTGACACCGGCCCCGGCCCGCTCCTTCCGCCGCGCCGACCTCGCCCACGGGGCGCCCGAGGACCGGCCGACGGATCTGGACTACGGGCGGTACGTGCAGCTGGCGACGGACTACCGGGACCGTGGATATGCCGACCCGGCGGGGGAATTCGCGGTGGAGGATCCCTCCTTCAACGCCCTGCTCATCGCTTCCGAGCACGCGCTCGCGCGGATCGCGCACGAGCTGGGGGCGCCCGGCACCGCCCGGCAGGCGCGCGCGGAGCGTCTGACGCGGGCGATGCTCGACCGGCTGTGGGATCCGGCGGAGGGCATGTTCTTCTGCCGCGACCTGCGCGACGGGGTGCTGATCCGCGAGCGGAGCGTCTCCGGGCTGATCCCGCTGCTGCTGCCCGCGCTGCCGCGCGACATCGCCGCCGCCCTGGTCCGCACGGTGCGCGGGCCGCACTTCGGCCTCGGCGGCACCACCCGCCTCGTGCCGAGCCACGACCTCCTCGGCGAGTCCTTCGACCCGCACCGCTACTGGCGGGGCCCGGCCTGGTTCAACACCAGCTGGCTGCTGGAGCGCGGCCTCCGGCTGCACGGTGAGCAGGGCCGGGCCGACGCCCTGCGCAAGGCGGTCCTGCACACCGCCGGCGCCACCGGCTTCGCGGAGTACGTCGATCCGTACACGGGCGAGGCCTGCGGCGCGGCCGACTTCGCCTGGACCGCTGCACTCACGCTCGATCTGCTGCACGACCAGCCCGCACTGCACAAGAGCACGCGCGTCACGGAACTCGCGGATGTCACGGATGTCACGGACGTCACGGAGGTCACGGACGTCACGGACGTCACGGACGTCACGGACGTCACGGCGTTCAGGAGCACGGCACTCCAGGGAGGGGACCGGGGATGACGGACCGGCAGCATCTGCTCGTGTACGGCGGGACGTTCGCCGCCGTGGGCGACGGCGGAGACATCAGCGGCGTCCGGGGCGGCGGCTCCCCCGACGGACTGTTCGTGCGCGACGCCCGGCACCTGAGCCGGTGGCAGCTCACCGTCGACGGGGCCGTGCCGGAGGCGCTGACGCCGGTGGCCGACGGGGACGTGGCGCGCTGTGTGCTCGTGCCGCGCGGCGGGCGCGACGAGCCGCCCGCGTGCACGCTGTTCCGTGCACAGGCCGTGGGCGAGGGCTCGTTCGTGGAGTCACTGCGCGTGACCAGCAACCGGCCGGTGCCCACCACGGTCCGCCTCGCCATCACCGCGGACGCCGACTTCACCGACCAGTTCGAGCTGCGCCCCGACCACCGCACGTACGCCAAGACCGGCGCCGTACGTTCCCGCCAAGTCCTCGACCATGGGCTGGAGTTCGGCTACCGGCGCGGTGAGTGGCGGTCCTGTACGACCGTCACGGCCGACCCCGTGCCGGACGCCGTGGAGGAGACCGGCACCGGCGCCCGCCGCCTGGTGTGGAGCCTGGACCTCGAACCGCACGGCACGACCGAGCTGATCGTGCGCGTGATGGCCCGCCCGCACGGCGAGAAGCGGGCACTGCGCGTGCCGCGCTCCCCGGCCGCCGTGGGTCAGCAACTGCTCGCCAGAGATAGCGAGTTCATGGAGGGCGTGGTGGCCTTCCCGAGCGGCTGGCCGGAACTGGCGGCGGCGTGTGCCCGGGGCCTGGCCGACCTCGCCGCGCTCCAGGTCCCGGCGACCGGGCCGGACGGCGAGGATCTGCGCGTCCCGGCGGCCGGCGCTCCGTGGTTCCTCACCCTGCTCGGCCGGGACGCGTTACTGACCTCCCTGTTCGCCCTCCCCTACCGCCCGCACCTGGCCGCCGCCACGCTGCCCGCGCTCGCCGCGACCCAGGCCACGGAGACCGGCCCGGGCGCGGTGGCCCAGCCCGGCAAGATCGTGCACGAGGTGCGGCACGGCGAACTCGCCCACTTCGGGCAGGTGCCGTACGGCCGCTACTACGGCTCGGTCGACGCCACGCCCCTCTTCCTGGTCCTCCTGGGTGCGTACGTCGAGCAGACCGGCGACGCGGCCCTGGCCCGCCGGCTGGAGTCCCACGCCCGTGCGGCGATCGCCTGGATGCTGGACCACGGCGGCCTCACCTCCCGCGGCTACCTCGTCCACCGCGCCGACCGGGGCGGCCTCGCCAACCAGAGCTGGAAGGACTCCCCCGGCGCGATCTGCTCGGCCGAGGGCACGCGGCCCACGGGACCGGTGATGGCGGCGGGCGCGCAGGGCTACGCGTACGACGCGCTGCGCCGCACGGCGTGGCTCGCGCGCGCGGTGTGGGGCGACGAGACGTACGGGGCGCTGCTGGAGCAGGCGGCCGGTGATCTGCGGGACCGTTTCCAGCGGGACTTCTGGATGCCGGAGCACTCCTTCCCGGCGCTGGCCCTGGACGGTGACGGTCAGCAGGTGGACGCGCTGGCATCGGACGCCGGGCATCTCCTCTGGTCCGGCCTGCTTGACAAGGAGTACGGCGAACTGGTCGGCCGCCGCCTCCTGGAACCGGACTTCTTCTCGGGCTGGGGCGTACGCACGCTGGCGGCGGGCCAACCGGCCTACCACCCGCTCTCCTACCACCGGGGCTCGGTCTGGCCCCACGACAACGCGCTGATCACCCTGGGCCTGGCCCGCTACGGCCTGCACGACGAGGCGCGCGAGGTCGCGAACGGCCTGGTCGAGGCGGCGACCGCGACCGGCAACCGGCTCCCGGAGGTCCTCGCCGGGTACGTCCGCGACAGCCACCCGGCGCCGGTCCCGTACCCCCACGCGTGCGTCCGCGAATCCCGCTCAGCCGCCGCCCCATTGGCGCTGCTCACAGCGGTCGGCGGCGCCTAGCCGGCCAGTTGGCCGGACGTTTGCCGGGTGTTTGCCGAGCGCTGGCCCAGCAGGCTGAACAGGCGAGATGGACACCCCGTACGAGATTGCGGCGGACCCGTATCCCCCACGCCGGGTCCGCCGCCTCACCGGGTTTCGTACGGAAGGACCTCCGGGTGCCTGTCTTCACACGCCGCCGGCCACCGCAGCCGCCCACCGACACGTCCGAGCCGACCGGCATATCGGGGGACGAGGAGAGGGCGAACACCGAAGCCGTCGCCGGGGCCGGGGCCGAGTCGACCGGCTCAGCGGAGGGCGAGAAGAGGGCGAGCACCGAAGACGGGACCGAGGCCGAGGAGCCGACGCCCGGCGCCGAAGCGGCAGCGGCAGCGGCAGCGGAGGAGAGGACGCCCGCGTCCGAAGCCGGGGCCGAGCCGCAGCCGGAAACCGAGCACAGGTCTGAGGCCAATCTCGAAACCGGGGCCGAGGCCAAGGTCGGGGTCGACCCCAGGGCCGGGGCCGAGCCGGATGCCGGGCGCATGCCCGAGACCAAGCCCGAAACCCGTCCCGAGGTCGAGCCCAGGACCCAGGCCCGGGCCACACCCGTACCCACGGCCGAGGCGGAGGCCGGCGTCGGTGCCGAGGTCGCAGGCGAAGCCGAGCCCGTACCCCCGGCCGACGCCGAGGTGGAAGGCACAGCAGCCGAGATTCACGGCGAAACCAAGGCCCACGCCGAGCCCACACCCCCCACCGACACCGCGGTCGAAGGCACAGCAGCCGAGATTCACGGCGCAGCCGGAGTGATCGCCGCCCCGCGTCCCATCCTCAGATCCCGCATCGCGCGCCGGCTCGCCCGGCGCGACCGGCACCCCGTCGCCTCCCGTGGCCTCCGCTGGGCGACCACCGCCCTCGCCGCCGCTCTCGTGCTCGGCACGCTGCTCCTCCCCAACACCCTTCCCGCCCTGGAGCCCAACCGGTTCACGCGGATCCCGGCGGAGGCGATCATCGGGGCCGTCGTGATGCTCGGGCTGCCGCGGTGGCCGCGGCTCGTGGCGGCCGTGCTGTACGGGGTCGGGCTCGGTGCGCTGACCGTCGTGAACCTCCTCGACATGGGGTTCAACGAATACCTCGGCCGTGGCTTCAACGCCGCGCTGGACTGGGACCTGCTGCCCGACGCCCAGTCGTACGTCGCGGACACGATGGGCGGGGCGTTCGCGACCGGCGCCGCCGTCGGTGTCGTGGTGCTCGTCCTGCTCCTGATGGCCGTCATGGTCTGGGCGACCATCCGGCTCAGCGAGTTGCTGGTCCGGTACCGGTCCCGCGCGAGCCGCGGCGCGCTCGTCGCCGGCACCGTCTGGATCACCTGCACGGCCCTCGGCCTGACCCTCTTCGGCTCGCCGATCGCCTCCGACCGCGCCGCCGGTGCCCTCAAGGTCCACGCGCAGCGGACGGTGGACTCCCTCCGGGACGAGGCGGCGTTCGCGCAGCAGGCCAAGGCCGACAGCTTCGGCAACACCCCCGGCGACCAGCTGCTGCCCGACCTGCGCGGCAAGGACGTCATCTTCACGTTCATCGAGAGCTACGGCCGCAGCGCCACCGAGGACCCGGTCATCGCACCGGGCGTCAACAAGACCCTCGACGTGAGCACGAAGGCCCTCGCCGAGGCCGGCTTCCACGCCCGGAGCGGCTGGCTGACCTCGGCGACCTACGGCGGCAGCAGCTGGCTCGGCCACTCCACGACGATGTCCGGCCTGTGGATCGACAACCAGCGCCGCTACCGCACCGTCACCGCGGGCGACCACCTCACCCTCACCAAGGCCTTCTCGAAGACCGGCGCCTGGGACACGGTCGGCGTCATGCCGGGCGTGCAGAAGGGCTGGCCGGAGGAGAAGTGGTACGGCCTGGACAAGCTGTACGACTCCCGCGACCTGGGCTACCAGGGGCCAAAGTTCAGCTGGTCCACCATGCCGGACCAGTACGCCCTGGAGCAGTTCCAGCAGCGGGTGCACGGCATGGAGCGCGACAAGCCGCTGATGTCGTTCGTCATCCTGACCTCCAGCCACCAGCCCTGGGCACCGCTCCCGAAGATGGTCGACTGGGATCAGCTGGGCGACGGCTCGGTCTTCGACGCCATCCAGCAGGCCGGCAACAAGGCCGCCGACATCATCACCGACACCACCAGGTCCCGGCAGGAGTACGGCAAGTCCATCGAGTACTCGGTCACCAGCCTGACCCAGTGGATGGAGCGCTACGGCACCGACGACACCGTCCTGGTCTTCCTCGGCGACCACCAGCCCATCGCGCGGGTCAGCGGCGACAACGCCAGCCGCGACGTACCGATCTCGGTAGTCGCCAAGGACCCCAAGGTCCTCGAGAAGATCGCCGACTGGAACTGGACGGACGGGCTGAAGCCCGCCAAGGACGCCCCGGTGTGGCGGATGGACTCCTTCCGGGACCGCTTCCTGACGGCGTTCGGGTCGACCCCGCACCCGTCCAAGGGCTGACGGATCCCGGGGTCTGGGGCGGAGCCCCAGGGGCGGTCACGTCCTGGCCGACCGAGTCGGGTGGGCGGGTGGGTGGGCAAAGCCCTGTTCAGCCGCCGGAGGTATCCAGTTCCGCGTCCTCGCCGACCCCCGCACAGTCGTACGGGTCCTTCAGCCAGCCGTCCGGCAGCACCACCCGGTTGTTGCCGGACGTACGGCCGCGGGGCCCGTCGGCGCCGGACGGCCACGGCTGGTCGAGGTCCAGCTCGTCCAGCCCGGCCCGTAGCTCCGCCAGGGACGAGGTGATCGCCAGCCGTTTGCGCATCTCGGAGCCGACCGCGAAGCCCTTCAGGTACCAGGCGACGTGCTTGCGGAAGTCGATCACGCCCCGCGACTCGTCCCCGATCCACTCGCCGAGCAGCGTGGCGTGCCGGACCATGACGTCGGCGACCTCCCGGAGGACCGGCCGCGCGAAGTCCTGAGGGCGCCCCTCGAACGCCGCCACCAGATCCGCGAACAGCCACGGCCGCCCCAGGCACCCGCGCCCGACCACGACCCCGTTGCACCCGGTCTCCCGCACCATCCGCAGCGCGTCCTGCGCCGACCAGATGTCGCCGTTGCCGAGCACCGGAATCTCCGGCACGTGCTCCTTCAGCCGGGCGATGGCGTCCCAGTCGGCCGTGCCGCCGTAATGCTGGGCGGCCGTACGGCCGTGCAGGGCGATCGCGGTGACGCCCTCCTCGACGGCGATCCGCCCGGCGTCCAGGTACGTCATGTGGTCGTCGTCGATGCCCTTGCGCATCTTCATCGTCACGGGCAGGTCCCCGGCCCCGCTGACGGCCTCCCTGAGGATCGCCCGCAGCAGGTTCCGCTTGAAGGGAAGGGCCGAACCTCCGCCCTTCCTCGTCACCTTCGGCACCGGGCAGCCGAAGTTCAGGTCGATGTGGTCGGCGAGGTCCTCCTCCGCGATCATGCGGACGGCCTTGCCGACGGTCACCGGGTCCACGCCGTACAGCTGGATCGAACGCGGCCGCTCGCTCGCGTCGAAGGTGACCAACTGCATGGTCTTCTCGTTGCGCTCGACCAGCGCCCGGGTCGTGATCATCTCGCTCACGAACAGTCCCTTGCCCCCGCTGGCTCCATCCTTTGATTCGCCTCCGGCGAAGTGCCTGCACAGCGTGCGGAAGGGCGCGTTGGTGATCCCGGCCATGGGGGCCAGGACGACGGGCGGCCGAACCGTGTGCGGGCCGATCTGGAGCATGGGGGTCACCGGGGTCGTGGGCGTGGACATGGGCCCATTGTCGCGTACGAGGCGGGGCCCCGCGCAAGGTCATTAGTTAGGCACACTACCGAAACGGGGTACCCTGCCCCCATGCCCGATCTCAGCTCCCGCCGGCGCATGCTGGTGCTTGCGATCTGCTGCATGAGCCTGCTGATCGTGAGCCTCGACAACACCGTCCTGAACGTCGCCCTGCCCTCGATGCAGCGCGACCTGCACGCGAGCACGTCGGGTCTCCAGTGGACCATCGACGCCTACACGCTGGTGCTGGCCTCGCTGCTGATGCTCGCGGGCTCCACGGCCGACCGGATCGGCCGCAAACGCGTCTTCATGGCCGGCCTGGTCGTGTTCACGATCGGCTCGCTGCTATGCTCCCTCGCGCCGAACCTGGAGTCGCTGGTCGCGTTCCGCATGGTGCAGGCGGTCGGCGGTTCGATGCTCAATCCGGTCGCCATGTCGATCATCACCAACACCTTCACCGAGCCGCGCGAGCGCGCCCGCGCGATCGGGGTGTGGGGCGCGGTCGTGGGCATCTCCATGGCCGCCGGTCCGCTGGTCGGCGGCCTGCTGGTGGAGTCGGTCGGCTGGCGCGCGATCTTCTGGATCAACCTGCCGGTGGGCCTCACCGCGCTGCTGCTCACCCTGCGGTACGTCCCCGAGTCCCGCGCGCCCAGGGCCCGCCGCCCCGACCCGGTCGGCCAGCTCCTGGTGATCGCCCTGTTCGGCTCCCTGACGTACGCGATCATCGAGGCGCCGCAAGTCGCGTTCGCGGCGGTCCTGCCGTTCGTACTGGTGGCCGTGGTGGCCCTGGCGGGCCTGCTCCGCTACGAGCCACGCCGCGACGAACCCCTGATCGACCTGCGGTTCTTCCGGTCGGCGCCGTTCAGCGGGGCGACCGTGATAGCGATCAGCGCGTTCGCCGCGCTGGGCGGGTTCCTGTTCCTGTCGACGCTGTACCTGCAGAACGTGCGCGGCCTGGACGCCCTGCACGCGGGCCTGTGGATGCTTCCGATGGCGGCGCCGACGTTCCTGTGCGCGCCGCTGTCCGGCCGTCTGGTCGGCAGCCGGGGCCCGCGGCTGTCGCTGCTGGTCGCGGGCTGCGCGATCACGGCGAGCGGGGTGCTGTTCGCCGCCTTCGAGGCCGAGACGTCCAATGTCACCCGCTTCCTCGGGTACGTCCTGTTCGGCGTCGGCTTCGGCTTCGTCAACGCGCCCATCACCAACACCGCCGTCTCCGGCATGCCCCGCGCCCAGGCCGGCGTCGCCGCCGCCGTCGCCTCCACCAGCCGCCAGCTGGGCCAGACCCTCGGCGTCGCGGTGGTCGGCGCGGTGCTGGCCTCGGGCCTGGGTGCGGCGTCGTACCGGGAGGGGTTCGTCTCCGCCGCCCGGCCCGGCTGGTGGATCCTCACCGCCTGCGGACTCGCCGTCCTGGTCGTCGGCGCGGTGACCAGCGGCCGCTGGGCCCGCAGCACCGCCGTACGGACGGCCGAGCAGCTGGAGGCGGCGGAGGTGAAGGAGGCGGCGGGGGTCGTCGGAGGCTGAGGCCCGGCCGGTCGGCGGCCCGGCGGCGGTGGGCCTCAGCGGTTGAGTCCCGGCAGCACCCCCGCGGTCTCCGGCCACCGCTTCATGACCGCGTCCTCGGCAGCGCCCGTTGGCCCGCAAGCGCCAGGGCGATCGCCGCGGCCACGCCCGCCCAGGCGAACGGGCCCAGGGGTGTGCAGCCGAAGGCCTGGCTGGCGCCCGGAGTCTGCACCAGGGCGATCAGCGCGGCGGCGGAGCCCAGGACCGTGAGGCGGACCAGGGGGCTCCCGCGGCGGTCGGCGAGCGTCTGCGCGAGCTGAGCGCCGACCACGGCACACAGCGCCATCGTCGTCGAGCGGCGGGCCGTGCCCGGTGTGAACCGGCCGAACAGCCAGGCCGCCGTCGCGCCGAGGCAGGTGGTCAGCGCCCGGTGCCGGATCTGGCGGATGAGGGGCTCGCCCAGGACGGCCGTACCCAGCGGTTCCTCCGTACCGTTCGCCGCCCCGGCCTCCCCTTCGTCATCCTCCTCAGCCTGCTGCGCGTCCTTCGGCGTCACCGCCACCGCCATCGCCGGGAACAGGTCCGTGAACAGGTTGACCAGCAGCATCTGACGGGTCGACAGGGGCGCGGACCCCGACAGTACGGTGCCGACGATGCCGAAGCTCACCTCGCCCGCGTTGCCGCCGATCAGGATGGCGATGGCGTCGGCGACGCTGTGCCACAGGGACCGGCCCTCCCGGACGGCCTCGGTGAGGACGAGCAGGTCGTCGCCGGTGACGACCAGGTCGGCGGCGTTGCGGGCGGCGGCCGAGCCGCGGGCGCTGACGCCGACGCCGATGTCGGCGGCGCGGATGGCCGCGGCGTCGTTGGCGCCGTCGCCGACCATGCCGACCACCCGGCCGGCGTCCCGCAGGGACTCGACGACCTGGAGTTTCTGCTCGGGCGCGACCCGGGCCACCACGTCGGCGTCGCGCAGCATGCGCGAGCGTGCCGACCGGTCGGCGGCGGCGAGTTCGTCGCCGGTGACCACGACCACGTCCTCGGGCCAGCCCAGGTCCATGGCGATGGCGCGCGCGGTCTGCGGATGGTCGCCGGTCAGCACGACCGGCCGTACGCCCGCCTCGCGCAGCCCGCGCACCAGGGCCGGGGAGGTCTCGCGCGGCGCGTCGGCCAGCGCCAGCAGTCCGGTGAACTCCAGCTCCTCCAGCGGCCGTTCGAGGGCGTCGGCGGCCGTCTCGGCCGGCGCGAGGGGGCGCTGCGCGACCGCGATGATGCGCAGTCCGTCACGGGCCAGCGCCTGCGCCGCCCGGGAGGCGTGGCCGGGCAGACCGGAGCAGGCCGGCAGCACGGTCTCCGGGGCGCCCTTGGCCACGAGGACCGGCGAGCCGTCCGCATCGCGGCCGACGGCGGCGGCATAGCCGCGCACGGTCTCGAACGGCAGCCCCTCCTCCTGCGTCCACCCCGGGTCGAGCCCGGCGGCGTCGAGGATCGCCTCGTCGGTGGCGTGGGTCGGACGGGCGGAGTCGCCGTCGAGGCGGGGGCAGGCGCGAGCGGCGACACGTACGACGTCGTCACTTCCGGCCTCGACGCGGCCCGGCTCCTTGCCGCCGCCCCGCTCGGCACCGCCTGGCGCCTTGCCGTCCGGCTCGACGCCGCCCGACTCGGTGCCGCCCGACTCGGTAGCGCCCACCTCGACGCCACCCGACTTGGTACCACCCGGCTCCGCGCTGCCCGACTCAGCACCACCCGATTCGACACCGCCCGCCTCGCTAACGGCCGACTCGACGCCGACCCGCTCGACAGCGGCCGACTCGACGCCGCGCGACTCGGCCCCGCCCACCTCATGGCCGCCCGCCCCGGCGCTGCCCCGCCCGGTGCCACCCGGCTCCCCCGGTTTCCGCACCGTGCCGTCCGCGTCGGCCACCCGGACCAGGCGCAGGCGGTTCTCGGTGAGGGTGCCGGTCTTGTCGAAGCAGATGGCATCCATGCGGCCCAGCGCCTCCAGCGTGCGCGGGGTGCGGACGAGGACACCGTGGCGGCCGAGCCGGCGGGCCGCCGCCAGCTGCGCCACCGTCGCCACCAGCGGCAGCCCCTCGGGTACGGCGGCCACCGCCACCGCCACGCCACCGCTCACCGCCTGCCGCACGGGCGCGCCGCGCAGCAGCGACAGGCCGGTCACCGCAGCCCCGCCCGCCAGCGTCAACGGCAGTGCCTTGCGGGTGAGTTCCTGCAGCCTGGCCTGGACGCCGGCGGCCGCCGGGGTGCGCGCGGCGAGGGAGACGGCCCGGGCTGCCTCGGTGTGCTCGCCGGTGTCGACGACGACGGCGCGGGCGCGTCCGGCCACCACGGTCGTGCCCTCGAAGACCATGCAGTGCCGCTCGGGCACGGGCGCGGACGGCGTGGGGTCCATGCACTTGTCCACCGGCAGGGACTCGCCGGTCAGCGCGGACTCGTCCACTTCCAGGCCGTCCTCCCACAGCAGCCGGGCGTCGGCGGGTACGACGTCGTCGGCGTTCAGTTCGATGATGTCGCCGGGGTGGAGTTTCGCGGCGTCCACGACGTGCGCCCCGGCCGGCGCCTCCGGCGACTCCTCGTCGGCGACCCGCGCCTTCTGCTTCTGCCCCGCGAGCAGTCCGGCCAGCGCCTTCTCGGCACGCAGCCGTTGGACGCCGCCGACCAGGGCGTTCAGGTCGAGCGCGCCGACGACCAGCAGGGCGTCGACCGCGGAGCCGAGGATCGCCTCGGCGGCCGACCCGACCGCCAGCACCGGCGTGAGTGGATCGTCCAGCTCGCCGCGTACGGCCCGCGCCAGCCGCAGCGACCACAGCGCCGGGGCCAGCGGGGGCAGCCGGCCGGCCCGGTCGGCCAGCGCGCGCAGCCGGGCGGTGACCTCCTCGGTGGCACTGGGCTCCGGTTCGTGTTCGTGCTCGTACTCCAGCCGTTCGCGTACACCCTCGGGGTCCAGCTCGTGCCAGGCCACCCGCGGCCGGGGATGCGGGGGGCGGGCCACCGCCACGCCGAGCGCCGCGCTCACCCCGGCCAGCAGGGCCGCCGCCGCGCTCGCGTCGACGGGCGCATGCCGCAGCCCCGGCAGCACCGAAGCCCGGTTCTGCCGCTCGCCGATGGCCACGAGCAGCCCGGACAGCGCGGCCCCGGACCGGGCCAGCGTCTGCGACCGCCGCCCGACGACACGGGCCACCGGCACCGCCCGCAACAGCCGCCACACATCGGGCAGCCCGTTCGGAGCGAGCACATCCGCACCCCAGGCCACGGTACAACTCCCGTCGGCGAGCGCCACGGCCACGTCACCGCCGAGCAGCCCGGCCAGCACCTCGCCGTCAACGCCGGACATCCGAGCCGACACCGCACCGTCAACACCGGACGACCGGGCCGATACCGCGCCGTTGTCGCCGGACGCCCCGTCCGGCACGTCGCCGTCAGCACCGCGCGCCCCGGCCAGCCCCTCGCCATCACCACCGGCCGATCCGCCCAGCGCCGCGCCATCACGACCGCGTGGCCCGTCCAGCACCGCACCGCCACCACCGAACACCCCGTCCGGCCCCGCTCCGTCACCACCCGCCCCGGGCCGGACCACCGTGATAACCCCGCCCTCGTCCCGCAGTTCCCGCACCACCTCGCTCAACGGCCGCCCCGCAGGCACCACTTGGTCCGCGAGGCCGCTGAAGTCGGCCAGGGCCGGGTCCTCCACCATGACGACGCGCAGGCCTGCGCGGCGGGCCGCGTCGAGGACGGGCTCGGCCCAGGGGTCGGCGCCCGCGCCCGGGGTGCGCAGTGCGCTGGGGTGCAGGACGACCGTGCCGGCCATCTCCAGTTGCCGCAGCCGGTTCGGGTCCCGCACCAGCACCCCGGTGCGGGACAGCGCGCCGCTGAGGGCGGCGTGGAAGGCGGCGGGCCCGTACCGGGCGGCCTTGGGCGAACCGGCGAGCACCGCCTCCGCCGCCTCGGCGACGTCGTGCTTGACGAGCAGCGTCGCCGCCGCGCCCAGGACGCTGCCGGCCGAGGCGTGGGCGGCGTACTCCTGCGCCGGAGACGTCCGCAGCGGCGGGCGCCGGGACGGATCCGCCGGCAGGCTGTCCCGGCCCGGCGCGCACAGCTGGTCGTGGACCGTCTCGAACGTGGCCGTCCGGACCACCGCCTCCGCCAGCTGACAGCACCGCAGCGCCCCGTCGAGCACCAGCGAGGTCGGGCTCTGGCCCGCGCCGTGCACGGCCGCGTTGGCAAGGGCCAGCGTCAGGTCCATCCGGGCGTTGCCGAGCCGGGCGCGCAGCCACCGCCGGAACGCCGGGTTCTCGCGCAGCATCGTCGCCACGGCGGTCACCAGCCGGGGCGAGGCCGGCAGCCGCAGCGCCGACCCGGTCACCGCGGCGGCGACACCCACCACGTCGGCCGCGAGTGCCCCCGCCGCGGTACGCACCGACGCCGGGTCACCCGGGTGCCCCAGTCCCTCCACCACTTCGTCCGCCCGGGCCAGCCCGTGCCGTTCGGCGAGCGCGGTCGCCCGCTCCACCACCGCGTCGGCGGCCGCCTCCGTGCTCGCGGTCACCACCAGCCGCGACAGTCCGCTGTCCCAGTACGCGAGCGCCACGTCCGGATGCTGGGCCAGCGCCGCCGCCACGCGCCGCGCCGCCTGCTCCGTACCGCCCGCCCGCCGCACCCGCTCGGCCACGGCCGGGCGCAGCGCCAGGTGGGCCCGCGCCCCGGCCCGCCAGTCGCTCGTGCCTCCGGGCAGCGCCGCGCGGGCGACCCGCGCC
>NZ_JACTVI010000118.1 GCF_014495685.1 Streptomyces sp. TRM68367 | reverse complement strand
CGCATCACTGGCCATGCACCCACCGGGACCGAGAGGTCACAACCCTACTCGTGAGGGCTGCAGAAGGGATGGTCCTCTAATGAGCTTCGACAGGATCCTTCTCATCGTCTCGATGGCGACCTCCACAGTGCTGGCCGTGCGACGGATCCGGGCACGTCTCAGGGAAGACCGGAAGCGATGACCCTTCAGTTGGAGATCGGTGGCGCTGCTGTAGTTCCTCGACGACAGTCCGCCGGCTGGTGCGGTTGCAGGGATTCGATGAACCGGTGCAACAGCGCGGTGACAGCCGGAGCGTCACCGGTGCCTGCACGGTGAAGTCGGCGTGTGCGCGGCTCGCGGCCCGCACCATCGGGTGCATGGTGCTCCACCGCCGCGGTCACCGGCCGGGCCGCGCCGTCCCCGTCGCGGGTCCTCGATGGCGATCAGCTTCAGACCGGCCAGGCCCTTCAGGTGCGTGTTCCGTCGCTCCTTTCCCCGCGCTGTCACCCGGGCACCGGCCCCCTCGGCACCGGTTCCGCCGGACCACGGCCCGCGCCGTCCCGACCGGTCAGATCACACAGCCCACATGCGCCAGCGCCTGCTTCAGCAGCACCCCGTGCCCACCCGGCATCTCGCTCTGCACCGCCGGCGACAGGGCTTCCTGCGGGCTGAACCACACCAGGTCGAGCGCGTCCTGCCGGGGGCGGCAGTCGCCGGTGACCGGCACGATGTAGGCGAGCGACACCGCGTGCTGGCGCGGGTCGTGGTACGGCGTGATGCCCTGGGTCGGGAAGTACTCCGCGACCGTGAAGGGCTGGAGCGCCGCCGGGACGCGGGGCAGGGCCACCGGGCCGAGGTCCTTCTCCAGGTGGCGCAGCAGCGCGTCGCGGACCCGCTCGTGGTGCAGCACGCGGCCGGAGACCAGCGTCCGGCTGACCGTGCCGTCCGGGCCGATGCGCAGCAGCAGGCCGACACTGATGACTTCGCCGCTGTCGTCGACGCGCACGGGAACGGCGTCGACGTACAGGATCGGCATGCGGGCGCGTGCTTGCTCCAGTTCGTCGGGAGCCAGCCAGCCGGTCGTGGTTTCGGTCATGTCAGACATTGCTTGATCATACTTTCAGCCGTTCGGGCTTCTGGGGAGCCGCTCCGGGACAACTGTGACCGGCCACACTTCGGCCACGATGGCCGGCCACCCACTGTTCAGCCTCCGTTCGGCGGGTCGCCGGACAGCCGGTAGACCCGGCGGGCGTTGTCGCGGCCCGCCCACGCGGCGATCCGCAGCGCGTCCGGCAGGGCCAGCTCGTCGGTGTCCACCCGCTCCTGCAGCAGGCCGGCCAGGCCGTGCCGGAAAGCCAGCGCGCCGAGGTGGTGGAACTCGGCCAGCCCATAGGCGTCCGAGCTGTACAGCAGCTTCCGGAACGGGGTGCCCCGCTCATCTCAGTACACCCAGCGGTACGCCGCCGCCACCTGCTCGTCGTCCAGCCCGGCGACGGCCGCCAGCTCCCCCTCCCGTACGGCGAGCACGGCGTCGGCCAGGACCGGGCCCAGCGCGTCCCGCAGTACGTCGTCCGTACGGAACTGGGCGACCGCCTCCTGAAGGGAGGCCGGCAGTCGGCGCACTCCCCGGGCCGTCGCCCGCGCCGGGGCGAGCCGCGCGGGGTCTCCGCTGATCTCCTCGGGCAGGGACAGCGCCGAGCCCAGTCCGTCGAGTCCGGCGGCGATCAGGCAGGCGAGGGCGAGATACGGGTTGGCGGCGAGGTCGACCGGTTTGACCTCCAGGTTGGCCGCCTGGTCGCGCACGCCCGCCGTGCCGGTGACGACGCGCAGCGCGGCCTCCCGGGTCTCCCGGCCCCACGCGGTGAACACCCCGGCCCACTGCGAGGGCCTGAGACGCAGATAGCTGGCCGGGCTCGGCGCGGTCACGGCCGTCAGTGCCGGCAGGCGGGCGAGGATGCCGGCCGCGAATGACTCGGCCTCGGCCGTCATGCCGTGCCGGCGAGCGCCCCCGGAGTGCAGGTTCGCCCCGTCCCGCCAGGCGGAGAGGTGGAGGTGCCCGCCGTTGCCGACGCCCTGCGCGAGGACCGCGGGGGAGAATGAGACCTTCAGCCCGTGCCGCTGCGACACGGCGCGGATCGTCTGCCGCACCAGCACGCTGCGGTCGGCCGCCGCCACCGGGTCGGCGGCGGCCACCGAGATCTCGAACTGCCCGGCCGCGTACTCGGGATGGACCTGGTCGACGTCCACGCCCTGCGCCGCGAGCGCCGCCAGCAGGTCGGCGAGGCAGTCACTCAGTTCGACCTGCCGGGTCGCGCCGTACGCCGGCCCCGACACCGCGGGCACGAACCCCCCACCGGGCGCGTCACCGCGGCCGACGGCCCACTCGATCTCGACGGCCGCCTTGAAGGTGAGGCCGTGCCGCTCGGCCGACCGGCTCACGATCCGGCGCAGCACGGTCCGCCCGCACCCCGGATGCCGCTCGCCCTCCTGCGTGATCCGGTCCACCGGCGCCCACGCCCAGCCGGGCTGCCCGGCCAGCACCACCAGCTGGTCGAGGTCCGGGTACAGGCGCAGGTCGCCGTCGGGGGAGCCGAGGACGTCGGTGGTGACGATCGCGTCGTTCGCCAGGAACGTGTCGAACACCGGCGACATGCCGACGCCCCAGGCCGCCGCCGAGGCAAGCTTCGCCGCCGGGATCGCCTTCACCCGGCCGATGCCCGCGGTGTCGACGTACGACAGCACGATGCCGTGCACGCCCCGCCCGGACAGCTCGGCGCCGAGCGCGGTGGCCCGCTCGACGTCACCGGGACGCCCGCCGGGCACGGGGTCGGCCAGGGTGGTCATACGTCCTCCTCGACGGGCTCGGCCCACACGGCGGTCAGGGCCCGTGAGCCTCTGTGGTCATGGCTTGTACGCCACCGCGCCGTACTGCGGGACCGCGGGCCGGGAGCCGTCCCCGGCACGCCAGTGCGCGCACGACACCATGCCCGGCTCCAGCAGCTCGAGGCCCTCGAAGAACGCGGCGATGTCGGCGCCGCTGCGGGCGGTGATCGGCGGAGTGGCGTTCTCGTTCCAGAACTTCATCGCCGGGATCTGGCCCTCGCCGCCGACCTCGGAGTCGAAGGTGGGGTGCGTGAGGACCAGATGGCTGCCGGAGGGCACCGCGGCCAGGACCCGGCGCACGATGTCCCGCGCCTTGTCCGTGTCGAGGACGAAGTTGAGGATGCCGAGCATCATCACGGCGACCGGCCTGCCGAAGTCGAGGGTCCGCGCGGCGCGTTCGAGGAACACGTCCGGGGCGTGCACGTCGGCGTCGATGTAGTCGGTGGCGCCCTCGCGGTTGCCGGTGAGCAGGGTGCGGGCGTGCGTGAGCACGATCGGGTCGTTGTCGACGTACACGATCCGCGCGTCGGGCGCGGTCCGCTGGGCGATCTCGTGGGTGTTGTCGGCGGTCGGCAGCCCGGTGCCGATGTCGAGGAACTGCCGCGTCCCGCGCTCCTCGGCCAGGAACGTCACCGCGCGGCCCAGGAACTCGCGGTCGGCGCGAGCGATGTCACGGATGACCGGGAACATCGTGGCGACGTGCTCGCCGACCTGCTGGTCGACCTCGTAGTTGTCCTTGCCGCCGATCCAGTAGTTCCACACTCGCGCGTTGTGCGCCACACCGGTGTTCAGCCTCGCGGCCCCGCTCGTCGGGGTGTGGCTCTCGCTCACGATCTCGCTCCTTCTCGCCCGTGCGGCCGTCGCCGCCCATTGTGCCGCCCGGTTGATCACACTGTCCCGGGAACCGGCGCAGGAGCACCGCCGCGCTGCGGGGTACGTCAGCCGGGCCGCGCGTACCCGTTCTGCCAGGCCCAGGCCGCGATCTCGACGCGGTTCCGGGCGTCCAGCTTGAGCTGGACGCTGGACAGGTGCGTCTTCACCGTGGACAGGGACACGTACAGCTCGGCCGCGATCTCGGCGTTGGTGCGGCCGAGGGCGACCAGGCGGACCGCGTCCAGCTCGCGCTCGGTCAGCGGCTCCGCGAGCGGTGCCGGGGCGGGCGGGGACGGGCGGCGCGGCACGGCTTCGGGGTCCGCCGCGCCGGTGACGTGCTTGAGCAGGCGGACCGTGATGGACGGCGAGACCAGCGAGTCGCCCGCCGCCGCGGCGCGCACCGCCTCCGCGAGGAGCGTGGGCCCGGAGTCCTTGAGCAGGAACCCGCAGGCACCGCCGCGCAGCGCCCCGTACACGTACTCGTCGAGGTCGAAGGTGGTGACCACGACCACCCGCAGCGGATCGGCCACGTCGGGCCCGGCCAGCAGCCGGGTCGCCTCCAGGCCGTCCAGCTTCGGCATCCGGATGTCCAGCAGGCACACGTCGGGCTGGACTTGGTGCGCCAGAGCCACCGCCTCCTCGCCGTCCCGGGCCTCGGCGACCACGGTGATGTCCGGCTGGGCGTCCAGGAAGAAGCGGAAGCCGGTGCGGACCATGTCCTGGTCGTCGGCGATGAGCACGCGGATCGGCGCACCGGGAGCACTGGGCCGGCCGGGCTGCCCAAACGGAGCGGGGGTCGTCATGGCTCGATCATGCCTCAGAGGAAGGCGCCGGCGGGACACGGGGGAGAGCTGCGACACGAGCCGGATCGGGCGGGTGCGCCGTGGGTCGGTCTGCTGGGCGACGCCCAGCGGGGAGGTCGCCACCTGACGCAGCATCGACACCGCGCTGACGGTGATCAGCGCCGTCATGGCCAGCACCGCGAGCGCGAGACACGGCAGGCCCACCCACAGCTGCCCGGTGTACCAACCGCCGACGCCGTACGGGATCTCGGCGAGCGCGGGCAGCAGCACGTGGCCGAGCGCGCCCGCCGGCGCACCGGCCCCGCCCACGGCCGTCGACTCGGCGGCGGTCATCGCGATGATCTGCCGCGGCGTCGCCCCGGCCAGCCGCAGCGCGGCGAGCCGCTGTTCGCGCCGGGCAGCGCCCAGCCGCCCGGCCGCCGCTGCCGGCACGGTGATCTCGGCGCGGGCGGTCTGCCCCGCTGTCGTACCGACGAGAATCGGGTGCGCTGCATCACGCTCTCCTGAAGTGCGAAGGTCCGTGGGTGAGGAATGGCTCCACCCTCGCGGGCGCGGGCGCGCGCCTCGGCCGAACGGCCAGCGTTGCGGGGCGGGCACCTCGACCGTTCGGCCGATCCCGCCGGCCGGAGGCCCGTTTACGGTGAGCGCATGAAACACCTCTCCGGCCGCGGCTGCGCACGCATCGCCGCGGTGGGCGTCCTGCTCGCAGCCACGGCCCTCGACGTGCTCTACACCGGCGGCACCGGCACCCCGCTCTGGCCGCCGGCGATCGTGCTGCCCGTCGCCCTCCTCGCCGTCCTGTGGCCGGCCGGCCTGCGCCCGGACTGGCTCACTCCGCAGCTGCGTACCGCCGTGCCCGCGATCCTCTCCCTGCTCTACACGGCGCACACGCTCCTGCCCGGCCGGACGGGGATGTTCGGACCGGGCGAGTCCGCCCTCCTGCTGTGCCTGCTGTTCATCGCCGTACGGCACTGCCCGCGGCCCTGGGCCCTGGTGTGCGGCGTGCTCGACGCGGCCGCCCTGGTCAGCTCACCCGTGCGCTGGTTCGGCACGTTCCGCGGCGATGCGGTGGCCTTCGTCCTGCTCGGCCTGGTCCTGGTCGGACTCGTGACCGGGCTCGCGGCCTACCTGCGCTCGCAGGACTACCGGCGCACCGTGGCCGTCGGCGAGACCCGCCGCTCCGAACGCGTCGCCATCGCCGCAGACCTGCACGACTTCGTCGCCCACCACGTCACCGGCATCCTCGTGCAGACCCAGGTGGCCCGCATGATGGCCGCCTCCCGCACGAACGACGTCAACCCGGTCCTCGCCGGCATCGAACACGCCGCCACCGAGGCCCTGTCCTCCATGCGCCGCACCGTGGGCGTGCTGCGCGACACCGGCCCGGAGTCGGCCGGCCGCCGCCCGGTCGGCGACCTGGCGGGCATCACCGACCTGGCCGAGCACTTTGCCGGCCCCATCCAGAAGGTCACCGTGCACCGCGACCCGGCCGTGCCCGGCGACCTGCCCCACGAGGTGCAGGCCGGCGCCTTCCGGGTCGTCCAGGAGGCGCTGACCAACGTACGGCGGCACGCGGGCGACGCCACCGAGATCACCGTCCGCCTGGACTGCGCCGAGGGCCGGCTGCGGGTGTCGGTCGCGGACGACGGCCGCGGCGGCAGCCAGCTCCCCGAGGACGCCCGCGGCGGCGGCTTCGGCCTCGTCGGCCTCACGGAACGGGTCACCGCACTGGGCGGCTCGCTGCACGCCGGGCCGCGCGCCGGGGCCGGGTACGGGTGGGAGGTGCGGGCGGAGTTTCCGGTGCGGAGGCGGTGACGGCGGCTCTGGCGCCGTGGCCGCAGTGAGCTGTTCAATGAACCCGAGCTGTTCAATGCAGCTGCACAGGGAAGCCGGGAATGCCGCCCGCGAGAGGAGCCACCGTGTCCCCAGCCGCCGTGCCGCCGGTCGGCGCGCGCATCCGGGCGGCGCGTCTGGAGCGCGGGACGAGCCTGCGCGCCCTCGCCCGCGAGATCGGCGTGTCGGCGAGCCTGGTGTCGCAGATCGAGACCGGCAAGAGCCAGCCGTCGGTGAGCACCCTGTACGCGATCACCACGGCCCTGGGGATCTCCATCGAGACGCTTTTCGACGCGGGCGAGGCCGCCGCCGCCATGTCCCCGGTGGCGGGAGGGCCCGGCGCCGTCCTGCACGCCCTCGCCGCCTTCGCCACCGACCCCGGCCGCCGTATCGGGCCTGTGGTCACGCCGGACGAGCGGGAGGTACTGGAGCTGGACTCAGGCGTCGTGTGGGAGCGTCTCGGCCACGTGCCCGGCACCGACGTCGACTTCCTGCTGGTGACCTACCGGCCCGGCGGCGCCTCCTCCAGCTCCGGTGGCCTCATGCGCCACACCGGCACCGAGTACGGCTACCTGACCTCGGGCGAACTCGTCCTCACCCTCGGCTTCGACGAGTACAGCCTGCGCCACGGCGACGCGGTCTGCTTCGAGTCGACGACCCCGCACCGCTACCGCAATGATGGAGATGTGCCGGCCGTCGGCGTCTGGTTCGTGTTCAGTGACACTTGACACCCGCCGCACCCGGACGTTCACTCCGAAGTGGGGGTGGTCGCCATGGCGATCCGCACGTACGGACCCAATGCCGTCGACTGGGAAGAGCGCATCGACCTGGACCGGCTGCGCAGAGAGCGCCTGGCCCGGCTGCACGAGACCCTGAACCGCTCCGAGCTGGGCGCCGTCCTCAGCTTCGACTTCGCCAACATCCGCTATATGACGGCCACGCACATCGGCACCTGGGCGATGGACAAGCTGATCCGCTTCGCCCTGCTGGTGCGCGGCGGCGAACCGGTCGTCTGGGACTTCGGCTCCGCCGCCCGCCACCACCAGCTGTACAACCCGTGGCTCGACTACAGCGACGGCAAGGGCGGCCCGCCCACCGGCGCCCGGGCCGGCATCTCCACCCTGCGCGGCGCCTTCCACCCGGACGCGGGGATCGCCGAGGACGTCGCCCGCAAGATCGCCGCCGAGCTGCGCGAGCACGGCGTGGCGGGCGAACCCCTCGGCATCGACGTCGCCGAGATGCCGGTCCTCACCGCGCTGCGCGCCGAAGGCATCGACGTCGTGGACGGGCAGCAGGTCTTCCTGGAGGCCCGCCGCATCAAGACCGGCGACGAGATCGCCCTGCTCACCCAGGCCTGCGCGATGGTCGACGCGGCCTACGAGGAGCTGTACGGCTACCTGCGGCCGGGCGTGCGCGAGAACGAGTGCGTGGGCGTCGTCAGCAAGGTGCTCTACGACCTCGGCAGCGAGTACGTCGAGGGCGTCAACGCCATCTCCGGCGAACGCTGTTCACCGCACCCGCACGTCTACAGCGACCGCCTGATCCGCCCCGGCGACCCCGCGTTCTTCGACATCCTGCACAGCCACCTCGGCTACCGCACCTGCTACTACCGCACCTTCGCCGTCGGCAGCGCCTCCCGCGCGCAACGGGACGCGTACGTCCGGTGCCGCGAGTACATGGACCAGGCCATCGCCCTCGTCCGGCCCGGCGCCACCACCGCCGACATCGTCCAGGTGTGGCCGCGCGCCGAGGAGTTCGGCTTCGCCGACGAGACGGCCGCGTTCGCGTTGCAGTACGGCCATGGCGTCGGCCTGTCGATCTGGGAGAAGCCGATCTTCAGCCGCCTCGTCTCCCTCGACCGCCCCGAAGTCCTCGAAGAGGGCATGGTCTTCGCCCTGGAGACCTACTGGCCCGCCGCCGACGGCTGGTCCGCCGCCCGCATCGAGGAGGAGGTCGTCGTCACCGCCGACGGCTGCGAGGTCATCACCAAGTTCCCGGCCGAGGAACTGCTGGTGGCCGGACGGAAGTACTGGACGGTGGGCGGCGAGCTCAACACGCGGCGCGAGGCGCAGTCCCATCTCAACACCGGGGATCGCTGATGGAGGCGACCGAACTCCTCGCGCTGTACGAGCAGATGGCCCTCATCCGCCGTACGGAGAAGGCCGCCCACGACCTGTTCCTGCAAGGCCTCGTCAAGGGCACCACCCACCTCGCCGCCGGACAGGAGGCGATCGCGGTCGGCGCGAGCGCGGCCCTGCGCGCCGACGACTACGTGTTCGCCACCTACCGGGGGCACCACCACGCCATGGCCCGCGGCGCCACCCCCGAGGAGTGCCTCGCCGAGCTGATGAGCCGGGCGACCGGTCTGTGCCGGGCCAAGGGCGGCTCCATGCACCTGACCAAGGCGTCCACCGGCATGCTCGGCTCCTACGCCATCGTCGGCTCCCACCTGCCGATGGCGGTCGGCGCCGCCTGGTCCGCACGGCTGCGCGGCACCGGACAGCTCGCGGTCGCCTTCTTCGGCGACGGCGCCACCAACATCGGCGCATTCCACGAAGCCCTCAACCTGGCCGCCGTATGGAAGCTGCCCGTGCTGTTCGTCTGCGAGAACAACCTGTACATGGAGTACACGCGGATCGCCGACGTCACGGCCGTGCCCCGGCCCGCGGCCGACCGGGCACCCTCGTACGGCATCCCGGGCGAGGTCGTCGACGGCAACGACGTCGTCGCCGTACACGAAGCCGTGGACCGGTTCGCACGGCGGGCCCGGGCCGGAGACGGGCCCGCCGTGCTGGAGGCCGAGACCTACCGCCACTTCGGGCACAGCCGCGCCGACCCGGCCACCTACCGCCCGGCCGAGGAGGTCGAACGCTGGCTCAGGCACGACCCGCTGGACCTGGCACGAGGGCGGCTCGCCGAGCTGGGCGTACCGCCGGAGACGAGCACCGCGGCCGACGAGCGCGCACGGGCCGTAGTAGAACAGGCCGTGGCGGCGGCGAAGGCCGCGCCGCCGCCCGATCCGCGTGAGGCGCTGACCGATGTGTGGGCCGAGGGAGGTGCCGCATGGCGGACGTGATCACCTACCGGGAGGCGGTCGCCGAGGGCATCGCACGGGAGATGCGCCGGGACCCGGCCGTGGTGTGCCTGGGGGAGGACATCGGCGAGGCCGGCGGGGTGTTCAAGACGACCGTCGGGCTGCTCAAGGAGTTCGGTCCGGAGCGGGTGTGGGACACGCCCATCTCCGAACAGGCCATCGTGGGCGCGGCGATGGGTGCCGCGATAACCGGGATGCGGCCGGTCGCGGAGATCATGTTCTCGGACTTCCTGGCCTGCTGCTGGGACTACCTCGCCAACGAGATCCCCAAGGTGCGCTACATGACGGGCGGCCAGGTCACCGTGCCGCTCGTCGTGCGCACCGCCAACGGCGGCGGGCTCGGCTTCGGCGCCCAGCACTCGCAGGCCACGGAGAACTGGGCGCTGACCGTCCCCGGCCTGAAGATCGCCGCACCGTCGACGCCCGCCGACGTCGTCGGCATGCTGGCCGCCGCGATCCGCAGCGACGACCCGGTCGTGTTCTTCGAGCACAAGGGGCTGCTCGCGACCAAGGGGCCGCTCCCGCCGCCGGACCATATCGTCGAGCTGGGCCGCGCCGCCGTCGTCCGCGAGGGCGCGGACGTGACCCTGGTGGCCCTCGCCTCGATGGTGCCGGTGGCCCTCGAGGCCGCCGCCGGCCTCGCACAGGAGGGCATCGACGCGGAGGTGATCGACCTGCGCTGCCTGGTCCCGCTCGACGTGAGCCGTGTCCTCACCTCACTGCGACGGACCTCGCGGCTGGTGACCGTCGAGGAGAACCCGTACCAGGGCGGATGGGGCGCCACCCTCGTGTCGGTCGTCGCCGACGAGGGCTTCGGCCTGCTGGAGGCACCGGTCAGACGCGTGGCGGCGCAGTGCGTGCCGCTGCCGTTCGCCGACGCGCTGGAGGACCAGGTCATCCCCGCCGCCGACACCGTCGTGACGGCGGTCCGCGCACTCGCCGCTTACTGAACACCCCATGGGAGGAAGGGCGATGACCACTCGGATGCTGCTCCGCTCCGGCCGTGTGATCTCGATGGATCCCGAGATCGGAGACCTGCCCAGGGGGGACGTCCTCATCGAGGACGGACGTATCGCGGCGGTGGCGCCGGACATCGGCGCCGACGCCGAGATCCTCGACATGACCGGCCGCATCGTGATCCCCGGCTTCGTCGACACCCACCGCCACACCTGGGAGGCGCCGATCCGCGGCGTCGCCCCCGACGCCACCCTCGACGACTACTTCGTCGACATCCTCGACACGTTCGCGCCGCTGTACACGCCCGAGGACGTGTACGCGGGCAACCTCGCGGGCGCGCTGGAATGCCTCAACGCGGGCATCACCACCCTGGTCGACTGGTCGCACATCAACAACACGCCTGAGCACCCGGACGCCGCGATCCAGGCGCTGGCCGAGTCCGGGATCCGCGCGCAGTACGCGTACGGCTGCGCCAACACCTCGCTCGCCGACTACTGGTTCGAGAGCAAGATCGCCGTACCGCCCGACGACGTACGGCGCATCCGCGCCAAGTACTTCCCCTCCGACAGCGGCCTGCTCACCATGGCGCTGGCCACCCGTGGCCCCGGCTTCTGCGTCAACGACGTCGTCTCCGCCGAGTGGGCGCTCGCCCGCGAACTCGGCATCCCGATCACCGTGCACGTGGCCATGGGCCGCCTCGCCGGCCGCTTCGGCATGGTCAGGCAGCTCCACGACCTGGGGCTGCTCGGACCGGACACCACCTACATCCACTGCTGCTACCTCCATGAGGAGGAGTGGCGGATGGTCGCCGACAGCGGCGGCACGGTCTCGATCGCGCCGCAGGTCGAGGAGCAGATGGGGCACGGCTGGCCGCCCGTGATGGCGGCGCTCGAGCACGGACTGCGGCCGTCGTTGAGCATCGACGTCGTCACCACCGTCCCCGGCGACATGTTCACCCAGATCCGCGCCGCCTTCGGCGCCGAACGCGCCCGCGTCAACGCCGACTGCTGGCAGGCCAACCTGCCGGTGCCGGACACCATGCTGACCGCTCGCCAGATGCTGGAGATCGCCACACGCAACGGTGCCCACGTCGCGGGCGTGGAGGACCGCACCGGCTCCCTGACCCCCGGCAAGCGCGCCGACGTCGTCGCGCTCGACGCGACCGCCCTGAACATGGCCCCGGCGCACGACGCGGCCGCCGCTGTGACGCTGTGCGCGGACGTGTCCAACGTGGAGACCGTTATCGTCGACGGCGTGCTGCGCAAGCGGGACGGGCGGCTGCTCGGCGAGGTGGCCCGGGCGCGGCGGCTCGTCGAGGAGTCCCGCGACCGGCTCCTCGCGGCGAAGGAGGCGAAGGCCGCGGCATGACCCACCACCTGGTGCGCCGGGCCGCCGACCTGCCCGAGCCGCCGTACGACGCCCACGGCCACCGGCGGCGGACGCTGGTCGGCGAGGACGACGGCAGCGTGCACACCGGCTTCGGCCTGTGCGAACTGCGGCCGGACGGCCACGTGCCGGCCCGCGTGAACTCCTACGAGGAGAGCTTCCACGTCCTCGACGGGGCCGTGATCCTCGACGTGCCCGAGGGGTCGTACCTCCTCGAAGAGGGCGACTACGGCCTGCTGCCGACCGGTGTCCCGCACGCCTGGCGCGGCGCCGGGGACACGTCGGGGCGCTGGGCCGACATGCTGGCACCGGTCCCGCGGGCCCGGTACGGTCACGACACCCAGCGCGTGCCCGACCTGCCGCCGCGCGATCCCGTGCGCATCGACGTCCGCGACCCGCGCACCCGCTCCTTCGGCCACTTCGAGCCCGCCCAGATGGACCCGGGCAGGCAGTCCCAGGACCTGCTGGCCGTGTCTGCGAGCATGCGCACCGCGCTGCTGGTCTACAGCGGCATCACCGTGAAGGTGATGGTCGACCGTGACCTGGGCGCCGTCTCCTCGACGATGTTCATGGTGCAGTACGCGCCGGACGGCGTCGCGGGCACCCACGACCACCCCTTCGAGGAGACGTACCTGATCCTCGAAGGAGTCGTGGACGCGACCTTCGACGGCGCGACGTACCGGCTGGGGCCGGGTGACGTGGCCTGGGCGGGCGCCGGGTGCGTGCACGGCTTCGCGGGCGCGGGGGAGGGCCCGGTGCGCTGGCTGGAGACACAGGCGCCGCAGCCGCCGTCCCGGCACTCCTACCGGTTCACACGCGACTGGGAATACCTGAGGGAGGCCCTGGACTCATGAGCAGCGCCCTTGTCATCGGCGGTACGTCCGGAATCGGCCGCGAGTTCGCCCGCGTCCGTGCCGAGCGCGGGGACGAGGTGGTCCTCACCGGCCGCGAGGCCCACCGCGCGGACACCGTCGCCAAGGAGATCGGCGCCCGTGGGCTCGCCCTCGACCTGTCCCGGCCCCGGGAGATCGCCCCGGCGCTGGCCGGCGTCGGGCGCGTCGACCACCTGGTGATCGCGGGTGTCTCCCGCGACGACAACAAGGTGACCGACTACGACATCGACGCCGCCCTGCGTCTGGTCACCCTCAAACTCGTCGGCTACACGGAGGTCGTGCACGCGCTGCGCACCCGGCTGCACGACGACAGCGCGATCGTGCTGTTCGGCGGACAGGCCAAGGAGCGCCCGTATCCCGGCGCGACCACGGTGGCGACGGTCAACGCGGGCGTGGGCGGCCTGGTGAACACCCTCGCTGTCGAGCTCGCCCCGATCCGGGTCAACGCCGTCCACCCCGGCGTGGTCGGCGACAGCCCGTACTGGCAGGCCAAGCCGGAGAAGGTGCTCGCCGCCCTGCGCACCGAGACCCCCACCGGCCGGCTCGCCACGATGGCCGACGTGGTGGACGCGGTCGACTTCCTGCTGCGCAACTCCTCGGTCAACGCGGTCGAACTGAGCGTGGACGGAGGGTGGTTGCTGGGCTGAGTCAGGGTTTGATCCCCACTGCGCCGTACAGCGAGACGACACCGTCCTCCTCCGGCTCCTCGTCCTGCGCGGGACGCCAGTCCGCCAGGGACACGATCCCCGGTGCCATCAGCTCAAGACCCTTGAAGAAGGCGCTCGTCTCGGTGTGCGAACGGGCCACCAGCGTCACGCCGCTCGCCGCGTACGCCTCGATGCCCCGCCGCACGTTCTCCGGCTCGAAGTCGGCGGTCATCGCGGACAGGACCAGGCAACTGCCCGGTGCCAGCGCGTCGACCAGCGTGCGCACCAGGTCGTGAGCGCCGTCCTCGTCGGCGACGAAGTGCAGCAGAGCGATCAGCGACACGGCGACCGGCCGGGCGAAGTCGACGGCGGCGGCGGCCTGTTCGAGGATCCTGGCGGGCTCGCGGGCGTCGGCCTGGAGGTACTTCGTCACCCCTTCCGGAGTGCCCTGCAGCAGGGCGGCGGCGTGCGCGAGGACGATGGGGTCGTTGTCGACGTAGACCACGCGTGCGTCCGGCGCGACGGACTGGGCGACCTGGTGGAGGTTGGGCTCGGTGGGGATGCCGGTGCCGACGTCGAGGAACTGGCGGATTCCCGTCTCGCGCGCCAGCACGCGGGTGGCCCGCCGCATGAACCGGCGGTTGGCGCGGGCCGCGCGGGGCGCCTCCGCGTTGATCGACGTGATCCGGCGGCCGAGTTCCTCGTCGACCGGGTAGTTGTCCTTGCCGCCGAGGAACCAGTCGTACACGCGGGCCGGATGCGGCCGGGTCGTGTCGATCCGGGATGTGGCCGGCTCGGTTCCGGTCACGCGGTGCTCCTTCGTGCTCGTCCGGCAACTGCGAGCAGTCTGGCACGGTCAGCCCGCGCGGCGGAGAGTGTCTTCGGCCACCTCCTTGTCGATCGCGGCCCGCACCAACGCGGCCGCGAGCACGGCCGGTTCGGTGTTCCCGGCCAGCTCGACGAGCCGGTCCGGGTCCTTCGGCAGGTTCAGCCGCTCCGCCCCGTCCAGGGCCTTGCGGTCCAGGTAGGGAGCCGCCTCCGGCCAGACGCCCTGTGCCTCGCGCAGGAAGATGTCCGCGCCGGACGGGCCCACCCCGGGGAACTCCTGCAGCAGATGGCGCAGTTCGCCGGCCTTGCCGTCCGCCTCCTTGCGCAGCCGCCGCAAATCACCGCCCCACCGCTTGGTCAACAGCTCGGCTCCGTCGCCGAGTTGTGTGGCCGTGCGCTCGTCGTAGCGCCGGTAGCCGCCCCGGCCCAGCGCGTCCACCCGCTCCTGCCAGTCGGCCTCGGCCATCCGGCGCGGATTGCGCAGCCCCGCCTCGTGCAGGGCACGCGCGGTGGCCACCGCGATCGAGCCGCTGATGCGGGCGCTGAGCAGGTGGGACAGCACCAGCAGCCGGTACAGCGGCTGCGGGGTGTCCGTCAGCTTGATGCCCGCCTCCTCGGCGAACGTCTGCCCGTGCGCGCCGACGAGTTCCCGTACGACGTGCCGGTCCCGGTCCTTGCCGCCGCGGGCGTTCATGGCGTCGCCTTCAGCGGATCGTGGCCGAGAGTCATCAGCCGGTGCCGTCGCCGGGTGTCCTCCGCCTCCGGCTCGTTCTCCAGATCGACCTGCGAGGTGACCGTGTCCACGACCTTCCGCATCACCCGGATGTCGTCGTCGGTCAGATCCATCCGCCGCTTCTGCAGGATCGACAGCACATGCTGCCCGGTGGGCGAGCCCGGATCCTCCGGCAGCGGCTCGGTCTCCTCGTCGGCGTAACGCACCCGCAGCCAGGCCGCGAGCTCCTGCGAGGTCATGTTCACGACGCGGTGGAAGTTCTCCCACAGCGCGTCGAGTTCAAGGGCGTCGGTCATCGCGTGCCCCTTTCGTACGACCGTGCCGTGGGCCGGTCAGGTGTCACGGGGGAAGTTCTCGGCGTCGAACATCCACCGCTGCTTCTCCAGGTCGGCGGTGATGCCGATCAGCAGGTCCTGGGTGACCAGATCGGACTTCTCGGTCGCGTCGATCCGCTCGCGCAGCCGTCCGATCGCCGCCTCCAGCGACTCCACCATCATCTGCACGACATCCGAGTCGCGCAGCCGGCCCTCCTTGGGCGACGGCAGACCGTAATCTGCGGAGACGGTCTCCGGCCGGCCGTCCGGCGGGACGCCGAGTGCCGCGGCGCGCTCCGCCACCGTGTCGGCGTAGGAGCGGGCGCTGTTCACCACCTCGTCCAGCTGGAAGTGGATCGAGCGGAACCGCGGTCCCACGATGTTCCAGTGCGTCTGCTTGCCGATGAGCGAGAGCCCGACCAGGTCGATCAGGGTGTCCTGCAATGCCTCACAGGTGACCCGGCGCGCCTCCTCGGGCAGCGTGCTCTTCACGACCGATGTCATAGCGCGCTTCTCCTTCGTGCGTCGTCCCCGTCTGTCCGGATGGTACGGAGCCGGCCCGGGCGGTCCGGAGCAGCACGATGCGTTCCCCTTCGCAGGTTCCGCCCCAGACGCCCGAGGTCTGTCCGCTGCGCAGCGCGAACGTCAGACACTGGGTGATCACCTCGCAGCGGGCGCACACGCGCTTGGCGGCCGCGATGTCCCGCAACGCAGGTCCCGTCGTGCCCACGGGGAAGAACAACTCAGGGTCCTCACCCACACAGGCTGCTCTCCGTAACCACTCCATGCGGGCGCGGGTGCCCAGGGCGAACCGGTGCAAACGCCACGCAGGGGCCAAGGCCGCGGCCGCAGCCGCGAGGACGCCATTCGGCAACGCCGTCAGGCGGCCGCGAGGACGCCGTCAAAGGAACGCGTCAGGCACCCACGGCGACGCCGGCCGGGAACGCTGTCAGGTCCCTGTGAGGACGCCGTCCAGGAACCCTGTCAGATCCCTGAACACCTCCGCCCTGTTCGTCTCGTTGAACACCTCGTGCCGGGCGCCGGCATAGAGCTGCTCGGCCAGCGAGCCGCCGTTCAGCTCCTCGACGCCGACGCGGCTGCCGGGCAGCGGCACCAGCCGGTCGTCGTCGCCGTGCAGCCACAGCAGCGGCAGCCGCCCCACGTCGCCGCCCTTCGACACGGTCTCCAGCGTCCGCGCGAACGCCTGCAGCGTCGGCCGCTTCATCGGCCCGTGCCAGACGAGCGGATCCGCCGTGTACGCCGCGCCGACCGCCGGATCACGGGACAGCGAGGCCGGGCTGATCGGCGTGTCCGGGATCTCGTCGTGGGCGAGCAGCCGCCCCGGCAGCTCCCAGGCCCCGATCACCGGCCCGGACAGTACGAGCGCGGTGAGTTCGTCGCCGTAGCGCTGCGCGAACCGGGCCGCGATCAGGCCGCCCATGGAGTGCCCGATCATGACGACCGGCAGGCCCGGACAGGCGGCCCTGGCCAGCTCGGCCACGGCGTGCACATCGGTGACCACGTCCTCGAAGTCCTCGATCACCACACGCTCGCCCGCCGACCGCCCATGGCCCATGTGATCGGGCCCGAACACGGCCGCCCCATGCGCCACGAGGACACCGGCCACCTCGTCGTACCGGCCCATGTGCTCCCCGTATCCGTGCACGACGAGTGCGACGTACCGGGGTCGTGAGTCGCGCCACTCGCGAACCATGACGGTCCCCCGGTTCCCGGTGAGGGTGTGCTCGCGGACGTCGGCCATGGCTCCTCCGGCTGCGTCGGTGATGGTACCCGGGGATCTTCCCAGGGCACGGCGGGCCGGTCCATAGCCCACGACCTCGCCGCGACCGTGTTCCGCGGCCCGGTCGCCGACGTGCCCGCGCTCGACCCCGCCCGCGTCGACGACGTCTACTGGGGCGCCGCCAACCAGGCCGGTGAGGACAACCGCAACGTCGCCCGGAAGGCCGCGCTGCTCGCGGGCCTGCCCGCGTCGGTGCCCGGCGCCACGGTCAACCGCCTGTGTGTCTCCGGCCTGGAGGCGGTGACCACTGCGGCCCGCACCATCGCCGCCGGCGAGGCCGACATCTTGCTGGCCGGCGGCTCCGAGTCGATGAGCCGCGCCCCCTTCGTCCTGCCCCGCCCCGACGAGGCCCTGCCGCACCGTGTCGAGACCGCCGACACCCGGCTCGGCTGGCGCCTGGTCAACCCGGGGATGAAGGACCCGCAGGGCTTGCTCTCCATGGGCGAGACCGCGGAGGAGGCCGCCGCGCGGTACGGCATCCCGCGCGAGCGTCAGGACGAGTTCGCCCTGCGCAGCCACCGCCGGGCCGCCGACGCGCGCGGATACGGCCGCTTCGGCGACGAACTCCTGCCCGTGGAGCGCCCGGACGGCGCGGTCGTCAACAGCGACGAGTGCGTGCGCGCGGACACGTCGTACGAGAAGTTGTCCCGCCTGAAGCCGGTCTTCCGCGAGGGCGGCAGGGTCACCGCGGGCAACGCGTCCCCGATGAACGACGGCGCGGCCGGACTGCTCCTGGTCGGCGAGGAGGTCCCTGAACGACCTGGACCTGGAGTCCCTGGGCGGCTACGCCGCCGGTGCCTCGGCCGGCGTACACCCCGACGTGATGGGCATCGGCAACCGGCCAACAGGCGAGACGCTCCTTACCGCTACCGTTGGCTGCACGTAGCATCAGGGTCCGCATGGACACGATGACGCTCTGGCACATAACCGGCTGGGAGTTCGCCGCACTCGCCTTCGCCGCCCTCCTCGTCGGCTTCTCCAAAACCGCCGTGAGCGGTGCCAACACGGTCAGCCTCGCGATCTTCGCCGCGGTGCTGCCCGCCAGAGCCTCCACCGGCGTCCTCCTGCCGGTGCTCATCGCCGGAGACATCCTCGCCGTCCTCACCTACCGTCGGCACGCCCACTGGCCCACCCTGTGGCGGCTGTTCCCGGCCGTCGCGGCGGGCGTGGTCGTCGGCACGCTGTTCCTGATGTGGGCGGACGACGCGATCGTACGGACGTCCATCGGCGCGATCCTGCTGCTGATGGCCGGAGTGACGGTGTGGCGGCGGCGCGCGGCGGAAGCGGAGGAGGAACCCGGCTCGGTCACCAGCCGGGCGGGCCGCGTCAAGGCCCGCTCCTACGGCGTCCTCGGCGGCTTCACCACCATGGTCGCCAACGCGGGCGGCCCGGTGATGTCGATGTATCTCCTCTCCGCGGGCTTCCGCAAGCTCGGCTTCCTCGGCACGTCGGCCTTCTTCTTCCTGATCGTCAACGTCTCCAAGCTGCCCTTCAGCGCGGGCCTCGGCCTGATCGACGACCGCTCGCTGCTGCTCGACGCGGCGCTCGTGGTGTTCGTCGTGCCGGGCGCGTTGATCGGCAAGTGGGCGGTGAACCGGATCAACCAGCGGTTGTTCGAGCAGCTGGTGATCGCGGCGACGGTGGTGGGCGGAATCCAGCTGCTCCTGCGCTGACCAGCGGCTCTCGCAACGACTGGCCCGGCTACTCCTGCGCCGACCAACTCCGCAGCAGCCCCGGCAGATCCGCGAAGGACCCGATGACATGGTCGGGCGTGCCGCTCGCGGCCCGATGGGTCTGAGGCAGGTACTTCCCCGTCTTGACGAGGATCCCGGTGACCCCGGCCCGCTGCGCCGCCAGCACGTCCGACTCGATGTCGTCGCCCACCATCACCGCCTCGTCGGCCCCGGCCCCGAGGCGGCCGAGCGCGGCCCGGAAGAACGCGGCGGACGGCTTGCCGGTGATCTCGGCCGCGGTGTGCGCGGCCTGCTCCAGGCCGGCCAGGAACGCGCCGGCGTCCAGCTGAAGCCCGTCGTCCGTACGCCAGTACAGGTTGCGGTGCATCGCCACCAACCGCGCACCGCGCTGGAGATGCCCGAACGCCCGGTTGAGTTCCGCGTAGCCGAACTCGGGCCCGGCCCCGCCGACGATCACGACGTCCGGTACGGCATCGGCGTCCGCCGCGTCGACGACCGTGACGCCGTCGAGGTCCTCCTCGATGTCACCGCTGTTCAGCAGGGCGCAGCGGGCGCCGGGACAGTGCTCGGTCAGGTAGGCGGCGGTGACGGCGGGCGCGGTGAGGATGTCGTCCGCGGTCACGGGGAACCCCGCGTCCGCCAGCGCCCCGGCGATCGAGGCCCGCGTCCGGGACGTCGTGTTGGTGACAAGTGCGACGCCCAGACCCGCCTCCCGGATCTCCCGTAACGCCTCGACCGCACCGGGCAATGGCTGCCACGACACGGTGAGAACTCCGTCGATGTCGATCAGTACGGCACGCACGGATTCCATGCCTGGACGATATCGCCGGGACCGGCACGGCGCGGGGAGGCCCGGTGACCGTCTGCGACAGATGTTCGGGCGAGTGTCAGGTGCGCGGGGCCGCCTTCCCGACGAGGGACGCCGTCACCAAGGCAGCCGGTCGGTCGGCCACGGTGACTCCGACCACCGGCTGCGCCGGGGCGCGGCCGTACGGCCCACGGTCGCCGCCAGCTTGCGCAACCGCCGCCACTCCAGGCGGGGTTGCGACTGCGGCACGCCCGGCCGCCTCCGGGGGACGTGGACCCGGAGCGCACCGGGTCCGACACGGCACCGGACGGGAGTGGGCACGACGAGGGCCTCCCCGTCGATGCCGACTTCGATCTCCGCACGGTCGGAGGGGGCGCCTTTGGCCGCAGCAGTGTCACCCGGCAGCGGGCGTCTTTGGACGCGGGCTGAAGTCCCTTGCGGGTTTGGCCCGTTGACGTGGTCCTCCAGACGGGCACTCGTGACGCCGAGGCCGGGAACACCGCGCGGCGCCGGTGGCCGCCGCCGAACCGCGCCTCGGCGGCCGACCGGCGGCGGTGCTCCCGGCGGCAGCCCGCCCGCGAGGCTGTCGGCCACCGGCCGCCCGCGCCGCCCGGCGAGGGCGAGCCCGCGAACCCGCAGGAACAGGCTCATGGGATCGGCCGGGGCCGCAGACAACCCGGTAACCCGTCTCCGTGACGTGCCGTGTACGTGGCTTCCGTGACGTGCCGTGTATGCCGTCCCCGCGACGTGCCCCGTACGCCGCCCCCGCCACGCATCCCGCACGCGGCGGCCCCCGCGACGCGCCCCGTACCCTCGACCCATGTCCCCGCACGTCCTGGTCCTCGGCGGCACCACCGAGGCACGCGAACTGGCCGCCGAGCTCACGGCCCGCCCCGGCGTCCGGGTGACCACCTCGCTCGCTGGACGCGTGACGCGGCCGGGGGCGGTCGCGGGCGACGTACGGATCGGTGGGTTCGGTGGCGCCGAGGGGCTGGCCGACTGGCTGCGCGAGCAGCGCGTGGACGCCGTCGTCGACGCCACACACCCCTTCGCCGAGACGATCACGACGAACGCGAGGCTGGCCGCGACGGCGACCGGCCTGCCGTTGGTGGTGCTGCGCCGCCCCGGCTGGCGACCCGGCCCCCGGGACCGTTGGCACCCGGTCCCGTCGCTGGACGCGGCCGCCGACCTGCTCCCGAGCCTGGGCCGCCGGGTCTTCCTGACCACGGGCCGCCTGGGACTCGCGGCCTTCGCGCACCTGCCGGAACTCCACTTCTTCGTACGGTCCGTGGAGCCCCCCGAGCCGCCGATGCCGCGCGACCTGCGGGTGCTGCTGGCGCGCGGACCGTTCACCGTGGCCGGCGAGACGGCCCTGCTGCGCGAGCACCGCATCGACGTGCTGGTGACCAAGGACAGCGGCGCAGCCGCGACGGCCGCCAAACTCACGGCGGCCCGGGACCTCGCCCTGCCCGTCGTCGTCGTACGCCGCCCCCCGCTGCCGGAGGGCCTGCCAACGGCGCCCGACGTGGCCGGAGCCCTGGATCTCCTGGACCGGCTGGGCCCGCACCGGCCGTGACGGACACTCGGCACGTCCGCCCGTCACCCACCCGTGCCCGCCAGCGCTCCTTCTAGTAGGGCTTTGTTAGGTCCTGTGGTGGGGTTCGGGGGTGGGTGCGGGCTGGCCGCATATCGAGCAGGCGCCGGTCCAGGTGGCCA
>NZ_JACTVI010000117.1 GCF_014495685.1 Streptomyces sp. TRM68367 | reverse complement strand
GCCTCTGCCACTGCCGTTGGCACGCGTACGCCGACACCACACCGTGATCAGAAAGCTCAGCAGCGGCTATCTACAGCTGCCGTAGCTGCCCAAACTCGTCGACAAGTGGTGTCCGTTCCCACCTACGAAGCCACCCCGCGGGTGCCTGAGGCAGGACATGCGTGATCATTGAACTCACCGTGGCGACACGATGCGCCAGGTCGGGGTCTGTACGCTCACCGGTGTAATTGATGATCATGGAAGAGACATCAAGTGACTGACACCGTGACCGAGTCCGTGGCCGCCGATGACCTGGCGGAACCGTCGCTGGAGACCGCGGCGGTCGAGCAGAAGCTCATCGACCAGCTCGTCGAGCAGGCCCGGAGCAAGGGGCTGCAGCTGACCGGCGAGGGAGGGTTGCTGCAGCAGCTGACGGTGAGGGCGGGCTGTTGCAGATGCTGACCAAGCGGGTGCTGGAGTCCGCCCTGGAGGGCGAGATCACCGATCACCTCGGCTACGAGAAGCACGATCCGGCCGGGAAGAACAACGGCAACAGCCGCAACGGCACCCGGGCGAAGACCGTGCTGACCGACGTCGGGCCGGTCGAGGTGAAGGTGCCCCGTGACACCGCCGGCAGCTTCGAGCCGCAGATCGTCAAGAAGCGGCAGCGCCGCCTGACCGGCGTGGACGAGATGGTGCTGTCGCTGTCCGCGAAGGGCCTCACGCACGGCGAGATCTCGGCTCATCTCGCCGAGGTGTACGGCGCCGAGGTGTCCAAGCAGACCATCTCCACCATCACCGACAAGGTGATGGACGGCATGGCCGAATGGCAGAACCGGCCGCTGGACCGCGTCTGTCCGGTCCTGTTCGTCGACGCCATCAACGTCAAGATCAGGGACGGGCAGGTCGCGAACCGTCCGGTCTACGTCGTGATGGCGGTGACCGTGGACGGCACCCGCGACATCCTCGGGATCTGGGCCGGCGACGGCGGCGAGGGCGCGAAGTACTGGCTGCACGTGTTCACCGAGCTGAAGAACCGCGGCCTGGACGATGTGCTGATGCTGGTCTGCGACGGGCTCAAGGGCCTGCCGGAGGCGGTCGAGACCGTCTGGCCTCGCACGATTGTCCAGACGTGTGTGGTTCACCTGCTGCGTAACAGCTTTCGCTACGCGGCCCGCCAGGACTGGGACAAGGTCGCCAAGGCCCTCAAGCCCGTCTACACCGCACCCAGCGAGGACGCGGCGACGGAGCGGTTCCTGGAGTTCCAGGAGTCCTGGGGCGCCAAGTATCCGGCGATCGTGAAGCTGTGGTCGGACGCCTGGGCCGAGTTCGTGCCCTTCCTCTCTTTCGACGTCGAGATCCGCAAGGTCATCTGCTCCACGAACGCGATCGAGAGCGTGAACGCCCGGATACGCAAGGCTGTCCGCGCCCGCGGGCAATTCCCGAACGAGGCCGCGGCTCTCAAGTGCATCTACATGGCGCTGATGAGCCTGGACCCGACGGGGAAGGGCCGCAAACGGTGGACCATGCGCTGGAAGGCACCCCTGAACGCGTTCCAGATCGCCTTCGAGGGCCGCCTGACCCCACGCAACAACTGACCACTCAACAACCAAGATCAGCCGTTAAATTGACACACCCGCTCAGGATGGACGGCGGCCCTCCCGTTGCCTTCGGCACGCCTCAGTCACAAGCCGGGGACTGTGTCGGCGTCGGCTGAATCTGGACCCGCTTTGGTCGGTTGAAATCTGACCCGGGTGTCTTCGGTTTGGTCGTTTCAGTCGTTGTCGGTGGTGGTGGGGACGCGTCCGAGTTCGCGTCCTCGCATGCGGAACGAGTCGCCTTTTAGCCTTTCCGCGGATATCGTTGCGACGCGGGTTCGGGAGTCACCCGCGATTGCCTCGTCGTGATCAATGTCGGTGAGAATCGGTGTCACTCCGGGTGTGGGGCGCGCGGTCCGGGGACCCCTCGGCCGAGCCACGCTGGGACGGGGCCTTGTCCGGGAAGCCGGAGGTCCACCAGGCGCGGGCGCCCGAGGTGACGGCGAAGGCATCGACACCGGGCAGGGATTCGATCCATCTGCGTGCGCTCGGGCCCATGGCGAAGGCAGCCGTTGCGTAGGCGTCGATGTCGGTGAGGTGGCGGCCGACCAGGGTGATCGAGAGCAGTCCGGAGGCCGCCGGGCGACCGGTGTGCGGGTCGAGAATGTGGTCGCCGCGCTCGGCTGTACCGGAGGTCGCGATGGCGAGGTCCCGGCCGGTGACGAGGGTGCAGAGGTCGCGGAGTTGCAGGGGGTTGACGATGCCGACTTGCCATGGCACGCCGGGGGCGCACTCGCCGCGCAGTTGGATATCGCCGCCACCGTTGACACAGGTGTTGCGCGCCCCGGCCCGCTCCAGAATCCCTGATGCGCGTTCGATGGCCCAGCCCTTCACCATGCCGGTGGGGTCGAGGCGACCGCCGGGCGCGCGGCTGAACCAGCCGCCGCTGATGCGCTCGGCGCTCTCGCAGAGCTGCAGCACCTCGGCGACTTCGGGATCGCAGTCGGCGAGGTTCATCTCGCCGCGGACCATGCGGCTGATCTGGCTGTCGGGGCGGTAGGTGGAGAAGACCTCGTCCACCCGGTGCAGCCATGCCACGGCCTGCTCAAGGGCGCGGCGGATGGCGGACGTGGGCGTGTCACGGATGTCGAAGGAGAAGACCGTTCCCATGGCGCGCTCGACATGACGCAGCGGCCGGGGCTTTTCGGATCCCGTGGAAGCCCTGGGCACTTCATACACCTCGCGTATGTCAGGCACCGGCCTTGTCCAGGGCGCTCTGGAGTGACTGCATGTAGCCCTCACTGGTGTAGGAGGCGCCGGAGACAGCCTGGATCTGCGCGCTCTGCGCACCCAGCGCTTCCCGGGTCAGGGTAGGCACGGCGTAGCCGGCGATCGCCTGGCTGCGCGACGCGGCGCTCGGAGTCTGCAGTGCTTTGACGTCGGTCAGTTTGCCGTGGGAGAGGGTGATGGCGACTTGTACCGGGCCGTAGGGCGTCTGCTCGACGGCGCCGGTGTACGTGCCGGTGGCTCCGCCTCCGGTGCCGGCGCTCTTCGACCCGCTGGGGCGGCTGGAGTGGCTCGGCTGGCCGGAGCTTGAGCCCGGCGTCGGCGAGGAGACCGCGCCACCGCCGGAGCCGGCCAGTAGCGGCAGGGCGGTGTGGTGTGGTTTGAGGGACAGCAGCAGGACCAGGCCCGTGACGGTGGAGGTGGTCAGGAGGGCGGCTCGGCGCACTGCCATGAAGCTGCTCCTTTCAAGGTCCTCGAAGGCGGTTCAGAATGCGAATGATTCGTGGTGGATGCGGTGGCGCGGTACCCCGGCCCCGCGCAGGGCGGGTATCGCCGCGGCCGTCATCCCCGGTGGCCCGCACAGGTAGACGTCGCGCTCGGCGATGTCGGGCACGAGGGTGGCCAGCCCACCCGCGGTGAGGGGCGAGGAGTACTGGGCGGGTTCGTCGACCACGTAGTGCACGGTTGCGCCGCGATCGGCCGCTATGGCGTCGAGTTCCTGCCACAGCGCCAGGTCCTCCGGGCGGCGCGCCCGGTAGACCAGGGTGACCTGGCTGGGCAGCGTCTCGAACAGCGCGCGCAGCGGGGTGATGCCGGCGCCGCCGCCCAGCAGCAGGACCTTTCGGGCCGTGCGTCGGGCCGCCGTGAAGGCACCGTAGGGCCCCTCGGCCCACACCCGGGTGCCCGGCCGGAGCCTGGCCAGCGCCTCGCTGTGGCCGCCGACGGCCTTCACGGTGATCCGCAGGTAGGCCGGGTTCGGCGGTGCGGACAGCGAGTACGGGTTCGCCGTCCACCACATCCTGGGGGCGAGGAAACGCCAGCGGAAGAACTGACCGGGCTCGGCACCCAGTTCGTCCAGGTGTCGGCCGCTCATGAAGACCGACACCACGCCGGGCGCCTCGGGCCGCACCTCGGTCACGGTCAGCCGGTGCCGCAGGGCCCGCCGCACCGGGGTGAGGAAGCGGTTCCACACCAGCAGGCCGGCCACGCCGATGTAGAGGGCGTACCAGGCGAGCTGGACGGGCTGGTGGGCGACGAAGTCGGCGCCGTTGGAGAGCTGGTGGAAGAAGGCCAGGAAGATGGCGAGATAGGTGGCGAAGTGCAGGTAGTGCCAGGTCTCGTAGCTCATGCGGCGGCGCGCGGCTCGGGCCGAGATGATGCCGGTGGCGACCAGGAGCAGGAAGCCTGCCGTGGCCTTGAGCATGTCGGGATAGGTGAGGACGAGCGTGGTGGTCTGACTGACGAAGCTTGCGTGGGCGCTCGCCGCGTAGCCGAGGATGATCAGTAGGGTGTGGGCGAGCGTCAGCGAGATGGTGTAGCGGCCGCCCAGCGCGTGCCAGCGGGCCAGGCGGTCCGAGCCGACGGCCCGCTCCAGCAGGGGAAAGCGAGACATCAACGCGAGCAGCACCGCGCAGGCGTAACCGGCCAGCAGGCCGGTGACCCGGCCGGCGTTGGTCAGCCATCCGGCGAAGCCGACCACGGAGGTGGTGTCGATCCACCACAGGGCCACCACCGCTGCGGCTCCTGCATAGACCAGCACTTGGGCCACGACGGTAACGGTGTGGGGGGAGGGCAGGGCGCGCTGAGGGGAGCGCGTCCTGGCATGGCGGCTGTGTGTGGATGTGGTGGCCACGGGGCTCCTCTCGTCGACTCGCGGGGACGTGTGTCGGCGCCCCGACGCCGCGTCGACGTGGTGATGCGTCGTGTGGTGCGTGTGCGTCGGCCACCTTTCCAGCGGAACTTCTGGAAAGCCTCTGAGCGCTCCCCCTCGCTCGCTCATTCAGAGAGAACTCAGAACCTTTTGCCGCTCCCGGCAAGGGTGCTGTCGGGGCTCTCGCCAGTGCCCCCCGGCAGGGGCACAACACTCTCGGACGGCTATATCCGCCCCGGACGCCCCGACGCCCCGGACGCTCCGGGGCGCGAAGGGGCGCCTGCGGAGGCCAGCGGTGGCAGCGGTCGGGAGGCGTTACGCGGAGTAGGAGTCCGCGTCCTTGTGGAGGATCGGGTGCTCGTCGGGTGTCGTTGCGAGCGGTAGCCGCAGAAGAAATGTGGTGCTTCCGGGGCTGCTGGTGACGGTGATCGTGCCGTGGTGTGCGGTGATGACGGCTTCGACGATGGCGAGGCCCAGGCCCGTGCCGCCAGTCCTGCGTGAGCGACCGGGGTCGGCCCGGGTGAAGCGGTGGAAGATCTCCGCCTGGAGGGCTTCGGGAATGCCCGGGCCGTCGTCGGCGACGGCGAGTTCGGCGTGGTCGGGTAGGTGGTGAGGGACAGCGCCACTCGTGTGCCGGGCGGGGTGTGGATGAGTGCGTTGGCGAGCAGTTTGGCCAGGACCTGGTGGAGGCGGTGATCGTCGCCCTGGACGATGACGGGTTCCTCGGGCAGGTCCAGCAGCCAGTGGTGGTCGGTGGACAGGGCGCGGGCGTCGTCCAGTGCGTCGAGGGTCAGGCGGGTGAGGTCTACGGGTTCGCGGGCCAGGGGGCGGCCCGCGTCCAGGCGCGCGAGGAGGAGCAGGTCGTCGACCAGGCCGCTCAACCGCTGTGACGTTGCGGCGATGCGTTCCAGGGAGTGCCGTACCTCCTGGGGCAGGGGGCCGGGGCCGGCCAGGGCGGACAGGCGGACGCTGCGGCCCTTGCCGTCTGGTGGCAGCGTGGCCAGGGCGCGCCTTCGACAGCACCCGGCGCGGGTTGCGCATCAAGAACCGCAGCAGTTCGAACTCGGTGCGGGACAACTCCACGACCCGGCCCGCCCGGGTGACTTCCCGGGCTTCCTCGTCCATCACCAGGTCCCCCACGACGAGCCGCGGCGCGCCCGCCTCGTGCGACAAGCCCGCCCGACGCATGAGTCCCCGCAGCCGGGCCAGCACCTCCTCCAAGCTGAAGGGCTTGGTGACGTAGTCGTCGCCACCGGCGGTGATCCCCGCGATCCGGTCCTCGACAGCGTCACGCGCGGTCAGGAAGAGCACGCACATCTGCGGCAGCCGGCGGCGCAGTGCGTGCAGCACCTGAAGGCCGTCGATATCGGGCAGCATCCAGTCCAGGACGACGGCGTCGGGGCGGAAGCTGTCGGCCGCCTCCAGCGCGGTGGCGCCGTCGTCGGTACCTCCCAGCCCTCGGAGCGCAGCGCCGCGCCCAGAACCTCCGTGAGGTCGGGTTCGTCGTCCACCACCAGGACGCGGACGGCGCCGCCGTCGGGCCTGCGCAGCGGAGGGAGAGAGGTGTGGTTCGGTGTGGTGCCCATGATGCGTCCAGCATCGCGCCTCATCGGCGGTCCCGGGCGCACGGGCGCCTCTGAGATTCTTCTGAACTTCGAAAGAAAGCAGACGCGGACCCCTCGTCTCCAGAACGTACTCAGAGCATGCGGGGCCGCGATTGTTCGAGACTCTGCCGGGTGACCGCGTCCTCCTACGCGGGCCTGCACCCCGCATGACTTGGCCCCGCAGGCTGAACCCGACGCCATCGCCGCCGCCCTGCCCCGTAGACAGCGGCTGCCATGTCATGTCCGCACCACAACCGACGCGGGCTGGCTGTTCCACTGTGGGCGGGTGCAGACGTGGCTGGCGCAACAGTTGCTGACGGTGAATAGGCCACCTCGCAGACATTGTGACTATACGTCCCAATTTGCTCTCAGAAGAATTTGAGAAACAACTGTGCCAGGCTGACGCGTCGATCGGCGGACACGTCCCGGAACCGTGCCGTCCACCCCCATGGCCGCCTCCTGGAGGAGCACCCCGATGAGCCTCGTCAACGGCTTGCCCGCGCACGTGCTGTTCGTCCACTTCGTCGTCGTTCTCATCCCGCTCAGCGCCCTGGTGCTCGTCGTCAGCGCGCTGTGGCCCAGGGCCGCACGGCGGCTGGGTCTGATCCTGCCGGTGCTCGCATTCGTGACCCTGGTGACTGTGCCCCTGACCACGCAGGCCGGCGAGTGGCTGGAGCGGCACGTCGACAGCGATCCGCTGGTGCGCAAGCATGCCGAACTCGGGGACGGGCTGTTGCCGTGGGCCGCGGGCCTGTTCCTGCTGGCGACGGCCGTGTGGTGGACGACCCGCCGGGCGCCCGCGCCGCAGGACTCCACGGACCGGGCCCGCAGCGGCGCGGTCGTGAGGGTCGCGGCGGCCGTGCTGTCCGTCGTGGTGGCCGCCGGCGCCGTCGTCGATGTCTACCGCATCGGCGACTCCGGTGCGAAGGCCGCCTGGCACGACGCCTTCTCCAAGACCGGCACCCGTTAATGCTGTCCGTCGTCGCTCCGAACGCTCCCGTACGCCCGGCCGGTGGGGCCAACTCAGGCCGGAGAAGTGGGGCCACTTCAGCTGGCAACAGCCGGCAAAGGGATACGGGGCGGGACTGCTACGAATCGGTTACGTCCGGACGCAGGCGGGCCTGCGGGCCGCCGTCCATCGACAGTTCGGACGTTGGCTGCTGGACCGTGGCAGGGCGACTCCCATCCGCAGGTCTGCCGTAGAAGGGGGGCGCGCGGCCCGATAGCACCGATACCGCCGGGACACACCGATAATGTGGACCTACGGTGTTTGTGCCCTTGCGGTGTGGGCCCTTCCCAACCGTGCCCTGCGCCCTTCAGCGCAGGGGCTTCGCTGGCTGTTCGCCCGGCGGTGGTCGCGCCGATGTGGTGTCCTGGGCGAGGGTTTGGCCGGGTATTGGGAGGGTCAGCCGGCTCCTGCGAGTTTGAGGAGCAGGTGCAGGTCGTGGGCGGCGGCGAAGGCGCACAGGGCGCTGGAGCCGACGACGACGGCGGCTGCGGCCAGTGGCAGCAGGGGAAGGCTCAGCGGCAGCGAGTACGCCCGGGGTTCGGCCAGGAGGGCAGCGACGCGGCGGGGAACTGGTCCTGCGGTGGCCAGGGGGCTGCGGCGGCGTCCGAGCAGGCCGAGTACGGCGCCGGGCAGGCCCTTGCGGGATGGGGTGTGTGCGGTGGCCAGGGCTGCCTTGCCGATCGCGCGGGCAACCTGGCGGCGGTTGCCGCACGCAGCAGCGGCGCGTTCGTCGGCCCACCGCTCGATGGTGTAGGCAACGGCGGCGGCCACCGGCCGCAGCAGCGGGTGGCATGTGGCGGCCAGCTGGGCGACCGCGACGAAGGCGTAGTGGTGACAGGCCAGGTGAGCCCTCTCGTGGGCGAGCATGGCCTCGCGGTCGGCGTCGTCCAGGGCGTCGAGCATGCCGGTGGAGACCACGATGCGGCCCGGTATGCCGGGCAGCGCGTACGCGTCCGGGGCCGGATTGTCGATGACGACCAGCCGGTCAGGGCCGGGCAGACAGGCGGCCTCCAACGCCGCAGCGGCCAGCGCCCGCACACGGCGCCACAGCATCCCCACCCCCGCCACAACCGCGACAGCCAGCACCAGGCCGGCCACAACCGCCTCCGCGGTGGAGACCGGGTCCCCGGCGCGCACAGTGCCCACCGACCAGCCCCCCACCAGTGCGGCCAGCGGCAGCCGCACCACCCCCGCCACCGCCAGGACGCCCAACGCTGCCCAGCTCAACACGGCCAGGGCCAACGCGCTCCCGGTCAGCAGCCAGGTCGCAAGCCGCGGCTCCAGCCGCTCGGCCAGCGGCCGGGCCCCGACAGCGGCCGCGACGGGAAAGAGCAGCGGCAGGTAGACCGCCAGGTGCCATACCGTCACCCCGCTCACCCCCGCTCGCCCAGATCGCCGAGAAGCTGCCGCAGCAACTCCTCGTCCCCGGCCGGCAGATCTTCCACGAACCGGGCCAGCACCGCCTCACGGTCCGGATCGGACTCCAGCACCTGCCGCATCCGGCGGGCGGTCAGCCCCTGCGCATCGGTCACCGGCGCATACGCGTAGGCGCGGCCCTGCTTGGTCCGGGTCAGCAGTCCCTTGTCGAACATCCGGGACAGCACCGTCACCACGGTGCTGTACGACAGGCCACCATCCAACTGCTCAAGCACCTCGCCCGGGGCCAGCGCCCGCTGCGAGGACTGCAGCAGGGCCAGGACCTCGGCCTCCAGCGCGCCGCCCGGCCTGCGCTCACCCGGAGGCTGTCCGGCGTCCACGAGCCGCACCTCCATCCATCATCTACAGTACTGTAGAACTTCTACGGACCGGTAGAAGTTGGTTCGCTGCCGAGTCTGCCATGCCCTCCAGGTGTGGCGCACCACCGGCATCGCGGCACGGCCCCGACCCGCGCACGCGTTGGCGCTACCCGGTCGACTGCCGGCCCGGGCCTGCTGCTCCTTCGATCTCGGGAGATACCGCATGATGATGCTCCATCCCGCCGTCCAGCTCGCCTTCGATGGCTCCGGCATCGACGGCTCGCTGTTCACCGCCGTCACCGACCTCGCCCGCGACACGAAGTGGCTGAACACTCCGCTCAGCCTGTGGACCAACGCCGGGCTCGGCGTGTTCGCGGTGCTGATGCTGATCGGCTGGTGGAAAGCCCGCCGCCGCGACACCGCCACCATGACCCTCGCCCTGGTCGCCCCCGTCGCCGTCGTGGTCGCCTTCACCGTCGCCGAGGTCGTCAAGAAGGTCGTCGCCGAGGTGCGGCCGTGCTACTCGCTGCCGCACGACTACTTCGTCAGCGCCTGTCCCGCCAGCACCGACTACGCCTTCCCCAGCGGCCACACCACCGTGGCCGCGGCGACCGTCGCCGCACTGTGGCTGCTTCAGAGGCGCCTTGCGGTGATCGCCGCCGCCTTCGCCCTCCTGGAGGGTTTCACCCGCGTTTACCTCGGCGACCACTACCCCCACGACGTTCTCGGCGCCGCCCTGCTGGCCATGCCCGTCGCCTACCTGGCAAGCCGCATCCTGGGCCGCGTCGCCGTCCCGCTCGTGGAGCGCCTGCGCACCGGGCTGCTGCAACCAGTGCTGACCGCCGCGCCTGTGGGTGCTCACGCTGCTCGCTGAATCCGGCACAGGAGGCCCCGCGATGGCACCGCCCCCGCTGCCGGGCGTACTGGCCGACCTCGCCCCCGTCCTCGACCGCTTCGGCTACCTGGCCGTCGCCGCCCTGGTGTTCGTCGAGGACTTCGGTCTGCCCGTTCCCGGCGAGACCGCGATGATTGCCGCCGCCGTCTACGCCGGTGCGGGACGGCTCAACATCGTTGTGGTCGCCGCCATCGCCTTCCTCGCAGCAGTCCTCGGCGACAACGTCGGCTACATTGTCGGCCGCTGCGGCGGCCACCGGCTCATCACCCGCTGGGGCCGCTACGTGCTGCTCACCGAAGAACGCCTCGCCAAGGCCGAGGTGTTCTTCGCCCGCCACGGCGGCAAGATCGTCACCGTCGCCCGGTTCATCGAGGGCCTGCGCCAAGCCAACGGCATCATCGCCGGGCTGGCCGAGATGCCCTGGCGCCGCTTCCTCGCCTTCAACATCCTCGGCGCCGCCCTGTGGGTCGGCGCCTGGGTCAGCCTCGGCGACCTCGCCGGACAGCACCTGAACACCCTCTACCCCGCCATCCAGCGCTACGAGCTGTACCTGCTCGCCGCCGCAGTCGTGCTCGTCGGCGCATTCCTCGCTCGCCGCCTTCCCCGCAACGAGCGCAGCCGTTGACGAATGGCCGCCTTGCCGCCCGTCCATAGCCCGCAGAAGCGGTACCGAAACGGTGATGTCTCTCCCGTTCCGGTGGTCAGGACCTTGATGACCCAGAACCAGGCGGTGACTTCGGGGACCTTGCTTGCCATCGGGCGGAGGGACGAGGGGAGTTGGGGCTGCTGGAGCTGAGTCGTTGTCATGGGAGGGAACGATGGCATGACGGCATTATTTACCCAAGATGTCTTTACTATTCCTTTTATGCCCCTCGCTCGGTGCTTGCCCTTGATCATGCGCCGTGGCTCCGTGTCGGCAGCGGGACGGGTGTGGTGGTGATGGTCATCGGCGTGCCGGAGACGGCGATCAGGTAGAGGTGGGGGTTCTTGCTGCCGGGCAGGGGGTGGAAGCCGCCGGGGGCCCTGAGGGTGTAGCGGGCGTGGGCGTGCGGGGCGAGGACGGACGGGCCGGAACTGGCGGTCCACCAGCCGGACGCTCCTTGGCCGGTGCGGGTGGCGAAGTGCGGGGCGATGGCGGTGCCGGTGGTGTTGACGGCCTCTACGGTGAGGCCGCTGATCCCCGGCCGGGACCGGTCGGCCACGGCCACCTGGTCGATGGTCAGGTGCAGTGGCGGTGGGCTGGCGGCGGCGATGCCGGTGCACAGGACGGCCGGGGCGAGCAGTCCGGCCGTCAGGGCGGTCTTGGCCCTGCGGCTGTTGATCCGGGGCAGCCGGGGCTGCCAGGCGGTGACGAGCGCCGAGGCGGGCACGGTGGCGGCGGCCGCCATCCACAGCGGCGTCATCATCAGGTAGTAGCCGTCCTGGGAGCGGGTGGCGAGGTAGAAGGCGCACCAGGGCAGCACGGTGATGGCGGGGCCGAGGCGGCGGACGAACAGCACGGTCGCGGCGAGCAGTCCGAGCAGGAGCAGGATGCTGGCGTAGGAGTAGTAGTCCAGGTGGCTGCTGCCGTCGGTGAAGTAGTAAGAGATGCCCATGGCGCCCTGCCCGTGCAGGATCGCCTTCTGTGTGAGCGGCAGCAGGCTGCCGGACAGCCAGGCGCCCGGTGTCTGCGCGATGAAATACGTGTTGACCAGCAGCCACGCCAGGGCGGCGGTGCCGGTGTACCGGGCGGCCACGGCCAGGGCCCGGCGGTTCCCGAGTTCACCTCGCCGTACGGCGTACACGCCCACGATCAGGAACGGCAGCAGGAACCAGGCGAGTTGCTGGGCGGCGCAGGCCAGCCCCAGGCACACCGCGCGCAGCACCCCGGCACGGCTCAGCCGTCCGCCCGCGCCGGTACGGTGCCAGCGGACGACGGCCGGGACCAGCAGGGCGAGCGCCGTGATGGCCGGGTAGCCGTCGCGGGCGTAGGACGGCAGGAAGCCGAATCCCAGACACACGGCCGTGACCGACGGCCGCCACGGCGCCGGGACCAGCAGCCACAGCGCGACCGAACCGGCGATCAGCGCCCCGGTCGTCACCAGCGTCGCCGCGGCCGTCGAGTGCAGGACGGCGTGAACGGGAGCGGCTAGCAGCGCCGTCAGCGGCGGATAGCCGTACGTGTAGTCGGCCCCGCCCGACATCGTCTTGGTGATGCCGACGCGCGGCGTCCCGAACAGCCAGGGCCAGGGCTGACCGTAGACCGGGTGCCCGTGCAGGATCTCGCTCGCGGCCTGGGCCGTCAGCACACCCTCGTCGGTGCCCGCGTGGTTCAGCCAGAACCCGCACACGACGAGCGTGACCGCCAGGGCGAGTACGCCCAGGTCCACCCGGGCCAGCGTCCTTCGGCGCCGCACGGCGAGGGCGAGAACCCCGGCGGCGAGGATGCCGGCGTAACAGACGGAGATGACGGCGGCGACGGGCGGCGCGGAGGTCATCGCGGTGGTCCAGGCGGACCGGGTGCCTATGAACAGGCTGATCGTGGCCGTCAGCGTCAGGCCGCGGTGCCACTGCGGCGGCGCGGCGTCCGGCAGGCGGCGAGCGGTCGGCGCGGTCTGCGGTTCCGGCGGCGCCAGTGGCAGCACCGGTGAGCTGCCGCCCGAGCCGGCGCGCGGATAGTCGTCCATGCTGCTTTCCCCTTTTGGTGGAACCCGGCGATTACCTACTACATCTCGTAGAGGAGAGATCGCCGACGGCGGTTCCACCTGACGGAAAGGGCACAGTCCATATGAGCAAGGACACTGGCGAGGCCCGCATCCTCGTCGTCATCCCCACGTACAACGAGGTGGAAAACATCGCCACAGTGACGAGCGGGCTGCGCTCGGCCGTCCCCGACGCACACGTGCTGATCGCCGACGACAACAGCCCGGACGGCACCGGCAAGATCGCCGACGAGATGGCCGAGGGCGACGACCACATCCACGTCCTGCACCGTCCGGGCAAGCAAGGGCTGGGCGCCGCCTACCTGGCGGGCTTCCGCTGGGGCATGGAGCGCGGCTACGACGTGCTGGTCGAGATGGACGCCGACGGCTCCCACCGGCCCGAGGAACTGCCTCGCCTGCTCGCGGCGCTCCACAGGGGCGCCGACCTGGTCCTCGGCTCCCGCTGGGTGCCCGGCGGCCGGGTGGTCGACTGGCCTGTCTCCCGCCAGTGGCTCTCACGCGGCGGCAGTGCCTACTCCCGCCTTCTGCTGCGGGTGCCGGTCCGCGACGTGACCGGAGGCTTCCGGGCGTTCCGGCTGCGCACCCTGGAGGGGATCGGTCTGGACGACGTCGAGTCCCAGGGCTACTGCTTCCAGGTCGACCTGCTCCGCCGCACTGTGGAACGCGGCTTCCGGGTCGCCGAGGTGCCGATCACCTTCGTCGAACGGCGGTACGGGGCCAGCAAGATGAACCGCGCCATCGTCACCGAGGCCCTGTGGCGCGTCACCGTCTGGGGACTCCGCCCCCGGCTGCGGTCGTTCGCGCGCCTGCGGCGAGCCGGGTGAACGCGGTGCCGGGCGAGCGGAGACCCCCTGGGTAAAGATCACGTACGCGAGGCAACCCCGTACGGATCATTCCACTCGTACTCCACAAAAGGGGATGGTGTCGGAGGGCTGTCCGTTGTCTGGCCGGGCCTGGACGGGGCGCGCAGTGGATATGGCGTTGGGAGAGGCGGTTGCGCTCGGCCGCTTGGACGGTCCGCGCTTGGCGAGGCGGCAGCCCCTGCCCCGGGTGCGGGCGGCCTTGCGGGATGCGGCGCCCGCTCTGTGGGGGTATGCCGCCGCGCGGGCTGTGGGTGTGGCCGTGCTCATGTACTGGGCCCAGCGGCGCGGTCATCCGTTGCTGTCCAGGCTGTCAACGCTCTGGGACGCGCGCTGGAACACGCATATCGCTGTCCACGGCTACGACCGCTTAGTTAGAGCTCGCGCAGATAGGCGGCGTGGGGAGTCCCGGGAGCAAGGTGGCACAGGTCCCGGTGATCATGGAGTTGCCGCCGGCCGGCAAGTCATGGCCGTCAGTCCGCCGCCTTGGGCCGCCAGTCGGAGGCCCACGCATCGAGCTGGGCGAGACATTCGAGAAGGGTCCTGCCCTGTCCGGTGAGCAGGTAGCCCTCGCCGGCGTGCTCGACGAGGTCGGCCTGTCCAAGCTCGCGAAGCCTGTCTGCCAGGACGCTTGATGAGACGCCGTCGCATCGTCGCTGGAGCTGGCGGAAGGTCGGCGGAGATGAGTCGTCCCGTAGCTCCCATAGGACTCGCAGCGCCCAGCGTCGGCCCAAGAGGTCCAGGAGCGCCATGATCGGGCGCCCCGTGTGCGAGCCGCGGACCCGTCGGCCTGGGAGTGGTGTTGGTCGTGTCATCTGCTTCCCTTTCCGAAGCGGCAATGTTAACTTGCCGCCGTGCCTCTGAAATCAAAGCAACCGCGCATCAAGCCGCTCTCGCCGCCCTACGACGAGGCGGCCAGCGAGGCCCTTGAGGTCCTCGGGCATTCACCCATCCAGCTGTTTCGGGTGTGGGCCCGCCGGCCCGAGCTCGCCCGCTCCATCGCGGGCTGGGGAAGCTACTACTTTTCCCGGCGCTCCGCTCTCACTCTGCGCCAGCGCGAGCTGGTCATCGACCGGACCACCGCGCTGTGTGGCGCCGACTACGAGTGGGCCGTGCACGTCGCGGGCTTCGCCGAGAAGGCGGGATTCGACGCCGCGCAGCTCGCGTCCCTCGCGGCTGGAAGGCCGGCGGACGACTGCTGGGACGCCGCTGATCGTGCCGTGCTTGAAGCGATCGACGAGCTCCAAGCGACCTTTGATCTCTCCGACGACACCTGGGCCAACCTGGTCGCTGTCGCTGATGACGATGCCGCACTCGAGCTGGTCTTGATCTGCGGTTGGTACCACGCAGTCTCCTTCGCCGTCAGGGCGCTCCGTCTGCCCCTTGAACCCGGCACCGAGCCGATCGCCGCGCACTGATCGCCGGGATCGCGGTCCTCCAGACGGCCTCGGATGCTGCACAGCGCGTCCGCGATCCCCCTCGGGGCGGCCCTCAAAGGCCAGTGAGGGGGCCGGGCGCCTTCAGCTCCTCGCCCGCCGGCACGGCGAGTATCACGAGCCACCGCCGCAAGCTGCCGTGCGTCCCCGCCGACTGCGGTCCACGATGACTTGATCATGTATCGAACAAGATCAGTAAGAGCTCGCGCCGGCGCAGGGAGCCCTCGGGGCAAGGTGGGCACAGGTCCCGTTGAGCTCGTGCTCGACCAGATCGCCGTCGACGCGTCCATCACCAAAGCCCCCGGCGGCGGCGAGGTCGCTGGCCGCTCACCGGTCGACCGCGGCAAACAGGGCCTGAAACGCTCGGGCATGACGGATGGCTACGGAATCCCGCTCGGCAGGGTCCTTGCCGGAGTGAACCACCGCGACTCCTCGCTGCTCGCCCCGACCCTGGACGTGCTGGACGACCTCGGGCCGCTGCCCCACAACATCACCGTCCACCTAGACGCCGGCTACGACTCGAACAAGACCCGCGCCGAGCTCACCACCCGCCACCTGCACGGCCGCATCGCGCACGGGCGAGAAGGCGCCGATCCGGCCGGCGAGCGGTGGCACATCGAGTGCACCCACGCCTGGCAGAACGCCTTCCACCGGCTCGCCCGCTGCCACGAACGGCGCGCCACCGTCATCAACGCCTTCTTCGACCTCGCCGACACGATCACCACCGTCCGTAGCCTGATCCGCCGGGCCTGGACCACTCACCGCTGGGACAACCGCCCAAGCCGACGCTCATGAGCGCCCGCCTATCTGCGCAAGCTCTTACTACGCATCATGCTGCTCTTGTCACCGCCTGGATGGCGTCGGCGATGGCGGCGTGGGGCGTCTTCGTCGTGGCCTCCTGGCGCTATGGCCGTCGGGTGGGGATTCTCGCCACGCTGCAGTGGGCGTGCTGCCACAGGCGGTGGTGGAGAGCCTGGCGTACACGGAGTCGCCGTTCACAGCGCTGGCCGCGTGGTCGCTGTACGCGGTGCTGACCCGCCGGTGGGGTGTGGGCGGGGGTGTTGTGTGCCCTGGCCGGGCTGACCCGGCCGAGCGGGGCGGCGGTGGTCGCGGTGGCGGCGGTCGCGGAGCTGCTGCGGCTACGCCGGCTGGGGGAGTTGCGAGGCATGGCCTGGCGGCCTGCCTTGGTGCGCTGATCGGCGCGTGCGGGTTTTTCGGGTTCATTGGGTGGGTCGACGTACGGCTCGGCCGCCGGGACGGGTATCTGGCCGTCCAGCTCTGTGGAGCTCCGACTTCGACTGTGGGCGATCCACGGCACACCAGGTGGCCGTGCTCTTGTTGCGCGCCCATCCGGTGCCGTTGGGTGTGATCGTCGTGGCGCTGATACTGGGTGCGGCGGTGGTGCTGTTCGCCCTGTCGGTGGTGCACCGCCAGCCGTTGCCGCTGATCGTCTACAGCGCGATGCTCATCGTCATCGCCTTGGGGCGACTCGGCGTTCTTCAGTTCCCGCTCCCGCTTCCTGCTCCCCGCGTTCCCGCTGGTGCTGCCCCTGGCGACGGGCCTGGCCCGGGTACGCTCCCGGGCCGGCCGGGACGTTCTGCTGGGTTCGGCGACCGCCTTTTTCAGCGGTCTACGGGGCCTTTCTGGTCTACGTCTACAACAAAGCCCTGTGACAAGCGCTCCAGCTCCGGTGCATGGTCGTCGTCGCCGTGGGTGCTGTCACCGCTCGCTCGTGGCCGTGACGCGGGTCGGCCTGGGGCGAGGCATTCGGGGGCCGGGCCCGGTCGGGCGGCGGGTGCCACGCGGTTTCCGTTGCGGCCACCACAGGACGTATGCGGCCGACCCGACACCGAAGGCGAGGCGGATGAGTCCTCGTGCGGCGTCCGACGGGACCAGCAGGGCGCTGCCGTACAGCGAGACCAGAGCGATCCAGCTCACCCAGGGCACCAGCCGGCGCTGGCCGATGACGTCCCACAGCAGGGTGCCGAGCAACACGGAGGCGTTGTAGTACGTGTAGACGCTCGGGTCGAGCAGGATGCGGGCGTCGGCGGCGAGGAGCACCACCGCGGGCCAGCGGTGCCTGCGCACGGCCAGGGCGCCGAGGCCCGCGCCCAGGGCCATCTGCACGGGCCGGTCCCACCAGGGGGTCGTGGGGTCGTTCACGCCGAACCAGCGCAGCGAGGACGCCGGCTGGTTGGGAATGGTGAAGTGGGCGGCCGCCAGCGTGTCCCCATGGGTCAGGTAGAACGGCAGCCAGGCGGCGGCCACTAGGCCTACCACCCAGCCGCACGCGCGCAGCGCCGCGGGGCGGGGCAGGACCATCACGAGCGGCAGGAAGCCCACCGCCCAGGGCTTGGAGTCGACGGCCAGCGCCATGCAGACACCCACGGCGGTCGCGTTGCCGCGGACGAGCGCCCGTACGGCCAGAGTGGTGAAGAACAGCGCGAGGACGTCGTCGAGGTGGGCGAAGCGGACCGAGACCTCGACCCACATGGGGATGAACGCGGCCCCGGCCGTCAGTACCCGTTGCTGCAGGCGCCGGTGGTTCATCCCGGTACCTGCGTAGTGGTCGGCGGCGCTGCGGCCGACCAGGACCAGCATGTACAGCCCCAGGCCCGACATGAACGCCTCGGCCAGGTTCTCGCCGAGGCCGGTGGGAAAGGGCGCGAACACCGCCGCCACCAGAAAGCTGACCGGGCCGATCTGCAGTTCCGGATGGTTGGCGTACAGCGCCAGGCCGCCGCCGGGGATGTGGCCGAACAACAGCTCCTGGCCGGTCGCGAGATAGTGCCAGGACACGGCGCCGTGGCGCTCGGCCGCACAGAACCAGATGACCGTCCAGGCAGTCAGAAGCGCGTGGTGCCACCGCACAGGCAGGCGGCCGATCCGGCCCAACCCCGCCTCCTGGCCGGGCCCAGGCCCCGCCGTGTCCCCGTCGCGCACGCCTGTCCTCCGATGTGCGAATTCGTCGGCGCCGAGATGACCAAGACTCTCCGCGACTCCACCAGGCTCTGGAACTGGCGACTGGGAGCCAGCGTAGAACGCACCTGAACTGCCTTACGGGCGGGGGCGGGAGGTGCGGAACGGGATGTCACTAGGGCGCAGAGCCACGCGCTGGCGAGCACGGCGCTCGATGTGGGCATGGTGGCACGGCGTACCTGAACGCAACCTGACCATCGAGTCCTCGGCCGATGGAAACTGCAACGCCGTACGTGTGCCGCTGCTTGCTCATTCCCGGCCTGGTCTTTCTGGCCGCCGTCGCCGCGGACGTCCTCGCGCGCGGCATCCGGTGGCAGCGGACGGACGTTGACAGGCGTCGTCGGGTCAGTCCTGCTCGGCGGGGCGGCTGTCGGCTGTCTGGCCGGCGTGTGGCTCAGATGGCTGCTGCCCAGGCAGGGTGTGGCGCCCCTGCTCGCGTGCTTCGAGCCGGTCACGGTCGCAGCGGACGCCGGGCCCGTGTCCGAGCGGCAGATGGTCGGCTGACGCCGCCTCGGTCCGCGGGGCGTTCGTCGTCGCACAGGCCGCACGCTGGGCGCTGTCGAGCAGTTGCTCGCTGTCGGAGGCGGCGTTGGCCAGGCTCGCGCAGCAGAGCGCGAGCAGGAGTGCGCCCGCGACGAAGGGCAGTGCCCGGTGCCGTGGCGGCGGTGCGAGCAGGGCCCGTACCCGCTGCGGCACCTCGCCACCGGTCGCCGCCAGCGCGGCGCCGCGGGACGAGTCGGCGGCGGAGGCGAGGGCGGCCCGGGCCACCGCGCGCGCGACCACCGTACGGTCGCCGACACGTGCCGCGGCATCCTCGTCGGCCCAGCGCTCCAGGACGAATCCCCCCGCGCGCGCCAGTGGGCGCAGCAGGGGGCTCACGGCTGCCGCGAGCCGCCAGACGGTCTGGAAGACGTGGTGCCCGCCATGCAGGTGGGCCCTCTCGTGGGCCAGGAGGGCCTCGCGTTCGCCATCGGCCAGGCAGCGCAGCATGCCCCGGGACACCACGATCCGCCCTGGCGCACCGGGCAGCGCGAAGGCCAGCGGCGACTCGTCGTCTATGACGGCCAGTTCCGTCTCGCCGGGCAGCCGCGCGCACTCCCGCCGGGACCGGACGACGTGGCGGGCCTGGCGCACTGCGGCGACACCCAGGGCCACGCAAGCGGTGACCAGGGCGAAGGCGCTGCCCACCGCGACGACGAGGTGCACCGGGTCCTCGGCGCGTAGGGCCGACACCGACCACCGGCCCTCCTCGGCGACCTCGGGTATCTGTGCGAAGGCGGTGAATGCCAGCAGGGCCAGCGACCCCAGCCAGCCGACCGCCGTCACCAGCGCGGTGCAGGCCAGGGCCCAGGCGGCCGGGCGCGGTGCCAGCCGTCGCGCCGGCCGGGGCGCGAGCGCCGCCAGCAGGGCGGTGACCAAAAAGGGAACGTACACGTCGATCCGCACCGGCTCACGGCCCCTCGGCCGCACGGTCATCATGCGCGTGCCCGGCCAGCAGCCGGTGCAGCACCTGTTCGTCCTGCTCTGACAGTTCCGAGACGAACCGGGCCAGCACCGCCTCCCGGTCGGAGCCGTGCTCCAGCAGCGTGCGCATCTGCCCGGCGGTGTGGGACGCCTCGTCCCGGGCCGGTTCGTAGGCGTAACCGCGCCCCTCGCGGTGCCGGACGAGCATGCCCTTGTCATACAGCCGCGACAGGATGGTCAGCACGGTCGTGTACGCCAGGTCCCCCGGCAGCCGCTCCATGACCTGCCTCGCCGTCAGCGGACCGTCGGCCGCCCAGAGCGCCGCGAGCACGCTGTTCTCCAACTCCCCGCGCCCCCGCCTGGATGACTCCCCGGATTCGTCGTGCTTCCCGTCGCGCACCGTCATGCTCCTCCTCGGTTCCGCCACTCAGGCTACCGCTGAGCTACTACCGCATGTAGGAAGTATGCGGGTCGGGGCGAGCGATCTACTACAAGATGTAGAGTTGCATTTGCTCCAGCCACGCAAGCAGGAAGCATGCCCATGTCGCACCTCGGCAGTACGGCGGACAGGGATGCGGCAGCGGCGATCGCCGTCCCGTCCCTCGACGAGGGAAGAGCAGCGCCTTCGGGCCGCGTCGCGGTCGCGGTGGTTGACCTGCGATTGCGGCCCTGCGACGCGCGGCAGCGGCCCGACGCACGGGTCGGGTTCGGGTTCCAACGCGTCGCTCAGCAGCGGCAGGTCACTGCCACGACCGCGAGCGCGCGCAAAGCGTTCGGCCGCTTCCCCTCACAACCCTTCACCGAAGACCCGCAGTTCGGCCAGGCGAGCCTCATGGCGGCCCAGAGCAGAGGCCCGGCCGCGCAGAGGCCGGTGACGGTCCCGCTACGCGCGGCGGCAGCCGCGACGGCGTACCGGCTGCCTCCAGGCGGAGGTATGCAGTGGTCGGCTGGGGCGGTGTGATGGTGGCCAAAACCTTGAACGTCCCGCTCGTCGGCGCGGAACGCCACGGCCCGCCCCCACGTGCCCCCGCAGCGCCCCACCGACGCGGTCTGGGTGACCCTTCCGCTGTTGATCCTGCTGGTGGCCGTACGACGGTGGCGGCGTTTCCGGCTGCTGCTCACCCTGGTGGCGGGGCTGGCCGCCGGAGCGGCCGAGTGGGTGATCGAGGCGTACGTCAGCTACGGCGGCCTGATGCAGCGCCTCCGACGCCTCCCGGACCGAGGGCGGCTTGGGCTGGAGCATCGCCGTCGGCGACCAGCTGCGCAGCCTGGGCGGGCGCACCCTGTGCCGTCCGTGCACCGGGGCGGCGCCGCCCGTGGAGGTGACGCTGTGGTGGTTTGTCCTGCCCCTTCTCGTCGTCCTCGCGGCGGTGCTCGCGGTCCGGGCCCGGCGCTCGGCGCGCACCCTGGTGCCGCTCGCCTGCGCCACGACGGCCGCCGTTCCGTACCTGTTCCTGCTCGGCTACGCGGCCCCACGCTTCCTGCTCCCGGCCTACGCGCTCCTTGCGATTCCGGCCGCCGAGGCGCTGTTCCGGGTGGTCACCGTGGGGAGCGGGGCTTGGCGGCCCGTGGCCGCCACCGCTGGTAGCGGCGGGCCTGGCCAGACACCTGGCCGTCCAGTACGTGGTGCTGGAGCACACTGTGCAGCGCACCACTGCCGCCCACCGTTGAGTGGGCGCGTACGGCAGCCGAGCTGCACCAGCTGGGGATACGGCCGCCGTGCCTGCTGACCGGGGACAACGCCATCCCGATCGCCTTCTACGCGCGCTGCTCCTCCGTACAGACCCAAGGGAACAACGCCAACACCACACTCGGTTTCCGTGCAGAAGCCGTCAAGGATTGTCCCTGTCGACCCTCGCGTCGTGGCCAACCCGAAGCAGGCCAGCAACCTGATCGGCGCTGTCTCGTACGTGGGCGGATATCACCGAGCCAGGGGCAGGCGACTGGTGGGCATGTTCGCCGGCATGTACTACGTCGGGATGCGTCCGGCGGAGACCGTCGGGGTCGCGACCCAGGACTGCTACCTCCCCGAGGAGGGGTGGGGGCTGGCGAATCTCCATCGGACCAGGCCGACCGCGGGGAAGAAGTGGACCAAGACGGGCGAGGTGCACGACGACCGCGGGCTGAAGAACCGCGATGGGTGCGGCTCTGTTTGAGGGACGGTGATCATCGCTGCCAGTTGAGGTGATCGGTTCATCCCGTTTGTCCGGGCCAGTGCCGGGTGGGATCTTCGCGTGTCGCTGCGGCTGCGCCGGG
>NZ_JACTVI010000116.1 GCF_014495685.1 Streptomyces sp. TRM68367 | reverse complement strand
GCAGGGGCAGTGTCTGCGAGGCGGTGACCAGCTCGCGCAGCGGGTGGCGGGCCAGCACCCGGTCCACCTCCGGCGTCAACGCCGCCGCGAGCCGGGCCGCCGCCGGGCGCGCCTCGTCCCGGAGGGCGTCCACGGCGGCCACGATCACCGCACGCCCGGCATCCTCCGGAACGCCGGAGGCCGCCCGCTCGTACAGCCGCGCGCCCTCCTCCAGGACCACGTCCGTGTCCATCCCGGCCGGGATCTTGATCTGGGCGTGGTGCCGCCAGGTGGTGATCGGATCGCCCCACGCCTCCACGGTGTACGTCCACCGGCCGGGCTCCCCGGCGGTGACCGTCGCCCCCCACCGGTCGGTGCCGGGGGCCAGCTCCCGCATCGGCGTCCACGGCCCTGGACGGCCCCCGGGATCCGTGAGGACGACATTGGCGGCGACCGCGTCGTGTCCCTCACGGAACACGGTGGCCGAGATCTCGAACGTCTCGCCGGTGACCGCCTTCGCGGGCCGGCGGCCGTGCTGCACGATCGGGCGGACGTCGAGGACGGGTATGCGCCCGACCGCGGTGGCCTCGCCCGTGGAGGGTGACTCCGGGGCCGGGCGGCCGGTGTCGGCCGGGTGCACGGAGGGTGTTCCGGTGCGCACGGCGGGTCCTTCGGTGCGCATGGCGCGTCCTTCGGTGCTGGAGGTCGGGGGTCGTGACGAGTGGTGCGTGGCGGGCATGACCGCTCCTGTCCGCGTCAACGTGGGTGGGCGGATGGCTGTGGGGAGGTGGGTCCTGCGAGGCTCTGTGTGAGATGACTGTCCGAGACGATTGTGCTGGGTGTCGCCGGGGTGTGTCTGCGGGGTACGGGGGTGGTTCTGCGGGCTACCGGTGGAGCCTTCCCACACTTTTCGGGTGGGCAATCCGGCACTTTGTTAACTACTCACGCGTATGTCTACACACAAGACCGGCCCCGTCCGAGAAGAACGGAGCCGGTGTCCGCCGTGGTGTGGCCAAGAGTCCGCGACCGCGGCACCTGGAGGAGTTCGTCCGGCGACCCCGCCCCGCGCCCGGTGATCTTTCCGGTTGCCGCGCCCGCGACGAGCGCCTGCGCGACCTGGGCCGGAGTGGTCCGCCGGTGCCCGGCGAGATGGAGCGCGGCGGCGCCCGCCGCGAACGGTGACGCCATCGACGTACCGGAACGGGTGCCCCGGCCGGTGTCACTCGTGCGGGACGCCCACGTGATCGCCACGCCCGGGGCGAACAGGCCGAGGGCCGAGCCGTGGTTGGAGAAGCCGGCTCTCACGTCCCGCGCGTCGGTGGCGCCGACCGTGATCGCCTGGGGGACGCGGGCAGGGGGGTACCGGGACGCCGGCCGCCCGTCGTTGCCGGCCGCGACCGTGTACGTGACGCCGGACGCGATGGAGGCGCGTACGGCGGCGTCGAGCTGGGCGTTGCCGCGGCCGCCGAGGCTCAGGTTGGCGACGGCGGGCTTCTTCGCGTGCCGGGTGACCCAGTCGATGCCGGCGATGACCCGGGCGGTGGTGCCGGCGCCGGCGTTGTCGAGGACGCGGACAGAGACGACGTCGGCCTTGGCGACGCCGTACCGCGTGCCGGCGGCGGTGGCGGCGACGTGTGTGCCGTGCCCGTTGCCGTCGTCGGCGGTCCTGTCGTTCCCGACGACGTCCCACGTGTTGCCGAGCGTGACGCGCGTGTCCTGGACGACGGAGGCGACGCGGGGATCGGCCGCGAGCCGCCGCGCCTGTCTCTCACCGGCGTGCACGGCCAACCCTCCCCCTCACCCACATCCTCCGCACCGCCCACCACCTCAACCGCACCCCCACCGCCGTGGCCCGCCGTCTCGAACAGCTCGGTCACGTGCTCCCGGACGACATCGAGTTCACGGAGCCCCGCAGACCGTGACCCCGGGCGCTCCCCCATTGACCCCGGAGTAACCGATACCGTCGATGGTGACGACGGGACGCACACCGCCGTGCGTCCCCTTCCACAGGCCTGACGAGGTGGCAAGTGAAGGCGATCCGTCGATTCACCGTCCGACCCGCTCTCCCCGACCCCCTCCGGCCCCTCAGCGACCTGGCCCGCAACCTCCGCTGGTCCTGGCACGCGGAGACCCGCGACCTCTTCCAGTCCGTCGACCCCGAACGCTGGGCCACCTCAGGCGGCGACCCGGTCCGCCTGCTGGGCAGCGTGCCCCCCGTCCGCCTCACCGAACTGGCCGAGGACCGCCGCTTCCTGCGCCGCCTCACCGCGGCCGCCGACGACCTCGGCGACTACCTGACCGGCGAGCGCTGGTACCAGGCCCAGTCCGCCGAACTCCCGGCCGCCGTCGCCTACTTCTCGCCCGAGTTCGGCATCACGGCCGCCCTCCCGCAGTATTCCGGCGGCCTCGGCATCCTCGCCGGCGACCACCTCAAGGCCGCCAGCGACCTGGGCGTCCCGCTCATCGGCGTCGGCCTGCTCTACCGGCACGGATACTTCCGCCAGGCCCTCTCCCGTGACGGCTGGCAGCAGGAGCACTACCCCGTCCTCGACCCCAACGAGCTCCCCCTGGCCCTCCTCAGGGAACCCGACGGCACACCCGCCCAGGTCACCCTCGCGCTGCCCGGCGGCACCCAGCTGCGCGCCCGCATCTGGCTGGCCCGGGTCGGCCGCGTCCCGCTGCTGATGCTGGACTCCGACGTCGAGGAGAACGACCTCGGCGAACGCGGCGTCACCGACCGGCTCTACGGCGGCGGCAGCGAACACCGGCTGCTCCAGGAGATGCTGCTGGGGATAGGGGGTGTGCGGGCCGTACGCACGTACTGCCGCCTGACCGGGCACCCCGAACCCGAGGTGTTCCACACCAACGAGGGCCACGCCGGCTTTCTCGGCCTCGAACGCATCGCCGAGCTCTGCGAGCAGGGACTGGACTTCGACTCCGCGCTGGAAGCGGTCCGCGCCGGGACCGTCTTCACCACCCACACGCCCGTCCCGGCCGGCATCGACCGCTTCGACCGCGAACTGGTCGCCCGCCACTTCGGCCCCGGGGCCGAACTCCCGCGCATCGACGTCGAACGCATCCTGCGCCTCGGCATGGAGACCTATCCGGGCGGCGAGCCCAACCTGTTCAACATGGCCGTGATGGGCCTGCGTCTGGCCCAGCGCGCCAACGGCGTCTCCCTGCTGCACGGCAACGTCAGCCGCGAGATGTTCTCCGGCCTGTGGCCCGGCTTCGACCCCGACGAGGTGCCGATCACCTCCGTCACCAACGGCGTGCACGCCCCCACCTGGGTCGCCCCCGAGGTGTTCCGGCTCGGCGCGCGGCAGATCGGCCCGCAGCGCACCGAGGACGCCATGACCGTCGGCGGCTCGGACCGCTGGGACGCCGTCGCCGACATCCCCGACCAGGAGATCTGGGACCTGCGGCGCACCCTGCGCGAGCAGCTCGTGCTGGAGGTGCGCGAGCGGCTGCGCGCCGCCTGGCGGCAGCGCGGCGCCGGCACGGCCGAGCTGGGCTGGATCGACGGCGTCCTCGACCCGGACGTGCTCACCATCGGATTCGCGCGGCGCGTCCCGTCGTACAAGCGCCTGACGCTGATGCTGCGCGACCGCGACCGCCTGATGGAGCTGCTGCTGCACCCGGAGCGGCCGATCCAGATCGTCGTCGCGGGCAAGGCGCACCCAGCGGACGAGGGCGGCAAGCGCCTGATCCAGGAGCTGGTCCGCTTCGCCGACGACCCGCGCGTGCGGCACCGGATCGTGTTCCTGCCCGACTACGGCATGGCGATGGCGCAGAAGCTCTACCCAGGCTGCGACATCTGGCTGAACAACCCGCTGCGCCCGCTGGAGGCCTGCGGCACCTCCGGCATGAAGGCCGCCCTCAACGGCTGCCTCAACCTGTCCGTCCTGGACGGCTGGTGGGACGAGTGGTTCCAGCCCGACTTCGGCTGGGCGATCCCCACGGCGGACGGCGCCGGCACCGACTCGGACCGCCGCGACGACATAGAGGCCGAGGCGCTCTACGACCTCATGGAGCAGCGGGTGGCGCCCCGCTTCTACGAGCGCGGCCGGCACGGTCTGCCCGACCGCTGGATCGAGATGGTCCGCCGGACGCTGACCCTGCTAGGCCCGAAGGTGCTGGCCGGCCGCATGGTCCGCGAGTACGTCGACCGCCTGTACGCGCCCGCGGCCCGCTCCCACCGCACCATGGACCCGGACACCGCCCGCGACCTCGCCGGGTGGAAGGCCCGCGTGCGCACCGCCTGGCGCGACGTGACGGTCGACCACGTCCAGACGACGGCCGCCACGCCCACCGCCGAACTCGGCACGACCCTCGGCCTCCGCGTCCGCGTCGGCCTCGGCGGCCTGAGCCCCGACGACGTCGAGGTCCAGGCGGTCTCGGGCCGCGTGGACGAGGAGGACCGCATCACCGACGCGTCCACGGTCCCCCTGAAACCGGCGGACGGCGCGGACCAGGAGGGCCGCTGGCTCTACGAGGGCCCGCTGTCCCTGGACCGCACCGGCCCGTACGGCTACACGGTCCGCATCCTCCCTGCCCACCCGCTGCTGGCAGCCGGCGCGGAACTGGGGCTGGTGGCCGTGCCGTCGGAGGATCTGGTGGAGGCGGGCGGGGTGCTGATGCGGTGAGGGACGTTCAGCCCCGGAGGGCTTTGGTTCCCGGTGTCACGTCGAGTCCTCGGAGTACGGCGCACACAGCCGCTGCAGCACCTTGCCGCACCGTCGCGCGTACGCCGCCTGCAGGCCCCGGGTCGCCGGGCCGCCCGCGCGGGCGTACCACGTGGCGGGGCGGCTGAACGCGGTGACCGTCAGCCAGACCGTGCCGTCGCCGGTGCGGTCCACCACGAAGGCCTCCTCGCCGCACTCCGGATGGCCGGACAGCGTGCCGTAGGCCCAGCCGGCCCTGCGGGGTTCCTCCACTGTCCAGATCACCCGGCAGGGGGCCTTGATGACGCCCGCAAGGGTGACGGTGACATCGACGCCGGGCGCGGCGCGGTCCGCGGTCGCGTCGATGCCGACGCCCAGGGCGCGGTGCATCTCCCAGGTGAGGAGCGCCTCCGACGCCCGCCGGAAGACCTCCCAGCCCTCGCCGATGCGCGTGCGCACGTCCATGGCGCGGAAGCCCGGCGGGCAGAACCCCTGCTCGCGGGTCGCGCCGACGTCGTCGTACGTGAAGTCCTCCGAAGACATGAGTCACAAGCCTAGGGCGGCACCCGGGCATGCCTTCGTGCCGGGTGCCGCCCGGGTCAACCGCCTGAGGTTCAGCTGACGTTGACCGCGGACCAGGCCGCCGCGACCGCCTTGTGCTCGGCGCTGTCCGCGCCGTACAGGTCGGCCGCCGCGGACAGCGTGCCCGCACGGGCCGCCTTGTAGTCGGTGGTCGACGTGAAGTACGCCGTCAGCGCCTTGTACCAGACCTGCAGCGCCTTCTCGCGGCCGATGCCGGTGACCTTCGAGCCGTTGGAGGTCGGCGAGTCGTACGTCACGCCGTTGATGGTCTTGGTGCCGCTGCCCTCCGAGAGGAGGTAGAAGAAATGGTTCGCGACGCCCGACGAGTAGTGCACGTCCAGGCCCGCGACCCGCGAGGACCAGGCGTCCACGGAGTCGCCGTCCTTGCTCGGCTTGTCCATGTGGCGCAGCGGGCTGCCGTCGCCGTTGATGTCGATCTTCTCGCCGATGAGGTAGTCGCCGGGGTCCTCGGCGTTCTTCGCGAAGAACTCCGCGCCCGCCGCGAAGATGTCGGAGGTTGCCTCGTTCAGGCCGCCCGACTCGCCGCTGTAGTTCAGCCCGGCCGTGTTCGACGTGACGCCGTGGCTCATCTCGTGCGCGGCCACGTCCAGCGAGGTGAGCGGCTTGGCATTGCCCTCGCCGTCGCCGTACGTCATGCAGAAGCAGTCGTCGGACCAGAACGCGTTGACGAAGTTGTTGCCGTAGTGGACGCGCGAGTAGGCCGCCTTGCCGTCGTTCTTGATGCCGCTGCGGCCGACGGACTCCTTGAAGAAGTCCCAGGTCACCTGGGCGCCGTAGTGGGCGTCGGCGCCCGCGGTCTCCGCGTTGGAGGCCTTGCCGTCGCCCCAGACGTCGTCCGGGCCGGAGAACAGAGTGCCCGTGCCGGAGGTGCCGCGGTTCAGGTCGTACGTCTTGTGGCCGCCGCGCGTCCCGTCCGTCAGGTTGTACGCCGAGCCCGACTGGGTGCTGCCGAGGGTGACCTTGCCGCCGTACTGGGTGTTGCCGGTGCCGTTCTCGATGCCCTGGTACTCGTACAGCTTCTCGCCGGTGGCCGCGTCGGTGATGACGTGCAGTTCGTTCGGGGTGCCGTCCTCCTGGAGGCCGCCGACGACGGTCTCGTAGGCGAGAGTCGGCTTGCCGTTCGCGGCCCAGATCACCTTGCGGGGCGCGGAATCGGCCGCGGTCTTCTTCGAGCCCGCCGACTCGGCGAGGGTCACGGCCTGCTGCTCGGCCTTCGCGGCGGGCAGCTTCGCCTGCGTGGACGCCACCTTGATGGCCGCCCTGGTCGCCTTGGTGACGCTCCTGGCCGCGCCGGACCTCGGCTCGTGGACGACCAGGTCGCCGCCGAGGACGGGCAGGCCGTCGTAGGTGCGCTCGTAGCGGGTGTGGACCGTGCCGTCGCGGTCCTTGACCACGTCCTTGACGACCAGCTTCTCCTTCGCGCCGAGGCCGATCTCCTCGGCGGTCCCGGGAGCTGCGGACTGCTGGTCCTGGATGAGGGCGGTGCGGCCGGAGGCCGACAGCGAGACGGGGGCGCCGGCGGGCGCCGGCTTCCCGGCGGTGGAGTCCGCGGACGCGCTGCCGGCGGTCAGGCCGGCGGTGAGGAGGGATCCGGCCGCGACGGCGGTGGCTATCGCGAGCGTGGTGCGCTTGGGACGAACGGTGTGGGGGGTCACACAAGCTCCTTTGTGGGGGAGTCCGGAAGTTGTGCGGCAGGTGAAGGAAGAGTGGCATCTGTGCTGTGTACATGTCAGGAGTGATTGGTGATGTTGGCCGAAAAGCGACGGGCGGGCCTACGAGCTCTCGGGCTTTCGGAGGAGGCGTTGACGGTGCAGGTCTCGGTGCAGCGCCACGCGGGCCCTAGCCGTGCTCCCCGTGCCACGACCGCCACAGCGCCGCGTACGCCCCGCCGGCCGCCACCAGCTCGTCGTGCGTGCCGAGTTCGGAGAGCAGGCCGTCCGCCATCACGGCCACGCGGTCCGCGTCGTGCGCGGTGTGCAGCCGGTGGGCGATGGCGATGACGGTACGGCCCTCCAGTACGGCGGCCAGGGCGCGCTCGGTGTGCCGCGCGGTCGTCGGGTCGAGCAGCGCGGTCGCCTCGTCCAGGATCAGCGTGTGCGGGTCGGCCAGCACCACGCGGGCGAGGGCGAGTTGCTGGGCCTGTGAGCCGTCGGTCCGGTGACCGTCCTGGCCGAGCCGGGTGTCCAGGCCCTCGGGCAGGTCCCGTACCCACGCGTCGGCGCCGACGGCCGCCAAGGCGTCCCACAACTCCCCGTCGTCGGCGGCGGATTCGGCGATGCGGAGGTTGTCGCGGACCGAGCCGAGGAACACGTGGTGCTCCTGGGTGACCAGGACGACCTGGCGGCGCAGCCGCTCCGGGCCGAGGCCGACGACCGGTACGCCGCCCACGGTGACCGTGCCCGCGGTCGGCGCGTCGATGCCCGCGAGAAGCCGGCTGAGCGTGGTCTTGCCCGCGCCGGACGGGCCGACGACGGCGAGCCGTTCGCCCGGCCGCACGGTCAGGTCGACGCCGCGCAGCACCTCGCCGCCGCCGCCGTAGGCGTAGCGCACGCCGGTCACGTCAATGCGGTCGTCCACCGGATCGGGACAGTCGCCGTCGGCAGCGGCCTGCGGGGCGCGGGCCAGGCCCTCCACGCGGGCGAACGAGGCGCCGCTGTTCTGGAGTTGCTCGACCCGGATCAGGATCTCGTCCAGCGGCCCGCTCAGCTGCTGGAGGTAGAGGGCGGCGGCCACGACCGCGCCCAGGCTCATCGTGCCGTTCAGGTGCAGGGCGCCGCCGACGAGCAGGACCGCGGCGACCGGGATGGTGTACGACACCTCCACCACCGGGAAGAACACGGTTCGCAGGTACAGCGTGTACAGGCGGGTGCGGCGGGCCGTCTCCAGGGCCTCGCGGCTTGCGCCGATGCGGCGGTGGGTGAGCCGGAAGGCCTCGACCGTGCGGGCGCCGGATGCCGTGGCCGTGACGATCTCCGCGATGTCGGAGGTGGCGGCGCCCTCGGCGAGGTAGCCGTCCCGCGCGCGACGCAGGTACCAGCGGAGCGCGAAGAGGATGGGGGTGAAGCCCAGCAGGCCGACGGCGCCGAGCAGGGGGTTGAGGACGAAGACCGCGCAGGTGAGGAACAGGGCCTGGACGAGGTTGATGAGGAGGACCGGGCCGGCGTCGCGGAGGGTGGTGCCGACGGTGGTCACGTCGGCGGTGCCGCGGGCGGTGAGGTCGCCGGTGCCGGCTCGTTCCACGACGGAGGCGGGGAGGGCGAGGGCTCGGTCGACGAAACGTTCTCGTACGCGGGCGAGGGTGCGTTCGCCGAAGCGGTGGCCCACGTAGCGGGCCCAGCGCGCGAGGAGGAGTTGCGCGAGGGCGCACAGGAGGATGCCCAGCGCCAGCCGGTCCACGGCGCGCACCCCGCCTCCGGCTCGTACGTCGTCGATGATCCGGCCGAGCAGCCATGGCCCGGCGAGGCCTGCGACGGCGGCCAGTGCGTTCAGTGTGAGGACGGTGGCGAAGGCCTTTCCGTCTGCGCGGATCAGGTCCAGCAAGGCCCGGCGTACGTCTGTGCGTTCTGCGATGGGGAGGTGGGTGGTTTTGGCGGCTACGAGCTCGGGGCCTTGTGTGGTTTGCCCGGTGCGGGTTGTTTGTGGCTTGTCGCGCCCCGCGGCGGAGCCGCTGATTGTCACTGCCCCGCGCCCCTGGGGTGGCTGCTGTGCCGTCAACTGACGATCTCCTCGGCGTCTCTTGCCACGAGGGCTCGGTATCCGGGTTCGGTGTTCAGGAGGTCGCCGTGGGTGCCTGTGGCTGTGACCTTGCCGTTGGTCAGGTAGTGGACGGTGCCCGCGCGGTCCAGTACGAGTGGTGAGGTGGTGGTCACGACCGTCGTGCGGCCGTGGCGCGCCGCCCGTAGGCGGTCGGCGACCGTGGCCTCGGTGTGGGCGTCGAGGGCCGAGGTCGGTTCGGTGGCGAGCAGGACCTCCGGGTCGGCGAGCAGGGCCCGCGCCAGACGCACGCGTTGCCGCTGGCCGCCGGAGAGGGTGCGGCCCTGGGCGGCGACGGGGGTGTCGAGGCCGTCGGGGAGGCCGAGGACGATGTCGTCGGCGGCGGCTGTGTGGATGGCGCGTGCGAGGGCCTCGTCGTCGTGCGGGCGGTGGCCGTTGATCAGGTCGCGCAGAGGGCCCGCGAAGAGGTCGGACTCGTGGTCGGCCACCAGGATGCGCTCGCGGACCTGCGGGAGTCTGATCTCGTCCAGCCGTTCGCCGCCCCAGGTGACCGACGACGGGGCGTAGCGGCCGAGGCGGTCGAGTACGGCGGCGGCGGCGTCGGCGGGGCGGGCGCAGGCCAGGGCGGTAAGGCGGCCGGGGAGGATCCGGACACCGGAGTCCGGGTCGTGCAGGACCGACGGCTCGGCGGGCGCGTCCCGGCGGCCCAGGTCGGGCGCGGGCTCCAGGCGGAGCAGCGCCACCACGCGCCGGGCGGCCACCACACCCCGGCTGACCTGGTACCCGCACTCCACCCAGAACGCCACCGGACCCACCAGCACCGCGACATAGCCGTACACCGACACCAACTGCCCGACGGTGATGTCCCCCTGCGCGGCGAGCCGGGCCGCGAGCCACGTCACCACGGCGAGGAAGAGGGTCGGCAGGCCGGTGCCGAGCGCCTGCACCCAACTGGTCACCGCCCCGACCCGGTACCCCTGTTCGCGCAGCCGCCGCGAGTCCCGGCGGAAGGCGTCGGCCATCAGGCCCTTGCCGCCGAGGCCGCCCAGCACGCGCAGGCCGCCCGCGAGGTCGCCGATCCGCGCGGTCAGCACGCCCTGCCGCTCCCGGTACTCCGTTTCCGCGCCCTGCAACCGGCCCAGCAGCGGCCCGACGAGCACGACGATCACCGGGATGCCGAGCAGGACGACCACGGCGATGAGCGGCGAGACGGCGACCAGCAGGACGGCGACCACCAGGTAGGCGACGACCGCGCCGACCCCGGGCCCGACCACCGTCAGCGACTGGCTGATCGTCTGCACGTCGCCGACGCCGATCGTGACGACCTCACCGGCCGCCGACTGCCGGGACAGCGAGGCGCCCAGCCGCACCGCCTGCCCGACGACCACCTTCACCGTGCGGAAGTTGGCGTCCATCCGCACCCGGGTCATCGTGCGGTGCCGCATGATGCTCAGCCACGCGTTGACCGCCCCCACCACCAGCAGGACGACGCTCCAGCCCGCCAGCGCACCCATGTCGCCGGGCTCCAGACCGTCGTCGATCGCCCGGGACAGCAGATACGGCGCCACCGCCATCAGCACCATCCAGGTACTGCCGAGCAGCGCCCCCGCGGCACACCGCCACGGCTGGCAGCGCACCAGCCACCACAGATACCGGGCCCCGCCCCGGGAGTCGGGCGTTCCCGGGTCCTCGTACGCGTCGATCATCCGCTCCCCTGATGGTCGTCCAACGCCCTGCGAGGTGACGGTCCGGTGCGGTGCCGGCTGCTCACGCCAGGCTGTCCTGCCACGCCCGGTGCAGGTCCGCGAACCGGCCCGTGCCCGCGACGAGTTCGGCCGGCGGGCCGTCCTCGACGATCCGGCCGTGTTCCATCACCAGCACCCGGTCGGCGATCCCGACCGTGGACAGCCGGTGCGCGATGACGACCGCCGTGCGGCCCTTCAGGACCGTCGCCATCGCCCGCTGCACCGCCCGCTCGCCCGGGATGTCGAGCGAGCTGGTCGCCTCATCCAGGATCAGCACCGCCGGGTCCGCGAGCAACGCCCGTGCGAACGCGACGAGTTGCCGCTGCCCGGCCGAGATGCGGCCGCCGCGCTTGCGTACGTCCGTGTCGTAGCCGTCGGGCAGGGCGCTGATGAAGTCGTGCGCGCCGATCTCCTTGGCCGCCTGCTCGATCTCCTCCCGGGTGGCGTCCGGGCGGCCGATGGCGATGTTCTCGGCGACCGTGCCGGAGAACAGGAACGCCTCCTGCGTCACCATCACCACCCCGCGCCGCAGCTCGGGCAGGGCCAGCTCGCGCAGGTCGACGCCGTCCAGCAGCACCTGGCCGTCCGAGGGGTCGTAGAAGCGGGCGAGCAGCTTGACCAGCGTGGACTTGCCCGCGCCGGTGGTGCCGACCACGGCGACGGTCTGCCCGGCCGGGAGGGTCAGGTCGAAGCGGGGCAGCACCTCGCCGCCGGTGCGGTAGCCGAACCGGACGCCGTCGAAGACGACCTCGCGGCCGGGGTGCTCGGACTCGAGTACCGGAAGTTTCCGGGGAGTTGACGGCTCGGGCACGGACGGCGTCTGCGCGAGCAGGCCGGCGATCTTCTCCAGGGATGCCGCCGCCGACTGGTACGCGTTGAGGAACATGCCGAGCCGGTCGATCGGGTCGTACAGCCGCCGCAGGTACAGCACCGCCGCCGCCAGCACACCGAGCGCCAGCGCGCCCTCGGCGACCCGGTAGGCGCCCCACAGCACGATCCCCGCGACGGCCGTGTTGGCGACCAGCCGCGAGCCGGTGACGTACCGGGCCATCTCCAGCAGCGCGTCGCCGTTGGTGCGTTCGTGCCGCCGGTTCAGCACGCGGAAGTCGGCGTCGTTGGCGGCCTCGCGGCGGAAGGCGCGCACCGGGCGGATGCCGTTCATCGTCTCGACGAATCTCACGATGACGGCGGCGATCGCGGTCGACCGCAGCCGGTACACCCGCCCCGCGCGCCGCCGGTAGATCCGGATGAGCAGGTACAGCGGCACGAACGACGCCACCGCGACGCCGCCGAGCCCCAGGTCCAGCCAGAGCAGCATCGCCGAGATGTAGACGAACGACAGGATGACCGTGACCAGTTCCTGCAGACCCTCGTCGAGCAGCTCGCGCAGCGACTCCACGTCCGTGGTGGAGCGGGAGATGAGGCGGCCCGAGGTGTAGCGCTCGTGGAAGTCGATGCTCAGTGCCTGCGCGTGCCGGAAGATTCGGCCGCGCAGGTCGAGCAGCACGTCCTGGCTGACCCGGGCGGAGGCCATGATGAACGCGCTCTGCAGTCCGCCGGAGGCCGCCGCGCACAGCAGATAGCCCACGCCCACCGCGATCAGCGGGCCGTGGTCGTCGGCGCGGAACGCCGGGACCGCGCGGTCGATGGCGTACGCCACCAGCAGCGGGCCCGCCTGCACCGCCGCCTGCTGGAGCAGCAGGAGGAGGGTGGTGACGGCGACGCGGGCCTTCATCGGGGTGAGCAGGGAGCGGAGCAGGGCGGCGGTGGCGCCCGGAGGAGTGGGCAGGATGTCGCGGTCGAACGGGTCGCCGGCGCCCGGGGGCTGGTCGCCGGGCCTGTCCTTGGCCGGCGCGGTCGTGGTGGGCGCCGTCATAGGCGGGCCTCCTGTTCCCCGGACGTGGCCTGTTCCCCGGACATGGCTTCTTCCCCGGACATGAGGTGGGCGTACTCGGCGTTCGTGCGCAGCAGTTCGTGGTGGGTGCCGGTGGCCGCGATCCGGCCGCCGGAGAGCAGGGCGACGCGGTCGGCGAGCAGCACGGTGGACGGGCGGTGCGCCACGATCAGGGCCGTGGTGTCCGCCAGCACCTGGCGCAGGGCGGCCTCGACGGCGGCCTCCGTGTGCACGTCGAGGGCCGACAGCGGGTCGTCCAGCACGAGGAACCTGGGCCGTCCTACGACCGCCCGCGCGAGCGCCAGGCGCTGGCGCTGGCCGCCGGAGAGGCTGAGGCCCTGCTCGCCGACCTGGGTGTCGGTGCCCTGGGGGAGGGCGTGCGCGAAGTCGGCCTGCGCGACGGCGAGGGCGCGCTCCAGCTCCGGCTCGCCCGCGGTGCCGTCGGCGCCCATGAGAACGTTGTCGCCGACGCTGGCCGAGAAGAGCGTGGGCTCCTCGAAGGCGACGGCGACGAGGGCGCGCAGCGTCTCCCTCGGCATCTCAGTGATGTCCCGCCCGTCCAGCGTGATCCGCCCCGAGGTCACCTCGTGCAGCCGCGGCACGAGCGCGGTGAGTGTCGTCTTGCCGCTTCCGGTGGCACCGACGAGAGCCATGGACTCGCCGGGCCGGATGTGCAGGTCGACTCCGTCGAGGACGGGCGGGGAACCGGCGGGGGCGTCGGGGTAGCGGAAGCGGACGTCGTGGAACCGCAGGCCGTTTTGCTGACCGGCGTTGCGGTCGCCGTCGGGGTGGGTGCGTGACCCGGCGCTGCGGTGGCCGTCGGGGTGGGCGCGCTGCTCGGCGCCACGAGGTGCCGCCCCAGCGGCACGACTGCTCGCAGCTACGCCGGCTTCCCCTTCGGCGTCCATGACCTCGAAGTAGCGTTCTGTCGCTGTCGCCGCCTCCTGACTCATCGCCAGCAGGAAGCCGATCGACTCCACGGGCCAGCGCAACGCGAGCGCCGTCGACAGGAAGGCGACCAGCGTGCCCGCGGACAACGCACCGTCGGCCACCTGCACCGCGCCCACCACCAGCGCCGCGCCGATCGCCACCTCCGGCAGCATCACGATGACGCCCCAGATCGCCGCCAGCAGCCGCGCCTTGCGCAACTCCGTGCCGCGCAGCCTGCCGGACAGTTCGCGGAACGCCCGCGCCTGGCTGCGGTGCCGCCCGAACCCCTTGATGATGCGGATGCCGAGCACGCTCTCCTCGACGACCGTCGTCAGGTCCCCGACCTGGTCCTGCGCCCGCCGCGCCACCCGGGCGTACCGCTTCTCGAAGACGACGCACACCGCGATCACCGGCACCGCCGGCCCCAGGATCACCAGCCCCAGCGACCAGTCCTGCATCAGCATGATGATCACGCCGACCAGGATCGTCACCCCGTTGACCAGCAAAAACGTCAACGGAAAGGCGAGGAACATGCGCAGCAGCATCAGATCCGTCGTGCCTCGCGACAGCAGCTGACCCGACGCCCACCGGTCGTGGAAGGCCACCGGCAGTCGCTGCAGATGCCGGTACAGATCCGCCCGCATCGACGCCTCGACGTGCGCCAGCGGCCGCGCCACCAGCCACCGCCGCAGCCCGAACAGCAGCGCCTCACCGATCCCGAGCAGCAGCAGGTACAGCGCCCCGAGCCACACGCCCCCCGGGTCCCGGTCCGCGACCGGCCCGTCCACCATCCACTTCAGGACGAGCGGGATCACCAGTCCCACGCACGAGGCAAGCACCGCGACGAACGCGGCCGTGAACAGGCGCACGCGCACGGGACGGACGTACGGCCACAGCCGCAGCAACGTACGGACGGCGTGACGCTCCTGAGCGGTTGCACGTGTCGTGGACATCAGCAGCGAGCCTACGGATCGGCACTGACACTGCCCACCGAGTTTTGGCCGGACTCCCGTCCTCCGTCAGTCCTACGACCTGCTGTTCGAGGGGTCGTACGGCCGCATCAACCGATCGGTGGATGCCGTCTCTCGCGCGACGGGCGATGTGCCGGACCCCGCCCGGCCGGGAGTCTCGGAGCATGGCATCCACTCCCGTCATCGAAGTCACCGACCTGCGCAAGTCGTACGGCGGCCGGCTCGCCGTCGACGGCGTCTTCTTCACCGTCGAGGAGGGCGAGATCTTCGGCATCCTCGGCCCGAACTCGGCGAGGCCCGCCGCTCCGTGCACAACCTCGCCCCCGTCGCCCTCGCCGCCGACGGCCTCCCGGAAGCCCTGAAGAAGACGGTGACGGAGTGGGGCGAACGCACCGGCGTCCGCGCCGAGTTCACCGTCACCGGCACCACCGAGGAACTCCATGGCGAGGTCGCCGCCACCCTGCTGCGCATCGTCCAGGAGGCCCTGTCGAACCTGTCGAAGCACGCGTCCGCCTTCCGCGCCGGCGTCACCCTGTCCTACATGGGCGACGAGGTCACCTCGACATCCGCGACGACCAGCACGCTCCTGATCGTCGACGACCACCCGGTCGTACGGGACGGACTGCGCGGCATGTTCCAGTCCGAGCCCGGCTTCCGCGTCCTCGGCGAGGCGTCCGGCGGCACCGAGGCGCTGGCGCGGGCCGCCGCCCTCGACCCGGACGTCATCCTGATGGACCTGCGCATGCCCGGTGGGGGAGGCGTGGACGCCATCCGGGAGCTGACCCGGCGCGGCGCCCGCGCGAAGGTGCTCGTCCTCACCACGTACGACACCGACTCCGACACCCTGCCCGCGATCGAGGCGGGCGCCACCGGCTACCTGCTCAAGGACGCGCCCCGCGAGGAGCTGTTCACCGCGGTCCGGGCGGCGGCCGAGGGCCGTACGGTGCTCTCCCCGGCGGTGGCCTCCCGCCTGGTCTCCGCCGTACGCGCCCCCTGCAACGAGCCGCTGTCCGCGCGCGAGCGCGAGGTGCTGGCCCTGGTCGCCAGAGGCACCTCCAACCGCGAGATCGCCCGCGAACTGTTCATCAGCGAGGCCACGGTGAAGACCCACCTCACCCACCTGTACGCCAAGCTCGGCGTCAGGGACCGCGCGGCGGCCGTGGCGGTGGCGTACGACCGGGGGATCCTCGGTTAGGCCCTGTCCGGCTGGCCGGCCACCTTCAGCAGCAGCACCGCCCGCTCCGGCACCGTGATCGCCGCCCCCGCCGGATGGGACTCGCCCGGTGCCTCGGCCTGGTCCTCCCGGCTGGTGTCGACGACCACCTCGTACCGCTCCGCCCACGGCGGCCCCGGCAGCACGAAGGTCACCGGCCGGTCCCCGGCGTGCAGTACGGCGAGGAAGCTGTCGTCGAGGATCTGCGCGCCGCGGGCGTCCCGGCCCGGTATGTCCCGCCCGGAGAGGTACATGCCCAGCGTGGCGGCGGGCGCGTACCAGTCCTGCTCGGTCATCTCGGTGCCCCGCGCGGTGAACCAGGCCAGGTCGCGCAGTCCGTCCGTGGAGTGCGCCCGCCCGGAGAAGAAGGCCCGGCGGCGCAGCACGGGGTGCCGGTGACGCAGTGCGATGAGCCGGGACGTGAGGTCGAAGAGCGCCCGCCAGCCGGGCTCCGCCGGCAGGCTCCAGTCCACCCAGCCGATCTCGTTGTCCTGGCAGTACGCGTTGTTGTTGCCGCGCTGGGTGCGCCCCAGCTCGTCGCCCGCGACCAGCATCGGCACGCCCGTGGACAGCAGCAGCGTGGTCAGCAGGTTCCGCAGCTGGCGGCGGCGCAGCGCCCGTACGCCCGCGTCGCCCGTCTCGCCCTCGGCGCCGCAGTTCCAGGACCGGTTGTCGTCCGAGCCGTCCCGGTTGCCCTCGCCGTTGGCCTCGTTGTGCTTGCGCTCGTACGACACCAGGTCCCGGAGAGTGAAGCCGTCGTGCGCGGTGAGGTAGTTGACCGAGGCCTGCGGCCGCCGCCCGCCCCAGGCGTACAGGTCGCTGGAGCCCGACAGCCGGTAGCCCATCTCCCGCACGTCCGGCAGCGCGTGCCGCCAGAAGTCCCGTACGGCGTTGCGGTACCGGTCGTTCCACTCCGTCCACAGCGGAGGGAAGGCCCCGACCTGGTAGCCGCCCGAGCCCACGTCCCACGGCTCGGCGATGAGTTTCACCCGCCTGAGTACCGGGTCCTGGGCGATGACGGCGAGGAACGGGGAGAGCATGTCGACGTCGTGCATGGAGCGGGCCAGCGCGGCGGCCAGGTCGAAGCGGAAGCCGTCCACGCCCATCTCGGTCACCCAGTAGCGCAGGGAGTCCGTGATCAGGCGCAGCACGTGCGGCTGCACGACGTGCAGGGTGTTGCCGCAGCCGGTGTAGTCGGCGTACCGGCGGGCGTCGGGCTGCAGGCGGTAGTAGCCGCGGTTGTCGATGCCCTTCAGGGACAGCGTCGGGCCCAGCTCACCCGCCTCCGCCGTGTGGTTGTAGACCACGTCGAGGATGACCTCGATCCCGGCCCCGTGCAGCGCCCGCACCATCCGCTTGAACTCGCCGACCTGCTGGCCGGTCGTACCGGAGGCGGAGTAGGCCGCGTGCGGGGCGAAGTAGCCGATCGAGTTGTAGCCCCAGTAGTTCTTCAGGCCGCGCCTGAGCAGGTGGTCCTCGTGCGCGAACTGGTGCACCGGCAGCAGCTCCACGGCCGTCACGCCCAGCTTCGCCAGGTGCTCGATCGCCGCCGGATGCGCGAGCCCGGCGTACGTGCCGCGCAGCTCCTCGGGGATGCCCGGGTGCAGCTTGGTGAAGCCCCTGACGTGCAGCTCGTAGATCACCGAGTCCGCCCACGGCGTCTTCGGGCGGCGGTCGTCGGTCCATTCGTCGGGTCCGCCATCGTGGACGACGACGCCCTTCGGGACGTACGGCGCCGAGTCCCGCTCGTCGCGCACGGTGTCGGCGACGGACTGCTGCGGCCAGTCCCGCACGTGTCCGTACACCTCCGGCGGGAGGCTGAAGTCTCCGTCCACCGCGCGCGCGTACGGGTCGAGGAGCAGCTTCGCCGGGTTCCAGCGGGCGCCGGTCCACGGGTCCCAGCGGCCGTGCACCCGGTAGCCGTAGCGCCGGCCCGGCAGCACGCCCGGCACGAAGCCGTGCCAGATCTCGTGCGTCAGTTCGGTCAGCCGGACCCGCGTCTCCGTGTCCTTGTCGCCCTCGTTGTCGAACAGGCACAGGTCGACCGCCTCGGCGCCGCCCGCCCACAGCGCGAAGTTGGTGCCCGCCACGCCGTCCGGGCCGACCCGGAACCGCGCCCCCAGCGGCGTGGGCGCACCCGGCCACGCCGGCACGCCCGGCACCCTGTGCCGCGCACCGTTCACGAAGGCGGCCGGGCGCCCGTCCTCAGCGGCGCGCGCTCCGGCCACCGCCGCCTCCTGCTCGGCTGCGCTGGACACCTTTGTCAGCCCCTTTGTTCGGCTCACCGGACGACGTCCAGAAAGGCATGACCGGCCGTCCCGACCGTCCTGCTCTCTCCATCGCGTCGTCCTTCTCCCTGTTCTGCCCATCGCATGGCTCGCACTCACGTTTCCCCGGGGCCGGACTGATCGTTGGGCAGCAACGTGAGGCATGTACAAGGGCGCGCGCGGCGCGCGAGGGCCGCGTTGGCCGCCGTACTGACATGGGCAGCCCTGCTGGCCGGGGCCGCCGGCTGCACCGGGGACGGCACGGGCGGGATCGGCTTCGGCGGGCTCGGCGGGCCCCCGGCGCCCGAGGACGTCATCCGGATCTCCCCGGACGACGGCAGCAGAGGCGTGCGCCCCGGCGAGAAGCTGCGGATCCGGGTGCCCAGCGGGCGCCTGGAGTCGGTCAGGGTGGTCAGGAGCCAGGACGCGCAGGAGTCCCCGGTGCCCGGCCGCATCTCCGCCGACGGTCTGCGCTGGGAGCCCGCCGACGACCGGCTCGCTCTGGCCGCCGAGTACACCGTCGACGTGGTGGCCCTGGACGGCCACGGGCGCCGCTCCGCCCGCCACGCCCGCTTCACGACGCACGTCCCGCAGGAGCGGTTCGTCGGGTACGTCACACCGGAGAACCGCGCCACCGTCGGCACCGGAATGATCGTCTCCCTGGAGTTCAACCGGAAGATCGAGCACCGGGCCGCCGTGGAACGCGCCGTCCGGGTCACCGCGGAGCCGGACGTCGAGATCCGCCCGCACTGGTTCGGCCGGGAGCGCCTCGACTTCCGACCCGAGCACTACTGGAAACCCGGCACCGAGGTCACCGTCGACCTGCGCCTCAGGGACGTCGAGGGGGCGCCCGGCGTGTACGGGCTGCAGCACAAGACGTTCTCCTTCACCGTCGGCCGCAGCCAGGTCTCCGTCGTCGACGCGGCCGCGCACACCATGGAGGTCCGGCGCGACGGCTCGTTGCTGGCCACCGTGCCGATCACGGCCGGGGCGCCGAAGACCACCACCTACAACGGCAAGATGGTGGTCACCGAGATGCTCGAGGTCACCCGGATGAACGGTGCCACGGTCGGCTTCAAGAAGCGGGACGGCAAGGGCGAGTACGACATCCCGGACGTCCCGCACGCCATGCGCCTGACCGACTCCGGCACCTTCCTGCACGGCAACTACTGGGCGCCGGCCGACATTTTCGGGCAGACCAACGTCAGCCACGGCTGCGTCGGGCTGCGCGATGTGAAGGGCGGCGGCCCGGACACCCCGGCGGGCTGGTTCTTCGACCGCAGCCTCATCGGGGACGTGGTCGAGGTCGTGCACAGCAAGGACAGGAAAGTCGCTCCCGACAACGGGCTCGGCGGGTGGAACATGGACTGGAAGGTGTGGAAGGCCGGGAGCGCGGTGAAGTAGTCCTACACAGGGGTGGGTCGTACCGGCTGTCCGGCGAAGTCGGTACGGAACAGTGACGCGCGTGCGCCGACGACGCCGGTGAACGTGCGGTTAATATGCGCCGAGCGCGCGACGCGCAGGGGAACGGGCCAGGCCAGGCCCGGCGAGGGGAGAACAACTTGAAACACGGGCGACCGATATCGGGGGCGTCGGTTGACGCACGGGGGCGGGGCCGCGGGGGAGCGCTGTCGCTCATACTCGGCGTGCTGCTGGTCGCCGTCACCGCGTGCGGCGGGGGCGGCTCGGGCGCGGAGGCCGGGTCCGGCGACGGCAAGGGCTCCACTGCGGCGCAGAGCAGGCAGTCGGAGGCCGTCGTCACGATCGCCCCGAAGGACGGCGCGAAGTCCGTCGACACCAGCGGCGCGCTCAAGGTCGGCGCGAGCAAGGGCAGGCTGACCGAGGTCGAGGTCCAGACCGCCAAGGGCGAGAAGATCGACGGCAGGATATCCGCGGACGGCGCCACCTGGACGCCGTCCACCCACCTGGCCGCCTCCACCACATACAAGGTGCACGCGGTCGCCAAGGACTCCAACGGCCGTACGGCCACCCAGGACTCCCGCTTCACCACCCTGACCCCGAAGAACACCTTCCTCGGCACCTTCACCCCCGAGGACGGCTCCGAGGTCGGCGTCGGGATGCCGTTCTCGATCCGCTTCAGCCGGGGCATCACCCATCCCGAGGACGTCGAGAAGGCCATCACCGTCAGGACCGAGCCGGCCGTCGACGTCGAGGGCCACTGGTTCGGCAACGACCGCATCGACTTCCGGCCCGAGAAGTACTGGAAGGCCGGCACCAAGGTCACCGTCGATCTCGACCTGGACGGCGTCAAGGGCCGCAAGGGCGTCTACGGCGAGCAGGACAAGACCGTCTCCTTCACCATCGGCCGCAACCAGGTCTCCGTCGTCGACGCCAAGAAGCTCACGATGAAGGTCATGCGGGACGGCAAGGTCGTCAAGACCCTCCCGGTCACCACCGGCAAGGCCGGCATGGAGACCTGGAACGGCCAGCTGGTCATCAGCGAGAAGCACAAGGTGACCCGCATGAACGGCGAGACGGTCGGCTACGGCGGCGAGTACGACATCAAGGACGTCCCCCACGCCATGCGCCTGACCAACTCCGGCACGTTCATCCACGGCAACTACTGGGCCGGCGGGGCCTTCGGCAACTACAACGCCAGCCACGGCTGCATAGGCCTGCGCGACGCACGCGGTGGCTGGGACAAGAGCGCGCCGGGCGCCTGGTTCTTCAACCACTCCCTGATCGGCGACGTGGTGATCGTCAAGAACTCCAACGACGCGGTCGTGGCCCCGGACAACGGGCTCAACGGCTGGAACATGTCGTGGGAGGAGTGGAAGAAGTAGATCTTCGCTGGTGTGAGGGGCTCCGGTATGACCGACCGCACCGGGCCCACTGCCGTTGGTCCCCGTGCTGTGCCTGCCTGGGGGACAACGCCCAGACCCCCGGCGGAGTGTGATCGACCGCACCGAATCGATTGCCGTTAGTCCCCGTTAACCTGCCTTGCATGACCGTGAATCTCGAAGTCGCCGAGGGCATTGGCACGCTGCGCCTGGACCGCCCGCCCATGAACGCGCTGGACATCGCCACGCAGGACCGGCTCAAGGAGCTCGCCGAGGAGGCGGCCCGCCGGGACGACGTACGGGCCGTGGTGATCTACGGCGGGGAGAAGGTGTTCGCGGCGGGCGCGGACATCAAGGAGATGCAGAACATGGACCACACCGGCATGGTCCTGCGCGCCCGCGCCCTGCAGGACTCCTTCACGGCCGTGGCCCGCATCCCCAAACCGGTCGTCGCGGCCGTCACCGGCTACGCCCTGGGCGGCGGCTGCGAGCTGGCCCTGTGTGCCGACTTCCGCATCGTCGGGGACAACGCCAAGCTGGGCCAGCCGGAGATCCTGCTCGGCCTGATCCCCGGCGCGGGCGGTACCCAGCGCCTGGCCCGCCTGATCGGCCCCTCCAAGGCCAAGGACCTGATCTTCACGGGCCGGCAGGTCAGGGCCGAGGAGGCGCTGGCGCTCGGGCTCGTGGACCGGGTCGTACCGGCCGCCGAGGTGTACGAGCAGGCGCACGCGTGGGCCGCGAAGCTCGCGCAGGGACCGGCGATCGCCCTGCGCGCGGCGAAGGAGTCGATCGACACGGGGCTGGAGACGGACATCGTGTCAAGCCCCGGGTTTCGTGGAGACTGCGTTAGCTGGTTTTCTGGAGTGACGTAGGGGGTTCGGCCGCGAGGTAGTGGACGGCCTCG
>NZ_JACTVI010000115.1 GCF_014495685.1 Streptomyces sp. TRM68367 | reverse complement strand
CGTCGGCGAGGCCGTCCGCCCCCGCACAGCAGGACGAGCCCGCCCCCGTCTCCTCCCAGACGCCCTCGCACGCAGAGCCCGCCGCCGACCAGCAGGACGACTCCGTGGTCGGCGTACGGGAGGCCGCCGGGATCGGCATGCTCCTCGCTGGGTGCCTACTCGCCACCGTGGGCATCAAGCGGACGCTGCAGCGCCGCCGCCGACGCCCAGGCGAAACCATCGCGATGCCGGACGAACCGGTCCGCCTGGAACAGATCCTGGAGACGAACGCCGAACCCGCCAGCGTCGAACTGCTCGACACCGCACTGCGCACCCTGGCCCACCACGCCGCCCAGGAGAGCCGGCCGCTGCCCGCCGTACGCGGCGCCCGGGTCACCTCCCGCACCGTCGACCTCCTCGTCGACACCGACATCGACACCGCCGAACCGCCAGCGCCGTTCACGCACACAGCCGACGGACGCTGGACCCTGGACGCCGCCCAGCCCCTCCTGGACCCCGACGACGCCCGTGCCGTACCTGCCCCGTACCCCGGCCTTGTCACCCTGGGCACCGACCCCGACGGCAGCCACCTGCTCCTCAACCTGACCCACGTGCGCGTGCTCCTGCTCGACGGAGACCCGGACGCCGTCCGCGACACCGCCCGTGTCATCGCCCTGGAGGCGGCCACCAGCGCGTGGAGCGACCACGCCGAAATCCTCACCGTCGGCCTGGACACCGAACTGCCCGCACGGCTACCCAAGGGCCGTCTGCGGGCCGTGCCGCATCTTCGCGCCGCCCAGAGCGACCTGGGCGAACTACTCCTCGAGCACCACCAGAACCCCGTCGACGAGGACGACGAGCAGCCGGCCCCGCTGCCCTGGATGCTCATCTGCGCCGCCGACGCCACCAAGGACGAAGCCCGCCAGCTGGCCGCCGCCCTCGCCGCCGCACGTGACCTCCCCGTCGCCCTGGTGCTCCCCGCCTACGGAGCACGTACGGCCTTCCCCAACTTCCCGCTCCTGCCGGTCGGCACCGACGCGCCCCAGCCCTTCGACCTCCTCGACAGCGACCTGATCGTGCAGTCGCTCACCGAAGAGGAATACCGCGAATTCCTCGACGTGCTGCACACCGCGGATGAGCCGGCCCGCCCCGCCGAGGGGCCCTGGCAGTTCGTACCACCCATCCACCTCGACCAGTCTGCCGAGCCGAGCAGCCTGCCCCTGCCCCACCTCGTGGGCCCGGCCACCATGCCCGAGACCCCCTTCACAGCGCTCGCCACCGCATCGACGCCTCCGCCGGTACGCGTCCTCGCACCACTCACCGAAGACACCGCGGACGAGCACGACACCCCCGCCGACCCCGCCACGGATCCCGGTACTCCGTCGTCCGAAGCTGACGAACCAGCCGAAGCGATCGACCTGCACGGCCCTGAGATCCAGGTGCTCGGCCCGGTCACCGTCACCGGCATCCAGGCCTCCGGCCACGGCCCCAAGCTCGCCCAACTCGCCGCCCTGGTCTACTTCAAGCCCGGCATCACCGGCTCCACCGCGAGCGAGGCCATGGACCCCCGCAGCCCCTGGTCCAAGACCACGTTGCAGGCACGTATCTCCGAACTGCGCACCCGCCTGGGCACCGACGCCGACAACAACCTCTACCTGCCCCGCGACCGCAGCGGCAGCTACCGCTTCACGCCCAAGGTCCGATGCGACTGGACCCGCTTCTCCCAGCTCGCCGAGCGCGGCCTCGCCAAGGGCCCAACGGCCGGCACCGCCGACCTTGAGGCCGCCATCGCCCTTGTACGCGGGCGCCCCTTCGACGGCATCGACCCCGTCTGGGCCGCCGCCCGGATCCAGGAGATGCTCGTGCGCATCACCGATGTCGCCCACACCCTGGCCACCTGGCACCGCACCGCACCACGCCCCACCCTGGACGCGGCCCGCCGCGCCGTCCGCATCGGACTCGACGTCGACGACAGCGCCGAACTCCTCTACCAGGACTGGATGCTGATCGAAGACCAGGCGGGCAACCACGACGGCGTACGCAGCGCCTTCGACACCATCCAGGGCATCAACCGGCGCCTCGACGTCGGGATGGAGCCCGAGACGGAGCGCGTTTTCGACGGGATCATGAGCCGCAGCGCAAGCTGACCAGCGGTCCCCGCACGGCGGACATCCTTGAAAACATGCAGGTCACAGGATCGACGCTGAGCGCCGTCCGGCGCCAAACGCGGCCGACCGGATCGACGGCAGGCAGCCGCAGAGGGGCGCATATTAGGGTCCGTCCGGTGGAGACGTTGCTGATCGTCATAGCCGCAGCCCTGTGGGGCTGCGGGGCCGGCCTGCTCGTACCAAGAGCCGCGTGGCGGCTCGCCGTCGCACCGGACGAGCCGTGGCGAGCGACGTGCCCCGCCGGGCATCCGTTCACCGGTGTCGGAAGCGGATGGATCGGGCGAGCCCGCTGCGCCGACGCCACCTCGTACGGTCCGAGCACACCCGTCGTCGCCGGCGTCACAACCCTCGCCTGTGCGGTCCTCGCCGCTGCCACAGGTGCCCGGCCCGACCTGGGCGTCTGGCTGGTGCTGGCACCCGTCGGAGTACTGCTCGCGGCTGTCGACTTCGCGGCACACCGGCTGCCCGACGTCGTGACGCTGCCCCTCGCCGCGACCGCGCTCGTCTTGCTCGCCGTTGCCGAGCTGCTGCCCCAAAGCGGCGGCAGTTGGACGACCGCGCTGCTCGGCTCCCTCGCGCTCGGCACCGGCTACTTCGCTCTCTTCCTGATCAATCCCGCCGGCATCGGCTTCGGCGACGTGAAACTCGCCCTCGGCCTGGGCGCCGCCCTGGGCTGGTACGGCTGGGACATCCTCCTCGTCGGCACCTTCGCCGGGCTCCTGTTCGGCGCGCTGTACGGCGTCGGCCTCATCCTCGCGCGCCGGGCCAACCGCAAGACGGCCATCCCGTTCGGCCCGTTTCTGATCGCAGGGGCGTTCGGCGGCGTACTCCTGGGCTCCTACCTTGGGTGAGCGCGGGACAAGGGCAACTGCTATCACTCGGGCGGGACCGGCCTGGCCCGCCCGCTGTGGAAGCCGTCGTTCTCAGCCGGCCACGACGTCGCGTAGTTCCCGTACAGCGCGCTCGCGGTGGTGCTGTGCGGGGATCGCCTCGTATAGGTCCAGGGCACGGCGGCGGACCAGACCGGTGCGGAAGTCGACGGGCAGCGCCGTCAGGGCGTCGACCGCACGACGGCACGCCTGCTCGGTGTCGCCGTCGTGATGGGAGCACGCCGCCGCGTCGATGTTCAGCAGAGTGCGCGTCATGGTGCTGGTCGGCGCGGACAGCTCCAGGGCGCGCTCCTGGCTGACGTGGGCGAGGCGGGTCTCCCCGAGCGTGGTGAACGCGTGGCTGAGGTGGACGTGGTGCTTCTGCTCGCCGTACGTCAGCCACGTGTCCGACCGCTCGCCCTCGGGGAGCCGGTCCATGAGGGCGTCGGCGGCCTCGAGCGCGGCGCGGGCCTGCTCGCTCTGGTGGTTGAGGGCGTAAGCACGGGCGGCGACCGCGGCCGCCAGCGTCGCCGCGGTGGTCGGCCGGTGCCCGGCGACGTGACGGGCCCGTTCGGCGAGGCCGGCCGCCGCCTTCGGGGCGCCGTAGTTGAGCGGGACCATCGCCTCGCGGGCGAGGACCCAGGCGTGCAGCTGGTCGTCGCCGGATTCGGCGGCGGCCCGGGCGGCCGTGGCGAACCATGCACGGGACTCCCGGCGGCTGCCCAGGTCGTGTAAGACGATCGCGGTCATCCCGGCCATCTGCCCGGCCGTGCGGCACAGCCGCGCCCGTACCGGTGCGGGCTGCGGGACGGTGAGCAGCGGGCGCAGGGCCGTGAAGTCGCCGACCAGGTCGGCCAGGACGCGGGTGGGCTGCTGTCCGTGGTAGCCGTACCCGTAGCTCTCGGCTGCGGCCTCGAGGTCGGCCAGGTCCTGGGGAGTGTCGGGGGAGAGGGTCTGGTCGACGTCGGTCCGGGCGGCGGTGAGGGCGGCGAGGGCCGGGGCGGTGAGGCCGGCGGCCAGCGCGCCGCGCAGCAGGTTGCGGCGCTTCATCGGATCATCTTCTCCATGGTGGGACTCCGTGCTGTGGGCGGCGGTGTCTTCCCAGGGTTGCGCAGCGAGCCCCAGTAGGGCACCGGGAATGCGCAGTCCGCCGGCGATTCTCTCGACAGTTGCCAGCGCGGTGACAGATGCGGTTCCCCGGGCGATCTGGCTGACGCGATCGGATTTGAGCGCGCACGCCTCCGCGATCCGGTTGAAGGAGATTCCCGCGTCGTGGGCCATCGCGAACACCGTGGTGAAGTCCCGCTCGCGCAGGGCCCGGACGAACACCGGGTCGGTCAGCAGGCTTCGCGGCGCTTGAGCGGGTGACGGCGGTAAGTCGTCCACAAGTCCCCCTGAAATCTCGTGGAATGACAGTTCGTCAGCCCAACGACCATACCCACCGTGGGGGCCCCGTCACGGGGTTATCGCCAGGGTCCGCCGTGGCTGTACTGGAGGTGTTCGCGGCCGCGGCTGTCCAGGGCCCGGCTACCAATCCCGCAGGAGGATTCCATGCAGAGTCCCGCCACGCCCCCGCCCGCCACGTCCGGGCCGTCGACCAGCGGCCTGGTCCGCTCCCGCCGGGCGATCGTCGCCGCCCGGGGCCGCAACGCCATCCCCTCGGACGGCGGCGGCACCGGCAAGAGCGACGGCAACGACTGACGAGCGGGAGCCCTACGCGATGACGCACACGTCCATCGCGGCGTGCCTGGGCGAGGACTTCCTCGCCCAGGCACTGCACCGCGAATACCGCCACGTGCCCGGCGCCCTCGATGTCGCCGGACTGATGACCTGGGACGACCTCAACCAGATCCTCGCCGGCCACCGTTTGGAGCCGCCGCGGATGCGGCTGTCCCGCGACGGCGAGACGTTGCTGGTTGGCGGCTACACCACGCCGGTGGCCACCCGCCGCCACACGGTGTGGCACCGCCTGCACCCGGCCGAACTGCACGCCCGCCTCCAGGAGGGCGCCTCCCTCGCCCTGGACAGTGTCGACGAACTACACCCGCCCCTCGCCCGCCTCTGCGAAGCGATCGAGCGTGACCTGCGCACCCGTGTGCAGGCGAACCTCTACGCGTCGTGGACCAGCACCGAGGGGTTCGGCGTTCATTGGGACGACCACGACACCGTCATCGTCCAGCTGGACGGCGCGAAGCGGTGGAAGATCTACGGCACCACCCGCCCGTTCCCGCTGTACCGCGACATCGACGACCCCGGCGAGGCACCCACCGAGCCGGTCGCCGACCTGGTCCTGTGGCCGGGCGACGTGCTGTACGTGCCGCGCGGCGTGTGGCATGCGGTCTCCGCCGACCAGGGCACCCGCTCCCTTCACGTCACCTGCGGCTTGCAGACCCACACGGCGACTGACCTGATGGCGTGGGTGTCCGAGCAGCTGCTCGCGCACGAGGACTGGCGGCGCGATCTGCCGCTGCTCGCCGCGCCGGACGTTCAGGCCGACGCCGTGGACGGGATGCGCAAGCGGCTCGCCGAACTGCTGGACGACCCGACGCTGCTCGCCCGCTACCGGGCCGCGATGGACGGGCAGGCCGTCGGCCGGATGGTGCCGAGCCTGCCGTACATCGACGGCGTCCCCGTCGACGGCGGTCTGCGGGTGCGGCTGACGACCGCCCGCGCGGTGTTGGAAGTCGGCGAGGACGCGGTGACGCTGTCTGCCGCAGGGAGCACGTTCGAGTTCGCGCCCGAGGCGGAGGCGGTGCTGCGCCCGCTGGTCGACGGGCGGACCGTGGACCTGGCCGCGCTCGCCGACACGGCCGGCCTCGCCCTGGAGGACGTCGTCGGGCTGGTCCAGGAGCTCGTTGCCGGGCAGGCCGCGACGGTGGGGAGCCTGCTGTGACCGCACAGCTCGCCCTCGGGACCTACCGGTGCCGGGCGATCCCGGAGGCGGCTGCCTGTGCGGCCGCCTCCGGCGCGTGGATCGACACCGCCCCCAACTACGCCACCGGCCGCGCACAGATCCTTCTGGCCCCGGCCCTGGCCGCCCACCCGTCCCTGAACGTCTCCACCAAGACGGGGTACTTCACCGCGGCCACCGGCACCGACGCCGTGAACGCCGGTGTCCTCACCGAGGACCAGGCCGCCGCCGGGCACAGCCTCGCCCCCGACTACGTGCGCTGGCAGACCGGCCGCAACCGCGAGCAGCTCGGGCGTGACCGGCTGGACCTGGTCCTGCTGCACAACCCCGAGCGCGCCCACCCCGGCGACCGCCCCGCCCTGCACCAGGCGATCCGCGATGCCTTCGCCGTCCTGGAGGAAGCAGTGGCGGCCGGGCATGTGACCGGGTACGGCATCGCCACGTGGGCGGGCCTGGAAGAGGAGGCGTTCACGGTGGGGGAGCTGCTCTCCCTGGCCGCCGAAGCCGCCGGCGGACAGCACCACCTGGTCGCCCTCCAGCTGCCGGTCAGCCTGGTGATGATGACGCCGATCGTGCAGGCCCTTCACGGACGGGGCCCGCTCCCGGCCGCTGTGGACGCGGGCCTGCGGGTGATGGCGTCGGCCCCGCTGCACGGCGGGGAGCTCCCCGGCATGGTCGACCAGGAGCTCGCCGACCTCATCCGGCCGGGCCTGACCCCCGCACAGGCGTGCGTCCTCGCCGTCGCGTCATGCCCAGGGGTGACAAACGTCCTTCTCGCCGCCTCCGGTGCGCCACACTGGAAAGAGGCGGCCGACGCCGTCGCCCAACCCTCCCTGACCGCCGCCCAGTTGCGGGAGATCACCGATGTACTCACCTCCCCCTGACCCGGACACCGAACAGCGCATGCGCGCCCACCACGCGCACACCGCCGAGGTCCTGGACGTCCAGGTGGAGCCGGGCGCAGAGTTCTGGGGTTGGTCCGGGCGCACTCTGGGAGCCCCGGTCCGCACCGCCGCCGGCGCCCCGGCGTGGCTGCGACTGGTGTCCGCACCGGAGGACAAGGCATCGGGGAAGTTGTGGGACGGCGCCCTCGACGCCCAGCACGCCTTTGGCGACCTCGACGGCCACCGCCCCGCCCTCCTGGCCGTCCACGACGCCGTCGACGACACCACCGCCTACCGGGCGGAACTGTCGGCCCGCGTCGACCAGCCGGTCCTGTCCGACGACCCGATCCTCCAGCACGACCTCCAGCTACCGGACTCCTGGTGGACCGGCCTCGCCGGGACGCTGGAGAAGGTGGCGGCCGTCAGCACCGACCGCGTCGCCGTACGGCAGCAGTACATGGACCGGGCCATCCCCGAGTTCGTGGGCATCCCGGCCCCGGCCGCGCCCAGCTGGACCACAGCCCATTCTGATCTGCACTGGGCGAACATCGCTTCGCCGCTGCTCCTGTTGGACTGGGAGGGATGGGGACGCGTTATCTAGAGGTGGGTTTGAGCCTTGAGCGACGTGAGTTCAGTCGTCACTCTTCCGTGTGCCTTATACCTATCTGATAGGTCGTAGGGACGTTTGGCTCGTTGGTCCGTCCGTGAAGTTCCATGCTGAGAAGGTGACGCTCCCCGGTGCCGTACTTGCGGTGGCGTGGGTCGTGGTCGACGAGCTGTACCGGATGCACGTCGAGGCGAGTACGTACCTGGAGAGCCTGCGTGGCCGCCACTGTTCCCCAAACACACTGCGGAACTACGCCAGCCGGGTCGCTCTGTATCTGACGTGGTGCGATGAGCGCGGGCTGTCCTGGTCGGCGCCGGGCTTCGAGAATCTGGTGAAGTTCCGGGACTGGCTGGTCAGCGAGCCGTTGCCCGCCCGAGGGAAGAAGCCTTCTGCCCGTCCCCGGTTCCGCTCGGACGGCAGCGCGGACGCGGTTCTGGGCACCATGACCGAGTTCCTGGGATTCGGCGTCCAGCACGGCTGGGTGACCGTCGACTTCGCGCTGATGCTCTCGCATCCAAAGTACCTGCGGTTCCTGCCACAGGGCTTCAGCGCCGGTGAGGGCGGCAGGTTCCGCGAGATCCAGACGCGGACGCTGAAGTTCAAGGGGGACACCCCGGGCATCGAGTTCCTCACCGCTGAACAGGTGGAGTTGATGATCCGCCTGGCGAGGAACGCCCGTGACCGGTTCTTGCTCGTGCTGATGCGGGCCACCGGCATGAGAGTCGGGGAGACGCTCGGCCTTCGCCGCGAGGACCTGCACCTGCTTCCCGACTCGCGCGGCTTGGGCTGCTTCCACCAAGGGCCGCATGTCCATGTCCGGCGCCGCGACGACAACGCCAACAACGCGCTCGCGAAGTCCCGTCTGGCGCGCGTGATTCCGGTCGAGTCCGAGGTCATCGACTACTACCGGGAGTATCAGTGGGAACGTGAGCAGGTTCCGGAGGCGGCCGGCTGCGACATGGTCTTCGTGAACCTCTTCCGGGCCCCGCTCGGTGGGGCCATGAGCTATCCGAACGCCAAGCAGCTCTTCGACCGGCTCGCCAAGTGGGCGGAGATCGTCGCGCGGCCGCACATGATGCGGCACACCGCGGCCACGGAGTGGCTTGAGGCCGGTGTCCCGGACGATGTGGTGTCGGATCTGTTGGGCCACCAGTCTCCTCAGTCCCTCAAGCCCTACAAACACATCAAGGACCAGCGGAAGCGCGAGGCCGTCGAGCGTGTCGCGGCGGCAAGGCGGTGACGGCCGTCACGACGGCCACGGCCGTCGACCCGGCGGGCCCGTCGCCATTCGCCGTCGACTGGACGGGATGGGAGCGGTGGCTGCGCGAGCAGGTTGATCCTGCCTGGCGGCCGGGTGAGTGGGAGGAGAAGTGGTGGCTGTTCACGGGCGACCCTGACAACCCGCGGACCTCGATCTGGCAGTGCCAGACTCCGGCCTGCACCATCGGCGTCTACTCTCGCCGGGGGCGGTGTTACGCCTGCCAGCGGGACCACAAGGCGGCCAGCATCTCGTGGGAGGAATTCGACCGTACCTACGTCCTGGACCGGAGGCTCAGAGACGGAGTCGATCCGGAGGATTGCCTGGTCGTCTGGGACGGCACTCGATGTGGTCGCGCCGGCCATAGCCACGGCCTGTGCATCGTGCATTACGGGACCTGGGGGCGGTTGCGCCGGCTTCACGGAGAAGCGCGTACGCCTGATGTCGCGCGGTGGGCGGCAATGGGCCAGGCGACTCCGTTCCCAAGTCCGCCGCCTTGTTCGGTCAGCGCATGTCCGAACAAGGCCCTGCACGATCGGACCGTGCTCTGCGTCTACCACCTGCGGAAATGGAACACGCAGAAGGAGCCCCGCTCTACCACGGCGGACGCCGTGGCCTGGGCGGCGCGGCAGGCCCCGGTGCTCGACTCCTACCGCTTCTCGCTGATCCAGTTGTCACCCCTTCTGCGGCTGGAGGTGACCTACGGCCTGCAGCGACGCGACGAGCTGGGCAGCCCCCTGGATCCCCGAACGGTGCGGCAGATCGGCCCGGTTCTTGCCAGGCACAACACCAGCCTGGCCATGCGCGATGACCAGCTCGCCGGGCACTTCGAGCGGCAGCTGAACCCGCACTGCGTCTTCCGGCAGGTCGCTTGGTCCGTCCGGCGGGGCTACGTCGAGTTCTCCGGCACGGATCCCTGGGGCGAAGACCGCCTCGATCTGCGGGCCGCCGGGCTGAAATCCACCAGCCGCACGGGACGTCGCCGCACGGCGGGGGTCGCGGATCTGTCGGTCCTCCCCCAGCCCTGGCTGCGGGACCTGCTGCGACGCCGGACCGAGGCCGAGCGGCCCAACAGCGATCAGTTCGGACGCTGGCTGCGAGCCGCCACCCTGGCTGGCAAGGGCATGAACCGTCTGCCTGGTGGCGGCCGTGAGCTCTCCAGCCTCGGCTTTGCGCACATGCAGGCGGCCTTCGAGGAGATCGCCTCCGACCGCCGCCGCGACGGCAAGCTCTGCGGCTCCAAGTTCCGCAGCGACCTGCTCGGAGTGTTCTTCCAACTGCTGGACTTCGGCCGGTTCGCCGGACTTCTCGACGAGGCTCCCGGTAGCTTCGCGCGGCACCCCTCACACAGCATCCCCAAGGAGGACACCAACGAGGAGGAGATCGGCAAGGCCATCCCCGAGCCGGTCATCGCTCAGATGGACGCCGCGTTGGACTCGATCGCCGCCGGGATCACCTACGGGGACCTGTCCGACGCCGAGATCCGGGAGATGTTCCAGACCCTCTACGTAGTGCTGCGGGACTGCGGCCGTCGTCCCCTGGAAGTGGTGTCTCTGCCCCGGAACTGCCTGGAACACGACGGCGACGATGTCGAGTTGATCTGGGACAACCACAAAGGCCGCCGCCTGCGGCGAAGGCTCCCGCTCAGCCGCGAGACCGTCGAGAGGATCAAGCGGTGGCAGCAGATCCGCGACGAGATCCCGGCACCGCGGCACAGCGACGCCTACCTCTTTCCCGCGATCTCGGACTACAGCGGCGTCGCCCACATGAACTCCGTGTCCCTCAGCGCGGCCGTCCGCAACTGGGTCGACACGCTCCCGGAACTACTCAGTGACGTCGTCGGCCCCGACGGGCAGCTGGTGCCGTTCGACCGGTCCTTGATCTTCCCCTACGCGTTCCGGCACTCGTTCGCGCAACGGTTCGCGGACGCCGACACACCCCTTGACGTGCTGCAATCCCTCATGGACCACGATGATCCAAAGACGACGATGGGCTATTACCGCGTCACCCTGGAGCGGAAGCGGAAAGCGGTAAAGAAGCTCAGTCTGATGGTCACCGACCGGCACGGGGCCGCGAAGCCGTGCTCCCCGCAAGCATACGAGCACCGGTCGGTTGCCGTCCCGTTCGGCGGCTGCACCGAGCCGTCCAACGTCAAAGCCGGAGGGCAGGCATGCCCGCTGCGATTCCAGTGCGCGGGCTGTGGTTTCTACCGCCCTGACCCCTCCTACCTGCCCGCGATCGAGGACCAGATCAACAGCCTGCGCTCTGACCGCGAGACTGCCCAGGCGATGGACGCCGCCGACTTCGTGATCGGCAACCTCACCGCGCAGATTGCCGCCTACCAGCAGGTCGCGGCCACGATGCGCGACGGCCTGACGGCCCTGCCGGACGAGGAACGGGCGGAGATCGAGGAAGCGGCGTCCATCCTGCGGCAGGTCAGATCCGGGAGTGCGCGACCGCTGCTGCCGCTGTCCGTCGTCCGCGAGGCGGCTCCATGACGGCTGTCCGGACACCCGCTCAGGTCCTGGCCGAGGCCCGCAGAGCGGACAGCCAGCGCAAACGGCACAGCGTCCTGGCGGCACTCCAGGACATGGCGGCGGCTGGCGAGCGCATCAGCTTCGCCACGGTCGCGCGAGCGGCCGGAGTGTCCACCTGGCTCGTCTATGCCGAAGGAGTACGCGAGCACGTCCAGGCCGCGATCGACCAGCAGTCACATGAACCTGCGAAGGCCCGAAGCCAGGGCCGGCAGAGCAGCCCGGCGAGTCTGAAGACCGACCTCGCCCTGGCCCGGGAAGAGATCACCGCTCTGCGGGACGAACGCGACCGGCTCCGTGAGGCCGTCCGGCAGCAACTCGGTCAGCAACTCGGCCAGGTCAGCAATCGGCAGCTGACCGAACGCGTCACCGAACTCACCGAACAAGTACGGCAGTTGGAGCGGTCCGAAGCCCAGGCCAGGACCGAGGCTGAGCAGCTCGGCTCACGCGTTGCGGAGCTGCAGGCCGACCTTGCGGCGGCCCGCACCAGTCTGCGGAAGATGATCAGGCAGCAGGCGGGCCCACCCGACGGGCAATGACTTCGGCCGGCTCGTCCAGCAGTTCGGAGGCCAGGTCCAGCAGCGGGGGCGTCAGTTCGGGGTGATCGCCCCTGCTGCCCGCCATCAGCAGCTCTGCCACCGCGAACAACTGAACCTGACGTCCTCCACTGCCGGTCAGGAGCCCGGAGAAGCGGTCCGCGATCTCCGCCGCCACGACGGGCTGCAAGAGTGAGTACGCCCGAAGAACGGCAACATCCCACCCCGCCGGCGCCAGCCCCCATCCCTCCCAGTCGAGAAGAACGCATGCCGGAGCCGTCAGATTCGCCCAGTGCAGATCACCATGGCTGGCTTTCCACACGGTGACTTCCGGGGCAACTCGGCCGCCGCTGAGCCACTCCAAGCGCCGGTTCACCAAGTCCTGACGGACCGACACCCGGTCTGTCGCAGTCATCGCCACCGCGTCGAGGGACATCTCGAGCCCCTTCCACCAGCTCTCCGCCAACCGGACAGGCCCCCGCAGCTCGGGCGTCACGGAGACCGGGCTGTCCTCGACGAACGTCGAAAGCTCGGCCCGGAAACGGAGACCCTCCTCAACCCAGTCACGGAACTCCACCAGCTCCGGCCGGGATGCTCCCGCGATGACCTGCGCGGACTCGTTACCCGTCCAGAGCTTCTCGCTGACCTTGTCCGCCGGCGCGACGACTACCCGAACCCACCTGGCGAGCCCGTCCGCCGCCACCTTGCCGCCCAGGGTCCGCCCCCTCCAGCCCTCAGCCCGCACCCCATCGACGACCTGGCAGCCAAACGCCTCCGCAGATCGAGCGAACGCCTGCCGCAACCGCTGCAGATCCACTTTCGAAGGTTGCCACACCGGTCTTGATCACCCTCTCGGCTCAGGTCTCGAACCCGCTCAACGGATAACCGTCTCGGCGAGTCACTCCCAACTCGGCATCTGATGGAGACGGGCCCACATCTGCCAGCCGCCATCGCTTCGTTTCTGCCAACCATCCGGCTCCGGACCGTGCTCCATGAAGCGCTGAAGCCGCGACTCGGCCCACTCAGCGAATGACTTTCGCACATCGCCTTGAAGGCCGGGCCGCACGACAATCCGCGCCCGCACGCCGCCTTCAACCTCTTCGATCAGAAGGCAACCCTGCACATCCGGCTCATCCGCTCGACCGAAGTCTTCTTCCTCGACTGGCCAACCCATCGCGGCGAGTCGTGCTTCTGCGCTGTCCATAGCGGCACCCTAAGCAACAGCACTGACATCCGATTCAGCCCCGGACGCCCATATCGGATGTTGTGTGCTTCTCCGCAGGGGCCCATGACCCCATAGGCGCATCAGACGGGGGTGTCCTGCTGCCCAATCCGGCGGATCGCCTCCAGCGGGTAGGGGGTCTCCCGGCTCTCCTCCTGGAGCTTGCGGAAGAAGTCCCACATCACCGCGGCGAGCGGCGCATGGCGGGCGATGATCGCCGCGGCCGCCTCCGGGATTCCCGTGGGGCGCTCGCCCTCGGCGCACGCGCGCACCAGTGCGTAGCGCTCGTCCCACCCGTACCCGTACAGGGCAGTGACCAGCCAGTACACCAGGTACGAGGCCGTGTAGCAGTGGTCGTGGCTTTGGTGCCGGTCGTGGAAGGCGGCCTCGTCCAGGGACAGGTCGAAGCGGGAGGAGAGCGCGAGGCCGTAGTCCGCGAAGTACAGGCGGCGGCCGTCGGTCAGGATGTTCTTGAAGTGGGCGTCGAAGTGCAGCAGTCCGCGGGCGTTCATGAACGAGGTGCCGGCTTTGAGCTCGTTGTCCACCATGGCGCAGGCCCGCCCGGCCACCTCAGCGCCGGCCCCGATCTGGACGCCCAGCCAGTCGTGCAGGGTCTGCGGGATGTACTCCAGGAACAGCATGAGGCTCGCCGTGGACTGCTGGAGGGCCTCGATCCGGCGGCGTACCGCCGATCCGCCTCCCCAGTAGGCGACAGCTCGTTCCACATCGGCCAGTTCCTCGGGAAGTGGCTGGCCGGCATCTGGTAGCACCCGCCAGTGGTAGGTCAGGGGGAAGCCCTCGTAGTCTCCCGCGATCACCCAGTTCGTGGTCATGGTGTGCACGGCCAGCTCCCGCCAGGCGCCGAACTGCGGGCCGCAGACGGTGCCGATGCCGTACTGGCAGAAGGAGGGCACTCCGAACAGATTCGCCGTGGAGTGGACGTTCTCCGGCCGTCGCTCCAGATCGGTCAGGCGTAGCTGCTTGACGAAGACGGGGGTTCCGCCGACCTGCAGCAGTACTGTCTTCCCGCCGATACCGAAACCGATCGGTGTGGCGGCGTCCACGAGCTCGTGCAGTCTGCGATCACTGCACAGCGCCAACGATGTTGAAACGGCACCGTGGGCGGCCAGACGAGCACCGCGGGACATGTCAGGGCTCTTCACCTATGCCTCCAGCCGGGCACCCGCCTCTCGCGCAGCCACTTCAACAAACGCCCAGGCAGGAGCTGTTCGCCACCCTCTCACAGCGCACATGCCTCACATGGCTCAGCACCACCCAGCCCTGCCACCTGCATAGATAGGCGCGACATCTAGATAAGAATGGCTCCGGAGGGGTTCGACGGCGCCACGCTCTACGCCTACTCGCTGCTGCAGCCGGACGTCGCCGCCCGAGTCCGCGCAGTCTTCCCCGTGCTGGGAAGCCTGGCCGGCCTTGCCGCCGAAGCGACCGTGTGCGCCCAGCTGCTCCAGACCGTGAGCCGCGGGGACAACCTCACCCTCGCCGACCCGCTGCGGGACTGGTCCGAGGAACTGCGCCGCCGCCAGGCTGAGTAGGCGTCTGGTCATCCGTGCAGGCGCGCAGGTACTGGTGAACACAAGCCCGGAGCTTCCGGACACACCACGGGCCCCAGGGAATCGGCCATGACATCCCTGGGGCCTGGCTCGGGGGGCACCCCGGTCAACGACGCTGAGTCGAGTAGGTATCGGCCGAGGGCCGCTCGCCGGAGCAGTTGAGTCCCTGCTCGTTCACCAGTCCCAGGCCCTGACCGAGGTGCATCCCGGGGTGAGTGGGCGCAGTTTTTCGGGGTGTGGGGACAGCCTGACACAGCGGGTGCGGGTGCCGCCCTTCGGGCCGCGGGCGGCCCTGCGGGTGGATTGCGGGCGTCCTTCGGACGCGTTCACCGCAATCCAGTCCGCGCAAGCGCGGACCGCTCCTGGCCTGCTCGCTGACGCTCGCGCACCGGCCAGGAGTGAAGTCCCCTGCTCGCTTTCGCTCGCGCACCGGGGACTTCAGCACAGCGGTCGCCGGGGCTTCGTGGGGTCGTCCGGCGCCGGCGGGGGAGGCGGCGCCGGACGACGATCAGGGGGAGGCCGTGGTGGTTGCCTCCGTAGCAGGAGCGGTTCCTTGGAGCCGGTCCAGCCGTTCGTACAGTGCCCGCAGCGTACGGGCCCGGTCCCTGATCCGGAGCAGGTTCCGCGAGGGCCGCGCCAGGCAGTCGTCGGCCTGGCCCATCACGAATTCGGCGAACAGACGCCGGCCGTCGTCCTCGGGCAGTCTGCCCGCGCACGCGCGGACATCGGCGGCGACCGCGTGGGCGGCCCCGGATAGCAGCAGCCCGACCTGTTCGTAGTCGTCGGGCCGCAAAGCTGCCGGATCGGACCACGCGAGCACCGCCCGGACCACCCGCTCGTGCGTCACGCGATCGAGCGGCAGCTGCGTGTCGATCCGGCCTTCGGGGTCGTACAGCACCGTGTGACCGTTCATGACACAGACGCCTCCGCCCGCGCGGCGGAAGCGAGCTCCCGCAGATGGGCGGCGAACCGGTCGGCCGCAACGAGCGCCGGCGGTGCGTCGCCGGGTGGGTGGCTGACCCAGTCGGCCGCAGCCGTGCCGTCCTGCGGCGTGCTCGGGGTGAGCAGCTGGTGCCCGCTGGAGAGCACCCGCACGCCGGGGATTCCCGCGAACGCGGTGCCCGAGTCGGCCGGCACCGCGACGTACAGCCGGTCGCTGAGGTGGTCGGCCAGGACCTGGTAGCCGCGCCGGGTGCCCGCGCGCATCGCGGCGAGCGCGTCCAGCCCGGCCGCCATCGGTTCGACGGCCACCGCGTCCCACTCCCGGCCGCACACCGCCCAGCCGGTATGGCTGCGGCTCAGCAGCCACAGCTTGCGCTTGGCGTCGGTGACCGCGGCCAGCTCGTGCCAGGTCGGGGCGGCGGGCTTCGTGGCCTTGGCTGTTCCTGCGGCGGAAGCGTTCGCCATCGCGCTCTCCCTGATCGGCCGTCACGTCACTGTCCACGCAAGCAGCAGCGACCCGTCGGATGCGACGTGACACCGATGAAAGAACGATGCAAGAAGGCCCGGTCCGGGTGAACTACGGCCAAGGCCGGGCAGGTAGAGGAGGGGGAGCGGTACGGTCGCCGCACCCGTCCGACACGCGCCCGGAGCCGGTATGGCCGACCACAGCAAGCCCGTCCCCAACACCCGACTGCGCGCTGTCCGCGAACTCGAATTCCAGATGAGTCGGCGCGAGTTCGCCAAGAAGATCAACGACACCGGCAGGGCGATGGGGGAGAACGTCGCCTGCGGCCCGCGCCTGGTCGCCGACTGGGAAGACGGCAACGTCGCCTGTCCCCGCGCCGTCTACCAGCGCATCCTGACCCAGATGACCCGTGGGCTGAGCATGGCCGACCTCGGCTTCGTCCTGCCCACGCCAGCACCGCCCGCACGGCCCGCCGCTAGGCCGTCCGGGCAGCAGGAGGATTCGGTGGAGCGACGCGCCTTCCTGTTCGACGGCGCCGGCGTGCTCCTGGCCCTCCCGCTCGGCACCGGGCAGACGCCGGGAAAGATCGGCGCGAGCGAGGTACGCGCCGTCAAAGCCGCCGTCACCACGCTGTACGCCAAGGACCACGACCACGGCTCCGCGCCGCTGCGCCAGGCCGCGTCCGAGGCGCTGCACACCGCCTACCAGTGGCTCCAGTCCGGCACCTACACCAGTCGCACCGAGTCGAAGCTGCGATCGGCGACCGGCGCCCTGTCGATCGCCGCCGGATGGCTCTCCTACGACTCCGGCCGCGCAGGCGACGCCCATTCCCTGTACGGCGAGGCCCTCGCCGCGGCGAGGATCGCTGAGGACCCCGAACTCGAGGCGCACGCCTTCGGCTGCCTCTCCTTACTCGCCAAAGCCTCCGGACGGCCCCGGGAGGCGATCTCCGCCGCGCAGGGCGCACAGGCCGTCGCCCGCCACCTCGGCTCCCCGCGGCTGCTCTCCCTGTTCAACATGCGCGAGGCCGGCGGCTGGGCACTGATGGGCGACGCCACCGCCACCGACAAGGCGATCGTCCGCGCCCACACCCTCTACGCCAAGGGCCCCTCCGACGCCGACCCGGCCTGGCTGGACTTCTACGCACCCGGCGAGCTCGCGGGCCTGGAATGCCTCGCCCGCGCGGATCTCGGCCAGCACGAACGCGCTGCCTCCGGCGCTGAACAGGCCGTTCTGCTGCACGGAGAGGCCTTCGCCAGAAACAGGGCCTTGTACACGGCCGACGTCGCCATCCAACATGCGGTGAGGGAGCGTCCCGAGCCCGAGGCAGCCGCCGAAGCCGCGGGCCGGGTCCTCGCGTTCCTCCCCGAAGTGCGCTCCGACCGGCTGCTGCAGTCCCTGCACAACGTCGCCGGCGCACTCCAGCGACACGGCCGCGTCCCCGCGGTCGCGTCCTGGATCGAGGAATACCGCGCTACCACCGCCACTGGAGGAGGACGGGCGTGACCAGCACCCGCACAGACGTCGTGATCCGCACCTACGGCCCCGGCCAGGTCCCGCCGATGCTCGACACCATCGCCGACATCTGGTCCGACGCCCACCCCGAACTGGTCGATATCCCCGGCGCCTCCACCGACGGTCTGTCCGCCTCCGCGCTGCGCCGTCAGGTCACCGGGCACCTCCGGCACGAGGGCTTCACTCTGGTCGCGGCCTACGCGAGCGGCTCCATGGTCGGATTCGGCTACGCCTTCCCGTGCACACCGGAGTATTGGTACGGCGAACTGCTCCCCGAGATCCCTGAACACGTCCGCGCGGGCCGCCTCATGGGCCTGTGCGAGCTCGCTGTCACCCCCGCCAGGCAGTCCCAGGGCATCGGCTCCCGCCTCCACACAGAGCTGATCAAGGCCATCAATCCTGACTACGCCTCGCTGCTGGTCCGCCCGGACAACACCGCCGGCCGGACCCTGTACGAACGCCTCGGCTACACCTACGCAGGCCCCTACCGCAACGAACCCAGCGGCCCGGTCTACGACCTCCTGCTCCTCAAGGTCGACCATGAGGCCGACGCACACTGACGGCGCGCACTCTCCGCCGCCCGCCAGATGGAACGCGGCGGCGAGCTGGTGGCGGAAGCCGCCTTGGGGAACCGCCTCACCGCCCCCTCCCGGCCCGAAGGGGGAGCAGCCAAGGATCCCAGGGGCTACACGCACACCAGTGCGATGCCGCAGCTCAGAGCCCACGGCATCGCACTCAAGTGCGTGTAGACCCTGGGACAACACTGCGCACCTTCCGGCGGGCCCGATTACGTCGTGAACCTCCTTTGTCGCCCGTGTGGGTGACGACGTTCACCGACCAACCGAGAGACCCTCATGGACATGAACAAAGGACCATCGGGCCCGGTGCCACCCACCTCCACCAGGGCGCAACTCATCGAATCCGGCGTGCTGGTCGACGTGCCGACCCTCGCGTTGCAGACCGCCGGGCTCCCCTTCCTCGTTGGCTTCACTACGACGGCATGGGCCATGTACGTCGGTGACCAGGAGGGCCGACTGGAGATGGTCTTGACCGAGGTTGGACGCACCGTCGCCCAGATGTTCCCCGAGAGTGAGAGCGGCGTGGTCTCCGGCCTGTCCACGATCTCCGGGCAACTCCCGGGCCCCCGCGATCAGTTGCACGTAGAGATGCACCCCGGGGACCAGTCGGAGGTGGTGCTGACCTTGTTGCTTCCGGTCGACTACTGAAGACGGACCCCGGGCCACGGCGCGCCCGGATCACCCCGAAGGTTCACCAGAATGCGCCCCGCCCGGGGCGGTCGCCGAACGCTGGGACGACGTCTGGCAGCTGGCCGGGATGTTGTCGCGCAGCGCGGAGGTCCGGCGCACTCACCAGTTGTCGGGTGCGCTGCCCACCCACGCGATCGGCCGGCCCTCGCTGTTGCGGCCCCAGTGCGGTTCCTCCATCGAGGTCTCGTGCCCGTCGGGCAACACGCAGATCCGCCCCCAGCGGCCGTGCTTGCCCGCACAGAGCCCGGCGAGCCGGTCCGCGTCGCCCTCCGCCACGGCCTGGTCGTAGCGGTCCTGGAACGGCTGGAGACGGGCGCACAGCTCCAGCCCGAGCTCCGTCTCCGCAGCCTCCACCCGAGCCCGCGCCTCCTGCACCCCCGGGTCGGACAGCACAGCCGAGATGACGTCCTCCGCCTCCGCGAAGGCCCTGGTGCGGGCGTGCCGCCGCACGGCGTCCTGCACGCGCCGCTCTTCCCCTGCGGTCATCACGCCGCTCCTTCCGTGGCCGCCCACTCCAGCCCGAGGCCGGCCAACGCGGCGAGCTTGTCGACGGTCAACTTAGCCCGGCGGCTCTTGCTGTTGGACAGGAACACCCCGAGCTTCACCTCCGACCCGTCCGGCAACGCCTCTACGTGGCCCCTGGGGACCGTCACAGAGCCCGTGCGGGCCTTGTACTGCGCCAGGGCCGCAACGCCCCTCTCGAAGGCGCTCACGGGCGCCGTGGACGGCTCCGCGGACACGTCCGGCACCGGGACCGGAGCCGACGCCAGCGGGGTGACGCCGACGGCCTCCAGGCGCTCGCGCTGCCCGTCGGCCAGCGCCTCCCACACCTCGGGCTTCCGCTGCCGGGCCAGCCACTTCCCCACGTCCATCCCGTGCACGGTGAAGCCGGGCAAGACCTCCGCCGGGCCTTCCTCGTCACGCACCAGCTCGCGCAGCGCGGCGTAGTGCCTCTGCCACTCGGTGGGCCACAACGGGTTCCAGTCCTCGTCCACGGCCGCCAACGCGGCCTCCCACTCCGGGTGTTCGGCCAGCGCACCGGGACGGCGCAAGTTGGACAGCCACTGCCCCACCGGCTTATCCAGCGCCGCCGCCGACCGGGGAGCGCACAGCGTCCAGTGCTCCTGGTAGTACACCCGGGCCGCCGCCAGGTTCTCCTGGAACCGCGCATCGGCCGCCGACCAGGCCATGCCCAGCTTCTCCAGCCGCGCCGCGCGCCGGCCGTTCATCTGCCCGGCCCCGTACGCGCGGCGCTGCTCCGCGACCCAGGTCCCCAGCGGGAACGCGCCCTCCTTGTGCTCGTACGGCACCAGGGCGTGGCCCTCACGCTCGGTGAACTCCTTGAGCTTCGCCCAGCCGCGCGCCCAGTCCTGCCGCTCCGTGTCGATCACGTTGAAGCTGACCCAGTTCGCGACCATCGCCGGATCACGCGGAGCCGCAAAACGGAGCAGCAGCCGGGTTTCTTCCTCGTTATCACCGGGCGCGGCACCGATGTACTCGGAGGGCTGCGCGACGTCCTTCTGAGGCTCCTGCGGAATCGCTAGCAATTCCACGGCCTCTTCATCGTGAGCCCGCAGACCCTCAAGAACTTTCACCAAAGGCCGGTACGAACCCGAAGTGAACATATCCTCCGGCGTCTCGTCGGGCTGGAGGAATACCGGCACGATCAAAGAGGCGAGCTTTCCCTGTCCGGGCTTCTGACGCAGCGCGCGGCCGATCGCCTGCACGATGTCGTGCGGCGCGCCCTTGGGGTCGAGCAGGGCCACGGAGTCCACGGCCCGGATGTCCACGCCCTCTCCGAGGACGCGGCAGTTGGAGAGCACGGCCCGCCGGGCGGTGGAGCCGAACTTGCCCAGCACGTCCCGCCGGCGCTCCGGGACGTGCTCGCCGCACAGCCAGTCCGCCCAGATCTCCGCCGGGTACTTCTCGGGCTGGTCGGCGTGCAGCCGCTTGGCCACGCGCTCCAGGCCCTCCGCGTACGCCGCGGCCTCTATGGTCCGGTGGTGGAAGGTGATGCAGGTCTGGAGGTTGTGCTGCTCCATCGTGTGCAGCAGCGCGGCCTGGAGGGCGCCCAGGCGCTGCCCGCGGACCTCCTCGGTGTGCCGCTCCTCGCCCATCAGCCGCTCGGGCGTCACGACCGGGTCCTGGAGCTCCAGGACGATGATCTGGTACCGCGCCAGCAGCTTGCGTGACACGGCCGACGCGAGCGAGAGCTTGTACAGGACAGGCCCGAAGACCTTCTCGTCGTCCATGGAGGCCGCCATCTCGCGCGGCAGCGGGTCGCGTACCCCTTCGGCGACCTCGCGGTTCAGCCGCTCCTCCCAGATCCGGGGCGTCGCCGTCAGGTACAGCCGGCGGTGCGCCGGGATCTTCGTCTGGTCGTGGATGTCCGCCCACGCCTTACCCATCGAGCCGGACGTCCGGTGCGCCTCATCGACCACCGCCAGGTCCACCGGGGCGAGCATCTGGCCGTAGGCGCCCTCGAACGCCTCCGTGAGCACGCCCAGCGACGCGTAGGTGGCGTAGATGGTGACCGGTCCGGCGCTGTGCCACAGCGCCAGCTGCACGGTGTTGGTGGTGCTCCGGACGCCCAGGTGCCACAGCTCCGGATCGTCCAGCGGCGAGCACACCATGACCGCCGGCCCCTTGTGCCCGGCGCCGCTCCACGCCTTCACGGTCTGCGCCAGGAGATCCAGGGTCGGCACCACAACGAGAATGCGACCCTTGGGCACAATCCTTTTCGCGGAGGCCGCCGCGATGATGGTCTTTCCCGTTCCGCACGCGGCGTGCACCTGCCCGCGCAAGCCATTCCAGGGAATGCCGCCCGGCGGGATATCGAGGCCGCGCACGATGGCGGCTACGGCCTCAATCTGGTGTTCACGCAGTTTCACGGCCATTCCCGTGTTCTCCTTTTCGCGGAATGCGGCGCGTAATAGGAATGAGAGTCCGGCGCGGTGAGTGGCGGGCCGGGTAGTGGTGTCTGATCCCAGACTCTACACACTCAGCACCCGTGATGCATCACCCATGCGGCAGCTTCCCCCTGTGGGCTGATACTTGGCTGAATCTCGCCCCGCGCGCACGGTTCATAGGGTATGCTGGCGGGGTATTGGTGAACGTGAGCGGACGGTTTCGGGAGTTGAGGAGGCGTCAGGGTGGAGCGCAGCGGAGCCCGTCACTGCGGTGGGGCCGGCACCCCGTCAGGCCGACGGTCCGTCACTTCCGTTGCGGGAGTGGTGGCTGGGATTCCCAAGCCCTACACAGGCCCGCGCGTGATGCACCTCCCCCTGCTGCCAGCCCCGGCGACCGCGCTTGCGCGGGTGCCCACAATTCGCGCAAGCGCGAATTGTCCCGCCTTTTGAATTCCGCTTGCGGAATTCCATTCCGGCGCTTGCGCCGGAATCCGAATTGCGCTTGCGCAATTCGCGCTCTATGCCCCGGCTTGCCGGGGCATATCCCGCTCCGCGGG
>NZ_JACTVI010000114.1 GCF_014495685.1 Streptomyces sp. TRM68367 | reverse complement strand
ACTAGCTAGCCGCCTAGTGGACTAGTGGAATAGTCGGTAGGACGGGTGGCCGCGAACGAGAGAAGCGTTCGCGGCCACCCCAGGGGGATGGATGCGCGTTAGAACCCGCGGGCGGTGAGCCACTCGTCCAGTGCGACCGAGACGATGTCGCCCATGGGCAGGTGATCGAGTTCGTTGTCCAGAGCGAACCGCTTGATCCGCTTCTTTAGCTTCAGCGCGGCGGGGACCGACGAGTCGAGGCTCTCCCGCGCGATGATGCGCTGGTTGAGAACGACAGCAGTCTCGGGAATGTCCTTGGGGCGGCCGGGGCCCTGAGCCCACGGTGTTCCCTCGCTCGGCGCTGCCTCCGATCGCACGTCCTGTTCCCGGTGGGCCCCTGGAGCATCGGTCCTCACCGGGAACGCCGTACCAGCCGCGGCCGGAGGAACTGCCGAGCGAACTGCCACCTCGGCGGCCGGGGCCATGCCAGGAACCGCGGACGTGACGTGAGAAGGCCCGTGCTGTGCAACGGGTTCGGCTGGGTGAGTGGGCTGAACTGCAGGGGCTGCGGGCTCGACAGCCGAGACCACAGGCTGCACCTGCTGCTCTGCCTGACCCTCAGCGGCTTCCCCCCGCACCTCGGGGGCGACGACGGCCTGGTGCGCCGGCTGACTGGAGACCGCTTCCTGCACGGGACCGCTCGGCGCGGCCTCACCGTTCGGCTGGACAGAAGCCTGCGGCGCCTCGGACACCGTCCCGGTCCGGCCCTGCGCCGACCCCTCGACGGGAACCGGGGAAGGAGCGGGCTCAACCTGGGACTCGTTGGCAGCGGGACGGACATCGCCCTGGTCGGCCGCCCGTTCAGCAGCGAACTGCTCGGGGGTGAGCTCGGCGGTCGGCGGAGGGGGCGGCGGGGTCGCCTTCTTGGCCCCGCCCAAGGTGCGACCAGTGCGGCGGGCCGGGGGCTTCATACGCTCGGTCATGCCGTCAGCTCCTTCATCAGCTCGGCGTACTCGCTCAGCTCGGTCGGGATCTCGCCGAAGGCCTCCATGTAGTGGACCCACGAGTGGATGGTCGTCTCGGCGAGCGGGAACGGCTCGTCGCGGTCCGGGCCGATGCCCTCGCCCTCGACGGGCTCCAGCAGCTTGTCCTTCGCCGTGCGGGGCAGGCTGGTGCGGTCGTCGGCCTTGACCAGCACCACGTGGGCGGTGACGTCGCGCTCGTTGCGGGCGGCGGCGCGCTCGGCCTCGTCGAAGGTGGCCACGAGCTTGCGACGCTCGATCTTGGTGGGAGCGACCGGCACGAGCAGCAGGTTCGCCTCGGTAACAGCCTCGTGGAACAGCTTCGCGCTCCCGCCGCCGGCGTCGACCACGATCGCGCCGAACTCGGCACGCTTCTCACGGATGTACTCGGCGATGTCATCGAACGGGTACCGCTCGACCACCAGGTTCTCCGGGATTTCGAAGCCTTCGGCCTTGGCGACCTTGAACCAGTCATAGGCGGACTGACTGGTCGCGTCGGCATCCAGGAGCAGCGTCGGCAGCCCCAGGACGACGGCGTAGTAGAGGGCGATGAACCAGGCCGAGGTGGTCTTGCCGGTGCCGCCCTTGAGCATGCCGACGACGATCACGAAGGCGTCCCAGGCGCGGGCTGTGGCCGCCGCCAGGGTCTTGTGACGGGTGTTCTCGTTCACGTGTGCTTGATCTCCTGAACTGGAAGGACTGTTGACTTTGCGCAGGTCGACGACGTCGACATTGCTTCGGAGGCATGGCTGAGAATGCGGTCGAAGCGGGGGAGCCCTTGCCGCGCAACTGCAGCCGGGATGGTGCATGGGCGGGACCTTGTGGCGAGCGGTACCGCAGGGAACGTCAGCGAGGGCCAGTGCGCTCATGACCGCTTCCTCGTCCCGTCCGAGGGGCCGTGGCGGTGCCGCGGGCGCATGGGAGTGCGGGCCTGGTGCAGGAGCCGGTAGACCGTGGCCACTGAGTAGTTGCAGTCCTCAGCAAGCTCTGGCACGGAGGCGCCGGCCTCGTACCGTGCCCGCAGGGACCGCGCGAGCTTCTGCCGCTCGGCGGCCCGCGTTGCGGTGCGCATCCGCAGCGTCTGCTGCGTGGTGCGCACGGTGCCGCCGGCCTCGATCAGCAGGCGCCGGGCAGCACGCCTCGTGTCTCCCGCGACTGCAGCGAGTTCGGTGAGGGTCGCGCCACGCTGCTCGTACAGGGTGCGCAGGTGGGCCGCGAGACGCTGGCGCGCCTGTGGATCCTGGCGCATCCGGCGGGTCTGCCACGATGTGCGCATCTCGGTCCCGGCCTCGTGCAGCCGGTTGAGCACCGTGCCGTACGACAACCTGCTGCTCGCAACGAGCTCGTCGACGGTGGCTCCGGATTCGTAGCGGGTGCGCAAGGTCTCCGGCGTGATGGCTACGTCGTCCTCATCCGGCGTCGACTGCTGCGTGTTCATGCAACGGACTCCCATTCCCTGAGTGCTTCGGCGTGTGCGGCGGCTAGTTCGTCGTAACTGCGCTGGTCAGCGGGGGTGATGAGGATCAAGCGCCCATCGCTGGCAACCCGCCATGCCGGATCGATTCGCCCTGTCGCCGGGTTGATGACGAGGCCGCCGGGCCCGCGCCATGGCGTGGGGACCTCGTCCGGGCGCAGGGCGGGTACCAACACCTGATGGCCGTCGCGGACCACAACGAGGGCCCTGCTGCGGTGCTCCAACAGCCGCTCCAGCGCCTCCCGATAGGCCGCTCGTTCGGCGGCGTGGAGTGTGCTTCGGCTCGCCGCGGTACCTGCAGTTCCGCATCGGTGGGCGACCAGGTCCCAGCCGTGCGAGGGCACGACTTGCCGGTCGGTAACAGCCTCCGGGTGGCTGTTACCGAAGCCCTCCAAGGCCCGGGTGGCCAGTGACCAGACTTCGCCGATGTGGTGCACCAGGCCGTGGCGCGCGAGGCGACGGAGGGCCCGGTAGGCGGTGGCACGTGAGACGGAGGAGGTGAGAACGAGTTCACTGACGGTCTGGTTTGGCCGTGCGTGCAAGGCTCCGAGGATCAAGAGAGCGGAGCTGCCCAGGCCGTGGTGGGCGAAGGCATCGAGGGCCATCAGGTGGCTGATGACAGTCGAGTCGACATCGGCGGGGGCGGCCGTCTCGGAGGTGGACCACTCCTCAAGTGCCAGGCCGGGGGGGAACTGAGTGGTCTTCTGACGAGAAGACGAAGAGTGCGTAGAACCAGGGCCGTTGCCGAGGTACCAGGTGGAGCCCTCCCTGCCGCGGCCGACCCGCAGCCGGCGGAGCCACCCACCCGGCCTCAGCACGGTCTCATATGCGTTGCGCAGCGTCTGCCGCGAGATCCCGGCTTCCTCGGCGGCCTGGCGCTCACTCGCGGCGTGCAGACGGCCGCCAGCGGTCTCGGCGAAGTTGAGATGAGCGAGAAGCACCCGCAAGGCGGTGCGTCCTCGCTCCCCCCGCCACGGGGTGACCTCGATACGAGCGCGAAGAGCTGCGAGATCCTCATGGGAGTGCTGGCGGGAGTCAACCTTCACCGTCCTGTGGACCGTTGCGCAGGCGCTGTCCCAGACTCGATGGATGTACGCGAGGGCGCGTGCCTGCCCAGAGCGCAGAGCGATGTTCTGCGTGTGCCTGCCACCCTCGTGATCCGGGTGCATCAGCAGCTGCGTCAACTGGTCGACGGTGCCCCCGACCCGGGCGACGTGGCAGGCGATAGCCGCGGTGATCCGATGGCCGTGCTCGGCCATGCCCTGCCGATCTTCGCGAAGGACCACCCGTCCGTCACGGTCGAGCTTGCTGTAGCTGCCCGCCGCGTAACGACCGGTGAGGTCTCCGAGAAGGACCAGATCAGCGGCGGCGCGGGGGAGGCCAGCGAGTCCCTGCCGGGAGGTTTGGTTGCCTGTGACTGCCTCTGGTTGGGAGTTTGCTGGACGTGAAGCCTTCTGCGAGTAGTGCGAAGGGGGTGCGTCGTATGGCATTCTGGGGTCGTCTCGCAAAGACATGGACGCCACCTAGGCCCGCTAAAACCACGGGTGGTGCCCGGAACCGACCTCCAATCGGTGCCAGCGAAGCCTCCAGGATGGCCGTCCTGGGGGCTTTCGTATGCCTGGCTCCGGCGGAGGCAGACGTCCCCATCGCAGCTCGACCGGGGTCGATCGGAAGGCCTCTGACTGCCTTAGAGCGGCCCGGGTCGAATCCCGGGTCGAATGCCCTAGCAGGTCACAGCCGATCAGGGTTGAATCAGAGGCAGGGCCTCTGTTCACACCGACCGACTGAGGCCCGACCGGATCGGAGGAGCCAGCACAGAGAGCGGATGCCTCTGACTGGCTCACCCAACTCGGTCGGCTGACAGAGTGACTGCGTCTGATCGCCTCTGATCGGACCCGTCTGCTCAGAGAGCCAGAATCAGAGGGATTGCCTCTGACTGCCTCTGAGCGGCCCGGGTCGAATCGGGGTCGAATCAGAGCGGTTTCCTCTGACTGCCTCCGATCGCCTCTGCAACCCGTCCTAGCAGGTCACAGCCGGTCCGATCCCGGAAACCCGCAGGTCAGAAAGGTGCTCCAGGAATACCCGGCGTACAGCCCGACTCGTCTGCCGCTCTGTGTTTCCGCAGGTCAGAGGCCATGTTTACGCACAACTCTTGAGGGTTGCGGACCCGTCGGGGGCCGTCGGGTTGTGCTGGATGTAGTCGGGTCGTACGTAGCGGTCGACGACCTTGGTGTCGCCGTGCTGCCCGTGGGCGAGCCGGGGGCACCCGATCGCCGCCGGACGGGACGGCGGAGCAGGCGCTGAGGTCGTAGGAGTCGAACGAGGGGTGGTTCAGCAGGGCGGAGAGCATCGCCGGACTCCGGCGAAGAAGGTGACCCGCCACTTCTGCAGCGCCTCCGGGACCAGGGCGGGCTGGAAACCTGGACGAGCACGAGGGTGCCTGTGGCGGTGGCCACGATGGGAGAAGATGCAGCGGCAGGCACGGGCCACCTCATGATCATTGGGCTTCAGACACCGCGATGATCACGAAGCCCCTGCTATGAGCCCCAACCGGTCACAACCCGACCAGCCGCACGACCCCGGAACTCGCAACCGCCCTGGGGCACGGCGCGTCCTCTTCCTGGCGCGTTGGCCCTCGGAAACTCGACCGCGTCTTCGGCAAGATCAGAACATACGCACTGGGGCGTCTGGCCTTGTTCGTGGCGAAACGCCATAAGCAGCGTCGGAGATTCGGGTGGATGCAGGTGGTCCATCATTCAAAGGCACCGCGCCAGCCCCCGACCCTACCAACAGCGACGCCCCCGATGTCTTTGCGAACATCACTCGGCACCCAAAGCCGGACCCGGCGATAAGCATTGCAACCCAGGACCTGCACCGGCCGTGCCAACTCCCGGTCATCTTGAGAGCCGGTCCCAATCGGCTCCGCTGTGCAGCCGGACGCCCAGCCCCGGGGCAGCTGCCTCGGCCAGGACCGCCAGCTCGGCACGGTCGCCCTCGTCGACCAGAGCGACCACGCTCGCGCCGTTCGTTACCGCGTCCTGGACGGCCGGCAACGGGTCGTCCGACCTTGGCACGCGGACGACGAGAAGATCGGCCACGTCCGCCGTTGTTGGCCCGCCGTCGAACCCGCGGTAGATATCGATGTCTTCGACGGCCTGGGACGGGTTCATGCCTGGCACGAGACGCTCCAGCGCCGAGGCCTCATCGTGCGTGTCGACGAAGCGGCGGAGGTTGGCGTTCCACCTGGCGAACCGCTCGGCTGTCATCGTGCACGACGACGGTCCTGATAAGTCCTTCAAGGGGTCCGCGGTCCGTAGCGAGCGTGCGGCTCGCGGCGTTGCCCGTCGGTTCGAACTCACCGTCACCAGGCGGCCGGCTTCGCGAAGTTGTCGGGCCTCGGTGATGGCCTCCTGCAGCACGGCCTCCGCCCTCCGCGACGGTGGTGCCGGATACGGGCGGCTATGAGAAGAACGTTCTCCAGCGCGATTTGGCGCAGGCTGGGTCCTCTGACGCACTGGTCTGATTTCGGCCGATTTTTGATCGTCGGGATTGCTGATAGCTGGCCAATAGTTTTCCGAGTGTTGACTCAAAAGCGTATAGCATCCGGAGGGTATCCCGAGTGTCGCATTGTGTGAATTTTCCGCATGTGAAATACCGCGTTGGGGCGATCGGCCGCATGCAAACCCCGGAGGTACGGCACGGTGATCGAGGCAGTCCGCCTTGAAAAGACTTATGGCGCGCAGTCTGCTGCGGTGCGAACGGTCGACGGCGTGACCGGCAGCGTGGTACCCGGAGAGCCGCTCATGGCCATGCGGCTGTCGGGTTCCGGCAAGTCGACCCTGCTGCGGATGCTCAACCGGCTGGTGGAGCCGGCCTCGGGCGAGCTGCGCATCGACGGTCGCGACGTGCCGGCGACGGACGACGCCCCACTCCGCAAGCTGCGCGGAGCGGGATACGTGAGCACCCCGGTGGCGACGTCGCGGCAGGGGGTGGGGCGCGGCCCGACCCCAGGATGGGAGCGTCGATGACCGGTATCCGTGCTGCAGGAGTATGCGGCGCCGTCAGAGCGTGTCGCCCAGTCGACGAAGGGGCGTCGGTATGCTCGTCACCCGCGCGGTAGAGCCCGCCGAGAGGGAGCACGGCTCAAAAATCTCCGTGGTCGTGCACGCCAGCGACCCGGTCAGCGGCGAGGGTGCCGTCGCCCTCCTGCGTTCGAGCCCCGGGATCACTCTGCTCGGGCCTGAGCGCAGACACGAAGCGGACGTGGTGCTGGTGACCGTCCATCGGACCACCGAGGACATCGTCTGCTGGATGGAGCGCGCCGCGGATGAGTCGACCAACCCCGAGATGCGGATGGTGCTCGTCGCGGAAACCATCAGCGAGCACCATCTGATGCGCGCGGTCGGCTCCGGGCTGGTGAGCTTCCTGTTCCGGGAGGAGGCCGACCGGGACCGCGTCGTACGGACCATCCGGGGCAGCCGGCGGGACCGCGCACTCATCCCCGAGCAGATGGTCGGGTGGCTGCTGGAGCAGGTCAAAACTATCCAGCGCACCGTGCTGGTGCCCAACGGGCTGACCATCGGCGGTCTTCACGACCGGGAGGTGGAGGTGCTGAAACTGCTCGCCGACGGCATGGACACCACAGAGATCGCCCAGCACCTGAACTACTCGGAGCGGACTATCAAGAACATCATCAGCGGCATGTTGACACGGCTGAACCTGCGCAACCGCTCACACGCGGTCGCCTACGCGATGCGCTGCGGGGTGCTGTGAAGCGCCGAACAGAGCGGTCCTGCGCCATACCCGCGAAAGGACGCGGATGACGAACACGGTGCCGGTCAAGCGCGGGGTGCGCGCGGCTGCGCCACCGCTGCCCGAGGGTCAGATCGAGCTGGCCGAGCCGCCCGTGCTGGGCGAGCCGGCCGGCATTGACTTCGGGACGGCGCTGGCCTACCTCCCCATGGGCCTGGGTATGGCGGCCATGGCGGTGGGATTCTCGCTGACCAACGGGTCGCCCACCACCTACATGATGTCCGGGATGATGGGCATCTCGATGGTCGCGATGAGCCTGATCCAGCTCACGCAGTCGGGCAAGGAACGCAAGCGCAGAATGCGTGCCGAGCGCCGTGACTACCTTCGCTACCTCACGCAGTTGCGCAAGCAGGCCCGTGAGGCGGCGGGCGAGCAGCGGGCCGCGGTCTCCTGGGACAACCCCGCGCCGGAGGATCTGTGGTCGCTGGCGATGGGCCCACGGCTGTGGGAACGTCGCGGCAGTCACGAGGACTTCGCCCGGGTCCGGATCGGGACCGGCTCCCGGCGGGCTACGCTCCAGTTCATCCCCCCGGAGACCAAGCCCGTCGAGGACCTCGAACCCCTGACGGCGATCTCGCTGCGCAGGTTCATCAAGGCGCACCAGTCGGTCGAGGCAATGGCGATCCCCGTCTCACTGCGCAGCTTCAGCAGCGTCGAGTTCGCCGGGCAGGGCACCGACGCGTTCGGCCTGGTCCGGGCGATCCTCTGCCAGCTGGCCGTCCTCCACTCGCCGGACGAGCTGCGCATCGCCGTGCTCACCGGCGAGCAGGGCAGGGCGGACTGGGACTGGGTGAAGTGGCTGCCGCACAACGCCCATCCGCGCGAGTGCGACGCGGCCGGTGCGCTTCGGCTGGTCGCCACCGACCACGACGCGCTGATGGACCTCCTGGGCCAGGACGTCAGCGACCGCCCGGACCACGACAAGTCCGCGGTGCCCAGCATCTCCGAGCCGTTCGTCGTGATCGTCGCCGTCGGCACCCACATCCCTCCCAGCTCCCGGCTGCTCGGGGCCGGTCTGCGCAACGTGGCCCTGCTCGACCTGACCGGCGACATGACGGGCGGTCCGCAGGTGCTGCGCCTGACTACCGAGAAGGGCAGCCTGTCGTTCCCGGTCGGCGACTCCGAGGCGTCCGCCCAGTCCGACACGCTGGGCTTTGCCGCCGCCGAGGGTCTCGCCCGGCAGCTCTCGCCGAAGCGCACCGGCGGGGTCGTGGACCTGGTCGACGAACCGTTCGAGAACGACTTCGAGCTGACTGCGCTGCTCGGCATCCGTGATCCGCGGGCCTTCGACGTGGCCTCCCAGTGGCGGCCGCGCACCCCGCAGCACGCCCGTCTGAGGGTGCCCATCGGGGTGACCGAGGACGGCGAGGTCGTCGAAATGGACTTCAAGGAGTCCGCCCAGAGCGGCATGGGGCCGCACGGCCTGCTGATCGGTGCCACCGGCTCCGGTAAGAGCGAACTGCTGCGAACCCTGGTCATCGGCCTCGCCACGACCCACTCCTCCGAGGTCCTCAACCTGGTCCTGGTCGACTTCAAGGGCGGCGCCACGTTCCTGAACATGGACCGGCTGCCGCACACCTCCGCGGTGATCACCAACCTGGCCGACGAACTGCCGCTGGTCGACCGGATGCGCGACTCGCTCACCGGAGAGGTGATGCGCCGCCAGGAACTGCTCCGGGAGAGCGGCTATGCCTCCCTGTTCGAGTACGAGAAGGCCAGGCTGGCCGGCACCCGGCTCACGCCGATGCCGTCGCTGCTGGTCATCGTCGACGAGTTCTCCGAACTGCTCAGCAGCAAGCCGGAGTTCATCGAGCTCTTTGTGATGATCGGCCGAGTCGGGCGCAGCCTCGGGGTGCATCTGCTGCTCGCTTCGCAGCGCCTGGACGAAGGCAGCATCCACAAGGTCGCCAGCCACCTCTCCTACCGGGTCGCGCTGCGTACGTTCTCCTCCATGGAGTCACGCAGCGTCATCGGGATCACCGGAGCCTACGAACTGCCCTCGTCTCCCGGCCACGGCTACCTGAAGATCGACACCACCAACCTGGTCCGGTTCAAGGCCGCCTACGTTTCCGGCCCCTGCCCCCAGTCGCAGACCCGCGCCGCGAGGGGTGCCCAGGCCGCGGCGGCCGCCGAGGTCGTCCCCTTCGGCCTGGACCAGCACGTGCCGCCCCCGATCGATCCGGCCGCCGCGGACCTGGCATCCCTGCCGGACCAGGACGAGTCCATGCACGAGGAGGAGGAGTCCGAGAACACCGAGAGCCTGCTCGAGGTGCTCATCGACCGGCTCGAGAACTCCGGCCCGCCCGCCCGCCAGGTGTGGCTGCCGCCCTTGGACGAGTCGCCCAGCCTCGACCAGTTGCTGCCGGGCATCGTGCCCGACCCGCAGCGCGGCATGAGCGCGAGCGACTATCCGGCACTCGGCGCGCTGAACGTGCCGCTCGGCATGGTGGACCGGCCCTACGAGCAGCTGCGCGAACTCCTGGTGGCCGATCTGTCCGGGGCCAACGGGCACGTCGGCGTCGTGGGAGCACCGCAGACGGGGAAGTCCACCCTGCTGCGCAGCCTGATCCTGTCACTGGCGCTCACCCATACCCCGGAGGAGGTCCAGTTCTACTGCCTGGACTTCGGTGGCGGCGGCATCGTCTCCATCGCCGGCCTGCCGCATGTCGGCTCGGTCGCCACCCGGCTGGAGCGGGACCGGGTGCTGCGCACTGTCGAGGAGATGGCCCAGCTGCTGGAAGTGCGCGAGGAGCGCTTCACCAGCATGGGCCTGGAGTCGATGGACGCCTACCGCGCGCTGCGCCGAAGCGGCGAGATCGACGATCCGTACGGCGACGTCTTCTTCGTCGTCGACGGCTGGGGCACCCTGCGGCAGGACTTCGAGCCCTTGGAGGACCGCGTCGGCGAGCTGGCCGCCCGCGGCCTGTCCTTCGGAGTGCACCTGGTGGCCTCCGCGGTCCGCTGGTCGGAGATCCGCCCCAGGCACCGCGACCTGATCGGCACCAAGCTCGAACTCCGTCTCGGCGACACCATGGAGTCGGAGGTCGGCTCGCGCAAGGCCGCCGGGGTGCCTGCCCGCCCCGGATACGGCATGACCAGCACCGGCCACCACTTCCTCTCCGCGCTGCCCCGGCTCGACGGCTCCTCCGCCACCACCAACCTGACCACCGCCACCAAGGCCGCGGCTGCCGAGATCGAGACGTTCTGGACCGGCCGTTCGGCGCCCGGCGTCCGGCTGCTGCCCAGCAACCTGCCGGTGGAGCAGCTGCCGGCCCCGGAAGGCGACCTGCGCTGTTGTCTCGGCTGGGACGAGAAGCGCCTGCAGCCGGTGTGGCACGACTTCGAGAAGCTGCCGCACCTGCTCGTCCTCGGGGACGAAGCGACCGGCAAGACCAACGCCCTGCGCCTGGTGGCGAAGGCGGTCACCACCCGCTACGCCCCGGATGAGGCCCGCATCCTGCTCGTCGACCCCGACCGGCAGCTGCTCCGCGATGTTCCGGAGGAGTACCGCGTCGGCTACGCCGTGGACAGCGAGGCGCTGTCCGAACTCGCGGCCAGCGCGGCGATGTCGGTGAGCGGCCGTATCCCGGGGCCCGACATAGCTCCCGAGCGGCTTCCGAAGCGGGACTGGTGGCAGGGACCACGCCTGTTCATGCTCATCGACGACTACGACCTGTTCGCAACCGGTCCCGGCATGGACAACCCGATGTCCTCCATAGTGCCGCTGCTGGCCCAGGCGGCCAACATCGGGTTGTACGTCGTGGTCGCGCGCAGCACCTCCGGAGCGATGCGCGCCATGATGGACCCGCTACTGCGCCGGATGTGGGAACTGGGCAGCCCGGCCCTGCTCTTCTCCTACCCCAAGGAGGAGGGCAAGTTCATCGGCGAGGCGAAGCCGCGCCAACTTCCGTCGGGCCGCGCCCAGTTCGTCACGCGGCGCAGCGTCGGCCTGATCCAGACCGGACTGGCGGCGCCGTCATGAGCCGAGTCCCCGCCGTGCGTCCGCGCATCGCATCTCCCCGTCCCCGTCCGCCCATCGCAGGAGCACCATGACCACCGCCGCGTCGTCCCCCACCCGCACCGGGGCCGGCGGAACCGCCGACGTCTGCCGGCTGACCGTCAACGCGCCCTCCGGCCGCACCGATCTCGCGGTGCCCGCTTCCATGGCCGTGGCCGACCTGCTGCCCGTGCTGCTGACGCACGCGGTCGAGGAGGAGGACCTGGGCAGCAGATGGGCGCTGCAGCGGCTGGGCGAGGCACCACTCGACCTTGACGGCACGCCGGAGACCCTTGGCCTGCACGACGGCGACATCCTCCATCTGCGGCCCAAGGACGATCTGCTGTCGGAGCTCTGCTTCGACGACATCGCCGACGGCGTGGCCACCGCGGTCGGCGCGCAGCCCCACCGCTGGCAGCCGCGCCTGACGCGCGGGCTCTGCCTCGGCCTGGCCTGCCTGGCGCTGGCAGCGCTCGCCGCCCTGGTCGTCGGGAGCCGCCCCGACCCGCTGGTTCCGTACACCTGCGGCGTGCTGGCCCTCGGCCTGATCGTCGGCTGCGGCGTGGCCACCCGGGTGTACGGGGACCGGACCGCGGCCACCATCACCGGCCTCGGGGCGTGCATGTTCGCCGGGCTGGCCGGGGCACCGGGCCCCGGGCTGTTGGACTCCCGGCTGGACGGGTTGCTCACCGCCGCGTTCGCCGCCGTGGCGGCCGCCGCGGTGCTGGCTTTCGCTCAGGTGCCGATCGTCGTGTTCGGCACCGTGCTCACCCTCGCCGGCACCGCGGAACTCGGGTGCTGGCTGTCGCTCGGCCTCGGCTGGGACGCCCCCCGCGTCGCCGCGGTCCTCGCGGCGGCGATGTTCGCCCTCACCCCGCTCGCCCCGCGGCTGGCGCTGTTCGCCGCCAAGCTGCGTGTCGTCGAACTGCCGCACAACGCGGAGGAGTTGCAGCAGGGCATCGACCCGCTGCCGGAGTCCCTGGTCACCCGCCGGGCGGCAGCCGCGGACGGCTACCTCAGCGTGTTCTTCCTCTCCTTCGCCGCGGTCAGCACAGTGGCCTTCGCTCTGCTGGTCCGCGTTCCGGGCTGGTCGAGCTGGGTGTTCACCCTGGTGTTCAGCGCGACGGTACTGCTGCGCGCCCGCGACGTGGGCAACGCGCGGCAGCGCATCGCGCTGGTGACCGCCGGCGCACTGGGTGTGATCCTGCTCCTGCTGGCGTTCCAGGCGCACGCGAGCGCGGTGGCGCGAGCCGGCAGCATGCTGGTGCTGTTCGCCGTCGTGCCCCTGCTGCTGATGGGAGCGCGGAAGCTGCCCGGCGCCAGGCTGCGGCCCATCTGGGGGCGACTCGGCGAGATCATGGAAGGCCTCCTGGCGCTCGCACTCCTGCCGCTGCTGCTCCAGGTGCTCCACGCGTACGCGTACTTCCGTGCGCTGGCCGGCTGAGGGGGCGGCGTGCAGAATCGACGCGACCACGTCCAGGCCCACCGGTTCGCCGTCGGCCGACTGGTGTCGGCGCTGCTGGCCGGCGATGCCGCCCCGGTGGAGATCCCCATGCGGCGGGGGACGCTCGGCGTGCAGTTCGGCGCACTCGTCGCGATCCTGCTCGCGATCGGCTGCGCCGTCTTCGGCCTGATCGTCCCGGCGAACACCGCCTGGCGCAAACCGGGCTCGATCGTCGTGGAGAGCGAGACCGGAAACCGCTTCATCTACCTCGGAAAGCAGCTCTACCCCATCGCCAACTACGCGTCCGGGCTGCTGATCGGGGGGAACGACGCCCAGGTCGTGACCGTCCCCCGCGCCACCCTGGATGGCGTAAGCCGCGGCCCGGAGATCGGCATCTCCGGCGCGCCGGACGACGTACCGCCCGCAACCGCGCTGCTCACCGGCGAACGCGCGGTGTGTCTGCCGCCGGGCAGCGAGACGGAGCTGGTGGACCTCGACCCCGCCGGCCGCACCAGGCCTGTCCCGCACGACCGGTGGATCCTGCTCGCCGGGCCCGACCACACCAAGTACGTCCTGTGGAACGGCGAGAAGTTCCCGCTGCGATCCCACACCGAACTGGTCGCGCTCAACCTGGTCGCCCAGGAGCCCATCGACGTGTCCGCGGCGTGGCTGGCCGAGCTGCCGACCGGCGCGACGCTGGCCGCCCCGCACATCCGGGGAGCGGGCTCCGCCGGCCCCTCGGTGGCCGGCCACCCCGCCAAGGTGGGACAGCTGTTCGTGGCCGAGGCCGCCGGGGCACGGGAGCTGTTCGTGCTGCGCCCCGACGGCCTCGCCCCCCTCAGCCGCACCGCCTTCGCCCTGCTGAGCGCGGTACCCGGCGCGGCTCCGGCGGAGCGGGTGAGCGCGACCGCCGCCGCCGCCGCTCCCGCTTCGCGGGACCGCTCTCTGCTGACCGTCGTCCCGGATCTGCTCTCCGGGTCCGCCTTCAGCCCGGACCGCTCGGCGCTGTGCGTGCGGCGGGGTGCCGGCTCCACCGCTCACGGTACGGTTGTCACCGAGCCCGTGGCCGCCGGCTCACGAACGTCCGGCCTGCTGGTGCCGGCCGGCCGGGGCATGCTCGTCATGGCACAGTCCCAACGGTCGTCCGCCTCGCCGCAGCTCTACCTCATCACCGACACCGGGCGGAAGTACCCGCTGGCCGACTCCAACACGGTCATGGCGCTCGGGTACAGCCAGACCACCGTGCGGACGCTGCCGGACAAGCTGCTCGCCCTGGCGCCCACGGGTCCCACGCTGGACCCCGCCGCCGCCAGAACCGTCGTTCGAACATCTGCCGGTTAGGGGACGGTCATGGTCCAACTCGAGCGCCTGTCGCGCAACGCGGGCCGTACACGACTGGCATGCCAGCGCGTCGGCGCCGCGCTGCTGCTCTACCTCCAAGGCGAACTGAACCCCCGGGTATCCGCCTTCGCCGGCGGACTTGCCGAGGATCCGGAGCACACCTTGGTCGTCGTCGACCTGCCGGAGGAATCCCCCGCCGCAGCCTGGGAGGCGGTGGCCAAGATGCTCAGGCGCCGGGGCCGCTCCTTCCGGGTGGTCATCGGCCGACCCAGCCGCGAGACCGCCATGACGGTCGGCCAGCTGCTTGCCGACCGGCTTGGCCGGACGGTGCTCACCCCGGACGGCAGGATGGTCGCCGTCGTCGGCGGCGGGCTCCTCGTGCCGGAGGACTACGGCACCGGTTGGGTGGCCTTCCAACCACGCCTCCCCTCCTGGTTGTTGTACTCCCCGCCCAGGCCCGTCCCGCGGGTGTCGCGCCGCTTCCCCGTGCCGACATGGGACCACGCGATACCGGCCGATTCCTTTCCGACCAGCGCCGCGAGCACCGCTGAACCCGTGCCCGGCGGGGTGTGGATCAGACGTACGGACCAGCAGCGGGCAGGACGGGACGCTGTTCTCAGGCGGCTCGCGGCCACTCTGCTCTGTCCCCATGACCGGCTCGCCGTGGTGCTCGGCTGCCCCGGCACCGCTGAACTCCCCCTGCAGGACATCGAGGGGCTCTGGCAGCGCGTTCCCGCTGACATCCGGCCGCTGGCCCGCTTCATCCCGTACGGGCCGGTGGAGGTCCCGGAGGGCAGCACGCTCGGGCAGGCGCTGGCCGACCGGCTCGACGAAGCGGTCACCTTCTACGCCGGGCTGCCGACGGTCGGTGAGCCGGGCACGGGAACGGCCGGTCCGCGAGTGCGCCTCCTCGGGGAGGACGGCACGCCCGGCCCGCCCGCCTTCGCAAGCGAACTCGTCTACCACCCCGGGGGCGCCGCCGGAGCCGTGCCCGCGCTGCGCGGCCACCGCCAGCCGGTGGACGGCCTGCCGGAAGTCTCCACCGGCGTCTACCAGTACTCCCCCGACGCCGTGCTGGAGGTGACCCAGAGCGGGCTGTGGCTGCGGCCCCCGGTGGGACCGACCGACGACACGGCGGTCCGCCGCGTCCCGGCCGACCCGGGCGGGATCGTCCTCCACTTCGACGCGGGCACCCCCGAGACCGCGGCGCGGATGCGGCGGCTGGCCGAGGAGGTGCGGCACAAGCTCGATCCGGCGATCGGCAGCGTGTGCCGCATCCTGCCGGCCCCGACGACGCCGGCGGCCCCGACGACGCCGACGGCCCGCGGGACTGCGCCCGAGGCTGGGTCCGCGGTGCCCGTTGGCGCGGCGGCAGAGCCCAAGACTGAGCCCGCGGTGCCCGGGGCCGGGCCCGCGGTTGAGCCTGCGGCGTCCGAGCCCGTGCCAGCGATGCCCAGTGCTGGGACGCAGTCGGCTGGGTCGCGGCCCGGGCCTGATGCCGCGCCGACCACCCCCGCAGTGCCCAACGCTGACCGTGAGACCGGGGGTGACCTCACGTCAGCGGCGCACAACGCCGGGCCCGACACCGGGGCCGGTCCCGCGCCCGCAGCGCCACAACAAGCCGCAGAGCCAGAACAAGCCGCGGCGCCCGAGGCTCCCCCCATGGCCTCCGAAACCGCGACTGCGTCGGGCTCTGAGGCCACGCCCGCGGAGCCCGCGCCGCTTTCTGCCCCGCAACAGCAGGCGCCGCCCCCCGTCCCCGCGCCGTTGCGGCCGGGGGCCATAAAGCTCGTGTCCGCCCCGCCCACCGCAACCGCGCCTGCTCAACCGGCCGCTGATGCCGCTCCTCGTACCGACGCGGCCAACCCCGCCCCGTCACCGGCACCGCAACCGGGCCGGCCGCCGACGCCCGGGCCCACCACTCAGCCCGCAGCCCCCTCGCCCGAGCCTGCACCCGCGCCCGCTTCCCCTCCTGCCGCGCCGCCGAAGGCCGCTGGGACGCAGGTGCGCGTGCAACCGGTGCCCACGCCCGAGGCCTGCGCCGCACCCCCGGCGCGCGGGATCGAACAGGAGCGCGCCTGGCTGCGCCGGTCGTTCCAGCAGCAGTACGACGCCGCCGCGAGCTTCGTGGCGCGCGTGCTGTCCGAGTCGCCCGGGCTGCGCGGCGGATCCCGGACCTCCACCGACGACGTGGTCACGGACATGGCCGCGGTCCGGCTGTACCTCTCCGGGGGCACCGACCGGATCGACAGCGCGGTGCGCGGTGCGTCGGTCGGCCCGCACGTGCCGCTGGCCCGCTGTGTGGCATCGGGGCTGCGCCGGCTGCCGTCCTACCGCGGCGCCACCATGCTGCGCACCACGCTGAGCGACGCGGAGTGGGAGTGGTACGGCAGGCGCCGGCTCGTCACCGAATGGGGCTTCGGCTCCGCGCTGATCACCGGACATGCCGATCTGACCGGTGATGTCGACGTGCTGATCTGGTCGATGACCGCGCGCCGCACCGTCCTGCTGGACCCGGCCGTCCCCGACCGGGTGTTCTACCTGCCCGGTACCAGTTTCAAGGTGCTCGGTGCGCACAGCGGCAAGCGGCGCGTCCTGCTGCTGCGCGAGCTGACCGGCCCGGAGATCGGCGCGGACGGCAGCGTGGACATCCGGCGCCTGCCCCTGGACGACATGGCCATGGCCGGGCTGGAGCAGGCCGGTACGGAGTGGCAGGACGCCCAACCGGCCGAGCGGCTCCCGGCCACCGCGATCAGCGCGCTCCGCAACCCGCCGGGGCTGATCCTGGCCGGCCGTGGCCCGCGGAAGGGCATCCGGCGCCCTGGCGCCGCACCATCACGAGAGGGGACGACGCCATGACGAGGCAGGTCCTGACGGTCTCCCGGGACCGCCCCGGCGCCTACCGCTCCATCGGCGAGGCGCTGCGTGACGCCACCAACGGCGCGTTGATCACCGTGGCCGGCGGAACGTACGAGGAAGCGCTGGTCGTCACGCGCATGGTGACCATCGCCGCCATGAACGGCGCAGGCAGTGTGCTCATCAAGTCCGACTCCCGAAGCGCCGTCGTCATCGACGCCGAGGCGGTGCAGCTCTCCGGGCTGACCGTCTCCGGCGGGGACGGCGACACGGCGGCCGTCGATATCCGGCGCGGCGAGGCGGCGCTCGACGCCTGCCGGATCACCGGCCCGGGGTGGACGGCGATCCTGGCGTGGCATCAGGGAACCCTGGTGGCCCGGGACTGCCGGATCGACGACGCGCAGGGCGCCGGCATCGTGGTGACCTCGTCCGGCACCAACACGGTGGAGAAGACGGTCGTCACGGGGACGGTCTCGTCCGCGATCGTGGTCGCGGAGAGCGGGCGGCTGACAGTCCGGGACAGCGTCGTCGACCAGGCCGGGGGCAACGGGATCTGCGTCAACGGCCACGGGCGCGCGCAGATCAAGGACACTGCGATCACCGGGAGCGACAAGCCGGCGCTGGTCGTCGAACAGAACGGCGCCGCAACGGTGGAGGGCCTCACCGTCACCGACAGCGTCAGCGTGGACGCCTACCTGACCAGCCGCGGCGAGATCAGCCTCACCGACTGCCGGTTCTCCGGGACCGGTGCGGACTCGGTGCACATCGCCGGCGGCTCGAGCCCGCTGCTGCGGGGATGCACCGTCGCCGCCCCGACGGGAGCCGCGCTCCGGATCACGGAGAAGTCGCGACCCGGACTGGAGAACTGCCGGATCACGCACGCGGCGGTGGGCGTACTCGTGGACGCCGAGAGCGCCCCGAGCCTCTCGCAGGTGACGGTGCGCGAGGCAGCCCAGACCGGCGTGCTCGTCACGGGCGGCGCCGCCGCGGAGTTCGAGCAGCTGAACGTGGCCGAGGGCGCCGGGGGCGGGCTGCGGGTGGCGGGCGCGGCCACGGTCGTGCTGCGCGACTGCGAGATCGCCACCGACAAGGCGAGCGCGGTCGAGCTGGCCGAGAAAGGCACCGGCACCTTCGAAGGGCTGCGGCTGCGCACCGCCGGCGGCTCCGGGTTCTCCCTGGCCGACGGCGCCAGGGCAGAGGTGGTCTCCGCTGCGCTGCACGGCTGCGAGGTGCTCGTCGGGACCGACGCGGTGCTCGCCCTGCGGGACAGCGAGATAGCCGGTTCCGGCACCGACGGCGTCCGGGTCACCGCCGGGGGTTCCCTCACGGCTGTCGGCTGCCGGGTGCACAGCGCCCGGGGCAACGGCGTGAACATCCAGGTGTCCGCGCGGGGCGAGGTCAGCAACTGCGCGATCTTCGACAACGCCGGGGACGGCGTCCGCACGAACACCGAGGAGCCCGTCGTCGTCCGCGACTGCGAGGTGCGGGACAACGGCGGCCGGCAGGTGCACCAACTGCGCGACAACCCGCAGTTCCAGGCCATCAACCTCACCGGCGTCGACCGGCAGGACCGGCCCCGGCGATCCGCGCCGAAGGGGCAGGAGTGGCCGGAGCGCGGGGATGAGCCCGAGCCGTCGGAGACCGCGCAGCACATCGGAACCGGGCCGCTCGCCGAACTGGAAGCACTGGTCGGACTGGACAGTGTCAAACAGGAAGTCACCGGCCTGATCAACCTCAACAAGATGGCCCAGCGCCGGGAGGAGATGGGCCTGCCCATGCCTCCGATGAGCCGGCACCTGGTGTTCGCCGGTCCCCCGGGCACGGGCAAGACCACCGTGGCCCGGCTCTACGGCGCCGTCCTCGCCGAGTTGGGCATCCTTGCCAAGGGCCACATCATGGAGGTCGCCCGCGCCGACCTCGTCGCCCAGTACATCGGCGCCACCGCCATCAAGACCACGGAGGTGTTCACCAAGGCGATCGGCGGTGTGCTGTTCATCGACGAGGCGTACACCCTGACCAGCCAGTCCAAGGGCAGCGGCCCCGACTTCGGCCAAGAGGCGGTGGAGTCCCTCATGAAGCTCATGGAGGACCACCGCGACCAGGTCGTGGTCATCGTCGCGGGCTACTCCGAGCAGATGGACCAGTTTCTCTCCTCGAACCCCGGCATGGCGTCCCGCTTCTCTCGCACCGTCGAGTTCCCCAACTACACGGTGGACGAACTGGTCACGATCGTCCGGGGCCTGTGCAGCAAGCACTACTACGAGCTCACCGACTCCGCGCTGGACGCCCTGACCTCCTACTTCGAGCGGACCCCGAAGGGGCCGACGTTCGGCAACGGCCGCGTGGCCCGCCAGCTCTTCGAGTCGATGATCAACCGCCAGGCGTCCCGGCTGGCCGCTCACCCGCCAGGCTCCGACTCCGCGTTGAGCCGGCTGGAGGCCGAGGACGTGGAGCCCATGGCCGGGCCCGAGCCCGCCGCGTCCGGACCCGAGGGCGGGCGGCAGCCCGAGGCCCGCAGCATCCGGCGGCTGAGGAACCTGGTAGGGCTCGACGCGGTCCAGGAGTCGCTGCTGGGCCGTATCGCCGGCCTCGCGGACCTGCACCGGCAGCGCCAGCCGATCGCAGGGCTGATGAACCTGGTGTTCGCCGGCAAGGAAGGCAGCGGCCGGCGCGCCGTGGCCCGGCTGTACGCGCGGTGCCTCGCCGAGACGGGCCTGCTGGCCACCGGCGCCCTGCAGCAGCAGGCCCTCTCCGCCTTCCCGGCGAGTTGGCGTGAGCAGGCGGACACGTTCGGCATGGCCCTGTTCCAGGAGGCCGCGGGCGGACTGCTGCTGCTGGAGGCGGACCAGGCGTTCCTGACGCGCCCGGACGCGGAGCGAAGCGCCGTACTGGGCGCTTTGCGCCGCGCCGCGGACGGCAACGCGGAGGTGGCGCTGGCGCTCTTGGGCGAGCAGCCGCTGCTGGCCGAGCTGCTGAACGCTCACTCCGGCTCCGAACTCGCCGCCTGCTTCGCGGAGTTCGTGCAGTTCCCGGACTACACGGGGGAGCAGCTCGCCGAGTTGGCGCTGCGCCACCTGGCGGTGCGCGGATACGCGGTCGACGACCACGTGCGCAACTCTCTCGCCGAGCACTTCGCTGACTCCCCGCCCCCAGCCGGCGCGTACGGGGCGCACCGGTTCGCCGAGCGGCTGGCCGCGGCCGACTCCCCGGCGATCCGGCCGGCGGCGCGGCCGGACTCCGCACCGCCTGAGGAGGAAGAGGCTGGTCAGGCTCCACCGGAGGAGGACAGCCCGGCCCTGGCCGGCGCAGGCGCGGGGGCGTGAAAGGGACGCCGGGGCAACAATCGCTGGCGGGTGGGGCAAGGAATGCCGAATGCAGTTCCCATCGATGGTGGGTTCCGACAGGCTGTGAGCAGACGGTTCGACAAGGAACCGACAGCGAATGAAGGAGGGTTCGATGGCAAGCATCCCCGTCGGGGTCGCCCCAGCGCCGGCATCCGGCTCAAGGACTCAGGTTGACCTTCCGGGACTCCAGAAGGCCATCAACCAGTTCTCTACGGGCGTGCAGAATTTCGACCAGTCGTATAAATATATGACGCGGACGGCCAGCGAAATCACCTCCGCCTGGACCGGCGCGGCGTCGACGTCGTTCGAGCAGGCGATGAACAACTGGCTGAACGACTTCTACAAGGTCATCAGGGTGCTCAACGGCATGGAGAACGCCCTGTCGCAGAACACCTCAGTCCTGAACCAGACCAACGAGACCACCATTGCGCACGCCCAGCGCGCCGCGGCGGGGATCACCGCTCCGCGCCTCCCCAATTTCTGACAACAGCGGGCTTAGACAGGAAAGGAGAAGAACATGTCGACTTACAGCCTCACGTTCACGGAACTCGAGAACGCGGTCACCTCGATGGGGCAAATCTCCCAGCAGATCGAAGATTTCCTGACGGAGTTGCAGACTGGTACGATGCAGGCCATCCTCGAGTGGGAGAGCGTTGCGCGGGACGAGTTCGATCAACAGCGTGCAGTCTGGGGCCAAGCGGCAAAAGACATGGCGACGCAGGCCGTCCAGGCCCAGGCCGCTCTTGACAACATCGTCGGTTGTTACGGTGATGGCGAGAGGGCTGGCCAGAAAATCTGGGCACGCTAATGCCGGACGCAGGTCTCGACGACGCATATACATACTATCCGCCGGACCCCTCCGACAAGCCAGCGCCCCTGCCGGAGTTCAAGCCGTGGGATCCGAGCACATTCCACGCGCCCCACACCCGGTCCGGACCGACCACCACCAATGTGGAAGCGCCTCCGGTCCCGACCGGCACGGGGAAGGGCGGCCGCACAGTGGTGGACACGGCCTCCCTGGATCTGTTCGCGTCCAACATGCTCCGGCTCGCAGACCCGTGCAAGAAGGCGTACACGAAGGTCCTGAATGTGCAGACGGTGACGCCTGGGTCTTTCTACGACGCCTACAAGCTCGGGCAAGCCATCTGCGGGGATGCGGGTCTCCAGGGCAAGTACCTCACGTTCCTCCACGCCCTCGGACAGGGCCTGGCCGACATCGCCACGGCTTGCCAGGACCTCAGCCGGAAGTACTCGACCATCGAAGACGAGAACAAGATGTCGGCCGACGAAGTGTTGTCGGCCATGCAACCCGCCCAGGGAGATTTCAGCAAATTCACCTCGGGTGGTTGACAGAAAACTAACATTTGCCTATTGGCGGTGTCAGGTGCCCTGCGGACCTGACACCGCCATCGGTCATTTTGCGGTATTGGCAGTTTGCCGCCAAAAGCCGTTTTTTCGACACAGACACAGACACAGGTGATCGCGTCGGTCCTGGTGGGTGAGTCGTCGAATCCCCGGGATGCTGCGCTCGGACACGGAAGCGTGGATGTAATGGTGAAAACATCTCCCCCGAATGAATTCCCCACGAAGGATAATACGGACTACAACAACGGGAGCACCACGCAGGGACCTGACGGAGGAATCTTCGGCAACAACTCCGTCATGGGTTCCGCGTCCGACTACGACAACTATGACTGGAAGCAGATCGAGGCCGTCATCGTCGGTGGTTCGAATTTGCCTTCCACATCCGACAGGTCAAGGGCTCAGACCGTTGTCAACCCGCAGAGTCTGTACGACGCCGGTGACACTTTTCAGTACGTGCAGGAAGTGCTGGAGATGGTGGCCAAGGCCTTGGTCGACCAGGCCAATGCGCTGGCGGGCCAGAAAGATGCGCCGTGGCAGGGGGCCGCGGCGGATGCGTTCATGAACATGATGGAGACCTTCTCCAAGCAGGTGAATTCCAGTGCGGCGGCACTGTCCGGGGGAAACATGGGCGGTTCGGTCGCCCAGACACTGGTCGACGCCGGGAACAACCTCGCAGTGGCTCAGGCGAACGTCACCACCATCGACCACTGGTATGGGAACCAGGCTCTCAAGATCGGCATCATACCGATGGCGAACGGGCTGATCCCGATCAGCCAGAGCCCTCAGATCGTCCAGCTGATGACGGACGACTTGCGCAAGGTGCTGCACACACTGGCGGGTCAGTACTCCGTGGAGACACGTACCCTGGACCAGGTCTCCCCGGCACCCATCACCTCTCCGGTGGGCGGCCCCCCTACCGATCCCAATCCCAAGCCGAAGGTTACATACCCGAAGGTTACTTACCCGAAGGTCAAATACCCGAAGGTTAATTACCCGAAGGTCACATACCCGAAGGTTAATTACCCGAAGGTTACGGAGCCGGATTTGCAGCAGCATTCGACTGGGGGTGGTCTGACGCCGGTCGGGGCTACGTCGAATTCCCCGATGTTCCAGGCTCTCAACCCGTCGACAATCCCTGGCGGTACCAACGCTGGTATGCCGCCTCCGTCGAGGTTGCCGGCTGATGCCTTGGGCGGCCCGTCCATACCCGGTAGTACCAATGGTGCCGGAGGAGTGAAAACGCCGTCCCTCGAAGGTTCAC
>NZ_JACTVI010000113.1:11486-43522 GCF_014495685.1 Streptomyces sp. TRM68367 | reverse complement strand
GGCCAGGCGTACGCAGCGGCTACCGCGACCGCCGGACCATGCCATGTGCGCCTTCATACTGAGCGTCGTCGCGGCCATGTTGGCGTCTGCGGCCTCCAACGCCCACTCCTGCGAATGGTCGTACCATGCCAGCGCCGCCGCCGTCTGCGCCTGGTCCTGCGCCATCCACGCGAGGAACTGTGCATGGTCGGCAGCCAGACGGACCACCGTTGCTGAGTCCATAGTCAGGTCTCAGCATTCCGGGCGTTTCGGCCCGGAAGGTCCGTCACATCACCAAAGCGTCAGGGGCTCGGTTTGAGTACGGTCTCCCGTTTCTGTCTGCCGCTGGTGGGGCAGGGTTGCGCCGCCTGCCCGCCCACCCGTGGCCTTGCGGCCGTGGGTGGTGGTGCGGGTCTTCTGGTCGGCTCCACGAGGCTTCGACACCGCCGGGGCGGTGTCCTGGTCTCCGGCCACTCCGGTACCAGTCGTGCAGGCTGCCGCCGCGAGGGCGGCAAGGTTGCGTGCGGCGTTGGTGTCGCGGTCGAGGACCAGGCCGCAGGCGTCGCATTCGTAGGTCCGGACGTGCAGCGGCAGCTTGGCTTTCACCGCGCCGCACCCGGAGCAGGTCTTGGAGGAGGGGTACCAGCGGTCGGCCGCGATGACGCGGCAGCCGTTGCGCCGGGTCTTGTAGGTGAGCTGGCGGCGGATCTCCCCGAATCCGGCGTCGGCGATACGGCGGGCCAGATGCCGGTTCTTCAGTATGCCGGCGACATTGAGGTCCTCGACGACGACAGTGCCGTACTCGCCAGTCACGGCGGTGGTGATCTTGTGCAGGGCGTCCGCGCGGAGGTTCGCCACCCGGTGGTGAACCTTGTTCCGCTGGGCGTTGGCTTTCTCCCACCGCTTCGACGGCTGCCCTCCGGTGCGGCGGTCGGGGCCGCGGCGGCGGGAGACGGTGCGGGACGCGCGGCGCAGCTGCTTGCGCGCCCGGTCGTAGTGCCGCCCGGGCGGTGTCTGCGGGCTTTCGTGTGCCGGGGTCGTGCCGGCGGTCGGCGGGCGCGGTCTCGGCGTGCTTGCGTCGGTGCGTTCGGCGGCTTGCGGTCGGTGGGTGGTAGTCGGTGGGGGGTGGTCGGTGGGTGCGGTCTAGAGTGATTTGAGTCACGCTCGCCCGGCCGGAAAGTCGGGCGGGTATACCCAACTGCGCCTATAGCTATGCGCCGACGGTCAGGTTTTCTTCCCCTGAGCGGCTGAAGTTTTGTTGATCGCAGGTCGGCCGACCGGTCCGGCGCCCTACTCTTCAAAGGGTGAACCAACTGATGTCCCCAGAGTCCGAGGCCGACAACCCGGGGGATGCCGCGCTTCCCGGCACCCTGCCGGAGGCGCTGCGCGACGAGCTCGTCGCGTTCCGGCGCGACCTGCACATGCACCCGGAGCTCGGCAATCAGGAGTTCCGCACCACCGCCGCGATCAAGGAGCGGTTGGAGAGGGCGGGTCTGCGGCCGCGCGTCCTCGCCGTCGGGACCGGGCTCGTCTGTGACATCGGGGTCGAGGGGGAGCAGTGGGCCGGGGGCCCGCCCATGCTCGCCCTGCGGGCCGACATCGACGCCCTGCCCATCCCGGACATGAAGACCGAGTGCCCGTACCGCTCGACGGTGCCGGACCGGGCGCACGCCTGCGGGCACGACGTGCACACCACCGTCGTCCTCGGCGCCGGTCTCGTGCTGGCCGACCTGCACCGGCAGGGCCTGCTGCCCCGGCCGGTGCGGCTGATCTTCCAGCCCGCCGAGGAGGTGCTGCCCGGCGGAGCCGCCGACGTCATCGAGTGCGGGGTGCTCGACGGGGTGGAGCGGATCGTCGCCGTGCACTGTGACCCCCGGGTGGACGTCGGGAAGGTCGGCCTGCGGGAGGGGGCCATCACCTCCGCCTGCGACCGGCTCGAAGTCGCCCTGGGCGGGCCCGGCGGCCACACCGCCCGGCCCCACCTGACCACCGACCTGGTCACCGCCGCCGCCCGCGTGGTCACGGACGTGCCCGCGCTGGTCGCCCGGCGCGTCGACAGCCGCAGCGGGATCGCCGTCACCTGGGGGCGGATCGAGTCCGGGCACGCGCCGAACGTCATCCCGCAGCACGCCGAGTTGTCCGGAACCGTGCGCTGCCTGGACATCAACGCCTGGCGGCAGGCCCCCGACCTGGTGGTCGCCGTGATCGACGAGATCGCCAACCTGCACCGCGCCAAGTCGGAGATCAACTACGTGCGGGGCGTGCCCCCCGTGGTCAACGACCCCGGCGTCACCGAGCTGCTGCGGGACGCCATGACCGCCCGGCGCGGCGCCGACTCCGTCAACGGCACCGAGCAGAGCCTGGGCGGCGAGGACTTCTCCTGGTACCTGGAGCACGTGCCCGGCGCCATGGCCCGGCTGGGCGTGCGCACCCCGGGCGAGCTGATCGTGCGGGACCTGCACCAGGGCGACTTCGACGCCGACGAGGCGGCCATCGAGGTCGGCGTGGAGATGTTCACCGCGGCGGCGCTGCTGGCGCCGGGGCGCTGACCGGCGTACCGACCGGCCGTCGACCGGTCGGGGCCACGACGGATGTCGTCGGCACCCGCTGTCGGACTCTGTGATCCAGATGCGCATCCCGCAGGTCAGACCAACCTGAGATGGATCTTCGTATGCCAGGAGACGTGGTACGCGCCACTTCGGTCTCGACGTCGGGTTTGGTGACCGGGCGGGTGTGCAGGGGATGTGCTGGGTGCTTCGGGCGAGTTGTTCGGAGGTTCAAAACGGTCGGATAACACTCTGGCAAGGTGGGGTTCTCCCGCGTGTCTACGCGCGTTACTCTGCGGCGGAATCAGCGCCTGGTTGAGGCGCTTGCACGAAGGAGTCTCATTCCATGCGCCGGGTATCCCGTATCGCGGTTGCAGGCGCTGCAACCGCAGTCCTCGCCGTCACCGCGTCCGCCTGCGGAAGCTCGTCCAGCGAGTCCGCCGGAAGCGGCAACAAGAACATGGGTGTCGCCCTCGCCTACGACGTCGGCGGCAAGGGCGACCAGTCATTCAATGACGCCGCCACCGCCGGCATGGAGAAGGCCGCCAAGGAGTTCGGCTACAAGACCACGGCTGTGGAGCCGCAGGACGGCGAGTCCGACGCGGACAAAGTGCAGCGCCTGGAGACGCTCGCCAAGCAGGGCTACAACCCCGTGATAGGCGTCGGCTATGCCTACGCCCCCGCCGTCAAGGAGGTCTCCGCGAAGTTCCCGAAGGTGACCTTCGGGATCGTCGACGACGACAAGGTGCAGGCGAAGAACGTCGCCGACCTGGTCTTCCACGAGGAGGAGGCGTCGTACCTGGCCGGTGTCGCGGCGGCCAAGGCCACCCGGAAGAACCACATCGGTTTCGTCGGAGGCGTAGACAACCCGTTGATCCACAAGTTCGAGGCGGGCTACGTCCAGGGTGCGCGGTCGGTCAATCCGAAGATCAAGATCGAGTCGCAGTACCTGACCGAGACGGCCCAGGAAGGCGGTTTCGCCAGCCCCGACAAGGGCGAGAGCGCCGCTCAGGGGCAGATCGACGCCGGTGCCGACGTCGTCTACGCCGCCGCCGGCCTGTCCAACCAGGGCGTCATCAAGGCATGCGCCGCGCGCAAGATCTGGGCGATCGGCGTCGACTCGGACCAGTACAAGCAGGCCGCGCTCAAGGCGTACAAGGACTTCATCCTCACCTCGGCCATGAAGAACGTCGAGGGTGCCGTGTACGACCTGGCCAAGTCCGTCAAGGACGGCAAGCCCATCACCGGCGTGGTCCGCGGCAGCCTCTCCAACGGTGACGTGAGCCTGTCGAACTCCAACCCGAAGTTCGCGGACAACGCCGACCTCCAGGCCGCGGTCAAGAAGGCCGAGGAAGGCATCAAGAACGGTTCCATCAAGGTGAAGACCACCCTCTCCTGACCCGGTGCGTGCATGACCAAGAGGGCGCCGTAATGACACCGTTACGGCCACGGAACGGGGTGCGGGCAGGATGGCCGACTCGCACCCCGTTCGCGCGGCACAATGCTCGGAGCAGATCGTGAAGTGATCAGAAAACGATCAGGTAACGATCAATTACGAGCGCTATTTTAAAGCAGGGGCGCTACGCGCGTAGTACGGCCCCTTTCCTGAGGAGAGTGCGCCATCGACGCGACCAGCAGCCCTCCGCTCACCGCTCAGACCGCACCGTCGGCGATCGCGGTGGCGCTGTCGGGCATCACCAAGCGGTTCCCGGGTGTCGTCGCCAACCACGACATCCACCTGACCGTCCGGAAAGGCACCGTGCACGCCCTCGTCGGCGAGAACGGCGCCGGCAAGTCGACCCTGATGAAGATCCTCTACGGCATGCAGAAGCCGGACGAGGGCACCATCACCGTCGAGGACGAGCAGGTCACCTTCTCGTCACCGGCCGACGCCATCGCCCGCGGCATCGGCATGGTCCACCAGCACTTCATGCTCGCGGACAACCTCACCGTCCTGGAGAACGTCGTCCTGGGCAGCGAGAATGCGTACGGCATCGCCGGCGGCGCCCGCCGGAAGATCAAGGAGATCTCCGAGCGCTACGGCCTCGGCGTCCACCCCGACGCCCTCGTCGAGAACCTCGGCGTCGCCGACCGCCAGCGCGTCGAGATCCTCAAGGTCCTCTACCGCGGCGCCCGCACCCTCATCCTCGACGAGCCGACCGCCGTCCTCGTCCCGCAGGAGGTCGACGCCCTCTTCGCCAACCTGCGCGAACTGAGGTCCGAGGGCCTGTCGGTCATCTTCATCTCGCACAAGCTCGGCGAGGTCCTCTCGGTCGCCGACGAGATCACCGTCATCCGCCGCGGCACGACCGTCGGCACCGCCATACCCGCCGAGACCACCCAGCGTCGGCTCGCCGAGATGATGGTCGGCAGCGAGCTGCCCACCCCGGAGACCGCCGAGTCCACGGTCACCGACCGCCCCGTCATCGAGGTCGAGAAGCTCACCGTGTACGCGGCCGGCGGCCCCTCCCTCGGCGTGGAGGGCGAGCCCACGCCCGCGGGCGGCGGCCTCGTGCCCGACTCCGTCGTCGGCGGTGAGGCCAAGCGCGTCCTCGACGACGTCACCTTCACCATCCACGCCGGCGAGGTCACGGGCATCGCCGGCGTCGAGGGCAACGGCCAGACCGAGCTGATCGACGCGCTGATCGGCCTCAGGCACGCCGACTCCGGCACGATCCGCTTCGAGGGCGAGGACATCACCCCCTGGCCCACCCGCAGGCGCCGCGAACAGGGCATCGGCTACATCCCCGAGGACCGCCACCGCCACGGCCTGCTGCTGGAAGCCCCGCTGTGGGAGAACCGCATCCTCGGCCACGTCACCGAAGAGCCCAACACCAAGGGCAACCGGCGCTTCTGGCTCGATCCCAGGGGCGCCCAGGAGGACACCCGCCGCATCGTCGAGGCGTACGACGTGCGCACCCCCGGCATCGACGTCACCGCCGCCTCTCTGTCCGGCGGCAACCAGCAGAAGCTGATCGTCGGCCGCGAGATGAGCCACAAGCCGAAGTTCCTGATCGCCGCCCACCCCACCCGCGGCGTGGACGTCGGCGCCCAGGCGCAGATCTGGGACCAGATCCGCGAGGCCCGCCGCGAGGGCCTGGCCGTGCTGCTGATCTCCGCCGACCTCGACGAGCTGATCGGCCTGTCGGACACCCTCCGGGTGATCTACAACGGCAGGCTGGTCGCCGACGCCGACCCCGCGACCGTCACGCCCGAGGAACTGGGCTCGGCCATGACAGGTGCCGCCACCGGCCACCTGGAGCACCACGACGAAGACGTCGCGTCCCGGGAGGACGGGGAGGACGAGGCCCGATGAAGAAGTTCGACAAGGAGCGCGTGCTCCTCGCGGTGGCCGGACCGGTCATCGCGCTCGTCGCCGCGATCCTGCTGACCTCCGTCGTGCTGATCGCCTCCGGCAAGAACCCGTTCGAGCCGTACGGGCTGATGCTCGAACAGGTCGGGTTCTCGGACGTCCAGGTGCTGATCATCAACCAGGCGTCGATGTACTACCTCGCCGCCCTCGCGGTGGCCGTCGGCTTCCGCATGAACCTGTTCAACATCGGCGTCGACGGCCAGTACCGCCTCGCCGCGATGATGACCGCCGTCGTCGGCGCGCACGTCGCCCTCCCCGGCGCCCTGCAGATCCCGCTGCTGCTCCTGGTCGGCGCGCTCACCGGCGCCTTCTGGTCCGGTATCGCGGGCCTGCTGAAGGTCACCCGGGGCGTCAGCGAGGTCGTCGCCACGATTATGCTGAACGCGATCGCCACCAGCGTGATCGGCTACCTCACCCTGTCCGAGAACTTCGGCGTGCAGGTCGGCAACAACATGACGACCGGCGTCATGAAGGAGTCCGGCTGGGTGCCCGGCATCGACCTCGGCCCCGAGGTCGGCGAGATCTACGGCCTGGTCTTCCTCGCGGTCCTCATGGGCGTCGCCTACTGGGTCGTCCTCAACCGCACCCGCTTCGGCTTCGACCTGCGCGCCACCGGCGCTTCCGAGACCGCCGCCGCGGCCTCCGGCGTCGACGCCCGGAAGATGGTGCTCATGGCGATGCTGATCTCCGGTGCGGTGGCGGGCCTCTCCGGCCTCCCGCTGCTGCTCGGCGACGCCCACACCTACAGCCTGAGCTTCCCGGCCGGCCTCGGCTTCACCGGCATCACCATCGCCCTGCTCGGCCGCAACAACCCGGTCGGCATCGCGTTCGCCGCCCTCCTGATCGCCTTCCTCGACAAGGCGTCGCCCGCCCTCGACTACGCCGTCCCGGTGGCGTACGAGAAGGAGATCGCCACGATCATGCAGGGCCTGATCGTCTTCGCGGTCGTCATCAGCTACGAGGCCGTACGGCAGTGGGGCCTGCGCCGCCAGCAGCGCCAGGTCGGCGCCGAGCTGGCCGGCGCCCGGAACAACCCCACGAAGAAGGAGGTGGCGGCCTGATGAGCACCGCGACCATCAGCAAGCCGCAGGCACAGCGGCCCGGCAAGGGCGGCCGCCGGCTCTCGCTCCCCGTACTCCTGCTGATCATCGCCGGCGTGCTGGTCCTGACCTCGGTCGTCCGGCTGATCACCGACGCGAACGGCATCACGTCCACCGGCCAGATGTCCACGGCCCTGCGCCTGGCCGTCCCCATCGGCCTGGCCGGCCTCGGCGGACTGTGGGCCGAGCGGGCGGGCATCATCAACATCGGCCTCGAAGGCATGATGATCCTCGGCACCTGGTTCGGCGCCTGGGCCGGCTACCAGTGGGGCCCGTGGACCGGCATCGTCTTCAGCATCATCGGCGGCGCGCTGGGCGCGATCCTGCACGCCGTCGCCACCGTCACCTTCAACGTCAACCACATCGTCTCCGGTGTGGCCATCAACATCCTGGCCCTCGGCACCACCCGCTACCTGTCGAAGTTCACCTTCGAGAACGCCCCCCAGGGCTCCTCCAAGCAGTCACCGCCGATCGACTCGCTCGGCACCTTCGACATCCCCGGCCTGTCCAGCGCCCTGGACACCCTCAACGGCAAGCACTGGTTCCTGGTCTCGGACCTCGCCGGCCTGCTCGGCGGCCTGGTCACCGACCTGTCCCCGCTCACCGTGATCGCCGTCGCCCTCGTCCCCGCCACCTGGTGGGCGCTGTGGCGCACCGCCTTCGGCCTGCGCCTGCGCTCCTGCGGAGAGAACCCTATGGCGGCCGAGTCCCTCGGCGTCAACGTCTACAAGTACAAGTACATCGCCGTGATCATCTCCGGTGGCTTCGCGGGCCTCGGCGGCGCGTTCCTCTCCATCGTCGCGTCGAACGTCTACCTGGACGGCCAGACCGCCGGCCGCGGCTACATCGGCCTCGCCGCGATGATCTTCGGCAACTGGATGCCTGGCGGACTCGCCCTCGGCGCGGGCCTGTTCGGCTACACCGACAGCCTCAACCTGCGCGGCGGCACCACCAACGTCCACGCCCTGATCCTGCTGCTGGCGATCCTGCTGGTGGCCGGAGTGGCGTACCTGGCCTGGAAGAAGAGGTACGTCCCGGCGGCCGTCACGGCCGGGATCTCGGCCCTGATGTTCGTCTGGTACGGCACCACGGACGAGGTCCCGCGCCAGGTGGTGTCGGCGGCGCCGTACGTCGTCACCCTGCTGGTGCTCTCGCTGTCCGCCCAGCACCTGCGGATGCCGAAGGCGAACGGCAGGCCGTACCGGAAGGGCCAGGGCCAGTGACCGGCGCCGACTGGGGCGCGCTGCGCGCGGCGGCCCGGGACGCGATGTCCCGGGCGTACGCCCCCTACTCCGGCTACCCGGTCGGCGCCGCGGCCCTGGTCGACGACGGCCGCACCGTGACCGGCTGCAACGTCGAGAACGCCTCGTACGGCCTCGGCCTGTGCGCCGAGTGCGGACTGGTCTCGGCCCTGCAGGACACCGGCGGCGGCCGCCTGACGCACTTCACCTGCGTCGACGGCCGGGGCGAGATCCTGGTCCCGTGCGGCCGCTGCCGCCAGCTGCTGTACGAGTTCGGCGGCCCGGACCTGCTCCTGGAAACCCCTGCGGGCATCCTGCCGCTCTCGCAGATGCTGCCCCAGGCCTTCGGCCCGGAGTACCTCTCCTCGTAACTCCCGTGCGGCTCCTCCGAGTTGACCGGATGGGCCGCACACTTCCTTGATCGTCCGGAAGGAAATCCACAGCCATGGACGCCATCTCCGTCATCCGCACCAAGCGGGACCGCGGCGAGCTCAGCGACGCGCAGATCGACTGGGTGATCGACGCGTACACCCGCGGGGAGGTGGCCGACGAGCAGATGTCGGCGCTCGCCATGGCCATCCTGCTCAACGGGATGAACCGCCGTGAGATCGCCCGCTGGACGGCCGCGATGATCGCCTCCGGCGAGCGCATGGACTTCTCGTCCCTGTCCCGCCCGACGGCCGACAAGCACTCCACGGGCGGCGTGGGCGACAAGATCACACTGCCGCTGGCCCCCCTGGTCGCTGCCTGTGGAGCCGCCGTACCCCAGCTGTCGGGCCGGGGCCTCGGCCACACGGGCGGCACGCTGGACAAGCTGGAGTCGATCCCGGGCTGGCGCGCCCTGCTCTCCAACGAGGAGATGCTGCACGTCCTGGACGAGGCCGGCGCGGTGATCTGCGCGGCGGGCGACGGCCTGGCCCCCGCGGACCGGAAGCTCTACGCCCTGCGCGACGTGACCGGCACGGTCGAGGCCATCCCCCTGATCGCCTCCTCGATCATGTCCAAGAAGATCGCCGAGGGCACCGGCTCCCTGGTCCTGGACGTGAAGGTGGGCACGGGCGCCTTCATGAAGACCCTGGAGGACGCCCGCGAACTGGCGGCCACGATGGTGGGCCTGGGCACGGACCACGGGGTACGCACGGTCGCCCTGCTCACGGACATGTCCACACCCCTGGGCCTGACGGCCGGCAACGCGCTGGAGGTCAGGGAGTCGCTGGAGGTCCTGGCCGGCGGCGGCCCGTCCGACGTGGTGGGCCTGACCCTGGCCCTGGCCCGCGAAATGCTGGACGCCGCCGGCCTGAAGGACACCGACCCGGCGAAGGCCCTGGCCGACGGTTCGGCCATGGACGTCTGGCGCCGCATGATCACCGCCCAGGGCGGCGACCCGGACGCGCCCCTGCCGACCTCCCGCGAACAGCACGTGATCATGGCCCCCGCCTCGGGCGTCCTGACCCGCCTGGACGCGTACGACATCGGCATCGCCGCCTGGCGCCTCGGCGCGGGCCGCGCCCGCAAGGAGGACCCGGTCCAGGCCGCGGCAGGCGTGGAACTGCACGCCAAGCCCGGCGACACGGTGACGAAGGGCCAGCCCCTCCTGACCCTCCACACGAACACCCCGGACCGCTTCGAGTACGCGTTGCAGGCGGTGGAGGACTCCTACGACATCGCAGCACCGGGGACGGAGTTCACACCGTCGCCGGTGGTGCTGGAACGTATCGCCTGACCAGGAGTTTTCCCTTTCGGGTGAACGGGATCGGTGGACCGGCGCCGGTCCTGTTCGGCATGCTGGAGTTGGTGACGCACCGATTGGAGATACCGCCATGAGCGCACTCAGCGTCGAGCCCGAGACCCCAGGGGGTGCGGGCTGGGACGAGATCGTCCGCGTCTGGGAGAAGACGGACGCTCCCGAGGGCAGCAAGGTGGAGATCATCGACGGGGGCGTCACCGTGTCGCCTCCACCGTCCGAGGAGCACAACGACACCACCGAGCTGCTTCAGGTCAGCTTGTACGCTGCTGTCCTGAAGGCTGTGGCATCTATCAGACGCTCGGCTTGGCCGTTCCCGAAACCGCCGGGCTTTTCCAACCCGACCTGTGCGTTGTGCCCAGGGTTGCGTTGCGTCGAGGCAAGCGCATGCACGCCAGTGAGGCGGAGTTGGTCGTAGAGGTCACCTCTCGGAGCAACGCCAACCACGACCGCATCAAGAAGGTCCACGGCTATGCGCGAGCCGGTGTACCTCTCTACCTTCTCCTGGACCCCTGGCACAGCGGCCGCCCCACAGCGAAGCTGTACGGGGCTCCCGAGGACGGCACATATCGCGTTCTCGCTTCCGTGGAGTACGGCGAGAAACTGACGCTGCCGGAGCCGTTCAACCTGGATATCGGCACCGGCGATTTCCCACCAGCTGAGCCGGGATCAGCCCAGCAACGCCGCCACCACCACAAGCACCGGCACCGACAGGAGCGTCGACAGCAGGATCGACTCACGGGCCAGTGGCTCGCCCACCCGGTAGCGACTGGCGTACGTGAAGATGTTCTGAGCGGCCGGAAGCGATGAGGTCACCACCACGTCGAGCAGTTGCGGGCCCTGGAGGTGGAAGAGCCCTGTGGCCAGCGCCCACGCCGCCACCGGCTGGCCCACCGACTTCAGCGCGACGGACAGCAGGACCAGATGCCGGTCCTGCCCCCGGCCAGGGGCGACGCTGCCGCGCAGGGATATGCCGAAGGCGAGCAGGACGGCCGGCACCGACATGTTCCCGATGAGGGTCAGCGGATCCATGACCGGCCCCGGCACATGCACTCCCGTCGCCGACACCGCCACGCCCGCCAGCGACCCCACCGCGATCGGATTGCTCAGCGGTGTCAGCAGCCGCCGCCACAGCGGGCCCTTCTCACCCGCGCCGGACAGGTCCAGGACGGTCAGCGCTATCGGCGTCACCGCGATGACCTGGAACAGCAGCACCGGCGCCACCAGGGAGGCGTCGCCCAGGACGTACACGGCGATCGGGATGCCGAGGTTGCCGGAGTTGACGTAGGAGGAGCACAGGGCGCCGATCGTGGTACGGCCCACGCCCCAGCGGCGTACGATCCCGACCGCCACGAACACGCCTGCCGCCGCGGCCATGCTCATCGCCGTGACCAGGAGCCGACTGGAGAAGATCACCGACAGTTCGGCCCGGGCGAGCATGGTGAACAGCAGGGCCGGTGAGGCCACATGGAACGCGAGCTTCGTCAGCACCTCCCGGCCGTGCTCCCCGAGATGACCGCGCCGGCCGATCACATAGCCGACGCCGATGACCACGGCGATGACCGCGAACCCGCTCAACACCCCCTGCACGGCGGCTCCCCGACGAGGAGGAAGGCGTCGGACAGTGTGCAGGGAAGTGATCCATGGGGCATGCACCCAACCCTCCGGGGAAGGCAGGAGCCGGGTCAATGTGATCCTCGCGGCCGCACAGCCCGGCCGGGCGGCCGAAGGATCGTATGCCGCACCACCCGTGCCGCCACCGGCGGCGATGAGTTATGCCAGCCCGGCCGGTCTACCGATCGTGGACGCCATGACACCCGCTGTACTCGTGCTGGACGGCCCCGTCACCCGGGACGAGGTGACAGGGCTGTGCGACGACGTGCGGGCGCGGCTGGAGGACACCGGTGCCGGGGTCGTGGTGTGCGACGTCGCCGGCCTCGGACCGCCGGGCCTGGGCACCGTCGACCTGCTGGCACGCCTGGAACTCACCGCCAAGCGGTCCGGCGGCCGGATACGGCTGCGCGATCCCGATCCGCGGCTACGCGCCCTCCTCAACCTTGTCGGTCTCCGCTTCGAGGTGGAGGGGCTGGCCGAACAGCGGGAACCACCGCTGGGTGTCGAGGAAGCAGTGGAACCCGGTGATCCGGCCGTCTGATATCTCCAGCACCTGCACCGCCCACGGAGTGAAGCCGCCCTTCTCGGGGTCCGGCTTGTACTGGGCGAAGCCCGGCAGACCGTTGACCTGGACGGGAACGAGCCGCGACCCCGCGCACGGGGCGCCGAAGGTGGTCATGAAACCGGTGATGTCCCCGTGCCCGGTCAGCCACAGGTCGAACGGCGGCATCGTCATGATCGCGTCTTCGTGCAGCAGGGCCGTCAGCGCGGACATGTCGTAGCCCTCGAAGGCGGCCACATACCGGTCCAGGAGCTTCTGCTGCTCCTCGTCGAGCGGGTCCGACACTGCCGCGTCGGCGCCGGGCTCCTTGCGCTCGGCCAGGGTCGCGCGGGCGCGCTGGAGGGCGCTGTTGACGGAGGCGACCGAGGTGCCGAGCAGCTCGGCGACCTCGCTCGCCTTCCAGGCCAACACCTCGCGCAGGATCAGCACGGCCCGCTGCTTGGGCGGGAGCTGCTGCAGGGCGGCCATGAAGGCGAGCCGCACGGACTCCTTCGCGACGGCCGCCTCCGCCGGGTCTTCGGTCGTGGGCAGGACGCGTGAGTCGGGCATCGGTTCCAGCCAGGTGTTGTCCGGGCGGGGGGAGAGGGCGGCCTGGGCGAGAGGGGCCGACTCGGTCAGGTCCATGGGCCGGGCGCGCTTGTTGCCGGCCGTCAGCATGTCCAGGCAGACATTGGTCGCGATGCGGTAGAGCCAGGAGCGGAGGCTGGAGCGGCCCTCGAACTTGTCATAGCTCCGCCAGGCGCGGACCAGGGTGTCCTGGACGGCGTCCTCGGCCTCGAAGGAGGAGCCGAGCATGCGGTAGCAGTAGCCGGTGAGCTCGGTGCGGTGTGCTTCGAGCCGGGAGTCGAGGTCCGTAGTCGTCGCCGTGCCGTCGGTCATGTCCACCCACCCTGTGGAATTTCTGTCGCGCCATTGCGCCCAGCACCTTGGAAGCTACCGCAGCCCACTGACAACGGCCCCTGGAGCGGGAAAAGGGCAGATCAGGCGGGGTGGGGGTGACTGCGGGCGGCACAAACTTGCACCCGCCCACCGGCAGAAGCGCCCGTCAGGCCGCCGCAGTCGTACCCAGCCGCGCCGCGGCCCTCGTGCCCGCGACGGTGATCGCCACGACCCCGAGCACCGCCAGCAGGCCGACGGTCACCGTGCCGGTCCAGCCGCCGGCGTGGAAGGCCACCGCACCGAGCATGCTGCCTGCGCTGGAGCCGATGTAGTACGCGGACTGGTAGAGGGCGGACGCCTGGGCGCGCCCCTGGGTCGCCGTCTTGCTGACCGCCGACGACGCCACCGCGTGGCCCGCGAAGAAGCCCGAGGTGATGAGGACCAGGCCGAGGAGGATCAGGGGGAGGGAGCCCGCGAGAGACATCAGCAGGCCCGTCGCCGTCGTCGCGCCCGACAGGTACAGCGCTCCCCGGCGGCCCAGCCGGCCCACCAGCCGCCCCGCCGTCGACGCCGACACCGTACCCACCAGGTAGACCAGGAAGATCGAGCCGACAATGCCCTGCGTGAGCGAGAACGGCGCCTCGGCCAGGCGGTACCCGATGACCGTGTACACACCGCCGAACACCGTCATGAACAGCGCCCCGATCGCGTACAGCCGGCACAGCAGCGGGTTGGACAGGTGCCCGCGCACCGTCCGCGCCAGCACCCGCGGCCGCAGCGAGCCCGGCTTGAAGTGCCGCGGCGCCGGGAGCAGCAGCCGGAACGCCACCGCGCACGCCATGGCGATCACGCCGATCACACCCACGGCCACCCGCCAGCCCCACTCCTGCGCGACCCACCCGGTGATGACCCGGCCGCTCATCCCGCCGACACTGTTTCCCGCGACGAACAGCCCGATCGCCGTCACCAGCGCCTTCGGCCGGACCTCCTCGGCCAGATACGCTGTCGCCGACGCCGGCAGCCCGGCCAGGGCAGCGCCCTGCACCGCCCGCAGCGCGACCAGCGCGGTCAGCGACGGCGCGAACGGCACCAGCAGCCCGACCGTCACCGCGACCGCCAGCGACGCCGTCATGACCGTACGGCGTCCGAACCGCTCCGACAGCGCGCTCATGGGCAGCACGAACAGCGCCAGACCACCCGTCGCCGCCGCCACCGTCCAGCTTGCCTCGCTCGCCGCCACCCCGAACTCACCCGAGATCAGCGGCAGCAGGGCCTGCGTCGAATACAGCAGCGCGAACGTCGCGACACCGGCGAGGAAGAGGGCGAAGTTCATCCGGCGGTAGCCGGGGCCACCCGGAGCCATACGGGAATCGACGACAGGAACACAGGACACGGCGCCCACGACGGTGGACGCCCCGGTACTGGCGGGAGACATGCCTCGAACCTACGTACGCCCGCACTCATCCGTCCAATGCACAGAACTGCCATAATCGTTCCCATGCTGCATCAGCAAAGGTCACGCCCCCACCTGTCACCGTCCAGCGACACAGAAGACACGACAGACATGTCGCGCCTGCTCGCTCCCCGCCTCGCCTACTTCGCCGGCGTCGCCCGCACCGAGCACGTCACCCGCGCCGCCCGGGAGATGCAGGTCCCCCAGTCGACCCTCTCCCGCGCCATGGTCCGCCTCGAGCAGGACCTGGGCGTCGACCTGTTCGCCCGCCACGGCCGCACCGTCTCCCTCACCCCGGCCGGCCGCACCTTCCTCACCTCCGTCGAGCGCGCCCTCGCCGAGATCGAGCGTGCCGCCGACGAGGTCCGCGCCGACGCCGACCCGGCCACCGGCAAGGTCGCCTTCGGCTTCCTGCACACCATGGGCGCCGAGACCGTCCCCGGCCTGCTCCAGGCCTTCCGCGCCGACCACCCGCGCGTCCGCTTCAGCCTCGTCCAGAACTACGGCGAGGCGATGATCGAGCGCCTCCGCGCCGGCGAACTCGACCTCTGCCTGACCTCACCCGTCCCGGACGCCCCCGACCTCGTCGCCCGCCGCCTCGACGAACAGAAGCTCCGCCTCGTCGTCCCCGCCGACCACCGCCTCGCCCCCCGCCGCCGTATCCGCCTGGCCGAGGCCGCCGACGAAACCTTCGTCACCCTGGAACCCGGCTACGGCCTCCGCCGCATCACCGACGACCTGTGCAGGGAAGCCGGCTTCAAACCAAAGGTGGCCTTCGAGGGTGAGGAAGCCGAAACCCTACGCGGCCTGGTAGCCGCCGGCCTCGGCGTAGCCCTCCTGCCCCCACCGGCCGTACCCCGCCCAGGAGTCGCAGAACTCACGGTCACAGCCCCACGCGCCGCACGAGAAATCGGCGTCGCCTGGCTCGACGGCCACCCGGACACACCCCCAGTGGCCGCCTTCAAGAAGTTCCTCCTGTCGAGAAGGGGAAGCTTGTTGCCCTGAAAGGCGCTGGGCCTACCGCTTCCACGAAGAACCGAACCCCGCAGCCAACGGCATCCGCAACCCCAACGGCGGCGGCGCAGCAAACGCATCCTGCACAGGCCGCGACACCACCCACCCGAACAACGCCCCCATCACAAAATCCTCAGCCAGCGCCTGTACTTCATCCCGGTACTGGTGCAACCCGTGCCCATCCGAATGCACTTCGAACCGGCACACATCCCGATTCGCCTTCTTCACCCGCGCCGCCAGCCGGAACGACAACTCGGGATCGCTCCGTTCGTCCCGCGTCCCGTGCACGATCATCACCCGCCGCCCGGCGAGCTGCTTCACCGGCTCGGGCGGCGCGGCCACATCCTCAACCGGCAGCCAAGGAGCCATCGCCAGCACGGAGTTGACCGCCTCGTGCCCACCCGCACGCAGCGCGGCCCGCCCGCCCATGTCGATGCCGGCGAGGCAGACCGGAACGTCGCCATACCGCCGTACGACCTCGTCCGCGGCCCAGGTCGCGTCGGCCGCCAGATGGGCCTCGCTGCCGTTCCAGCCGCGATAGCGGTAGTGCACGACGTGGACGGCCACGCCCTCGTCCCGGCCCGCGCGCGCGAGCCGGCGCCCCAGGGCGCGTACGGATGCGGTCGCCAAAATGGGGGACGGTCTGCGGCTGGAGGCCTCGTCGCCGCCGGGGAGCAGCAGCACCGCCCCGCTCACCGCCGTCGGCTCCGGACCGAACGCCCGCCCAAGGCGGGCCGTGCGAACCGGCGTCGCTTGCTGTGCCATGACAGAACAGTGTCAGAAGCGCGAGTGTACTAAACCCGTCCGTGGGGTCACCGTTGCGTATCGGCCGATTCGCACACCGAGCGATCTACGCGCGTAGGAGTTAGAGTGCGGAGATGACGAGCACGAGCATCGCGAAGACCCCGACGCCGGAACAGATCCGCCGGGCGCCGAAAGTTCTGCTGCACGACCACCTCGACGGCGGGCTGCGGCCCGGCACGATCGTCGAGCTCGCCCGCGACAACGGGTACCCGCACCTCCCTGACGCCGACCCGGAAAAGCTCGGTATCTGGTTCCGGGAGGCCGCCGACTCCGGTTCCCTGGAACGGTACTTGGAGACCTTCTCGCACACCGTCGGCGTGATGCAGACCCGCGACGCACTCGTGCGGGTCGCAGCGGAGTGCGCCGAGGACCTCGCGCAGGACGGGGTCGTCTACGCCGAGGTCCGCTACGCGCCCGAGCAGCATCTGGAGAAGGGGCTGGCCCTCGAAGAGGTCGTCGAGGCCGTCAACGAGGGCTTCCGGGAAGGGGAGCGGCGCGCCAGGGAGAACGGCCACCGCATCCGGGTCGGCGCCCTGCTCACCGCGATGCGGCACGCCGCCCGCGCCCTGGAGATCGCCGAGCTCGCCAACCGCTACCGGGACTTGGGTGTCGTCGGGTTCGACATCGCGGGCGCCGAGGCCGGTTACCCGCCCACCCGCCACCTGGACGCCTTCGAGTACCTCAAGCGGGAGAACAACCACTTCACCATCCACGCCGGCGAGGCCTTCGGGCTGCCGTCGATCTGGCAGGCCCTCCAGTGGTGCGGCGCCGACCGGCTCGGGCACGGGGTGCGCATCATCGACGACATCCAGGTCCACGCCGACGGTTCGGTGAAGCTCGGGCGGCTCGCCTCGTACGTACGGGACAAGCGCATCCCGCTGGAGCTGTGCCCCAGCTCCAACCTCCAGACCGGGGCGGCGGCGTCGTACGCCGAGCACCCGATCGGGTTGCTGCGCCGGCTGCACTTCCGCGCCACTGTGAACACGGACAACCGGCTGATGTCCCACACCAGCATGAGCCGAGAATTCGAGCAACTTGTCGACGCCTTCGGATACACGCTCGACGACATGCAGTGGTTCTCCGTCAATGCGATGAAATCAGCATTCATTCCTTTCGATGAACGACTCGCGATGATCAATGACGTGATCAAGCCCGGATATGCGGAGCTGAAATCCGAATGGCTGTTCCGGCAGACCGCCTCTACCAGCGCTTCTGTGGACGCGGAGGGCTGATCCGGGACGGTCGGGGGGAATAGTAAATACAGGCCGTGTTCACAATCTGTCCGCATTTCGATGTTTGCGGCGGGTGGTGTCGCCTGTTTACGGTCGCAGGACCGCTCAGATACCCCTGATCCCATTTCAAGGACGCATTTCATGAAGCAGTCTGCTGTCAAGACCCTCGGTGTCGCCGCCCTCGGTGCCGCCTTCGCCGCGGCCGGCGCGGGTGCCGCCAACGCGGCCCCGGCCCTTCCGGACACCTCCCAGGCGCTGGGCACCGTCACCCAGGCGCTCCCCGCGGAGAGCCTTCCCCAGACGCTTCCGGGCTCGGACGAGGCGCTGGGCGAGGGGCAGGGCGCGGCCGGTGCGCCCCTGACCGCCGCGCAGCCGGTTGCCGAGCAGCTGCTCGCCGAGGGCCCGACCGGGCCGGCCGCCGGGCTCCCCGGCGGAATGTCGACGGAGGGTCTGCCCGCGCAGGGCGCGCCGGTGAACGGCATCCCGCTCGGCTGAGCCCCCGCGGGCACCATGCCGATGGGGCGCACCCCTGGACACGGGGTGCGCCCCATCGGCGTATCTGCGCGGCAGGCGGGGTTGGGTCCGGGTGCGTCGCCGCGCGGCAGGAGTATCCGCGCGGCGGCGGCTCACCAGGCAGTCCGGGCCTTCTCCTCCGAGGGCAGCACGATCCACAACGCGATGTACAGCAGGACCTGCGGGCCCGGCAGCAGGCAGGACAGCAGGAAGATCACCCGCATCGTCGTCGCGGAGGTGCCGAAGCGCCGTGCCAGCGCGGCGCACACTCCGCCGATCATGCGGTCGTTGGTGGGGCGGGCCAGGCGAGACATTGCAGCTCCTTCGTCTGTGGGGCTCGGTTGCCCCGAGTGCCGGTGCGAGGCCCCGGTCGGCGCCCCGTCGGTGCGGGGTCTGCCTTCCGGGTACCCCGTCTGACATCCACGTTACGGAGACGAAGGGGGCAAAGCGTCACTCCAGGGGGCGATCCCGACCCTGGGAACTGTCGGGGTACGACCCTGAGCAGCCTCCTCCCAGGGGACGTCCGCGCGGCGCCCGCGCTCGGCCCGGCGCCGTAGCCAGGAACGGCCCACGGGGACCACGGCGAGGTGCGCGAGGGCGATGCCCGTGGTGTTCAGCAGCAGCGCGTCGACGTCCGCGACCTGACCGGGCACCCCGGTCTGCAGCAGCTCGATCCCCAGCGACAGCAGCGCGCCCGCGGCGACGGTACGGATCAGGGAGCCCAGCGGCGAGACGGCCAGCCGGCCGCCGGCCATCGGCAGCAGCACGCCCAGCGGCGCGAGCAGGGCGAGCCCGGCGCCGATGTGCCGGGCCGCCTCCGGCCAGCCCAGCGCCAGGTCGGCCCGGATCCCGGCCAACGGACGCAGGTTGGCGGGCATCACCCAGGGGACGTCCAGCGGCCGCAGCGTGTACCAGGCGACGAACGCGAGGTGGGCGACGAGGAGGACACTTCCCGTCACACGGATGCGGATCGCGGCGCTGCCGCCGATGGAGCCTTGACGCTGCACGCCCCACTAGACGCGGCCTTCGCCACCTCCGGTTCCGGGATACCCCCCGGGTAGCGGGTGAGGCATGCGCCACACGCCGCACCGGCCTCCGGTCGGCACCGTCAGCCGCCGGTGGCCTCCGTCGACGGGGGCTCCTTGGCCGGGCGGGCGCGGACCTCGTCGGTGCACTCGTAGCGGCGCGGCGCCTCGTCGCCGGGGCCGCCCAGGATCACCGAGCCGTCGCCCTCGGCGGCCGCCGAGTCGGAGAACGTGCACACGATCTGGGCGAGGGCGTACGTGGTGAGGCTGCCCGGCGCCGTACTGATCCGCAGCGCGTCATCGGGGTCGCCGATCCGCGGACCGGTCACACGCAGGCCACGGCGTACGTCCGTGCGGTACCCCGCGTCCCTCTCGGTGGCCGACGGCGGCGTCGCAAGCTGGTCGAGCAGCCCCTGCGCCACCAGTGCGCGCCGCGCGGAGTCCGCGGTGCCGTCCGGGACCCGTACGATCCGGTCGACGGTCACCAGCGACGACCCGCACAGCAGGAACACCTGCACCGGCAGCCCCCGCGAGGCCTGAGACACATCCGGCTCGGCCAGCGAACACCGTGCCCGCGAGGGCGCCGGCCCGAAGTCCGTCGGTACCTCCGTGGCCCGGATCCCGCACCCGGCGAGCAGCAAGGCGAGCACGGGCACGAGGAGCAGCCGCCGCCCGGTGCCAGTACGGCCCCTCCGCCGCCCGGCGACGGTACGGCCCCGCCGCGTCACCCGGCGGAGCCCCCCGCCCCCGGCCCGCAGGCCCGGAAGAAGGCGTACGTTCATCCGGCATCCCCCTCCGAGCCGCCGCCCGGGCCGTCCGTGTCCCCGTCCTTGATCTGGTCCTTGGTCTGGTCCTCGGTCCTGCCCTGGCCCTTGCCCTCTTCCGAGGTCTTGCTCTTGTCCGTGTCGACGCGGTCCTGGGCCACCTCGGACGTGTCGCGCGGCAGCCGCAGGGTGAACACCGCGCCTCCCCCGGGGGAGTTGGCGGCGGTGATCTCGCCGCCGTGGATGTGCGCGTTCTCCTGAGCGATGGACAGGCCCAGGCCGCTGCCCTCGGAGCGCGGCCGGGAGGCGCTGGCCTTGTAGAAGCGGTCGAAGACGTGGGGGAGCACGTCCTCCGGGATGCCGGGTCCGTGGTCCTGCACCTCGATCACGACGGCGGCACCCTCTTCGTCGGTCTCTCGCACCGACACCCGCACCGGCGAACCCCCGTGCTTGAGCGCGTTGCCGATCAGGTTCGCCAGGATCACGTCCAGGCGGCGCGGGTCGAGACGCGCGTGGATGCCGCGCTCGGCGTCCAGCTCGACCGCGTCCAGCCAGGCCCGAGCGTCGATGCACGCCGTGATCTGGTCGGCGATGTCGACGTCGTCCAGGACGAGCCGGGCGGTGCCCGCGTCGAAGCGGGTGACCTCCATCAGGTTCTCGACCAGGTCGTTCAGCCGTCGCGTCTCGCTGACCACCAGCCGTACGGCGGGCTCGATCATCGGGTCCATGCTCCCGGTCTCCGCCTCCAGCTCCTCCTCCAGCACCTCCGTCACGGCGGTGATCGCGGTCAGCGGTGTACGCAGCTCGTGGCTCATGTCCGCCACGAACCGCCGGGACGCCTCGTCCCGCCCGGCCATGTCGGCGACCCGCTTCTCCAGCGCCTCGGCCGCGTTGTTGAACGTCCGGGACAGATCGGCGAGTTCGTCGGTCCCGGACACCCTGAGCCGGGTGTCCAGCTTGCCCTCGCCGAGCCGCCGGGCGGCCACCCCGAGCCGCTGCACCGGCTTCAGTACGGTCGTCGCCGCGGCCTGCGCGAGCAGCGCCGAGCCGATCAGCGCGAGCCCGGTGGCGATCCCCAGCGACCAGGCCAGCGAGTTGAGGTCCTTGGCCTCCGGCACCAGCGACTTGAGCATGTAACCGGTCGGGCCGCCGTTGATCACCTTCGTGCCGGCCACCAGGTACGGGGTGTCGCCGTCGACCGTCCGCTGCCAGAACAGGTGGTACTCGTACTTGTTGCCGGCGTTGATCTTCTGCCGCTTGTTCACCGCGTCGCGCAGCGACGCCGGCACATCGCTCACCGAGAACCCGTTCAGGCCGCCCGAGCTGCCGTACACGGTCCTGCCCTCGGCGTTCTCGCCGACCAGCAGCACGGTGAAGCGCTGGCTGCTGTTGGCCATCTGACCGGCGGTGCGCTGCAGCTCGTCCTGCGTGGGGTGCTCCGGCAGTGCACCCGCCCGGTTCTGCATCTCCTGCCGGAAGTCGCGCAGCACGGCGTCCTGGGTGCGGGTGAGGACTGCCTCGCGGTTGAGCCAGTACGCGATCGCGGACGCGGACACCGCGGCGGTGAGCGCGACCAGACCGAAGACGACGACCAGCCTGAGGCGCAGACTGGTGAAGCGCAGCCGCGAGAGGATCACCTTGCCGTGCGGCCCCCCTTGTTGCTCCTGTGTCACTGAGGCGGATCCAGCCGGTAGCCGACACCACGCACGGTACGGATCAGCGTCGGGGACGACGGCACGTCCTCGACCTTGGCGCGCAGCCGCTGGACACAGGCGTCCACCAGCCGCGAGTCACCGAGATAGTCGTGCTCCCACACCAGCCGCAGCAGCTGCTGCCGCGACAGCGCCTGCCCCGGCCGCCGGCTCAGCTCCAGCAGCAGCCGCAGCTCGGTGGGCGTGAGCTGCAAGTCCTGCCCGTTCTTGGTGACCGTCATGGCCGACCGGTCGATGACCAGGCTGCCGAACGTCGCCGAGTCGCTGGACTCCCGCTCGCCGCGCCGCAGCACGGCCCGGATCCGGGCGTCCAGCACCCGCCCCTGCACCGGTTTGACGACGTAGTCGTCCGCACCGGACTCCAGCCCGACCACGACGTCGATGTCATCGCTGCGCGCGGTCAGCAGGATGATCGGCAGCTGGTCGGTGCGCCGGATGCGCCGGCAGACCTCGAAGCCGTCGATGCCGGGCAGCATCACATCCAGCACGATCAGGTCCGGCCGCTGCTCGCGCAGGAGCTTCAGACCGTCCTCACCGCTGGCAGCGGTCGCCACGCGGTGTCCCTGGCGCGTCAGTGAGAGCTCCAGGGCCGTGCGGATGGCGTCGTCGTCCTCGATCAGCAACAGGGAAGGCACGGGCTCATTCTGGCCCATGGAGGGGGTGCGGTTCGACCTGTGGCCCACAAGCGGGACGCGCACGTACCGCGGAGTGCTGTGCGTGATCTTCGCGGCCGCTGTGCCGGACCCCTGTGACAGGCCTGTGACAGTCGGCGGACACGGCCATGAAGTCGCTTCGGCAAGCTCTTGTGCACAGGCAGGACAACAGCAACACCCAGCAGGCCGAACACCGGTAAGTCCACGACGGGGGGCGCGAGATGAACACGCTGCACGGCACCAGCACCAGCGCAGTGGTCACGCGCCTGCACGACGTGCACCGGGGTTCCGAGAAGTCCGGTGCCGTGAGCGGGCGGGGGTGCGCTCGCGGCACCGGGCGTCAGCACACCGGGTATGCGCAGCAAGGGCTTCAGCCCTGCATGACGGTGGTTGACGGTTTCACGGGGGAACCGCACGGGGGAGCCGCGTACAGGGAGGACTCGGGGGAGCGGCGTCGCTCGCTGTCCGAGGCGGAGTTCACCGCCTACGTCCAGGAGCGCCGCGCCTCCCTGTACGCCACCGCCTACCACCTCACCGGCGACCGCTTCGAGGCCGAGGACCTGCTCCAGAGCGCGCTGTTCTCGACGTACAAGGCGTGGGACCGGATCAGCGACAAGGCCGCGGTCGGCGGATACCTGCGCCGCACCATGACCAACCTGCACATCAGCGCCTGGCGGCGGCGCAAGCTCAGCGAGTACCCGACCGAGGAACTGCCGGAGACGCCCGGTGACACGGACGCGATGCGCGGCACCGAGCTGCGCACGGTCCTGTGGCAGGCGCTCGCCCGGCTGCCCGAACTCCAGCGCACCATGCTGGTCCTGCGCTACTACGAGGGCCGCACGGACCCGGAGATCGCGGAGATCCTCGACATCAGTGTGGGCACGGTGAAGTCCAGCATCTGGCGCTCGCTGCGCCGGCTGCGCGAGGACGAGGTCCTCAGCTTCGGCCGTGACCAGGAAGACGCCTTCGGGGAGCTCGTCGCCTGAAGGCCGGGGAGGTGCCCCTATCTGTTTCGTCAACCCCGGTGGGGTCGGCTTGTAGGGGTTGATCCTGGTTTTCGGGAACGTCCCGCGAAGCGGGACGTNGGTGCCCCTATCTGTTTCGTCAACCCCGGTGGGGTCGGCTTGTAGGGGTTGATCCTGGTTTTCGGGAACGTCCCGCGAAGCGGGACGTTCCCGGCGGATCGGGTGGCTGATGGGCAGCCCGGTGGCGGGCAGGGCCGGAGTGGCCGTGCCGGTGCGCGGGCATGATGGGGCCTGGAGGGTAAGGGCGGTGGAGTCGTCAGGCGGCGAGGTCGACGTCGCCCGGCGTGCGCGCTTCGTAGAGAGCCCCGGTGCGGATCATCGCGTGGATGACGTTCACGCGCTGGCGGGCCAGGCGGAGGATCGCCTGGGTGTGGGTCTTGCCGCGTGCGCGTTGCCGGTCGTAGTAGATCCGGGAGGACAAGTCGGCTTTGCAGCCGATCGCGGCGAACGCGGCCTGGAACAGGGCTCGTTTGAGGAGCCGGTTGCCGCGGTGGGGTGCGTGCTCGCCGCGGATGGAGGTGCCCGAGGACTTCGTGGCGGGCGCGAGTCCTGCGTAGGAGGCGAGGTGCCCGGCGGTGGGGAAGCCGGTGCCGTCACCGATCGCGACGATCACGGCTGCCGTGGTCCTGACGCCCAGGCCGGGCAGGGAGGTCAGGAGGTGGAAAAGAGGGAGGGCCTCCAGCAGGGCGGCGATCTCCTGCTCGGCCTGGCGGCGCTGGGTGTGGGCGGCGGCGAGCTGGGCGGCCAGGCCCGGCACGATCAGCGCGGACGCCTCGGTGCCCGGAACGACCAGGGTCTGCTCGGCGAGCGCGTCGAAGATCTCGGTGGAGAGGTGGTGGGCCTTGCGCGAGCCGTGTGCCTTGAGCAGGGCCTCGCAGCGGGCCCGGCCCAGTTTCCTCAGTCGCGCCGGGGAACCGTGGCGCTGGAGGAGGGCCTGGACATAGGGGTAGGCCAGGCGCGGGCCGAGCACACGCTCGAGAGAGGGGTGGATCTGGGAGAGCAGGCCGCGCAGCCGGTTGGTGGCGCGGTTGACCTCGCCGGCCAGGTCGTTGTCGTAGCCGGTGAGCATGGTCAGCTCGGCGAGCACCTCGTCGTCGCGGTCCACCGCACGCAGGGTGTGCGGCATGGTGCGGGCGGTCTCGGCGATCACGAACGCGTCACGGGCGTCGGTCTTGGCCTCGCCCGGGTGCAAATCGGCGGCCCGCCGCATCGACAGCCCGGGCAGGTAGGCCACCCGGCAGCCGGCCGCGCGGGCCACCGTCAGCGGCAGCGCGCCGATGTTGGCGACCTGGTCCACGATCACCAGAACGGTGCCGAACTTCGCCACCAGCCTGGTGAACAGCTCCAGTAGTTTCGGCTCGGTGTTGGGCAGCCGCTTGTCGTGCACGGTTCTGCCGTCCTCGGTCCGGCCGTGGGCGTGGTGGAACTCCTTGCCCAGGTCCAGGCCGAGGAAGAGATCTATCGCGGTCGTGTCGACCATGTGCGCGTGCCCCTCGCCACTCGTCTCCTCAACTCCCGGCCGTCCCTGCGGCACCACACGCCGGCAACCACGTTACGCAGACATGCCACCCGTGAAGCGGCCCGGCATTGCGCCGGACAAGGCGGTCGTCAGGCCCCTCATCAGCGGTCAAGCGGTGCCCCGAAGCCCGGCGGCAACACCCCCCAGGTCATCCGTACGACAGGGGGCACACAGCCATACCGGACCCNCATCAGCGGTCAAGCGGTGCCCCGAAGCCCGGCGGCAACACCCCCCAGGTCATCCGTACGACAGGGGGCACACAGCCATACCGGACCCAGGGGCCAGGCGCCCCATTGCGGGGCCACGAAAAAGGTAACGGGGATGAAGTAACGGGGGACAAGGGGATAACGGGGGAACCGCGGGGACGCTGGGGGCGTCACCGTACGGGGGGACCAACGGGGGAACACAAGGGGAGCGGGACTGGAGGGCCGGGGGGTCCGTCCAGTCCCGCCTTTCTTGGCCGTACGTCTGTCCCTGCCGTACGTCGCCGTACGTCGACTACGCCGCCGTACCCATCGTCGCGCACCGCCCCGCCGCCGCAGCCGCCAGCCGGCCCATCGCCTCGTCCCGGTCGCAGGCGTGGGCGCCCAGTGAGGTCTGGCGGGCGATGATCGAACGCTCCAGCCGCATCAGCCGCCACCCGCGGCGCAGCAGGAACGGCACCGACTTGCGGCCCTCCCGCACATCTCGCAGGAACCGGCGGCGGAAGGTCTTCACGGGCCCGCGGCTCAGGCACAGCGCGTCGGCGAGGACGCCCAGCTCCCGGCAGCGCGTGACGATCTCGGCGGCGAACACGCCCTCCGCGATGAACAGCGGGGTGCGCCCGATGTCCACGCTCTCCGCACCGCTCCGGGCACTGCGCGCGATGTCGTACACCGGGACCTGGGTACGGCCCGTGCGGCACAGCTCGGCGATCGCGGCGACGGCCGTGTCCGCGTCCCACGAGCCGGGGTGGTCCCAGTCGATGTCGGAGCTCCCCGCCACCAGGGGCAGCGACGGGTCGTCACCTTCCTTGTAGAAGTCGTCGAGCCGGAGGACCGGCAGCCCGGAGCGGGCCGCGAGAAGGGACTTGCCGGAGCCGGAAGGGCCGCAGAGCAGCACGACTCGGGCCGTTATGGGCGATGGGGAACTCACGGGACACCAGTGTGAGGCATCGCCTGGCCGCCGTAGACCCTGCGGGTCGCCTTTGAAGTGCGCGTCACACCTCAGTCCTTCGAGGGGCCTGTCGTCAGTACGACGAGCCGGACGCGCCCAGCGCCCCCGTCGGGTGCCAGACCGTCTTCGTCTCCAGGAACGCCGTCATGCGGTCGGTGCCCGGCGTCTCGAAGTAATCCACAGCCTGTGGACGCAGTACGCGCTTGAGGTTGTCGGCCGCGGCGATCTCCAGTTCCTCGGCCAGTTCCTCGCCGGCGCCCGCGAGGTCGATCGCGTTGACGTCCTGGTGCGCGGCCAGCGGCGCCGCGATCTCCGCCGTACGGCCCGAGAGGACGTTGACGACACCGCCGGGGACGTCGGAGGTGGCCAGGACCTCGGACAGGGACAGGGCCGGGAGCGGGGACTTCTCGCTCGCCACCACGACCGCGGTGTTGCCCGTCGCGATCACCGGGGCGAGCACCGACACCAGACCCAGGAAGGACGACTCCTGGGGAGCCAGTACGGCGATCACGCCCGTCGGCTCGGGGGAGGAGAGGTTGAAGAACGGGCCCGCGACCGGATTCGCGCCGCCGGTCACCTGGGCGATCTTGTCGGTCCAGCCCGCGTACCAGACCCAGCGGTCGATCGCCGCGTCGACGACCGCCGCCGCCTTGGACTTCGACAAACCCTCGGCGTCGGCCACCTCACGCGTGAACTGGTCGCGGCGGCCCTCCAGCATCTCCGCGACGCGGTACAGGACCTGGCCGCGGTTGTACGCCGTCGCGCCCGACCAGGGGCCCACCGCCTTGCGGGCGGCGACCACCGCGTCACGGGCGTCCTTGCGGCTCGCCAGCGGGGCGTTCGCCAGCCACTTGCCCTTCGAGTCCGTCACCTCGTACACCCGGCCGCTCTCGGAACGCGGGAACTTGCCGCCCACGTACAGCTTGTAGGTCTTGAGCACACTGAGTCGCGAGTCAGACATCGAGGTACGCCTCCAGGCCGTGGCGGCCGCCCTCGCGGCCGAAGCCCGACTCCTTGTAGCCGCCGAACGGCGAGGTCGGGTCGAACTTGTTGAACGTGTTGGACCAGATCACGCCCGCACGCAGCTTGTTCGCGACGGCGAGGATCCTCGACCCCTTCTCCGTCCAGATGCCGGCCGACAGGCCGTACGGCGTGTTGTTGGCCTTCGCGACCGCCTCGTCCGGCGTGCGGAAGGTGAGGACCGACAGCACCGGGCCGAAGATCTCGTCGCGGGCGACGGTGTGCGCCTGGGTGACGTTGGTGAACAGCGTCGGCGCGAACCAGTAGCCCGAGGAGGGGAGTTCGCAGGCCGGGGACCAGCGCTCGGCGCCCTCCGCCTCGCCCTGCTCGGCGAGCGCGGTGATACGGGCCAGCTGCTCGGCGGAGTTGATCGCGCCGATGTCCGTGTTCTTGTCGAGCGGGTCGCCCAGGCGGAGGGTGGCCAGCCGCCGCTTCAGGGACTCCAGCAGCTCGTCCTGGATCGACTCCTGGACGAGGAGACGGGACCCGGCGCAGCACACCTGGCCCTGGTTGAAGAAGATCCCGTTGACGATCCCCTCCACCGCCTGGTCGATCGGGGCGTCGTCGAAGACGATGTTGGCGCCCTTGCCGCCCAGTTCGAGCGTGAGCTTCTTGCGGGTGCCCGCGACGGTCCGGGCGATCTCCTTGCCGACGGCCGTGGAGCCGGTGAAGGCGACCTTGTCGACGTCGGGGTGGGCGACGAGGGCGGCGCCCGTCCGGCCGTCACCGGTGATGATGTTGACGACGCCCTTCGGCAGGCCCGCCTGCCGGCAGATGTCCGCGAAGAACAGGGCGGACAGCGGGGTCGTCTCGGCGGGCTTGAGGACGACCGTGTTGCCGGTGGCGAGAGCGGGGGCGATCTTCCACGCCAGCATCAGGAGGGGGAAGTTCCAGGGGATGACCTGGCCGGCGACGCCCAGGGGCTTGGGGTTCGGACCGAATCCCGCGTGATCGAGCTTGTCGGCCCAGCCCGCGTAGTAGAAGAAGTGCGCGGCGACCAGGGGCAGGTCGGCGTCCCTCGTCTCCCTGATCGGCTTGCCGTTGTCCAGGGTCTCCAGAACGGCCAGCGCGCGGCTGCGTTCCTGGATGATCCGGGCGATGCGGAACAGGTACTTGGCGTGCTCGGAGCCGGGCAGCGCTGACCACTTCTCGAAGGCCTTCCGGGCGGCCTTGACCGCCCGGTCGACGTCTTCCGTGTTGGCCTGGGTGTACTCGCAGAGCACTTCCTCGGTGGCCGGAGAGATCGTCTTGTTGCGATCCTCACCCGAGCTCTCGACGAACTCCCCGTCGATGAAGAGGCCGTACGACGGGGCGATGTCGACGATCGCGCGCGATTCGGGCGCGGGAGCGTACTCGAATGCCATGGGTCAGTCCACCGTAACGTAGTCAGGGCCGGAGTAGCGGCCGGTGGCCAGCTTCTGGCGCTGCATCAGCAGGTCGTTGAGGAGGGAGGACGCGCCGAAGCGGAACCAGTGGTTGTCGAGCCAGTCCTCGCCGACGGTCTCGTTGACCAGGACCAGGAACCTGATCGCGTCCTTGCTGGTCCGGATGCCGCCCGCGGGCTTCACACCGACCTGTACCCCGGTCTGGGCGCGGAAGTCGCGCACCGCCTCCAGCATCAGGAGGGTGTTCGCGGGGGTGGCGTTCACCGCCACCTTGCCGGTGGAGGTCTTGATGAAGTCCGCCCCGGCCAGCATGCCGAGCCAGCTCGCGCGGCGGATGTTGTCGTACGTCGACAGCTCGCCCGTCTCGAAGATGACCTTCAGCCGGGCGCTCGTCCCGCAGGCCGCCTTCACGGCGGCGATCTCGTCGTACACCTTCATGTAGTCGCCCGCGAGGAACGCCCCGCGGTCGATGACCATGTCGACCTCGTCCGCACCGGCGGCCACGGCCTCCCGCACGTCGGCCAGCTTGACCGACATCGGGGCGCGGCCCGCCGGGAAGGCGGTGGCGACCGAGGCGACCTTCACACCGGAACCGGCGACGGCCTCCCTCGCCACGGCCACCATGTCGGGGTAGACGCAGACCGCGGCCGTGGCGGGGGCGGTGCGGTCGGTCGGGTCCGGGCGGACCGCCTTGGCGCCGAGCGCCCGGACCTTGCCCGGGGTGTCCGCGCCTTCCAGCGTCGTCAGGTCGACCATGGAGATGGCCAGGTCGATGGCGTACGCCTTCGCGGTCGTCTTGATGGAACGGGTACCGAGCGAGGCGGCGCGCGCCTCCAGACCGACCGCGTCGACGCCGGGCAGTCCGTGAAGGAAGTGGCGCAGCGTGCGGTCGGACGCGGTGACGTCCGTCAGTGCGTGAGCGCTGGGGGTACCTCCCACGCTTTCGGCAGTGGGGGAGGATGCATTGGTGGGCATGGTCACCAGACGAGCATATCTACGCGCGTAGCGGCTGTACACCCCCGACTGGCGGCTCCCTTGGAGCCTGAGGGGAGCTGTCCCACCTGAAGGGGCGCGGGGGACTGCGCGAGCAACCCACCACGGCCCGCACCCGCCCACAGACCGAACCCCTACGGCGCCTGGGCGACCGGTCGGCCGCCGTCCAGAACGCTGAGGCAGAATCGGGGCCATGACGACCCCCGAACCCCAGTCACCGGAACCCGAGCCCAGGGACCGTATCCACCGGTCGGCCGGCGGCATCGCCGGCGGCGTCCTGCTGCTCGCCGTCGGCGGCTGGCTCGGCATTGACGCCGTGATCTCGGGAGAGGGCCGCACCCCGTGGCTCGCCCTCGCCACACTGATCCTTGTCGTGCCGCTGATCGTCGCCTTCACCCTGCGCCCCGCGGTGTACGTCGACGCGGACCGGCTGCGCATCCGCAACCCCTTCCGCGTGATCGTGCTGCCCTGGGGGCAGGTCGCCTCGCTGCGGTCCGGCTACTCCAACGAGGTCGTCGCCCGCTCCGGCACCAAGTACCAGCTGTGGGCCCTCCCTGTCTCCCTGCGCGCCCGCAAGAGGGCCGCGCGGCAGGAGGCGCGGGCCGCTGCGGACGGGTCGCGCGGTGTCTCCGACGGGCGGGGGCCGGGCCGGGGCAGGGGGCTGGGCTTCGGTGGTCTCGGCAGGCCGACGCAGGATGGGTCCGTGCAGGACGGGCCCGTGCGGGCGGAGACCGACCGGATCATGGATGAGCTGCGGGAGCTTCAGCAGGCTCGCGAAGGGGCGGAGACGGCGCAGGGGGAGGTCACCGTGCGGTGGGCGTACGAGGTCGCCGGGCCGGCGGTCGCGGGTGCGGTGCTGTTGGTGATCTTGCTGGCGGTGGGGTGAGGTATGGCCTTTCGGGAGGACTTCGTCGGAAAACACCCGTTGGGGCGCCCGTGGGTGGGCACCCCAACGGGGCGACAGGCATTCGGGGCGGGGCTCAGATGCCTGCCGCCGATGACAGGTCCCGCTTGATGGCGGTCAGCAGGTCCGTCGCCCTGGTGCGGGCCGCGGGCAGGTCGGCGTGGGTGGCGACCGGGACCACGACCTCCAGGTAGCACTTCAGTTTCGGTTCCGTGCCGCTGGGGCGGACGATGACGCGGGCGCCGCCGAGGGTGTAGCGCAGGCCGTCGGTGGGCGGGAGGGTGGCCGTGCCCCGGGTGAGGTCGTCGGTGCGGGTGATCGGCAGGCCGGCGAGTTCGGTCGGGGGCTCTTCGCGCAGGCGGCGCATCGCGGCCGTGATGAGGGTGAGGTCCTCGACGCGGACCGAGAGCTGATCCGTGGCGTGCAGGCCGTGTGCCACGGCGAGGTCGTCGAGGAGGTCGAGAAGGGTGCGGTTTCGCTCCTTCAGAACGGACGCCAGCTCGGTGATGAGGAGGGCCGCGGTGATGCCGTCCTTGTCGCGTACGCCGTCGGGGTCGACGCAGTAGCCGAGGGCCTCCTCGTAGCCGTAGCGCAGGCCGTCGACGCGGGCGATCCACTTGAAGCCGGTGAGGGTCTCGGTGTGGGGGAGGCCTGCCTTTTCGGCGATACGGCCGAGGAGGGAGGAGGAGACGATGGACTCCGCGAAGGTGCCGTGTGCTCCGCGGTCGACCAGGTGGGCGGCGAGGAGGGCGCCGACCTCGTCGCCGCGCAGCATGCGCCAGTCGCCGTCGGGGGCGGTGGGATCCTTGACGGCTACGGCGCAGCGGTCGGCGTCGGGGTCGTTGGCGATGACGAGGTCGGGGTCGGTCTGGCGGGCCTTGGCGAAGGCCAGGTCCATGGCGCCGGGCTCTTCCGGGTTGGGGAAGGCGACGGTCGGGAAGTCGGGGTCGGGATCGGCCTGCTCGGCGACGTGGGCCGGGGCCGGGAAGCCCGCGCGGGCGAAGGCGGCGAGGAGGACGTCCCTGCCGACGCCGTGCATCGCCGTGTAGACCGTGCGGGCGGTGCGGGGGGAGTCGGGGCCGAGGACGGCGTCCGTGCGGGCGAGGTAGGCGTCGAGGACGGAGTCGTCGAGGATGTCCCAGCCTTCGGTGGGGCGGGAGACCGTGGTGAGGGAGGGGATCGCGGCGATCTCCTCCGCGATGTCGGTGTCCGCGGGCGGGACGATCTGGGAGCCGTCGCCGAGGTACACCTTGTAGCCGTTGTCGCGGGGCGGGTTGTGGCTGGCGGTGACCTCCACGCCGGCGACCGCGCCGAGGTGCCGGATGGCGAAGGCGAGCACGGGGGTGGGGAGGGGGCGCGGGAGGATCGCTGCGCGGAGGCCGACGCCGGTCATGACGGCGGCGGTGTCGCGGGCGAAGTCCTGTGACTTGTGGCGGGCGTCGTAGCCGATGACGACGAGGCCGGCCCCATTTCCCCGCTGGGGGGGCTCGTTCTTCTTGAGGTACGCGGCGAGGCCGGCGGCGGCGCGGATGACGACGGAGCGGTTCATGCGCATGGGGCCGGCGCCGAGTTCGCCGCGGAGGCCGGCGGTGCCGAACTGGAGGGTGCCGCTGAAGCGGGCGGCGAGTTCCTTGACGTCCTCGGTGTCGATGAGGCGGGCGAGTTCGGCACGGGTTTCCGTGTCGGGGTCCTCGGACAGCCACGCCTTGGCCCGTGCGATGAGTTCGTCGTGCACGTTGGGTGAGCCTCTCGTTGGGTTTCTCGTGGTGGGTGGGTGCGGGTTGTGTTGTATGCCTGCCGCGGCCTGTGGGGGTGCGGCCGGTGGTC
>NZ_JACTVI010000113.1:0-11392 GCF_014495685.1 Streptomyces sp. TRM68367 | reverse complement strand
TTGTGTTGTATGCCTGCGGCGGCCTGTGCGGGTGGGGTGGGGGTGCGCGTAGCGCCTGCGGTGGGGTTGTGGGTCGGGGCCGCGCCCGGGGGTGTCCGTCCTCGGTCCGGCGATGTGGTCGGCCACGGGGGTGGTCGTTCGTTGACGCCGGCCGCTGCGGGCGGACACCCCCCGACACGTCCCCTTCCCGCCGCCGGCGGCCGCGGGCCGGTGGGGGTACGCGTGGCTCGCCCTGCCCGGCAACCATTCTCAGCCCGTCCAGCCTTCGAGGGCGACGTCGACCTCCCCGCGCCGGCCGAGCTGTGTGGGTGCCTGCTCGGGCCAGCGCTTCTCCGCGTCGATGGCATGTCACCTGGGCCCACCTACCCGGAGGGGGCACACCAACCCGCGGGGATGCCAGTGGGGGTACCCCCTTGCTCGAAGAGCTTGGGGGAGTTTGGGGAGTACCGAGGACGGAGGACAAGGCCGCTCAGCCCGAAGCGGGCTCTGGTGGCGCACCCCTCCACCAACACCCACGCCCGCCCGACGAAGCCGCGAGCCAGGCGCACGCGGTGCCGCAGCCGCCGAAAGCGCGCAGGGTGCTCGCAAGCCGCGGGCACACGTGCCGTCGTAGCTGCGGGCAGTCCTGCCTCCCCCAGTGCAAGGACCCCTTAAGGGCCTGGGAGGACCCCAGGGCTGCACGGGTGGGCGATGGGGGTGCCCCCGCGCGAGCTCGTTCGAGCGTGGGGCAGGCACCCCGTCAGCGCGGGCGAGCGACAACCACCCCCGGCCAGCCGCAACGCCGGGCAACCGGCAACGCGGCCCAGCCGACGCAGTCACCCTCGCGCAGCCCTACAGCCGTCCCAAGACCTGCGTAAGCAGCGCGCCCATGCGGGTGGCCGAGTCGCGGCCGGCCTGGAGGACCTCCTCGTGGTTGAGGGGCTCTCCGGTCATGCCGGCGGCGAGGTTGGTCACCAGGGAGATGCCCAGGACCTCGGCGCCGGCCTCGCGTGCCGCGATCGCTTCCAGAACCGTCGACATGCCCACAAGGTCCGCACCGATGACCCGGGCCATGCGGATCTCGGCCGGCGTCTCGTAGTGCGGGCCGGGGAACTGCGCGTAGACGCCCTCCTCCAGCGTGGGGTCGATCTCCTTGCACAGGGCGCGCAGGCGGGGGGAGTACAGGTCGGTGAGGTCGACGAAGTTCGCACCGACGATGGGCGACGCCGCCGTGAGATTGATGTGGTCGCTGATCAGTACCGGCTGGCCTGGACGCATGCCCTCGCGCAGGCCGCCGCAGCCGTTGGTGAGGACCACCGTCTTGCAGCCCGCGGCGACCGCGGTGCGCACACCGTGCGCGACGGCGGCCACGCCCCGGCCCTCGTAGAAGTGCGTGCGGCCGAGAAAGACCATGGCACGCTTGTCGCCGACCTTGTACGTGCGGAGCTTGCCGCCGTGGCCCTCGACCGCCGGAGGCGGGAAGCCGGGTAGCTCGGTGACCCGGAACTCGGCCTCGGGGTCGCCGAGGGCGGCCACGGCCGGTGCCCAGCCGGAGCCCATCACGAGGGCGACGTCGTGGGTCTCGGATCCCGTGAGTTCGCGCAGGCGGGCCGCGGCGGCGTCGGCGGCGGCGTAGGGGTCGCCCTGGATGTCGTCCGGAAGAAGAGATGCGTTCACGCCGACGAGGGTAGCCGGTCAGGGCCTACGCGCGTAGATGGCAGAGCTCGCAGGATGGCGATCGTTGTCTTGTCGTTTCCGACGAGAGGAGTGACGCCCGGCGCAGTCATTCGCCGGTGACGAAGATGTCCTTGTCGTTGAAGACCTCGACGATGAAGATCAGTAGTCGGCCCACGCTGACTGTGTATTCGATGAGGATGTTCTGCGTCAGCCGGATGGTCCGGTCGTCCCCGGTGGAGCTTATGGGCCGGGACAGGTCGGGGAACGGGTCCTGGGCGAGCATCATGATGCCCTTGTCGAACGCGGCGCGCTGCTGCTCGTCCAGCCGGTCCCGAGCCACCGCCGCCTGCTCGGTGTAATGGACCTGGTACGCAGTCCTGCCGGTCATCGGCCTCTCCAGTTCGTGCGTCGATCCCGGACAAGTCTAGAGGCGGGCGCCCTCAGCAAGGCCTCTTCCGCAGTTCCATCACGTAATCGTGTGGTGCCCCCGCTGATTCCGCCGCGTCGGCGATCTCCCCGAGGTAGCGCGCCGAAGGCAGCCCGCCCTCGTAGGTGTCCAGGACGTACGCCCAGGCCGGTTCCTCGCCGTCCAGGGTATGGACGCGCACCCGCAGGCGGCGGTAGATGCCCAGGCTCACGCCCGCCCAGCGGTCCAGGGACTCCTCGTCCATGGGGGCGATGTCGTACAGCGCGACGAAGACCTGGGAGAGCGGGTCCTCGACGAGCGTCACCAGTGCGCCGTCCCAGCCCATGTGCTCGCCGCCGAACGTCAGCCGCCACCCGTTCAGCCAGCCCGTGGCACGCAGCGGCGAGTGCGGGGCGCGGCGGGACATCAGCCGCGCGTCGAGGTTGCCGGCGTACGCGGCATGGAGCGCCATGGGGAGAGGGTACGGCAGCGCCACGGGCGTCCCTCCGGTAACAGAGGGGCTACGGCAGTGGCCCCCGGGGCGGGCGCAGCGCGGGGCGTGCGGGACAATGGAGTACGTGACTCGGATCGTGATCATCGGTGGCGGACCCGGCGGATACGAAGCGGCGCTGGTGGCCGCGCAACTCGGCGCGGAGGTGACCGTCGTCGACTGCGACGGCCTGGGCGGTGCGTCGGTGCTGACCGACTGCGTGCCGTCGAAGACCCTTATCGCCACGGCCGAGGTGATGACCACCTTCGACTCGTCGTACGAGGAACTGGGGATCATCGTCGCCGACGACACGCCACCCATGGAGCAGGCCGCCCGGGTGGTCGGGGTCGACCTCGGGAAGGTCAACCGGCGTGTGAAGCGGCTCGCGCTCGCCCAGTCGCACGACATCACGGCCTCCGTCACCCGCGCGGGCGCCCGGGTCATGCGCGGCCGCGGGCGGCTGGAGGGCATGCAGGCGCTGGACGGGTCGCGCAAGGTCGTGGTGCGGGCCGCCGACGGGAGTGAGGAGACGCTCGTCGCGGACGCGGTGCTCATCGCCACCGGCGGGCATCCCCGTGAGCTGCCCGACGCCCGCCCCGACGGCGAGCGGATCCTGAACTGGACCCAGGTGTACGACCTGACCGAGCTCCCCGAGGAGCTGATCGTGGTCGGGTCGGGTGTGACCGGTGCCGAGTTCGCCGGTGCCTACCAGGCGCTCGGCTCGAAGGTGACGCTCGTGTCGTCGCGGGACCGCGTGCTGCCGGGTGAGGACCCGGACGCCGCGGCCGTGCTGGAGGAGGTGTTCCGGCGGCGCGGCATGAACGTCATGGCGCGCTCGCGCGCCGCCTCCGCCAAGCGGGTGGGGGACCGTGTCGAGGTCACGCTCGCCGACGGGCGGGTCATCACCGGGTCGCACTGCCTGATGGCCGTCGGTGCCATTCCGAACTCCGAGGGCATGGGCCTGGAGGAGGCCGGGGTCGAGCTGCGCGAGTCCGGGCACATCTGGACCGACAGGGTGTCGCGTACGACGGCTCCGGGCGTGTACGCCGCCGGTGACGTGACCGGGGTGTTCGCGCTCGCGTCGGTGGCGGCGATGCAGGGCCGTATCGCCATGTACCACTTCCTGGGCGACGCGGTGGCCCCCCTGAACCTCAAGACGGTCTCGTCGAACGTCTTCACGGACCCGGAGATCGCGACCGTCGGCTACAGCCAGGCCGACGTGGACGCCGGGAAGATCGACGCGCGGGTGGTGAAGCTGCCGCTGCTGCGCAACCCACGCGCGAAGATGCAGGGCATCCGGGACGGGTTCGTCAAGATCTTCTGCCGGCCGGGCACCGGGATCGTCGTCGGCGGCGTGGTCGTGGCGCCGCGCGCATCGGAACTGATCCACCCCATCTCGATCGCGGTCGACAACAATCTGACGGTCGAACAGATCGCGAACGCCTTCACCGTGTACCCGTCCCTGTCGGGCTCGATCGCCGAGGTGGCGCGGCAGCTGCACACGCGGAAGGCGACCGGCGAAGGCTGACGCGCGGCAGCGCTTCCCCGCTGGTCAGGGGAGGCGCGGTCCCCTGGTCACGGGGAGTTGTGGACCATGCTGGCGGCATGGGCGACCGGAGTAGACCCCTATACCACTTCCCGCCTCCCTGTGCGAACAACTTCTGTTATTCGGCGCAAACTGCTGAAAGCAGACGGTCGTTGGGGTTACTGTCAGTTTCGTGTTCGCTGCAGAACGTCGTCAATTGATCCTCGAAATGGTGCGGGCGAACGGGGCCGTGTCGCTCCGTGAGCTCGCCCGCGTCGTCCAGACCTCCGAAGTGACCGTGCGGCGGGACGTGCGCGCGCTGGAGGCAGAAGGACTCCTCGACCGCCGGCACGGCGGCGCGGTACTGCCGGGCGGGTTCACGCGGGAGTCCGGCTTTCCGCAGAAGTCACATCTCGCGACCGCCGAGAAGACGGCCATCGCCGACCTCGCCGCGAATCTCGTGCAGGAGGGGGAGGCGATCGTTGTCGGGGCGGGTACGACCACGCAGGAACTGGCCCGTCGGCTCGCGCGGATCCCCGGCCTGACCGTGGTCACCAACTCCCTCCTGGTGGCGCAGGCGCTGGCCCATGCCAACCGGGTGGAGGTGGTGATGACCGGCGGTACGTTGCGCGGGTCGAACTATGCCCTGGTCGGCAGCGGAGCCGAGCAGTCCCTGCAAGGGCTGCGGGTGTCCCGGGCGTTTCTCTCCGGAAGCGGCCTGACCGCCGAACGCGGGCTCTCCACCTCCAACATGCTGTCGGCCTCCGTCGACCGGGCCCTCGTGCAGGCCGCGGCGGAGGTCGTGGTCCTTGCCGATCACACCAAGCTCGGTACGGACACGATGTTCCAGACCGTACCGACGGATCTCATCACCCGGCTGGTGACGGACGAGCCGCCCGCGCATGACGATCGCGCGGCCACGGAGCTTCAGGCGCTGGCCGACCAGGGGGTGCAGATCGCCGTCGCCGGTGCGCCCGGGGGCTCTTCGGGTGCCTCGGCGGGTGATGCGGTCCCGGCGCGTCAGCAGCGCCGGGATGTGTCGCTCCCGGGGCCGCGTCGGCAGGTTCCTGGGGCCGCCGGGGCGGGGTTGCGGACGGCCGCGGTGCCGGGTGAGCAGGTGCCGGGTGCGGAGCGGGGGCGGGTTGCGGATCTGAGGCGCCGGTAGTTTTGGCCGAGGGTGCGCGTTAAGTGATCCCTCTTTGCCGGACGCCCGGTGTTGGTGCCGGCCGGGGGCGGGTCGCGCAGCCTGGCGCCGGCGGGGTGGCGCGGGTTGACTGCGTCGGCTGGGCCGTACTTGCCGGGCGCCCGGCGTTGCGGCTGGCCGGGGGTGGGTGTCGCTCACCCGCGCTGGCGGGGCGCCTCCCCCACGCTCGAACGAGCTCGCGCGGGGCCCCCATCGCCCACCCGTGCCGCCCTGGGGTATCCTCCCAGGCCCTTAAGGCACTGGGGGAGGCACGCCTGCACGCAGCTACGACGGGCCGCAGTCGCCGGCGGCGGGAAGGGGACGGGTCGGGGAGTGTCCGCCCGCAGCGGCCGGCGTCAACACACGACTACCCCCGTAGCCCACCACATCGCCGGACCGAGGACGGACACCCCCCGGCGCGGCCCCGACCCACAACCCCACCGCAGGCGCTACGCGCACCCCCACCCCACCCGCACAGGCCGCCGCAGGCATACAACACAAACCCGCACCCCCCACCGCACAACGCCCGGCGACTGCCAGTTCACCGGGCGTCGCGTTGGGCGTGGGGTCAGTCCTTGATTTCGCAGATCGCGGCGCCGGAGGTGATGGAGGCGCCGATTTCGGCGGTGAGGGCCTTGATGGTGCCGGACTTGTGGGCGTTGAGCGGCTGTTCCATCTTCATGGCCTCCAGGACGACGACCAGGTCGCCTTCCTTGACCTCCTGGCCCTCCTCGACGGCGACCTTGACGATGGTGCCCTGCATCGGGGAGGCGAGGGTGTCGCCGGAGGCGCCCGGGCCGGACTTGCGAGCCGCGCGCCGCTTGGGCTTGGCGCCGGCCGCGAGACCGGTGCGGGCCAGGGACATGCCCAGGGAGGACGGGAGGGAGACCTCCAGACGCTTGCCGCCGACCTCGACGACGACCGTCTCGCGGCCTGGCTCCTCCTCCGCCCCGGCCGTGTCGGCGGGAGCGGCGAAGGGTGTGATGTCGTTGACGAACTCGGTCTCGATCCAGCGGGTGTGCACCGAGAACGGCCCCTCCTGACCGTGGACCTCCGGCGCGAAGGCCGGGTCCTTCACCACCGCGCGGTGGAACGGGATCGCGGTGGCCATGCCCTCGACCTGGAACTCGCCCAGGGCACGGGCGGCCCGCTCCAGGGCCTCCTTGCGGGTGCGGCCGGTCACGATCAGCTTGGCCAGCAGCGAGTCCCACGCCGGGCCGATCACGCTGCCCGACTCCACGCCCGCGTCCAGGCGGACACCCGGGCCGGACGGCGGGGCGAACGTGGTGACCGTGCCCGGCGCCGGCAGGAAGTTGCGGCCCGGGTCCTCACCGTTGATGCGGAACTCGAAGGAGTGGCCGCGCAGCGCCGGGTCGTCGTAGCCCAGTTCCTCACCGTCGGCGATGCGGAACATCTCCCGCACCAGGTCGATACCGGCGACCTCCTCGGTCACCGGATGCTCCACCTGGAGGCGGGTGTTGACCTCCAGGAAGGAGATCGTGCCGTCCACCCCGACCAGGAACTCCACCGTGCCGGCACCGACGTACCCGGCCTCCTTCAGGATCGCCTTCGAGGCCCGGTACAGCTGGGCGACCTGCTCCTCGGACAGGAACGGAGCGGGCGCCTCCTCCACCAGCTTCTGGTGCCGGCGCTGCAGGGAGCAGTCACGCGTGGAGACGACGACCACGTTGCCGTGCTGATCCGCCAGGCACTGGGTCTCCACGTGCCGCGGTTTGTCGAGGTAGCGCTCGACGAAGCACTCGCCGCGGCCGAAGGCGGCCACCGCCTCACGCACGGCGGAGTCGTAGAGCTCGGGCACCTCTTCCAGTGTGCGCGCCACCTTCAGACCACGGCCACCGCCGCCGAACGCCGCCTTGATCGCGATCGGCAGACCGTGCTCCTCGGCGAAGGCCACGACTTCCTCGGCCCCGCTCACCGGGTCGGGCGTGCCGGCCACCAGCGGGGCACCGGCCCGCTGCGCGATGTGCCGGGCGGCGACCTTGTCACCCAGGTCGCGGATCGCCTGCGGCGGCGGGCCGATCCAGATCAGCCCGGCATCCAGGACCGCCTGGGCGAAGTCGGCGTTCTCGGAGAGGAAGCCGTAGCCGGGATGGACCGCCTCCGCGCCCGACTCGCGCGCGGCCTTCAGGACCTTGTCCATGTCCAGGTAGCTGGTGGCCGGAGTGTCACCGCCCAGGGCGAACGCCTCATCCGCGGCGCGGACATGCAGAGCGTCCCGGTCCGGGTCCGCATAGACGGCCACGCTCGCGATCCCGGCGTCCCGGCAGGCCCGGGCCACGCGGACAGCGATTTCGCCACGGTTGGCGATGAGCACCTTGCGCACGATTGAGGCTCCCTCCTTGAAACAAGCCGAGTTTAGGGACTGCCGACACGGCACTTCGACCCGTCCCCGGTGGTGAGCTTGCCCACACGGAGCGTGATTTCAGGCTCGCTCGACCTGCGAAATCCCTTGTCGCGCCTTGGCACGCAGGTCTTCACCGGAAAACCCTAGCCCGCATCTGTGGTCAAGGTCTCTGTCATCAGGTGCTGCGGGCCACTCCGTTTCTTTGTGGAGTCCCTACGAATGGCCCAATGATTCTTTGCTCTCCGCCGAACCCTTGTCCCGCGGTTTACCCGTTAGTAGCGTTCACGATGTCCTCTTGGACGTACTAGGGGTAACAGGGGCCGCGCTCGGGCGGCTGTCGAAAGTGGGTGGGCCGGTGGTGCGCAGGCCGGTGGCGTGGATCGTGACGGTCGTGCTCTTCGCCGAGGCGCTCGGCATCGCGGCGCTGAACTGGTTCCTGGGAGTCGTGGTCGACCGGCAGGACATGTCCCTGGCCGGCCTGGACCCGGCCATGATGTCGGTGTCCTCGAAGATCGGTGGGATCGTCTTCGGCCTCTACTTCGCCCTGTGCGGCCTGGTCGCCCTGCTCGCCGCCGTACGGAACCGGCCCGCGGCCGGCCTCGGCCGCCTCCTGCTGATCAGCGCGGCCGTCGTGCACGGGCTGCTCGGCGCCTTCACCTGGGGGCTGGTGGGCTGGGGCGCGTTCCTGTTCATGATGCTGGTGCTGGGCCTGATCGTGCTGCTGCTCATGACGTACGACAGCCCGGCCGAGCCCGCCGACGCCGCGCCCGAGGACGGCGCCGGCGACGGCGGTTCCCGGGTCACGACTCCGCCGGCGCCCACAACTCCGTGATGCCGACGCCGAGTTCGGCCAGCAGCCGCCGTACGAGGGGCAGGCTGATGCCGATCACGTTGCCGTGGTCGCCGTCGATGCCGTCGATGAACGGCGCCGAGCGGCCGTCGAGCGTGAACGCCCCGGCGACGTAGAGGGGTTCGCCGGAGGCGACGTACGCGGCGATCTCCTCGTCGGTGGGGTCGCCGAAGCGGACGACGGTGGACGCGGTCGCCGAGGCGTACCGGCCGGTGGCGGTGTCGTAGACGCAGTGGCCGGTCTGGAGCGTGCCGGCGCGTCCGCGCATGGACTTCCAGCGGGCCGTGGCCTCCTCCGCGTCCGCGGGCTTGCCGAGGGCCTGGCCGTCCAGGTCGAGCACGGAGTCGCAGCCGATCACGATCGCGCCCTTGACCTCGGGTTTCGCGGCCACGACGGAGGCTTTGGCCTCGGCGAGGGCGAGGGCCAGATCGGCCGGGGTGGGGGCGGTGACGGCGTCCTCGTCGACGCCACTGACGATCACCTCGGGGGCGAGGCCGGCCTGGCGGAGCAGACCGAGCCGGGCGGGGGACTTGGAGGCGAGCACGAGTCGACGGCGGGGCTGATCTGTCATGCGATCAGCGTATTGCCTCCGGCGCGCTGGGCGGGGGTCACCTCACGCCGATCACGATCATCGCGAGGACCATGGCCAGTGCCATGAGAATGCTGAGCCGCCGCAGCATGTTCTGCGCTTCGCGCAGCTCCTCCGGCGGCTCGTTCTCGGGGTCGGACCACAGCATGCCACCAGCGTGCGCCGGGCTGGGGCCGGGGCGCCTGAGTACGCGTACTCAGGTTTTCCGGTGCCTTCTCGCCGTTGATGGTTCGGTGAGCGGGCGAGTGCCCGTTGTCGGTGGTTGCTCGCGAAGTTCCCCGCGCCCAATGGGCTGGGACAGTCACCCCGGCCAGTATGTGCGGGCCCATGCCGTGGGGCCCGGCTGGGGCAGGCTGTGGGCTGCGATGCGGGACGGGTCTGACCAGGAGTCGCGGGGGGTCGGTGCGCCGGGCGGCTCGGTTGCTGCCGCCGCGGCGCGGGCCCTGACCACCGCCAGGGCGGCGGCCAGCTCCTCCGGGGTCGGGTTGCCCCGTACGACCTTGATCGTCACAGCGGCTCCTTAGAGGGGGATGTTGCCGTGCTTCTTCGGCGGGAGTGATGCCCGCTTGGTGCGCAGTTGACGCAGGCCGCGCACGATGTGGCGGCGGGTGTCCGACGGCATGATCACGGCGTCGACGTAGCCACGCTCGGCCGCCGTGTAGGGGTTGAGGAGGTGGTCCTCGTACTCCTGCATCAGGCGGGCGCGGTCCGCCTCGGGGTCCTGCGCCTCGGCGATCGTGCGGCGGTGCAGGATGTTGACCGCGCCCTGGGCGCCCATGACGGCGATCTGGGCCGTCGGCCAGGCGAGGTTGAGGTCGGCGCCCAGGTGCTTGGAGCCCATGACGTCGTACGCCCCGCCGAAGGCCTTGCGGGTGATGACGGTGATGAGCGGGACGGTGGCCTCGGCGTAGGCGTAGATCAGCTTGGCGCCGCGGCGGATGATGCCGTCGTGCTCCTGGTCGACGCCGGGCAGGAAGCCGGGGACGTCCACGAAGGTGATGACCGGGACGTTGAAGGCGTCGCAGGTGCGCACGAAGCGTGCCGCCTTCTCGCTCGCCGTGATGTCGAGGCAGCCGGCGAACTGCATCGGCTGGTTGGCGACGATGCCCACCGGGCTGCCCTCGACCCGGCCGAAGCCGGTGATGATGTTCGGCGCGTAGAGCGGCTGGGTCTCGAAGAACTCGGCGTCGTCCAGGACGTGCTCGATCACCGCGTGCATGTCGTACGGCTGGTTCGCGCTGTCCGGGACGATCGTGTCCAGCTCCAGGTCCTCGTCGGTGACCGCGAGGTCGGCCTCCTCGGGGAACGCCGGGGGCTCGGAGAGGTTGTTGGACGGCAGGTACGACAGCAGCTGCTTGACGTACTCGATGGCGTCCTTCTCGTCCCCGGCCATGTGGTGGGCCACACCGGAGGCGGTGTTGTGGGTGCGGGCACCGCCCAGCTCCTCGAAGCCGACGTCCTCGCCGGTGACGGTCTTGATGACGTCCGGGCCGGTGATGAACATGTGCGAGGTCTGGTCGACCATGATCGTGAAGTCGGTGATGGCGGGGGAGTAGACCGCGCCGCCCGCGCAGGGGCCGACGACCAGGCTGATCTGGGGGATGACGCCGGAGGCGTGGGTGTTGCGGCGGAAGATCTCGCCGTAGGCGCCGAGGGAGGCCACGCCCTCCTGGATGCGGGCGCCGCCGGAGTCGTTGATGCCGATGACCGGGCAGCCGGTCTTCAGCGCGAAGTCCATCACCTTGACGATCTTCTGTCCGTAGACCTCGCCCAGGGCGCCGCCGAAGACCGTGAAGTCCTGCGAGAACACGGCGACGGGTCTGCCGTCGACCGTCCCGTACCCGGTCACGACCCCGTCCCCGTACGGGCGGTTCTGGTCGAGGCCGAAGTTGGTGGAGCGGTGCCGGGCGAACTCGTCGAGTTCGACGAAGGAGCCCTCGTCGAGCAGGAGGCCGATGCGCTCACGGGCCGTCAGCTTGCCCTTGGCGTGCTGCTTCTCGACGGCGCGTGCCGAGCCGGCGTGCGTCGCTTCCTGGATGCGGCGCTTCAGGTCCGCGAGCTTGCCCGCGGTGGTGTGAATGTCAGGCTGCTGCAGCTCTTCCGGCTCGGACATCGGGATGTGGCTCCCTGCCTGCTCAAAAGGGGGGACGGTTACTCATCCGTAGCCTAGTGGGGTGACCACCGGTCGGCAGTGCGGCGTTTACCACACCGTCACGGTCTTCCCAGCAACGCCGACGAGATCTAGTAGACTGTCGCGGCTAATATTTGGGATAAAGGTGACGCAGTTTGATGCGTGCATCGTGGGTGGTGAACTGCCAGTCCACCTGA
>NZ_JACTVI010000112.1 GCF_014495685.1 Streptomyces sp. TRM68367 | reverse complement strand
GCCCTGTCTGGCAAAGGGGAAGGAATCTGCCAGACACCAACCTCCCAACCAGACACACCGTAATTAAGCAGCGACACACCACTAGTGCGCGAAGCGGTCCCGTAGTTCCCGCTTCAGGATCTTCCCGCTGGCGTTGCGCGGGAGCTCGTCGACGAAGACGACCCGCTTCGGTGCCTTGAAGTGGGCGAGCTTCTCGCGGGCGTGGGCGACGAGTTCGGCCTCGGTGACCTCGCCGCGCGGGACGACGACCGCGGTGACGGACTCGATCCACCGCTCGTCGGGCAGGCCGATCACGGCGACCTCGGCGACGGACTCGTGCGTGTACAGGGCGTCCTCGACCTGCCGCGAGGCGACCAGCACGCCACCGGAGTTGATGACGTCCTTCACGCGGTCGACGATCGTGAAGTAGCCCTGGGCGTCGCGCACGGCGAGGTCGCCGGAGCGGAACCAGCCGTCGCGGAAGGCCTCGGCGGTCTCCTCGGGCTTGTCCCAGTAGCCCTCGCACAGCTGCGGGGAGCGGTAGACGATCTCGCCGGGGGTGCCGTCGGGCACGTCCTTGCCGTCCTCGTCGACCACGCGGGCGTCCACGAACAGCACGGGACGGCCGCAGGAGTCCATGCGTCCCTTGTGCTCGTCGGGGCCCAGGACCGTGGCCAGCGGGCCGATCTCGCTCTGTCCGAAGCAGTTGTAGAACGCCAGCTTCGGCAGCCGCTCGCGCAGCCGTTCCAGCACGGGCACCGGCATGACCGACGCGCCGTAGTACGCCTTGCGCAGACCGCTCAGGTCGCGGGTGGCGAAGTCGGGGCGGTTCGCCAGGCCGATCCACACCGTGGGCGGAGCGAACAGGCTGTCCGCCCGGCCTTGTTCGACGAGGTCGAAGAGGCGGTCGCCGTCGGGTGCGTCGAGGACGATGTTTGTCGCGCCGACGGCGAGGCAGGGCAGCAGGAACACGTGCATCTGCGCCGAGTGGTACAGCGGCAGGGCGTGCGCGGGCCGGTCGCCGGCGCTGAGGTCGAGGGCGGTGATGGCGCTCAGGTACTCGTGCACCAGGGCGCGGTGCGTCATCATCGCGCCCTTGGGCAGAGCGGTCGTGCCCGAGGTGTACAGCAGTTGCACCAGCTCGTCGCCGCGTGGCTCCGGACCGTCGTACGCGGGCGCCGTCGCCTGCCGGGCCAGCAGCGAGCCGTCGGCGTCGCGCAGCGGCATCGCCGGTACGCCGTCCGGGAGGTGCCCGGCGAGGCCGGGGTCGGCGAGGACAAGGGCGCTGCCGGACTGGCCGACGATGTAGGCGAGGTCGTCGCCGGTGAGGTTGTGGTTGACCGGCACGTGGACCAGGCCGGCGCGGGCGCAGGCGAGGAAGGCGATCAGGTAGGCGTCAGAGTTGTGACCGTAGGCGCCGACCCGGTCGCCGGGGGTCAGCCCCCGGTCGAGGAGGATGCTCGCCGCGCGGGAGACCGCGGTGTCGAGTTCGTCGTACGTCCAGGTGCGCTCGCCGTACTCCAGCGCGACGCGTGCGGGGGTGCGCCGGGCGCTGCGCCGCAGTACTCCGTCGACCGTGCTGCCGTGTCCGGGCGTCATGACAGACGATCCTGGGTTCACCTCCGGCGAAGGTCAAGCGACCTCACGGAGCGGTGCCGACTCAACCCCGTCGCTGCAAGGGGCGTCCGGCGGGGCGATGGGCTCGAACGCCGTCGCCTTCCACGGCTCCACGACGGCGAACGGCCACGGCCTGCTGCTCGGCAACCCGCGCCGTGGCACGGCAGACGCCGCTTCTGGCAGCCCAGCAGACGATCCCCGGCGAGCTGAACGTCTCCGGCTCCCTGCTGCTCGGCTCGCCGAGCAGCCAGATCGGGTTCACCGCGCGCGTGGCGAGCCACACGGTCTCCACCGGCATCCCCCTGAGTCTCCATCAGCTGAAGCTGGATCCGGCGGACCCGACGCGGTACCTCGTGGACGACAGGCCGCAGCGGATGACACGGCGGACCGTGACCGTCCCGGTCAAGGACGGTGCCCCCGTGACGCGTACACAGTGGTGGACCCGCTACGGCCCGGTCGTCACCTCCCCGGGCGAGGACCTGCCGCTGCCCTGGACGACGACCACGGCCTACGCGCTGCACGACCCCAACGCGACGAACCTGCGGTTCACCGACACCTCACTGGGCTTCGCCCAGGCACGCGGCACCGACGACGTCCTCGCGTCCCTGAAGCGGACTCAGGGCATCCCCTGGGGCAACACCATCGCCGCCGACTCCGCCGGCCACAGCCTGTACACCCAGTCGCAGGTCCTGCCCAGGGTCGCGGCGCCTGCGGGTTCGGCAGGACCCCGGCGCCGTACAGCCGGGGATCTTCGGCCCGGGGCGTATGCCCACCCTGAAGGACGCGCCGTACGCCGAGAACTCCAACCACAGCCCCTGGCTGGCCGACGCGGACCGGCCGCTGACCGGCTACGAGCGGGTCTTCGGCGACATCGGCACGCCGCGTTCGCTGCGCACCCGCGGCGCCCTGGAGGACGTGGCCACGATGGCCGAGCGAGGCGGTCTCACCGTGCGGGACCTGCAACGGCAGCAGTTCACCAACCGGGTTCCCGCGGCCGCCCTCACCGCCGACGACGTGACACGCGCCTGTGCCGCGCTGCCCGGCGTAACCGCGACGGGCAGCGGCGGCAAGACCGTCGACGTGCGCGAGGCGTGCGCCGTCCTCAAGGCCTGGGACCGCACGGTGAACACCGGGAGCCGGGGCGCGCTGCTCTTCGACCGGTTCTGGCGCAAGCTGACGGCGGCCGTGCCCGCCGGCCGCCTGTGGAAGGTGCCGTTCTCGGCCGCCGACCCGCTGGGCACCCCCAACACCCTCGACACGGACGCGCCGGGCTTCGCCAGGTCCCTCGCGGACGCGGTCGCCGAACTGCGCGCCGCGGACATCGCGTTGGAGGCCCCCCTCGGTGAGCACCAGTTCGTCGTAACGGAACGGGCAGGGGGAAGTGGGTGACGTCCCGCTTCTGCGAGCAGGACAATCATGTCCTCGCCGCAGCTCAGGGTGGTCCGGGTGCGCGAGCACCGCTGACCGGGAGCGTTTGCCGACCGCGGAGACCGCCGCCACCGCCGTGGCGCCGCGCCGTGGGCTTCCGGTGCGGACGGGCATCGGCCGGAGGGCGAGCGAGGGCCGGCCAAAGGATGACGCCGGCCTCGCTCCACGCGACCAAGGACCACGCCGCCACGCCGGACGGCCCGGCCGTCACGGCACCCGGCGCGGTTGCCGCGTCGAAGCGTGCGCGGCGCCGTGCGTCACACGGCCCTGCACCGCATACGGCCCCGCTGCCGCGCGTCAGACAGCCCTGTCCCGCCCCTCCCAGTACGGCTCCCGCAACCGCCGCTTGTACAGCTTGCCGTTGGGGTCGCGGGGCATCTCGGCGATGAACTCGACGCTCCTGGGGCGCTTGTACCCGGCGAGCTGCCGGGCGCAGTGGTCCAGGATGTCGGCTGCGAGGGTGGGGCCGGGCTCGTGGCCGGGGGCCGGTTCGACGACGGCCCTGACCTCCTCGCCCCAGTCGTCGTGCGGGATGCCGAAGGCGGCGGCGTCCGCGACGGCGGGGTTGGCGAGCAGCACCGACTCGATCTCGGCGGGGTAGATGTTCACCCCGCCGGAGATGATCAGGTCGATCTTGCGGTCCCGGAGGAAGAGGTAGCCGTCCTCGTCGAGGTGCCCGAGGTCGCCGACGGTGAAGAAGTCACCGATGCGGTTCTTGCGCGTCTTGGCCTCGTCCTTGTGATAGGAGAAGCCGCCGGTGCTCATCTTCATGTAGACGGTGCCGAGTTCGCCGGGCGGGAGCCGGTTGCCGTCGTCGTCGAAGACGGCGAGTTCGCTGATGGGCCAGGCCTTGCCGACCGTGCCGGGTTTCTTCAGCCAGTCCTCCGCGGTGGCGAAGGCGCCGCCGCCCTCGCTGGCCGCGTAGTACTCCTCGACGCAGTTTCCCCACCAGTCGATCATGGCCCGTTTCACGTGGTCGGGGCAGGGGGCGGCGCCGTGGATGGCGTGCCGCATGGAGGACACGTCGTAGCGGGCCCGGACCTCCTCGGGGAGCGCCAGCAGGCGGTGGAACTGGGTGGGGACCATGTGGGTGTGAGTGCACTGGTGGGTGTCGATGAGGCGGAGCATCTCCTCGGGGGTCCACTTGTCCATCAGCACCAGCCCGTGCCCGATGTGCAGGGACGCGCCCGCGAACTGGAGGACGGCCGTGTGGTACAGCGGTGAGCACACGAGGTGCACGTTGTCGTCGAACGGCCGGATGCCGAAGATGCCGAGGAAGCCGCCGAGGTAGGCCTCCTCCGGGGGCTTGCCGGGCAGCGGGCGGCGGATGCCGCGGGGGCGGCCGGTGGTGCCCGAGGTGTAGTTCATGACCCAGCCGAGGGTGCGGCCGGCGGGCGCCGAGCCGGGCTGTCCGTCGAGGAGTTCGGTGTACGGGCGGAAGCCGTCGACGGTGCCGACGGCGTACCGGTGCGTGGCAGGCAGCCCGGCCTCGTCGGCGGCGTCGCGGGCGGCATCGCCGTACCGCTCGTGGGCGAGGAGCACCTTGGCGCCGGAGTCGGCGACGATCCAGGCGATCTCGGGGCCGACGAGGTGGTGGTTGACGGGGACGAGGTAGAAACCGGCCTGGGTGGCGGCGAGGTACGCGGTGAGGAACTCGACGCCGTTGGGCAGCACGACCGCGAAGGCGTCGCCGCGTTCGAGCCCGGCCGCGCGCAGGCCGTGGACGAGCCGGTTGGCGGCGGCGTGCAGACGTCCGGCGGTCCACTCCTCGCCGTCGGGGGCGACGAGGACCGTCCGGTCGGGGTCGGCGGCGGCCTGCGCCCAGAATCCCGCGGGTGCCGTGTGCGTCGTCACTGGCCGCTCCTTCCGGCGATGCGGTAGACGCGGTCCACGGCCTGCTCGAAGCCGCGGGTGAGGTCGTCGAAGACCGCCCGGACGCTGCGCTCGCTGTTCATCCGGCCGACGATCTGCCCGACGGGCGTGCCGAGCAGGGGCTCGACCTCGTACTTCTGGATGCGGGAGACCGCCTCGGCGACCAGCAGGCCCTGCAGCGGCATCGGCAGCGGGCCGGGGCCGTCCGCGTCCTCCCAGGCGTCGGTCCACTCGGTGCGCAGCTGGCGGGCGGGCTTTCCGGTCAGCGCGCGGGAGCGCACGGTGTCGCCGGAGCCGGCCGCGAGGAGTTTGCGGGTCAGGGCGGGCGAGTGCAGGTCGGCCTCGGTGGTGGTCAGCCAGATCGAGCCCAGCCACACGCCCTGGGCGCCCAGGGCGAGCGCGGCGGCGACCTGCCGGCCGCTGCCGATGCCGCCCGCCGCGAGCACCGGCAACGGGCCGACGGCGTCAACGACTTCCGGCGTCAGCACCATGGACGCGATCTCGCCGGTGTGCCCCCCGGCCTCGTACCCCTGCGCGACGACGATGTCGATGCCCGCGTCCTTGTGCTTGACCGCGTGCCGGGCGCTGCCCGCGAGGGCGGCCACCAGCACGCCCTGGTCGTGGGCGCGCCGGACGACGTCCGGGGGCGGTGAGCCGAGCGCGTTGGCGAGTAGCCGGATCGGGTAGTCGAAGGCGACGTCGAGCTGGTTGCGGGCAACCTGCTCCATCCATCCGGTGATGCGCCAGCCGGACGCCTCGCCCTCGGCGAGTTCGGGCACGCCGTACTTGGCGAGGGTGTCCGTCACGAACTGCCGGTGTGCTTCGGGGATCATCGCCTCGATGTCGGCCTCCGTGACGCCCTCGACCTGCTTGGCGGGCATGACGACGTCCAGGCCGTACGGCCTGCCCTCGGCGCGTGCCTCGATCCAGTCGAGGTCGCGTTTGAGTTCGTCGGGTGCCGTGTAGCGGACCGCGCCGAGCACTCCGAAGCCGCCGGCCCGGCTGATGGCCGCGGCGACGGCGGGGAACGGCGTGAAGCCGAAGACGGCGTGCTCGACTCCCAGTTTCTTGCTCAGCTCCGTCTGCATGGGCGCAGGATGCCGGAGTCCACCGGAGGACGGAAGAGGTTATCTGATACTCCGTCAGGTGCGCGCCGGATCCGCTGTCGCCGGTACGGTGTACGGGCACCCCGGGGATGTCCGAGCGGCTCGGCGGGAGGGCTGTCGGTGACCGAAGACGCGGCAGGCAGAGACTTCAACACCGCGTTCCCCGGTGACGAGCACGGGCTCGGCTTCGAGCTCTACCAGCACTGGTACATGGGCGCGCTGGCCACGCCGCGCACCGCCCCGCCGGGGCGAGGAGCCGCAGCAGCACCCGGACGGCTCGGCCACCGGCTGGTCGGGCCACGCCTGGCACCGCCTCACCGCGAACCTCCCGCCCGCGCGCCGCCTCACGCTGCGCTGGCGGTACACCACCGACCGCCTCTACGTCGGCCGCGGCACGTACGTCGACGCCCTGCGCGTCGAGACCCCGGACGGCACCCTCTTCGACGAGACCTACCCGGCAGACGCGGCACGGATCACGGCGACGGGCCTGACGCGGTCGGCAGACTAGGGGGTGCGGTGGGGGTGCGCGGTTCGGGTGCGGCCGGTGGGGGGCAGCCGCCGTAGCTGCAACCGGCAACCGCCGTTCCGTCAGGCGTCCGCTGCCAGCACCGCCATCGCCGCGTTGTGCCCCGGCACCCCGCTCACCCCGCCGCCGCGCACCGCGCCCGCGCCGCAGAGCAGGACGTTCGGGTGCCGGGTCTCCACGCCCCAACGGCCGGTGTCCTCCTGGGCGTACGGCCAGGACAGTTCGCGGTGGAAGATGTTGCCGCCGGGCAGGCGGAGGTCGCGCTCCAGGTCGAGCGGGGTCCTGGCCTCGATGCAGGGGCGGCCGTCGGCATCGGTGGCCAGGCAGTCGGCGAGGGGTTCGGCGAGATGGGCGTCGAGCTGGGCCAGCGTGGACTTCAGCAGTTCCTCGCGTACCGCGTCGTTGTCCCGGGCGAACAGCCGGGCCGGGGTGTGCAGGCCGAAGAGGGTGAGCGTGTGGTAGCCCCGGTCGGCCAGGTCCGGGCCGAGGATCGTGGGGTCGGTGAGCGAGTGGCAGTAGATCTCGGAGGGCGGGGCGGCGGGCAACTCGCCGGACGCGGCCTGGGCGTACGCGGCGGACAGCTGGTCGTACCCCTCGGCGATGTGGAAGGTCCCGGCGAACGCCTCACGCGGGTCGACGGCGCTGTCGCGCAGCCTCGGCAGCCTCTTGAGCAGCATGTTCACCTTGAGCTGGGCGCCCTCGGCGGGCGCCCGGGACGGATCGCCGGCGAGGGCCGCGAGCTCCTGCGGTGCGGCGTTCACCAGGACGTGCCGGGCGGCCACGACGCCGTCCCCGTCCGAAGAACGGTAGGTGACCTCGGCGCTCTGTCCGTCCGTCGCGATCCGCTCCGCCTCGTGACCGGTGGCGATCACGGCGCCGGCCGCCCGCGCGGCCGTGGCGAGCGCGTCCGTGAGCGCGCCCATGCCGCCGACCGGCACATCCCAGGCGCCGGTGCCGCCGCCGATCACGTGATAGAGGAAGCAGCGGTTCTGCACGAGCCCGGGGTCGTGGGCGTCGGCGAAGGTGCCGATGAGCGCGTCGGTGAGGACCACGCCCCGGACCAGGTCGTCGGTGAAGTGCTGTTCGACGGCGACGCCGATCGGCTCCTCGAACAGGGTCCGCCAGGCGTCCTCGTCGTCGACCCTGCGGCGCAGCTCCGCCCGGGTGGGCAGCGGTTCGGTGAGGGTCGGGAAGACCTGCCGGGCGACGCGGCCGGTCATGTCGTAGAAGCGCTGCCAGGCCGCGTACTCGCGGTCCGAGCCGGTGAGCCGGACGAACGCTTCCCGGGTCCGCCGTTCGCCTCCGCCCACGAGGAGTCCGGTGGGCCGACCGCCCCGCTCGGCGGGCGTGTAGGAGGAGACGTTGCGGGCACGCACCCGGAAGTCGAGCCCCAGGTCCCGGACGATCTTCTTCGGCAGCAGGCTGACCAGGTACGAGTACCGGGACAAGCGGGCGTCGACGCCGGGGAACGGGTACGTGGACACGGCCGCGCCGCCGGTGTGGTCCAGCCGCTCCAGCACCAGCACGGAGCGTCCCGCGCGGGCCAGGTAGGCGGCGGCGACGAGGCCGTTGTGCCCTCCGCCGACGATGACTGCGTCGTACCGGCGCCCGTGCGGCAGGTCCTGCGGGCGCTCGTGCGGGCGGGGTCCCTCGGGTACGGTCATGGTTCTTGGTAACACGCGGTGATCCACACCGGCCAGAGGTGGACCGCCACCTGCGCGGCGTCAGTGGTCGCCCGTCCCCTGCTGGCGCAGCGCGGCGACCCTGCGGTACAGCTGGACGGCCTCGGCGCCCCTGCCCAGCTGTTCCAGGCAGTGCGCCTCGTCGTTGCGGCTGGCGAGGGTGTCGGGGTGGGCGGCGCCCAGGACGCGTTCGCGGGCGGCCGCGACCTCGCGGTACTCGGTCAGCGCGTCCGCCCAGCGGCCCAGCCAGCCCAGGCCGACGGCGACCTCGCGTCGGCTGACCAGGGTGTCCGGGTGGTCGGTGCCCAGGACGCGGGTACGCAGCGCGCACACGTCGCGGGAGTCGGCGAGCGCCTCCTCCCAGTGGCCCAGCCGTCCGAGGTTGACGCCGAGGCCGTGCCGGGCGCGCAGGGTCTCGGGGTGCTCCGGGCCCTGGACGCGGGTGCGGTCGTCGATCAGCTCGCGGTACAGCCTCAGTGCATCGGCGCTGCGGCCGAGGCGGCCGAGGCTGATGCCGATCTCGTAGCGGGCGGCGAGCGTGTCGGCGTGGTCGGGGCCGAGGGCGCGGGCGCGGGCCCCGGCGACCTCGCGATAGGTCTCCAGGGCCTCGGTCCAGTGCCCCAACTGGCCGAGTGCGTAGGCCACTTCGTAGCGGGTGACCAGGGTGTCGGGGTGGTCCGCGCCGAGCACCCGGGCGCGGGCCTCGGCGACCTCGCACGCCATGCGGTAGGAGTCCTCCAGGCGGCCGAGGCGGCTGAGATTGAAGGCGAGGTTGTGCCGGCAGCGCAGGGTGTCGGGGTGCTCGGAACCCATGGTGCGCTCCCGGGCGGCGAGCACCGAGGTGTACACCTGGTGGGCGTCGAAGGGGCGGCCCAACTGGCCGAGCACATACGCCATTTCCTGCCGGACGGCGAGCGTGTCGGGGTGGTCCGGACCCAGCACCCGGATCCTGGCCTCGGCCACCTGCTTGTACTCGCGCAGCGCCTCGGCAGTGCGGCCGGTGCGGCTGAGGGTGAAGGCGACCTCGTAGCGGCTGGTGAGGGTGTCGGGGTGGTCGGGGCCGAGCAGGTGGGTGCGTTCGGCGGCGACTGCGCGGTGCACCTCCCCCGCCTCCGTCCAGCGGCCCAGCCGGCCCAGGCTCAGGCCCGCGTTGTGCCGGCCGGCCAGGGCGGTGACGGCCTCCGTCGGCGGGTCCGGCCGCTCGTCCGGTACGACGGGCTCCTCGGCCGGGCCGACCGGGCCGGTCGCGGGGCGGGCGATCCACTCGCCGGACAGTCCCGCCCCCGGGTCGGGGGGTGTGGTGCGCAGCCCGGCGTCGGCTGCCTTGCGGCCGGTGGTCATGCCGCGCGTCCAGGACGGCAGCCGTGCCGCCCCGTGCGCGGCCGGCTCGGGCGGGTCGGTCCGGGGACGGGAGGCGGCCACGGTCGGCACGTGCGCCGGTGCGGTGCGTTCGGAACTGATCCGGCGGGCCAGTTCGCGGGCGTCCTGCGGGCGCCGGCCCGGGTCCTTGGCCAGCAGGTCCAGGATGATCCGTTCAAGGTACTCGGGCAGGTCGGCGCGGTGGCCGCGGGGCGGCGGAGGCGGGGTGTCGCGGTGGCCGACGAGGATCGCCCAGGCGTCGTCGAGATCGAACGGCGGTACCCCGGTGGCGATTTCGTACAGCACACAGCCCAGCGAGTACAGGTCGCTGCGCCGGTCGACCTCCGTGCCGCCGATCTGCTCCGGCGACATGTAGTGCGGGGTGCCCATGGCGATGCCGGTGCCGGTCAGGCGGGCGGTGAAGCCGATGTCGTGGCCGAGCCGGGCGATGCCGAAGTCGCAGATCTTCACGGTGCCGTCGGCGAGCCGAACGATGTTCGCGGGCTTCAGGTCCCGGTGCACGACGCCCTGTTCGTGGCAGTACGCGAGGGCGGCGGCGACCTGCTCGGCGATGTCGACGACGTCGCCGACCGGCAGCGGGTGGTGCTTGTTGTCCTCCAGCAGTTGGCTGAGGTTGCGGCCGTCCAGCAGCTCCATGACGAGGTAGAGGACGCCGTCGGACTCGCCGAAGTCGTGGACGACGGTCACCCCGCGGTGCTGGAGGGCGGCGGCCACGCGCGCCTCGCGCCGGAACCGCTCGCGCAGCACGCGTGTGAAGGACTGCTCGTGGTTCGGGCCCAGCGGCTTGAGGCACTTGACGGCGACGTGCCGGCCCAGCGACTCGTCCCGGGCCCGCCACACCTCCCCCATGCCGCCGCGCCCGACCAGGTCGAGCAGCCGGTACCGGCCGTGGATCAGCCTGCTGTCCCCCATCTCCTGCGCCCGCCCCCGTCGCTGGTCGCCCCGCCCGCCCCTGGCTCGTCCAGTATGGCGACCTCTCGCCCGAGTTTGTACGGTGCCGGACGCGCGCCCGGGCCGAGCCGGGCCATGGCACGCAGGATGTGCTGGGGCGGGAGCTGCCAGCGCAGCAGGGCGGGGACCGCGCGCAGCAGGCGGGCGGTGCGGCGCAGGCGCCGGGTGACGACGGCGGGCGCCGGGGCCGGGCAGCCGTACAGCTCGTGGGCGTACGGCGGGAGGGTGCCGTAGGCGAGGCGGGCCACGCGTCGCCACAGCAGCGCGCGCAGCGGCACCAGCAGCGGATGGGTGGGCGGGCGCAGCAGGAAGTCGTCGACCTCGCGTGCCTCGGGTCCGGCGGCGAGTTCGGGCCGTACGCGCTCGAAGTAGGCGGCCAGCTGGGCCCGGTCGGCGGGGACGGTGCCGGGGTCGAGGCCGACCAGGCGGGCGCTGTGCCGGTGTTCGGCGATGTAGCGGTCGGCCTCGGCGTCGGTGAGCCGGAACCCGGAGCGGCGCAGCACGTGCAGGTAGGAGTCGATCTCGGCGCAGTGCACCCACAGCAGCAGCGCGGCTTCGTCGATGCGGTACCGCTCGCCGGTGTCCGGGTCGGTCGCCCGGAGCATGCTGTGGATCCTGCGGACGCGGGCGCCGGCCCGCTCGGCGGCCTCGGTGGTGCCGTAGGTGGTGGTGCCGACGAAGCTCGCGGTGCGCATCAGCCGGCCCCAGGCCTCGCGCCGGAAGTCCGAGTTCTGTATCACGCCGCGCACCGCACGCGGGTGCAGCGCCTGGAGGTACAGGGCGCGGATCCCGGCGATCCACATCACCGGGTCGCTGTGCGCCTGCCAGGTCACCGAGTCCGGCCCGAACAGGCCCGGATCCGCGTCGGTCATACGGCTCACCTCCGCCCGGTGAACGATGACACAGCTCCAACAACCGGTCGATAGTTCGGTTCCCGGGCGTCCAGTCGTTGAGATTTCACTCATCAGATCAACATTTGGTAAGCCTTTCCTTATAGGCTGACGCGGCCCCAGTCTTGATGGCTGGGGCATCAGCGACATTCCGTACGACAGGACCAGACATGCGCACCACGTCCCGCTGCCTCATCACGGCGCTCGCCCTCACTCCTTTGCTGGCCGGCTGTTTCGCTCAGGGCGACGGCGGCACGGACGGTGTCGGAGCCGGGTCGGGCGGGCGGCTGCGGATCGCCCTGGCCGTGCCGCCGGCGCAGGCGCTGTCGCCGTACAGCAACGACGCGACCGTGCTGAGCAAGCTGTCCGTGGCCGAGGGCCTCACGGCCCTGGACAAGGACGCAGCCGCCAAGCCGGCGCTCGCGAAGTCGTGGAGACGCGAGGGCGGCACGAGCTGGACCTTCGAGCTGCGCAAGGCCGAGTTCCAGGACGGCACCGCGGTCACCGCGCAGTCCGTCGTGAACGCCCTCGACCACGCGAGCAAGGCCACCCCCAAGCCGCGTGTGCTGAGCGACGTGACCCTGACGGCGAAGGCCACGGACGCCGACACCGTCACCCTCACCACCAAGACCCCCGACCCGGTGCTGCCGCTGCGGCTGGCCAGCCCCGCCCTCGCCGTCCTGTCGGCGAAGGCGTACGGCAAGGACGGCGCGGTCAGCCCGGTCGGCACCGGCACCGGCCCCTTCGAGATCACCCGGCTCAGCGGCAAGACCAAGGCGGCGCTCACCCGCTTCGACGGCTACTGGGGCGGCAAGGCGAAGGCACCGGGCATCGACGTGCAGTGGATCGCGGACGGCACCGCCCGCGCCAACGCGCTGCGCAGCGGCGACGTCGACGTCGCCGAGTGGATCCCCACCGCCCAGGCCAAGCTGCTCAAGGCGGACACGCGGCACGAGGTGCCCTCGGTGCGCACCGACAGCCTGGTTCTCAACACCGGCAGCGGCCTGTTCACCGACCCGGGTCTGCGCGCCGCCGCCCGCGAGGCCGTGGACGGCTCCGCCCTCGTCGGCTCCGTCTTCGGCGGGTACGCCGACCCCGCACAGGGCCTGTTCGGGCCTGCCGTCCCCTGGGCCGCCGACAAGCGCGTCGCGGTGACCGGCCGGGCCAAGGCGGCGAGCACCGCCCAGGTCAAGGCGGAGACGAACGGCCGGACGCTGCGCCTGGCGACCTACACCAACCGCGCCGAGCTGCCCGAGGCCGCGACCGTGCTGCAACAGCAGCTGGAAAAGGCCGGGTTCACGGTCAAGCAGGACGTGCGCGAGTACACGCAGATGGAGGCCGACCTGCTGGCCGGCAAGTACGACGCCCTGGTCTTCTCGCGCGTGACGCTCCTCGACACCGGCGACGCGGTCGACTACCTCGCCAGTGACTTCACCAGCAACGGCGTCTACAACATCGCGGGCCTGAAGGACCCCGCGGTCGACAAGGCCATCCGGGCCGCCGCGGAGGAGGCCGGCACCGAGCACCGGCAGCAGAAGATCATGCAGGCGGAGGCGGCGGTCCTGCGCACCGACGCCGTCGTGCCGCTGGTCCACGAGAAGGCCGTGCAGGGCATCGCCCCCGACGTCGAGGGTGTCCTCCTCGACCCGCGCGAGCGCTCCCTCGTCGACGTCGACACGCACCTGAAGTAAGCCGGGATGACCGCCACCCTCCCCCACGCCACCGGACACCCGGTGCGGTGGCGTGCGGTCGCCGGCCGGCTGCTCGCCGGGGCCGGGCTGCTCACGGCCGTCGCCCTGCTGCCGTGGCTGTCCGGGAACGACCCCGCGCGTACGGTGCTGCGCGCCCGGTCCGCCGACCAGAATCCGACGCCCGCGCAACTGGCCGCCGTACGGGAGCAGCTGGGTCTCGACGACGGGCCGCTCGCGCACCTGGCGCACTGGCTGGGCGGTCTGCCGCGCGGGGACGCGGGCGTGTCGTGGGTGTCGGGCGAGGCGGTGCTGCCGCAGGTGACGACCGCGCTTTCGGTGTCACTGACGCTGATGCTGGGTGCGCTCGTGGTCACCGTCGCCGTGGCCGCGCTGGTGTGCGCCCGCACGGTCCACCTCGGCGCGCGGCGGCGGCTGCGTCGGGACCGGGCGGGCACCGGGGCGGCGGTGCTGGCCGCGCTGCCGAAGTTCGTGCTCGCCTCGCTGCTGGCCACGGTGTGCGGGGTGTGGTGGGGCCTGTTCCCGTCCAGTGGGTGGGAGGGGCCGCAGTCGATGGTGCTGCCCTCGCTCGCCCTCGGCATCCCGTCCGGCGCGATGATCGGCGGGCTACTCGACCAGGCGCTGCCCGCCGCCTTCCACGAGCCGTGGGCACGCACGGCGTACGCCGTCGGGCTCCCGCCCCGGCACATCGCCCGGGACGCGCTGCGCCGCACACTGCCGGGCGTGCTGCCGCAACTGCTGCCGACGGTCGTGGCGCTGGTCGGGGGCGCGGTCGCGGTGGAGCAGATCTTCAACATCCCGGGGCTCGGCCGGCTCGCCCTGGAGGCCGCCGTCGCCCAGGACCTGCCGGTGCTGCAGACCGCGACGCTGGCCCTCGTCCTGCTGGGCGTGGCCGCCGGCCTGCTGATCCGCGCCGCGCGGCACGCGCTGCTGGGACGGCCGCTGCGGGACGGCTCACTGCCCACCCTGCACCGGCCGGCCCTGGCGCCGCCGCGCTCGCTGCGCTGGGTCGCCGGTGCGTGTGCCGTCGTCCTGCTCGGGCTCGTGGTGGCGGGGCTGCTGCGCGACCCCGCGCAGGTGGATACGGCGGCCCGGCTGGTGCCGCCCTCGCTTGAGCATCCGCTGGGTACCGACGCCCTCGGCCGTGACCTGCTGGCCCGGCTGGGCCACGGGGCGCTGCGCACGGCGGGCGTCGCCCTCGCGGTCACGGCGGTCAGCGCGGTCACCGGGCTCCTGCTGGGCCTGGTGCCGCGGGCGAGCGCCGGCGTCACGGAAGTCGTGGCGACGCTGCCCGCCGTCCTCGCGGGGCTGCTGATCGCCGGGGTGACCGGGCCGTCGGTGTGGGGAGCGGCGGGCGCGGTGTGCGTGGTCGGCTGGAGCCCGTACGCCGCGCAGTCCGCCGCGCTGCTCGAACAGGAGCGGGCGAGCGGCCACATCGCCGCGTCGGTCGCGCTCGGCGCCGGCCGCGGGCACCTGCTGCGCCGCCATCTGCTGCCCGCGGTCGTCCCCGCACTGCTGCGCAACGCCCTGCTCCGGCTGCCCACGACCGTCCTGGTGCTGGCCTCCCTCGGCTTCCTCGGCCTGGGCGAACAGCCGCCCACGCCCGAGTGGGGCCGGCTGCTGTCGGAGAACCAGCCGTACGTCGAACTCGCCCCCTGGACGGTGCTCGGGCCGGCCGGGGCGCTCGTCGTGCTCTCGGTGCTCGCGGTGTCGGCGAGCGCGCTGGGGCGGGAGAAGGCCACGCGCGCGTGAGCCGGGGGCCGCCCCACGCGCGCGTGGGGCGGGCATCGAAGGCAGAAGCACAGCAGCGGCGGACGATCTCCTGCGGAGCAAGGTTTCCCCAGCCCCATTCGATGTCGCCCGCGTAGCCCCGGCAGGCAACGTTCCCAGGCCTGCGCAGCGATCAGGTCGGCAGCGGTCCCGTGTTCGCAGCTGCCGGGCGGTCATCCCTCGTCACCCAAATGCTCTGCAGACGCAAGCGCTCCTTGCGAAGATCGCCGGCCATCAGGGACCCGGTTTGCCCACGAGGGCGGTCCGTGCGGCACCACGCGGGCGGGCCCGGATGGTGGGGCTGTGCAGGTAATGGCCTTGCGGGGGATGCCGGCAGTGAGGGCACGCCGGTGCTTTTCCGGCCAGAGCCCCGGTGTCTGCAGTTCGTGGCCGAGCCGGGTCAGGATCTTCGCGGAGATGCTCTTCGTTGAGCCGAGTTCGGGAGTCAGCTCCTGCGCCAAAGCGCGGTGTCGTCCCACTGGTCCAAGATGTCGTCGAACGGCGCCTCACCGGGTGAGGCTGCATCGCCGCGCAGGGATTGCTCGGCCCAGATGACCTTGCCGCGGGCGGTGTACCGGGTGCCCCAGCGTTGGGTGAACTGAGCGATGAGGAACAGGCCGCGACCGCACTCGTCCGTGGTGGCTGCCCGGCGATGCGGAGAGGTGCTGCTGCCGTCGGAGACCTCACAGATCAGGACGGAGTGGTCCTGCAGCAGGCGGAGCCGGATGGGGGCGGCGCCGTATCGGATGGCGTTGGTGACCAGCTCGCTGACGATCAGCTCGGTGGTGAAGGCCATGTGGTCCAGACCCCATGCCCCCAGCCGACGGGCGCAGGCGGCGCGGATGGAGGCGACGGCGGTGGGGTCACCCGGCACGTCCCACTCGGCGACCTGGTGGGCATCCAGTATCCGGGTGCGGGCCACGAGCAGGGCGATGTCGTCGGAGGGTCGAGGGGGCAGCAGCGCGTCGATCACCGTCTGACAGGTCTGTTCCGGAGTCTGGTCGGGGTGGGCCAGGGCCCTTTGCAGAAGGCTGAAGCCGGTGTCGAGGTCACGGACGCGGTTCTCGACGAGTCCGTCGGTGAAGAGGGCCAGCCGGCTGCCGGCGGGCAGTTGCAGATCGGCGGTCTCGAACGGCAGGCCGGAACCGAGGCCCAGGGGTGGGGAGATGGGAACGGTGGGGAAGGTGACGACTCGGAGCCCGGTGACCTCGCGCTGCTCCGCGTCCGCCGGCAGGTCCAGCAGCCGCCGCGCCTCGTCATTGGCCAGCAGCAGCCGCCCGTCACTCCCGACGATCAGCACGCTCTCCCGCACGGCATGGAGCACCGCGTCATGATGCTCGTACATCCGGGTCATCTCGGCCGGCTCGAGGCCACGGGTCTGGCGCCGCAGGCGCCAGCTCACCAGCGCCGATCCTCCCCCGGCCAGCACCAGCGCGCCGCTCGCACCGCCGAGGAGCACGGGCAGCTGCCGCTGCACCTCTTTGTTGACGCTTTTGACCGTGATCTCGGGGTAGACGACGCCGGCGACGGAGCCGTCCGGCCGGAAGACGGGAACCGCCGCGTACACGGACAGGCCCAGCGGGTCCACCACGATGTGGGTGAACGACTCGCCGTGCGCCGCCTTCTTGTACGGGCCTACGACGTGCTTCCCGATCAGTTTCGGATCGGGGTGGGCGATCCGAATCCCCTCCGTGGTCGACACCACGATGCCGTCGAGGCCGCCCCGAGTCTGAGCTGCCTCGGCGCGCGGCTGCAGGACGGCGGACGGATCGGGGCCGTCCAGCGCCTCCACGATCCCCGGAGAGTTCGCGGAACGCCTCGCCGACGGCGAGAACCTCGCTGCGCGCCGCCTCCGTCCCTTGGCGCCGGGCCTGCAGCACCAGCGCCACAACCGTCGCGGCGACGAGCACCACCACCACCGCGAGCTGCAGGAGGAATACCTGAGCGGCGACGCTGCGCGGGCTCGGCAGCGAGCGCTGACGACGTCCCCGCGACCGATGTGGGACTTCCCGCTCGTCCTCAGACTGAGCGCTCCGTGTAGACCGCTGTCTGAAATGCGCCGATGTACCCATGTCAGGCAATGTGGAAGACGGATTCGAGTCCGTCGGTCTGCACGGTGATACCCAGACCGGGGAGGGTCGGCGCCGCACCGCGCCCCTGCCAGGAGCGCGGCTGGTACCCGGCGACGTGTCCGTCGGTCCAGTCGTTCATGAACGAGGCGTTCTGGAAGTTCTCCGGCTTGGTGCTCGCCGCCAGGTGGCTCACCGCCGCGGAGACGATGTCGCCGCCCCAGGTGTCCTCGACCGAGACCATCAGGTCGAGGTCCTGCATGAGGTCGCGCATGCGTGCCGCCTGGGTCAGCCCTCCCACACGACTGATCTTGATGTTGATGGACACGGCGCCCGCGTCGGACTTGGCGCGGAAGACATCGGTCGCGGTGAGAATGGACTCGTCGAGCACCAGCGGAAGGCTGGAGTGGCGCATCGCGAAGATGCAGTCGTCGGTTTCGCGGCAGGGCTGCTCGATGACGACCGGAAGGTCGGCCATGGCCCGCACGGCGATCTGGGCTGCTCGCAGGTTCCAGCCACCGTTCGAGTCGGCGACCACCAGGGTGTCGGGCGCGGCCACGTCCACGACGGCGCGCGTGCGGTCGGCGTCCTCCAGGGGATGATTGCCGACCTTGAGCTGGAAGCGCTTGATACCGGCCTCTTGACGGCGGACCACGAAGTCGGCCATCTCGTCCGGCCACGTCAGGGGAACCGCCTCATAGAGCGGGAAGTCCTCCTGCAGCACACCGCCGAGCAGAGCGGCGACCGGCTTCCCGCAGGCCTTGCCGAGCAGGTCCCAGCACGCGACGTCGACGGCGGCCTTGGCATAGCCACCGCCGAGGAGGACGCCGTCCAATGTGCGGCGAATCGCGGACAGCTTGGTCGGGTCCCGACCGAGGAGCGCCGGGGCCATCGTGTGCAGCGCCGCGCGTACCTCGGCCCAGTGGGTGGGCAGGTAGCGGTTGCCGAGAGGCGTGATCTCACCCCACCCCTCGAGCCCCTCGTCGGTGCGCAGGCGGACCAGCGTACCGATCTCGGACGTCGCCGCGCGGCCGCCGGACATGACGTACTCGCCGTGGGCATAACGCAGGTTGTAGCCGAAGCAGTCGATGCCGACCACTTTCATCTCGTCATCCTCTTTCTCGGCATGATCATGGGGGCGTTTTTCACGAGTGGTGGTGGCGCAATGCGCCCTGCCGGATCGGCGACAGCCTGAGAGCACGTCATCTCTCCGGCTGTCGTGTCCGCAAGTTCTGGTCAGCCGATCAGGCGCGGCTTTCCGACCTCGGCCGCGCTGGCTTCCAGGCCGTTCTTGGTGAGGATCTTCGCGAGTTCGCCATTGCTGCGCAGGGCCGCGATGTCCTCGTTGACGGCCTTGAGCATGTCCTCGTGACCCTTGGGCATCGGGAAGGTGGACTGGGCGGCCTCGACGGATGCGGCGACCTTGTCGAAGGGCTTGGCCTTCTCGACCTTCAGATCCCTGCCCTTGGTCGAGTACACGGCGGCGCCATAGGCGTCGACGCACACGTCGACGCGGCCGGCCTGAAGGTCCTGGTAGCAGTTCACGCCCGAGGGGTACGTCTTGAGCTTGCCGCCGAGGTAGTTCTTGAGGTCCGCGACCCACAGGTAGCCCTCCACCGTCCCGACGGTGAGCCCCTTGGATTTCAGGTCCGGGACGGCGCTCACGCCCTGCTTCGACACGAGCGCCATGTCGTCGAGGTAGAGCGGGTCGGACAGATCGAGCACCTTCGCCCGTTCCGCGGTGCGGTACCAGTCTCCGGCCGCCAGGTCGGCCCGCCCGGCCTGCGCCGTCGGGATGACGGCGGCGGCGCCGGCGGCCTTGACGGACACGGTGAGACATTCCATCTGCGCGATCGCCTTGACGATGTCCCCGTCGACGCCGGTGAGGTCGTTCCCCTGGACCTTGCTGAACGGCGGAATGTCGAAGCTCACCACGGTGAGCGTGCCCTTGCTCATCGTCTTGAACTCGTGCTTGGGCTTGCAGTCGGCACTGACGGTGGTCTTGGCTGATTGGCCTCCACAGCCCGAGAGCGTGGCCACGGCCAGGAGCGTGACGGCGGCCATGGCTGCGGGAAACTTGCTGTTCATGTTTCTCCCTGGTGTTTCTGTGACCGGGTGAACGCAGGCACGTTCTTGTCCCGGGGTCGATGGGGCTCCGGCTCTGTTGGTCGGTGCCGTGCCACGGGCCGGATCCGCGACAGCCGGTGCATCCGGGTTCTCAGACATGCCGGGCGAGACGGCGCTCGACGCGCTCGGACAGCCAACTGGCCGGGATGGTGATGGACAGGTACATGAGGCCCGCGAGGGAGAGGACGCTCAGGTACTTGAACGTGGAGGAGCCGTACGAGTACGCGGCAGCCAGCAGTTCGGGCACGGCGATCGAGTAGGCGAGCGAGGTGGCCTGGAAGATCAGGATGGACAGGCCCATGAGGGCGGGGATGGCGACGCGCAGCCCCTGGGGGATCACGATGAAGCGCAGGACGGAGAGGCGGCTCATGCCGAGGGCGTCCGCTGCTTCCAGTTGTCCCTGCGGAACGGACTGCAGGCCGCCGCGGATGATCTCGCTCGCGTAGGCGCCGGTGGTCAGGGCGAGGGCGAGCGTCGCGGAGACGACGTTGCTCAGCGACAGTCCCTGCTCGGGCAGCCCGAAGTAGACGATCTGCAGCATCACCAGCGCCGGCGTGCCACGTCCGATCTCGACGAGGGCGATGACGACGTAGCGGACCGGCACGACGCGTGACGCGGAGCCGAGTGCCAGCAGCAGCCCCAGCGGCATGCCGAGGGCGAGACTCCCGGCGACCAGCTGAGCGCTGATCTTGATTCCGTCCCAGAGCTGGGGGAAGGCATCCGTCCAGTCGGTGAGGAAGCTCATCGGGCCACCCTTCGCTGCAGGCGCCGGTCGAGGGAGCGGGACAGCGCCGCGCAGACCGCCGACAGGACGATGTAGAGGACGGCCGCCACCAGGAACGGCTTGATCGCCTCACCGGTCGTGCGCGACTGCTCGTTCGCAAAGTAGAGGATCTCCATGACGCCGAGAGTGAAGGCCACCGAGGAGTCCTTGAACAGGCCGATGCCGTAGTTGGCCGTCGCCGGCACGGAGATACGGAAGACCTGCGGGGCGATGATCTTGCGAACGATCGCCAGGCCGCTCATGCCCAGGGCCCTGCCGGCCTCCCACTGGCCGTGGTGCACCGCGGCCAGCCCGCCGCGGTAGATCTCCGCCATGTAGGCGCAGGAGATGAGACCCATGCCGGCGATCGATGCCTCCAGCGGGTCGATCCCCGGCAGCGAATTACCGAGGCCGAAGTAGATGATGAACAGCCACACCAGCGGCGGGATGCCCCGCAAGACCTCGATCAGGGAGCGGGACAGGAAGCGGAGCGGCGCCCGGTCCGAGAGGCGTGCCACGACGAGCGGAAGGCCGCCCACGATGCCGATCCCGAGACTCGCGCCGGTCAGCAGCAGCGTCGTCGGCACCCCTTTGAGCACCGCCAGAACCATGTCAGACCCCATCGCGGTCCACCGCCCTGAGGAACTGCCGGGTCCGGGCGTGCGAGGGCGCAGCGAAGATGTCGGTCGGCTTGCCCTCTTCGATGACAGCCCCGTCGGCCATGACGACGAGATGGTCGGAGACGTCCCGCGCGAACTCCATCTCGTGGGTGACCACCACCATGGTCATGCCGTCGTCGGCGAGCTCCCGCATCACCGTCAGCACCTCAAGACCCAGCTCGGGATCGAGCGCGGAGGTGGGCTCGTCGAAGAGCATCACCGCGGGATCGAGGGCCAGGGCGCGCGCGATCGCGATGCGCTGCTGCTGGCCTCCTGAGCAGCGGTTCGGGTACTGCTCGGCCTTGTCCGCGAGCCCCACGCGCTCCAGCAGCGCGAGACCGCGCTCACGGGCTTGCGTCGGGCTGCGGCCGAGCACCTGCTCCTGAGGGAGCGTGATGTTGCGCAGCACGGTCAGGTGCGGGAAGAGGTTGAACGACTGGAACACCATGCCCACGACGCTGCGCAGCTTCGCGAGGTCCTTGGACTTGATCTGACTGCCTGCGTCGATGCTCGTGCCGGCGACGACGATGGTGCCGCTGTCGGGCCGTTCGAGCAGATTGACACAGCGCAGCAGCGTGCTCTTTCCCGCGCCGCTCGGACCGATGATGGCCGCGACCTCGCCCTGGGCCACAGACAGCGACACGTTGTCGACAACGGTGTGGTCGCCGAATCGCTTCACGACGTTGTCGAGCTCGATGGCCTTCTTCTTGCTTGCCAAGGTTCTTGTCTCCGATTTGGGCCAACCGTTGACCGGTGGCCTGGGCCCGGCACAGGCGCGGGCTTGGCGGACAGGCCGAACCACTCGGGCCTGAGGTGTAATACCTCACTGAGCATCGGGGGCAGGCCGGTGGCTGTCAAGAGTCCGGATCCGGAGCTCGGATCACCATCGCGTTGCGATCGCACAGACGACCCATAACGGGCACATACACGGAAGTACGCCCGCGGGCGAGCGGGGGCGTCGAACCGGTCCCCGAAGGGGTCAGGCCCCGTCTTCCGCCCGGCCGGCCCAGATGCCGCGGCTGTGGGTGAGGTGCTTGCGCATGAGTGCGGCGGTCAGCTCCCCGTCGCCCGCGGTGATCGCGTCCACGATGGCGAGGTGCTCCTCGCCGGACTGGGTCAGCTCACCCTGGTCCGCCAGCTTCTGCAGGCCTTCCATGCGCGCCTGGTCGCGCAACTGGCCGACCATGGCGACAAGTCGGCGGTTGCCCAGCAGCTCCAGCAGGCCGAGGTGGAACTGCCGGTCCAGGTCCAGGAAGGAGACCAGGCCCCCCTCGCGCGCGGCGTCGGTGATCTGCTCGGCGAGTTGCCGGAACCGCGCCACAGGTGCCCGGTCGGCGAGCTCGGCGAGCTCGACCATCGCCGGGACCTCCAGCATGGTGCGCACGCGGAAGATCTCTTCGAGATCGTGGTCGGTGAGCACCGGAACCCTGAAGCCCCGGTTGCGGATGACCTCCACCATGCCTAGGTTGGCCAGATCCATGACGGCCTCGCGGACCGGGGTGACGGAGACCCCCAGTTCCGAGGCCACGTTGATGACACTCTCCACCTGGCCGGGCTCGATCTGTCCCAGCACGATCCGGGTGCGCAGCGCCTCCCGCGCCTGCTGGCGGAGGCTGACCGACTTGAGTTGCGCACCGCGCGCCTGCGCCCCCGCCGGACGAGAAGTAGTCATGCCCAATGCATAACACAGAACTTCAGGCCTGTACGACGCCCCTTCACGACATCCCTTCTTGCCGTGGGGCGTAAGGTGTAATACCTTACTCCGCGTTCTCCTGCGGAGAAGCAGTCGAGGAAACGCCCAACGAGGATGTGGAGTGCCATGAAGGCGATGACCGTCGGTGAGCCTGAGATCCGCGAGGCAGTGACGATGAAGGAGGCGATCGACGCCGTACGGCAGGCCTTCGTCGATCTGGCCGGCGGGGAGTTCGAGATGCCCACCCGCACCGCGCTGCGGGACGGGCAGTTCCTGGTGATGTCGGCTCATCACCGGTCGACCGCCTCCGCCATGTTCAAGACGCTGAGCCTGAACTTCGACCGCACGCCCGCCATCACGGGCACCGTGATCTGGAGCGAGACCGGCCGCCTGGACCACCTGGTCGCCGACGCCGGAGCGGTGACGGCCCTGCGCACCGGCGCGGTCGTCGGCGTCGCCACCGACCTCCTCGCCCCGCCCGAGGCCGGGCGGCTCACCCTGGTCGGCGCCGGCGGACAGGCCCTCGACCAGGTCCGCGCCGTCCACACGGTCCGGCCCCTGCGTCAACTGACCGTGGTGGACGCCGATCTGGGCCGCGCGCGAGACCTCGTCGAACGTCTGACACCCGAACTGGCGGGGGTGGAACTGCTCACCGCGACCGACGCCGTGTCGGCGGTCCGGCGGGCCGAGATCGTCTGCTGCGCGACCAACGCGACCAGCCCGCTCTTCCCCGAATCGGCGCTGCCCGCCCAGGTGCACGTCAACGCCATTGGCGCGTATCGCCCCACCATGCGCGAACTGCCCGACGAACTGCTCGCCGGCAGCACGGTCGTCGTCGACGAACTGGATGCGATCCTGGAGGAGTCCGGCGAGATCATCCACGCGCTCGAAGCCGGCGCCATCACCAAGGACGCCCTCACGGGGCTCGGGACCGCACTGACCGCCCCCAGCGCCGAGTACGGCAAGCGGACGGTGTTCAAGTCCGTCGGTGTCGCCGTACAGGACTGGGCCATCGCCCGCCTCCTGGCCGACAAGTTCCTCGCCTGACAGTGAGGATGTGACGTGGTGACGCCGCTGGTGGGTCTGACCCCTCGCCTGACTGACGTCTCGACTGTCCTGTTTGGG
>NZ_JACTVI010000111.1 GCF_014495685.1 Streptomyces sp. TRM68367 | reverse complement strand
GGACTGGCAGTTCACCACCCACGATGCACGCATCAAACTGCGTCACCTTTATCCCAAATATTAGCCGCGACAGTCTACTAGTGCCCCGACAGGCAACGTTTGCCCGTCAAGGAGCGGCGTCCGGTGCGTGCTCTCGGCGTGCCGGCCGGAAGCCCTCGTACTGGCGAGAGGGCGTGCCGGGCGTCGCGACGAACGTTGCCTGCCGGGGCACTAGCCGTAGAGCGGGCCCGTGTACTTCTCGCCCGGGCCCTGCCCCTTCTCGTCCGGGACGGCCGACGCCTCGCGGAACGCCATCTGCAGCGACTTCAGACCGTCCCGCAGGGGCGCGGCGTGGAAGGAGCTGATCTCCGTCGCGGACGCGTCCAGCAGCCCGGCCAGCGCGTGCACCAGCTTGCGGGCCTCGTCCAGGTCCTTGTACTTGTCGCCCTCCTCGGTCAGGCCGAGCTTCACGGCCGCGGCGCTCATCAGGTTGACCGCGACCGTCACGATCACCTCGACCGCCGGTACCTCGGCGATGTCGCGGGCCATGGCGTCGAAGTCGGGGTTCTCAGGAGGGGTGTCACTCATGTCCCACACACTAGGGCCCCGGCCGTCCGGCCTCCGCCGCGGGTCGACGGCACGGCTTTGCGTGTACTATGGACAGTGACCGGTCGGACGCGTATGTGCCCGGCCCACAAGTGGAGGCTTTCGAACTCCCACCTGGCTGCCCTCAGGGCGGCGGGTCACCGGTCAGGCGGCCCCGTCCCAGCGACGGCGATCCGCCCGAAATCGCGCCCCGCGATCCTCGCGTAGGTGCTCCGGTAGTTCGAGGAGCCCCGCCTGTGATCGTCCGGGGCATTTTTCTGCTTCGGCGCGGTTAGGTCTCACGAACGAATAACGTACGCGGCTGTCCGCCAGACTGCCGTGTGGTGCTAACCGAGGAGGATCCATCAGCGCCGAGCCCCGCATCAACGACCGGATTCGCGTTCCCGAGGTGCGACTTGTCGGTCCCAGTGGCGAGCAGGTCGGCATCGTGCCGCTCGCGAAGGCACTGGAGCTTGCGCAGGAGTACGACCTGGACCTGGTCGAGGTCGCGGCGAATGCCCGTCCGCCCGTGTGCAAGCTCATGGACTACGGGAAGTTCAAGTACGAGTCGGCCATGAAGGCCCGTGAGGCGCGCAAGAACCAGGCGCACACGGTCATCAAGGAGATGAAGCTCCGGCCGAAGATCGACCCGCACGACTATGACACCAAGAAGGGTCACGTCGTCCGGTTCCTCAAGCAGGGCGACAAGGTCAAGATCACGATCATGTTCCGCGGTCGCGAGCAGTCCCGGCCCGAGCTGGGCTACCGGCTGCTGCAGCGGCTCGCCGAGGACGTTCAGGACCTCGGGTTCGTGGAGTCGAACCCGAAGCAGGACGGCCGCAACATGATCATGGTCCTCGGTCCGCACAAGAAGAAGACCGAGGCGATGGCCGAGGCCCGCCAGGCGCAGGAGGCCCGCAAGGCTTCTGCGAAGGCCAACCCCGGCCGCTCGCAGAACCCCGTCGACGCCCCGTCCGAGGAGCCCGCCGAGGCGTGATCCCCGCGGGGACGCCAGTCCCCTGCCAGTAACCGAAACAAGAGCGACGCTCCATCGTGCCCGGTTCTCGCGACCGGGCACCGGAGCGCCACCCATGAGGAGAGAACGGCGCTATGCCGAAGAACAAGTCGCACAGCGGTTCCAGCAAGCGCTTCAAGGTCACCGGCTCCGGCAAGGTACTCCGTGAGCGCGCCGGCAAGCGCCACTACCTCGAGCACAAGTCGTCCCGTCTGACGCGCCGCCTCACCGGCAACGCCGAGATGGCCCCGGGCGACGCCAAGAAGATCAAGAAGCTTCTCGGCAAGTGACGTAAACGCGCGGAGCGCGGAACGCGCACCGAGCGCCGTACGTACGTCAGGGACCGGGACCCAATCGATTTCGGGCCGTGTGAGGAAACCGCGGCCCCGCTACAAGGAGTTAACAAGTGGCACGCGTCAAGCGGGCAGTCAACGCCCACAAGAAGCGCCGGGCGATCCTCGAGCAGGCCTCCGGCTACCGCGGTCAGCGTTCGCGCCTGTACCGCAAGGCCAAGGAGCAGGTCACCCACTCGCTGGTCTACAACTACAACGACCGCAAGAAGCGCAAGGGTGACTTCCGTCAACTGTGGATCCAGCGGATCAACGCCGCCGCCCGCGCCAACGGCATCACGTACAACCGCTTCATCCAGGGTCTGAAGGCCGCGAACATCGAGGTCGACCGCAAGATCCTGGCCGAGCTGGCCGTCAACGACGCGAACGCGTTCGCCGCGCTCGTCGAGGTGGCCCAGAAGGCGCTGCCGAGCGACGTCAACGCACCGAAGGCTGCGTGACGCTGCGCCGGCTTCAGGCCGACGTGAGTGAACGGACCCGTGGGTTCTTGCCTGCGGGTCCGTTGTGTTGGGTAGTGCAGGAAAGTGGTTACCGAAAGTGAAGAGCATGCCCTCTGCCGGCCCTGAGCTGATCTCCCCCCGTTCCCCCCGCGTCTCCGCCGCGCGGCGGCTGGCCAAGCGGAACGTCCGCGGGAAGGAGCGGCTGTTTCTCGCGGAGGGGCCGCAGGCCGTGCGGGAGGCGGCGGGGTACGGATCGACTCTCGTCGAGCTGTTCACGACCGTGGACTCCGCGGAGCGGTACGCCGACATCATCGGTGAGGCCCGTGACGCCGGTGCTCGTGTGCACCTCGCCGCCGAGCAGGTCATCGCCGACATCTCCACCACCGTCACGCCGCAGGGCCTCGTCGGGATCTGCCGGTTCCTGGACACGCCGTTCGACGAGATCCTGAACGCCCGGCCCAAACTCGTCGCCGTACTCGCGCATGTGCGGGATCCCGGGAACGCCGGGACCGTGCTGCGGTGCGCCGACGCCGCCGGTGCCGAGGCCGTCGTACTCACCGACGCGTCGGTGGATCTGTACAACCCGAAGGCCGTGCGGGCCTCCGTCGGGTCGCTGTTCCACCTGCCCGTCGCCGTCGGTGTGCCCGTGGAAGAGGCGGTCGAAGGGCTGAAGGGCGTCGGTGTGCGGGTGCTCGCCGCCGACGGCGCGGGGGACCGCGACCTCGACGACGAGCTGGACAAGGAGAGCATGGGCGGGCCCACCGCGTGGGTGTTCGGCAACGAGGCCTGGGGGCTCCCGGAGGAGACCCGCGCCCTCGCGGACGCCGTCGTACGCGTCCCCATTCACGGGAAGGCCGAGAGCCTGAACCTCGCCACCGCCGCCGCCGTATGTCTCTATGCGTCGGCCCGTGCACAGCGCGCCTCCGGAGGGTGCCGCTCCGTCACCGAGAGCTAGTAGGGTGACGAGCTCGGGGACCCACTGCGACCGTTGAGAGGTGGGGTACGGGGATGAGCGTCGGCACGAGCAGTGCACCGGGGGCACGGGAGGTGCGGCGCCCGCCCGCGCACCGGTCCGCTGACCTCGCCGGCCTCGACCCCGACGACCTGCCCGACGGCCTCGTCGTCGCCGACGAGCACGGCCGCGTTGTCTGCTTCAACCGCGCCGCCGAGCGCATCACCACCGTACCGGCCGACGAGGCGCTGGGGCAGCGGCTGGAGAAGGCCCTGCCGTTAGAGGATCTCGAAGGCCGGCGCTGGTGGCAGGTGACCGACCCGTACGGCGGCCTCGCCATCCGGGTCCGGCAGCCCGAGCGCAATCTGCTGCTGCCCGGTGGGCGCGAGGTGCTCGTCTCGGCGCGGTACGTCCGTTGCGAACCCGCCGGAGCCGTCCATCGCGTCGTCGTCACCCTGCGCGACACCGAGGCCCGGCGCCGCACCGAGCGCAGTCACGCCGAGCTGATCGCCACCGTCGCCCACGAGCTGCGCTCGCCGCTCACGTCGGTCAAGGGCTTCACCGCCACGCTGCTCGCCAAGTGGGAACGCTTCACCGATGACCAGAAGCGGCTGATGCTGGAGACCGTCGACGCCGACGCCGACCGGGTCACCCGCCTCATCGCCGAGCTGCTGGACATCTCGCGGATCGACTCCGGCCGGCTCGAGGTGCGGCGGCAGCCCGTCGACATCGGTGCCGCCGTCGGACGGCACATCCAGGCGTACGTCGCCGCGGGCCAGCCCGCCGACCGGTTCCTGCTGCGGGTCCAGCAGCCGCTGCCCGACCTGTGGGCCGACCCCGACAAGATCGACCAGGTGCTCAGCAACCTGCTGGAAAATGCCGTGTGGCACGGCGAGGGAACCGTCACGATTGACATCATGGCCACGGCGTCCCCCCGCGAGGGCGAAGGCCATGACCACGCAGCCACGTCGGTCACGGTGAGCGACGAGGGGCCCGGCATCCCGGAGGAGTCCATGAACCGCGTCTTCACCCGCTTCTGGCGGGGCAGCAAGCGCGGCGGCACGGGCCTCGGGCTCTACATCGTCAAGGGCATCGTCGAGGCCCATGGCGGCACCATCACGGTCGGCCGCGCCCCCGGCGGCGGCGCAGAGTTCCGATTTACGTTGCCCGTGGCGGCCCCGGCGTATCTCACCTGAGAGCGTGCCCGAGCCCCACGGGCGCATTCGCCTACCTCAACCCCGTTAGACTCAGCCTTTGGCACCTTTGTGTCCCAAAAGCCGTGACGATCCGTCCACGAGTCGGTACGGGGACCATCCGCCAGCCAATCGGAAGCACGGGAAGAGATGTCGGCACCCAACAAGTCGTACGACCCTGTCGAGGTCGAGACACTGAAACCGGAAGAGATCGAGCGCATGCGGGACGAGGCGCTCGCCGCCTTCGCCGCCGCGGACTCCCTCGACGCGCTCCACGAGGCCAAGGTCGCCCACACCGGCCCCACCTCCCCGCTGGCCCTCGCCAACCGCGAGATCGGCGCCCTGCCGCCGCACGCCAAGGCCGACGCCGGCAAGCGCGTCGGCCAGGCCCGCGGCGCCGTGACCAAGGGCCTCGCCGCCCGCCAGGCCGAGCTCGAGGCCGAGCGGGACGCGCGCGTGCTGGTCGAGGAGGCGGTGGACGTCACGCTGCCCTACGACCGCGTACCGGCCGGCGCCCGGCACCCGCTCACCACACTCTCGGAGCGCATCGAGGACATCTTCGTGGCCATGGGCTACGAGGTTGCCGAGGGCCCGCAGGTCGAGGCCGAGTGGTTCAACTTCGACGCCCTCAACATCGGCCCGGACCACCCGGCCCGCGGCGAGCACGACACGTTCTTCGTCCAGACTGCATCCAATGGCGGCTCCGCCGCGGGCAAGGGCGGCACCGACTCCGGTCTCGTGCTGCGCACCCACACCTCGCCCGTGCAGATCAGGTCCCTCCTGGACCGCGAGCTGCCGGTCTACGTGATCTGCCCGGGCCGCGTGTACCGCACGGACGAGCTGGACGCCACCCACACCCCCGTCTTCCACCAGGTCGAGCTGCTCGCCATCGACGAGGGCCTGACCATGGCCGACCTCAAGGGAACCCTGGACCACATGGTCCAGTCCCTGTTCGGCGAGGGCATGAAGACCCGGCTGCGGCCGAACTTCTTCCCCTTCACCGAGCCCAGCGCCGAGATGGACATGCTCTGCTACGTCTGCAAGGGCGCGTCCGTCGGCAACCCCGACCGGCCCTGCCGCACCTGCTCCAGCGAGGGCTGGATCGAGCTGGGCGGCTGCGGCATGGTCAACCCGCGGGTGCTGGTCGCCTGCGGCGTCGACCCGGAGAAGTACAGCGGCTTCGCCTTCGGGTTCGGCATCGAGCGGATGCTGATGTTCCGCCACAACGTCGAGGACATGCGAGACATGGTCGAGGGTGACGTCCGGTTCACCCGGCCGTTCGGGATGGAGATCTGATGCGGGTCCCGCTTTCTTGGCTGCGGGAGTACGTCGACCTGCCGGCGACGGAGACCGGGCGCGACGTGCAGGCCAAGCTCGTTTCCGCAGGGCTCGAGGTCGAGACCGTCGAACAGCTCGGCGTCGACCTCAAGGGCCCGCTGGTCGTCGGTCAGGTGCTGACCGTCGAGGAGCTGACGGAGTTCAAGAAGCCGATCCGCTTCTGCACCGTCGATGTCGGCCAGGCCAACGGCACTGGCGAGCCCCAGGAGCTCATCTGCGGCGCCCGCAACTTCGCCGTCGGCGACAAGGTCGTCGTGGTCCTCCCGGGCGCCGTGCTGCCCGGCGGCTTCGCGATCAGCGCTCGCAAGACCTACGGCCGCGTCTCGCACGGCATGATCTGCTCCAGCTCCGAGCTGGGCATGGGCGACGACGGCACGCACGGCATCATCGTGCTGCCGCCGGAGACCGAGGTCGGCAAGGACGCCATCGAGCTGCTCGAGCTGGCCGACGAGGTCCTGGACATCGCCGTCACGCCCGACCGGGGCTACTGCCTGTCGATGCGCGGCGTCGCCCGCGAGACCGCCATCGCCTACGGCCTGCCGCTGCGCGACCCGGCCCTGCTCGACGTCCCCGGCCCGAACGCCTTCGGCTACCCGGTGCAGGTCGCCGACCCGGTCGGCTGCGACCGCTTCACGGCTCGCACGGTGACCGGCCTGAGCCCCGAGGCACGTTCCCCGATCTGGCTGCAGCGCCGTCTGCAGAAGGTCGGCATGCGCCCGATCTCGCTCGCTGTCGACATCACCAACTACGTGATGATGGAGCTCGGCCAGCCCCTGCACGCCTACGACCGCGGCCTGGTCCAGGGCGCGATCGGCGTGCGCCGGGCCGAGCCGGGCGAGCAGCTCACCACCCTCGACGGCGTCAAGCGCACGCTGGACCCCGAGGACCTGGTCATCACCGACGAGCGCGGCCCGATCGGGCTCGCCGGTGTCATGGGCGGCGCCAACACCGAGATCGCCGACCACGACAACCTGGAGAGCGCCACGGCGGACGTGGTGATCGAGGCCGCCCACTTCGACCCGGTCTCCGTCGCGCGCACGGCCCGCCGCCACAAGCTGTCCTCGGAGGCGTCCCGCCGCTTCGAGCGCGGCGTCGACCCGCAGGCCGCCGCCGCTGCCGCGCAGCGCACGGTCGACCTGCTGGTACTGCTCGCGGGCGGCTCCGCCGAGGCAGGCGTCACCGAGGCCATCGCCCCGTCCGCGCCGCGCACCATCACCATCCCGGCCGACCACCCCGACAAGGTCGCCGGCGTCGACTACGGCCGCGGGACCGTCGTACGGCGACTGCAGGAGATCGGCTGCGACGTGTACGGGCAGGACGAGCTGATCGTCACCGTGCCGTCCTGGCGGCCCGACCTCACCGACCCGAACGACCTGGCCGAAGAGGTCATCCGCCTGGAGGGCTACGAGAACCTGCCGTCCACGCTGCCCAAGCCGCCGGCCGGCCGCGGTCTCACCCACCGGCAGCGGCTGCACCGCCGGGTGGGCCGGGCCCTGGCCGGGGCCGGGTACGTCGAGGCGCCGAACTACCCGTTCGTCAGCGAGCAGGTCTTCGACCAGCTCGGCCTGGACGCCGACGACCCGGCCCGCCGCGTCGTCAAGCTGACCAACCCGCTCAGCGACGAGGAGCCCGCGCTGCGGACCTCGCTGCTGCCGGGTCTGCTCGGCGCGCTGCGGCGCAACGACGGGCGGGGCTCGCACGACCTGGCGCTGTTCGAGACGGGGCTGGTGTTCCGTCCGCGCGAGGAGCAGCGCGTCGCCGTGCGGCTGCCCGTCGACCGGCGCCCCACGGACGAGGAGATCGCGGAGCTGAACGCCGCGCTGCCCGAGCAGCCGCGGCACGTCGCCGTCGTCGTCGCGGGCGCCCGCGAGCAGTCCGGCTGGTGGGGCAAGGGCCGGCCGGCCGACTGGGCCGACGCGATCGAGGCGGGGCGTGCGGTGGCGCGGGAGGCCGGGGCCGAGCTGGTTGTCCGCAAGAGCCAGTACGGGCCGTGGCACCCCGGGCGGTGCGCGGAGCTGGCGGTGGCCGCTGAGGGTGCGGAGCGGGTCATTGGCCATGCCGGTGAGCTGCATCCGCGGGTCGTGAAGGCGCTGGGGTTGCCTGCGCGGACCTGTGCGATGGAACTCGACCTGGATGCGCTGGAGCAGGTGGGCGACGGGGTGCCGCAGGCGCCGGGTATCTCCACGTTCCCGGTGGCTACGCAGGATGTCGCGCTGGTCGTCGATGCGATGGTTCCGGCGGCGGATGTCGAGGCGGCGTTGCGGGAAGGCGCCGGGGAGCTGCTGGAGGGTATTCGGCTGTTCGACGTGTACGAGAACGCGGAGCAGTTGGGTGAGGGGCGGAAGTCGCTCGCCTATGCGTTGCGGTTCCGGGCGGCTGATCGGACGCTGACGGTTGATGAGGCGTCGGCTGCGCGGGACGCTGCGGTGGCCCTCGCGGGTGAGCGTATGGGGGCGGTTCTGCGGAGTTAGGACCCCTGAGGGGGCGGGGGCTGCCTGTGGTTGTTCGGCGGCTGCGGCTTGTTTGTGGCTGTCGCGCCACGCGGCGGAGCCGCATATCGACACAGACCCGCGCCCCTTTCGGGCATCCCGCCCCCGACAGCCCGGTCGCCGAGGAGTTCGTCACCCTCCTGCTGCTGGAGATCCGCGCGGACGGCGAGGTGCACGCCCTCAACTGCGGGCACCCGTGGCCGTACCGGATCACCGGCGTCCAGGTCGAGCCCCTCACTCGGGTCGAACCGCTGCCCCCGCTCGGGCCGTTCCCGCTGCCGGCCGAGTTGCCCGCCGTGTGCTGCGGTCATCTGGTGCCCGGCGAGGCGCTGTTCCTGCACACGGACGGTGTCGAGGATGCGCGGGACGGTCATGGCCGGTTCTTTTCCACTGACCGCCGTGCTCGAACAGGCCGTCCGCGACGGGTCCGTGACACCGCAGTACGTGCTGCACACCGTCTTCGCCCGGCTGCTGCGCCACACCGGTGGCCGGCCCGCCGACGACGTGGCCGTACTCGTGCTGCGCAACGACCGCACCCGGGTGGTACGGCAGGCCGGAGAACCCGTCGGACACCGGGCGCACCGCCTCACGTGACGTCGAGGCCGCGAAGCGTCACGTGCGCCGGGAGCGGTGCGCTCCGGTGCTCCCGCCGGGCCGGGATGCCGCGGCACGCCGTCCGCCCCGCCACGGAGTGTCGGGCAGGCGGCCGGGCGGACGGCGCGGATGTGGGCCGCCGCACTGTACGAGGGGGAGCCGGCGGCCCGGCCGGCCTCTTGCGAGGCATTTCAGTCAACCGGCTGGAAACTCTCCGCAATAGCGCGCGTACGCTGCGGATTCGAGCACTCCGTTCACACCCCGTGTGAAGGCGGACCCACTAATCTGGCGGCACCCAGCCACCCGGGGGGGGGCCTGAATGCAGCCCAACACTCTGCTCGACGCGATCCTGGACGAGGCCGGGATCTCCCATGCCGGTCTCGCCGCCCATGTGAACCAGGCGGGGCGCAAGCGGAAGCTGGCGCTCCGGTACGAACACACCGCCGTGGCGCGGTGGCTGAAGGGACAGCGGCCGCGCGGCCAGGTGCCCGACCTGATCTGCGAGGTGCTCGCCGCCCGGCTGCACCGGCCCGTCACCCTCGACGACATCGGCCTCGGCGTGCCCGGCGAACCGTCCGCCCCGCACGCCGGTTCCCTGTCCGGCTTCGTCGAGCGCGCCACCGCCCTGTGGCGCTCCGACCAGCAGCAGCGCCCGCACATCCTGGGTGCGCCCGCCCTCACCGGCACGCCCGCGGTGATGCCCGTGTGGGAGTGGGAGAATCCGCCCGAGGACGTCGACGTCTCCCGGGGCGGCCCTCACCGGGTCACCACCGGCGACATCGACATGCTGCGCGCCGCCCGCGCGCACTACGAGCAGATGTACCGGAAGGCGGGCGGGGTGGCGACCCGCTCCCGCATCGTCGGCTTCCTCAACACCGAGGCCGCCCCGCTGCTGCGCGGCAGCTACACCGACGCCACCGGCCGCGACCTGCACCGGGCCACCGGCGGATTGGTGGCGGTCGCCGGGATCTGCGCTTACGACTCCGACGCGCACGGCCTCGCCCAGCGCTACTTCCACCAGGCGCTGCGGCTCGCGAAGGCGAGCGGCGACCGGGGACTCGGCGCCTATGTGATCGCGCTGCTGGTCAACCAGTCCCTGTTCATGCGGGAGTACCGGCAGGCCGTCGCCTTCGCCGAGGCCGCGCTGCGCGCCGCCGGCCGGCACATCACCCCGGCGCTCGCCTCAGACCTGTACGCGATGCAGGCGAAGGCGTACGCCCACCTCGGCGACGGAACGAGCGCCCTGTCCTGCATCCGGCGTGCCGAACAGGCCGCTGATCGCATCCGGCGTGGCTACGAACCCGACGAGACCGGCTATGTCCAGCCGGGCCTGGTCAACGTCCAGGTGGCGGAGGCGCTGCTCAGCCTCGGCGAACTCCAGGCCGCGGCCGAGCACGCCGCGGCCGCCGTCGACAACCCGGCGCACGACCGCGGCCGGGTGCACCGGCTCGCCATGCTCAGCACGATCGAACTGCGGCAGGGCAACGCCGACAAGGCGGTGGCGACCGCGGTGCAGATGGCCGAGCAGGCCCGGGGAATGGAGTCCCAGCGCCTGCGCGACAGACTGCGGGCGGTCCGTGAACGCCTGGTGCGCAACGGCTGTGCGGGCACGGCCGAGGCCGCGGAACTGATCGACGGGGCCCTGCGCGTACCGCTGTAGCGACCGCCGCGACACGGCCCGCGGCCCCGGTTCCGGGAGAGGACCGGCCCACCGCCCCACGGCACCCTGCGCCTACCGCTGCGCCGTGAGCGGCTCGCTGTGCGCCTGCTGCGAGACCGCTCCTGCTGCGATATTGCCATCTACTCGGCGGAAGGTGGCAGAACCGTGCAGTGGATGAAGCAGAACGAACAAACTGTGTACTCAAACCGCTGGTTCAGCGTCAATCTCGCGGATGTGGAACTGCCGGACGGCCGGCACCTCGACCACTTCCTCATACGGCTGCGGCCCGTCGCCGTGGCCACGGTGGTGAACGAGGCCAACGAGGTCCTCCTGCTGTGGCGGCACCGCTTCATCACCGACAGCTGGGGGTGGGAACTCGCGGCGGGTGTGGTGGAGGACGGCGAGGACATCGCCCGCGCGGCCGCCCGGGAACTGGAGGAGGAGACCGGCTGGCGGCCGGGACCCCTGCGGCACCTGATGAGCGTGGAGCCGTCCAACGGGCTCACCGACGCCCGGCACCACATCTACTGGGCCGACGAGGGCGAGTACATCGGACACCCCGTGGACGACTTCGAGTCGGACCGCAGGGAATGGGTCCCCCTCAAGCTCGTCCCCGACATGGTCGCCCGCGGCGAGGTCCCGGCCGCCAACATGGCGGCCGCGTTACTGCTCCTGCACCACCTCAGGCTCGGCCAGGACACCCTGCCCTAACGGCCGAGGGACTGCCAGACCGTCACGACCAGTGCTCCGACGGCCGTGACAGCCGCGATCGAGGACAGGGGCCAGCGCCGGTGTTCCAGCGTGACGATGCGGGCGCTCAACTCGTCCAGTTCCTTGGCGGTCTCCTCGGTGCGATGGCTCAGCAGGGCCAGCCCGCCCTCGACGCGGGCGTAGGCCACGTCCAGGCGGCGTCGTAACTCTGCGAGTTCTCCCGGGACGGCGGGATGCTCGGGATCGGCGGTCACAAGTCCGCTCCTTTCCGTAGTCGTCTCACATCCCTGGCATGCGCGTGACGAGTCAACTCGCCTGGTGGAGGCATGGGGAGAGTGTGCGACAGGCATATGCGAGCCCGCCGCGCACACGGTGTGCGTATGCCGTGGGCCCGGCACCTTCTCCGGTGCCGGGCCCGTGCACATGGCCGGATTCTGACCGTCCGTAATCAGTCGTACGTGTAGAAGCCGGAGCCCGTCTTCCGGCCCAGCCGGCCCGCGTCGACCATCCGCTGGAGCAGCGGGGGAGCGGCGTACAGCGGCTCCTTGTACTCCTCGTACATCGAGTACGCCACCGAGGCGACCGTGTCCAGGCCGATCAGGTCGGACAGCTTCAGCGGGCCCATCGGGTGGGCGCAGCCCATCTCCATGCCGTTGTCGATGTCCTCGCGGCTGGCGATGCCCGACTCGAACATCCGGATCGCGGAGAGCAAATAGGGGATCAGCAGCGCGTTCACCACGAACCCGGAGCGGTCCTGGGCGCGGATGGCGTGCTTGCCGAGCACCTTCTCGGCGAAGACCCGGGCCCGGCTGAGCGTGCCCTCGGAGGTGGTGAGCGCCGGGATCAGCTCGACGAGCTGCTGCACCGGGGCCGGGTTGAAGAAGTGGATGCCGATGACGTGGTCGGGCCGCGCCGTGGCGACCGCCAGCTTGACCAGCGGGATGGAGGAGGTGTTGGAGGCCAGGATCGCGTCCGGCCGGGTCACCACGTGGTCGAGCACCTGGAAGATCTCGGTCTTGACCTGCTCGTTCTCGACGACGGCCTCGATCACCAGCTCCCGGTCGGCGAACTCGCCGAGGTCGGTGGTGAACGACAGCCGCGCCTGCGTCTCGTCCAGCTCCGCCGCGGTGATCTTGCCGCGTTCGGCGGCCTTGACCAGGGAGTTGAACAGCCGGGTGCGGCCGATCTCCAGGGCTTCGCCGGTGGTCTCGGCGACCATCACCTCCAGGCCGGAGCGGGCGCACACCTCGGCGATGCCCGCTCCCATCTGGCCGCAGCCCACCACTCCGACGCGTGCTATATCTCCGGAGATTCCGGTCACATCGTCCCCTTCGCCGTTCCACGACTGTGGCAGGTTGACCGTTGTTCGGTCCCTGCTCCAAACCCGCACGTTACCTTCGGCGAAGGGTGATCAATCGTTCGGGTGCCTCATGAAAGGCTGTCGCGGGCCGATCCGGAACGCACCCGGATCTGTCCGGGGGTGGGCCCCTGACCACGGCACACGGAGGTAACGAAAAGATGCTGCACCGGAAGTCACGGATGTCACGACGGGCGTTCGCGGCGACCGCCCTCTCGGCACTCGTGGCGGGAGGCGGCGCGGTGGCGGCGGGAGCCGCCATGGCGGGCGGATCGGACCCGGACCGGCGGCGGGCGGGCCGCGAGATGCGCGGCGTGTGGCTCGCGACCGTGGTCAACCGGGACTGGCCGTCCAAGCCGGGGCTGACCGCGGCCGAGCAGCGCGCCGAGCTGATCGCCCACCTCGACCGGGCCGTCAAGAACCGGCTCAACACCGTGATCTTCCAGGTACGGCCCACCGCCGACGCCCTGTGGGACTCGCCGTACGAGCCGTGGTCGCAGTACCTCACCGGCACCCAGGGCCAGGACCCCGGCTGGGACCCGCTCGGCACGGCCGTCGAGGAGGCCCACGCCCGCGGACTGGAGCTGCACGCCTGGTTCAACCCGTACCGGATCGCCACCCACGCGGACCCGAAGAAGCTCGTCGCCTCGCACCCGGCCCGCAAGCACCCGGACTGGGCGGTGACCTACGGCGGGAAGCTCTACTACAACCCGGGGCTGCCCGAGGTCCGGGCCTTCGTGCAGGACGCGATGCTCGACGCGGTGCAGAAGTACCCCGTCGACGCCGTCCACTTCGACGACTACTTCTACCCGTACCCGGTGGCGGGCGAGACCTTCGACGACGACGCGGCCTACGACGCGTACGGCGGCGGCTTCGCGGACCGGGCCGCCTGGCGGCGCGACAACATCGACAAGCTGGTGCGCGAGACGGCGGCCCGCATCAAGAAGATCCGTCCCGCGGCCCAGTTCGGCATCAGCCCGTTCGGGGTGTGGCGCAACGCCGCCACCGACTCGCTCGGCTCGGACACACAGGCGGGCGTACAGACGTACGACGACCTGCACGCAGACACCCGCAAGTGGGTCCGCGAGGGCTGGATCGACTACCTCTGCCCGCAGCTGTATTGGTCGGCACAACCTCTTGACCAGCAGGTTCCGGCAAACTATGCGGTCCTCGTGCCGTGGTGGGCAGAGGTCGCGCGGGGCGGCAGGACGAAGCTGTACGTCGGCGAGGCGCTGTACAAGGCGGGCGACCCGGCGCAGCCCAAGGCCTGGCAGGACCCGGCCGAGCTCTCCCGGCACCTCACGCTGGCCGGAAAGCACCCGGAGGTGCGCGGGCACATGTACTTCGCCGCCAAGGACGTGGCGACGGATCCGATCGGAGCGATGGCGCGGGTGGTCGCCGACCACTACCAGCAGCCGGCGAAGCCCCCGCGCTGATCTACTGCTGTTCGGCCTTGTGCCGGATCTCGGTGTCGGGACCGGGGGAGCACACGCCCTCGTGCCCGTCCTCGAAGCGGACGCGGTACGGGGGATTGCCCTCCTGGCCCAGTACTTCGACGATCTCGCCGACCTTGTCGTGTTGACCGACCACCCTGCCGTGCTGGACAAGCTGGTCGCCCACGGTTGCGCGCATCTGTAGGGCCTCCTCACCTGGTGCGGGAGCAGCGGTCCGTGGCCTCGAGTTTACGGCGCCCGGGTCCGGTCGGGACCGGCCCGTGCGCGCTGCTCAGCCGCGGGTCCGCTGGGTGACGGCGATGCAGACCAGCACCGCCGCCGCCGTCAGCGGGGCGGCCACCGTCAGGTGCTCTCCCAGCAGCAGCACCGACCACACCAGTGTGAGCAGGGGCTGGGCCAACTGCAACTGGCTGGCCTTCGGGATGCCGATCGCCGCCATGCCCCGGTACCAGACGACCAGGCCGAGGAACTGCGAGCCCGCCGCCACCCACAGCAGCCCCGTCACCCCGTGCACGGTCAGCCGTACGGGCTCGTGGGCCAGGGCGAGCCCGGCGCCCGCCGCGGCCAGCGGCAGGCACAGCACCAGCGCCCAGCCGATGACCTGCCAGCCCGGCATGGCCCGGGCCAGCCGCCCGCCCTCGGTGTAGCCGGCCGCGCACACCAGCAGTGCCGCGAACAGGTACGCGTCCGCCGCCGTCAGGGCGCCGCCGCTCTGCTGCACGGTGAAGGCGAGCACGGCGGCGGCACCGGCGAGGGCCGCCGTCCAGAAGGTGCGGGACGGGCGGGAGCCGACCCGCAGAGTGGAGAACAGGGCCGTCGTCAGCGGCAGCAGCCCCACCACGACGGCCGCGTGCGCGGTGGTCGACGTCCGCAGGGCGAGCGTGGTGAGCATCGGGAAGCCGAGAACGACCCCACCGGCCACCACCGCGAGGCCCGGCCAGTGCCGCCGGGCGGGCAGCGGGACGCGCAGCGCGAGCAGACAGCCGCCGGCAATCAGTGCCGCGAGGACGCAGCGTACGGCCACCAGCGACCAGGGCCCGAAGCCCTCCAGGCCCCAGGCGGTGGCGGGGAAGGTCAGTGAGAAGGCGGTCACGCCGAGGGCCGCCTGGAGGGTGCCGGCGGTTCGCCCGGCCGGGGCGCCGACTTCGACTGCTATCGACCTCGGTGCGGTAGCGCTATTCTGTGTCCTCATGCAAGAGCGTAGCAGCGTCGATGAACTCGCGAAACAGCTGCGGCAGGAGCTGGACCGCTATCCGGCAGGTGGAAAGCTCCCGTCCAGCCGGGCGCTCGTCGAACGGTTCCGGGTGAGCCCCGTGACCGTCTCGCGCGCCCTGGCCCAGCTCGCCGCCGAGGGGACGGTGGTCACCCGGCCCGGTGCCGGCGCGTTCCGCGCGCAGCCCCGGACGACGGCCCCGCCCGCCGAGGACACCTCCTGGCAGGAGGTCGCCCTGAGTGCGGACGGCGTCTCCGACCTCGTACCGCGCACCGTGGACGCCTCGGGTGTCACAGTCTCGCTCGCCGCTCCGCCGGCCGGCGTGATCGAGTTCAGCGGCGGCTACCTCCATCCGTCGCTGCAGCCCGAGAAGGCCATGGCGGCGGCTCTGGCCCGGGCGGGACGGCGGCCCGGCGCCTGGGGGCGGCCGCCCCTGGAGGGGCTGCCTGAGCTGCGCGAGTGGTTCGCCCGGGGCATCGGCGGCGCGATCACCGCCGCCGAGGTGCTCATCACCGCGGGCGGTCAGTCCGCGCTGACCACCGCGCTGCGGGCGCTGGCCCCGCCCGGCGCGCCCGTGCTCGTCGAGTCGCCGACGTACCCCGGCATGCTGGCGATCGCCCGGGCGGCGGGCCTCAGGCCGGTACCCGTGCCGGTGGACACGGACGGGGTGAAGCCGGCGCTGCTGGCCGACGCGTTCCGGGCGACCGGTGCCCGCGTGTTCGTCTGCCAGCCGCTGTTCCAGAACCCGACCGGCGCCGTGCTCTCCGCCGAGCGGCGCGGCGAGGTGCTGCGGATCGCGCGCGAGGCCGGCGCGTTCGTCGTGGAGGACGACTTCATCCGGCGGCTCGTGCACGAGGACGCGGGTCCGCTGCCGCGCCCGCTGGCCACCGACGACGCCGACGGAGTCGTCGTCCATGTCTGCTCGCTGACCAAGGCGACCTCGCCCAGCTTCCGGGTGAGCGCGCTGGCCGCGCGCGGTCCGGTGCTGCACCGGCTGCGCGCCATCCAGGTCGTCGACACCTTCTTCGTGCCCCGGCCGCTCCAGGAGGCCGCGCTCGAACTCGTCGGCTCGCCCGCCTGGACCCGCCATCTGCGGGCGATCGCCGCGGAGCTGAGGGCCCGCCGCGACGCGATGACGACCGCGCTGCGCCTGGAGGTCCCCGGCCTCGCCCTGCCGCACATCCCCTCCGGCGGCTACCACCTCTGGCTCCGCCTCCCCGACGGAACGGACGAGTCGGCCCTGGTGACGGCCGCCCTCCGCGCGGGCGTGTCCGTCACCCCGGGCCGCCCCTACTTCAGCGCCGAACCCCCGGCCGGCCACATCCGGTTGAGTTTCACGGCGGTCGCCGGGACCGGGGAGATCGCCGAGGGCGTACGGCGCCTGCGCACGGCCTGCGAGCCGTTGCTCCCCGGAAAACGTTCCACATGAGGGACCTCTCCTGTGAAGATCCCGGGGTGTACGAGAACCTCGGGTTCGGGCCGCTGGACCGGCCGGACCAGTGGATGGTGCTCGCTTTCGGTCAGTAAGACCCGGGCACCCCCTGCGTGACGCCCAGGAACGTCTCTTGACCTGCGTACTCCCGCGCCTCAGGATCCCCGCATGGCACTTCGGTCACGTTTGTCGCCGCCGTGCGCAGTTCCCCGCTGCTCGCGGAGCGCTTCGAGGACGACCGGCCGCTGGATCAGGCCGGCTGGGGCGAGGCGCAGCGCGTCGCCCCTGACCTGCTGCCACTCGCGGCGGCCGAGCTGCGCTACTGCTCGCCGACGCCCCGCAGCCGCGCCACCGGCGACGCCCTCGGGTATAGCCGCTGGCGCAACTCGCCCTGCGGGACTGCGGCATGGGCCGCTGGCGCGGGCTGACGCTGGGCGAGGCGATGGCGCGGGAGCCGGGGGCGGTGGACACCTGGCTCGCCGACCCGCGCGGCACGCCGCACGGCGGGGAGTCGCTGCTGGACTTCATCACCCGCGTCGGCGGCTGGCTCGACACCCGGCCCGTCGAGGACGGCGGCCGCATCGTCGCCGTGGCCGAGCCGTCCGTGATCCGCGCCGCCCTGGTCTACGCCCTGAAGGCACCGCCCTCGACGTACTGGAACATCGACGTCCGTCCGCTGTCGACGACGACGGTCACGGGCCGGGCGGGGCGCTGGAGCCTGCGCTTCGAGGGAGCCTCGGCTCAGACTTCGCGCGCGTAGTCAGTCGTGAGTTCGAGGTCCTTCGCCGGGCCCCGCACCCGCCACACCGTCCGCCAGTGGTCCGCGTTGCGGACGGTGAACTCGCCGCGGTAGAGGTCGGCCGCGCAGGGATGGGCGGCGACATGGTGCCCGGAGGTCAGGTCCAGGCCGTGGAAGGGGCGCCCGTCGGCGAACCGTACGTCCGCCGTCCCCGGTGAACTCCCGGGCAGGAAACGCAGCGTGCGCTCCGCGGGCCGCGCCGCGCCCCGCCAGGTGAACGTGCCGGACTCCTGGTGCAGCAGACCGTCACCGTCCTCCAGGGGGCCGAAGACGGTCGTTCCCTCGAAGTGTCCCGTGTCGTCGCTCGCGAGATCCCGGACCGACCGCGTGACACTCCACCGTCCCGCGAGAAACGCCAGTACGTCCCGCACTGGCCAGAACTCGCCCATTCCGTCCCGCACTCCGTCCCATCCGTTACTGCACGACCCATTGACGCGCCTCTGCCCCCTCCCTATCTTGCCGTTCGAAGTGCTGACCGCCGATCGAAATATCGAACGAACGAAGCGAACAACTCCATAACTCCCCCTACCGAGCCGCGGAGTATCCATGTCACGCACCACCCGCGCCCGCTGGAGAGTCGGTCTCACCGCGACCGCCCTCCTGACGGCCGCCGCCCTCGTGCCCGCTCCCGCGCACGCCGAGGACGTCACCGACTATGCGATCACCGTCGATCCGGCCGCCCAGGGCGCGAAGATCGACAAGACGATGTACGGCGTCTTCTTCGAGGACATCAACCGCGCCGCCGACGGCGGTCTGTACGCCGAGCTCGTGCAGAACCGCTCCTTCGAGTACTCCACCGCCGACAACGGCTCGTACACCCCGCTGACCTCCTGGGCGGTCTCCGGCACGGCGCAGGTCGTGAACGACTCCGGACGGCTCAATGAGCGCAACCGCAACTACCTCTCCCTGGGCGCCGGTTCGTCCGTGACGAACTCCGGCTACAACACCGGCATCCGGGTCGAGCAGGGCAAGAAGTACGACTTTTCGGTGTGGGCCCGTGCCGAGGCCGGCAGCACCCTCACCGTCGCCCTCAAGGACGCCGCCGGCAGCCTCGCTACCGCCCGGCAGGTGGCCGTGAAGGGCGGCTGGGCCAAGTACGAGGCCACGTTCACCGCGGCCCGCACCAGCAGCCGCGGCCGCCTCGCCGTCGCCGCCACCGACGCGGCGGCCCTCGACATGGTGTCCCTGTTCCCGCGCGACACCTACAAGAAGCAGCCGAACGGCCTGCGCAAGGACCTCGCCGAGAAGATCGCCGCCCTGAAGCCGGGCTTCGTCCGCTTCCCCGGCGGCTGCCTGGTCAACACCGGCTCCATGCAGGACTACAGCGAGGCCTCCGGCTGGCAGCGCAAGCGCAGCTACCAGTGGAAGGACACCATCGGCCCGGTCGAGCAGCGCGCCACCAACTCCAACTTCTGGGGATACAACCAGAGTTACGGCCTCGGCTACTACGAGTACTTCCGCCTCTCGGAGGACGTCGGCGCCATGCCGCTGCCCGTCGTCCCGGCCCTGGTGACCGGCTGCGGCCAGAACAAGGCCACCGACGACCCCGCGCTGCTCAAGCGGCACATCCAGGACACCCTCGACCTCATCGAGTTCGCCAACGGCCCGGCGACCTCCAAGTGGGGCAAGGTCCGCGCCCAGATGGGTCACCCCAAGCCGTTCCACCTCACCCACATCGGGGTGGGCAACGAGGAGAACCTGCCCAGCGAGTTCTTCGAGCGGTTCAAGCAGTTCCGCGCCGCGATCGAGGCGAAGTACCCGGACATCACCGTCATCTCCAACTCCGGCCCGGACGACAGCGGCACGACCTTCGACACCGCCTGGAAGCTGAACCGCGAGGGCAACGTCGACATGGTCGACGAGCACTACTACAACAACCCGCAGTGGTTCCTGCAGAACAACAACCGCTACGACTCCTACGACCGCAAGGGCCCGAAGGTCTTCCTCGGCGAGTACGCCTCCCAGGGCAACGCCTGGAAGAACGGCCTGGCCGAGGCCGCGTACATGACCGGCCTGGAGCGCAACGCGGACATCGTCAAGCTCGCCTCGTACGCCCCGCTGCTCGCCAACGAGGACTACGTGCAGTGGCGGCCGGACATGATCTGGTTCAACAACCACGCCTCCTGGAACTCGGCCAACTACGAGGTCCAGAAGCTGTTCATGACCAACGTCGGCGACCGCGTCGTCCCGTCGAAGGCGACCGGCACGCCGGACACCAGCGGCCCGATCACCGGCGCCGTCGGCCTGTCGACCTGGGCGACCAGCGCGGCGTACGACGACGTGAAGGTCACCGGCGCGGACGGCACCACGCTGCTCAGCGACGACTTCTCCGGTGACGCCTCGAAGTGGAAGCACACCGGTGGCGGCAGCTGGAGCATCCAGGACGGGCAGTACGTGCAGACGGACGCCGCTGCCGAGAACACCATGGTCCAGGCCGGCGACCCGGGCTGGCACGACTACGACCTGCATGTGAAGGCCACCAAGAAGTCCGGCAAGGAGGGCTTCCTCGTCGCCTTCGGCGTCAAGGACACCGGCAACTACTACTGGTGGAACCTGGGCGGCTGGGGCAACACCCAGTCCGCCGTCGAGCAGGCCGTGGACGGCGGCAAGGGGACGCTGATGACGAAGGCGGGGGCGATCGAGACGGGCCGCGCCTACGACATCGACATCAAGGTGCGGGGCCGCCAGGTGACCCTCTACCTCGACGGCAAGGAGTGGGGCAGCTTCACCGACGACAAGCCGGCCGAGCCGTTCCGCCAGGTCGTGACCAAGGACGCGAAGACCGGTGACCTGATCGTCAAGGTCGTCAACGCCCAGTCCGCGGAGGCCCGTACGGCCGTCGACCTGGGCGGCGCCAAGGTCTCCTCCACCGCGCGGGTGACCACGCTGGCCGCCCACCCGGACGACGTGAACACCGAGAGGGACACGCCGGTCACCCCGGTGACGTCCACCTTCCGGGGAGTCGCCGACAAGTTCACGTACACCTTCCCGGCGAACTCGATCACGTTCCTGAAGATCAAGCAGAGGTGAGCTGAGGAGCCTCCGGCTCCCTCGGGCGGCTCAGGCGCCGAAGTGCGCCTGGGCCGCCCGTACCGCGTTCACCGGGGCATCGACATTAACGCCCAGCAGCCCGTTCGCCCTGCTCGTGGGGGTGTTCCCGCGGGACGAGATCGACCTCGCCGTCTATGTGATCACCCTGCTGAAGGCGGCGCCCGCGGGCGCCGCCATGGCCTGGCTGCTGCTCGTCCTGCGCCCCGGCCGCTGGTGGGCGGCGGGACTGCTGGGCGCGTCGTACGCCCTGTGCGGCTGGACCGTGGCGGACGCCGCGTACAACCCGATGTGGCTGGACGGCCTCGTCGCACTGCCACTGCTGTGCCTGGTCGGCGAATGGACGCTGCACGGACGGCGCCGGGTGCTCGGTGTGCTGGTCGTGGCGCTCGCCTGGATCGCCAACTTCTACACCGCGTACATGGCCACCCTCGCCGCGGGCCTGGTGCTGCTGCTCCGGCTGTGGCTCTCCGGTCTGCCGCGCCGGCAGGGACTCGCGGCAGCGGGCCGGGCCGGCGTGACCGTCGCTCTCGGCGTGGGCCTGGCCGCGCCGCTGGTGACGGTGGTGTACTTCGGAACCCGGCACGCCTACCCCGGCAGGGTCAGGCAGTTCGCGCCGGTGGCGACCGAGGACCTGCTGGCCCGCCTGCTGCCGGCAATGACCCGCTGCTGGTGGGCGGCCAGGGGCGCCCCGTGCCTCGGGCGTCGCTCCCGCCGTACCCGCCAGGGAGTACTACGGGCTGATCGCCGTACCCCTCGACGGCTCTTCGACCACCGTCACCTGCACGTTCCACCCGCCCGGCCTGCGGCTGGGGACGGCAGTCGGGGGCGTGTCGCTGCTGGCCCTCATCCTGCTCGGCGCCCGCGCCGCCGTCCGCCGACGGCGTGCCACGGCACCACGAACGACCACACGACCGCGCGAGCGCACGACCAGCGCTCTTTGACCACACCGCCAGGGGGAGAGAACCATGCTCATCTCGATCGTCGCACCCTGCTACAACGAGGAAGAGACCATCGGGCGGTTCCACGACCGGATCCACAAGGTCGCGGAGGAACTCCTGCCGCTCGGACACGACATGGAGTTCGTCTACGTCGACGACGGCAGCCGCGACCGGACCCTCGACGTGCTCCAGCACCTGGCCGGCCTCGACCCACGCGTGCGGTACGTCTCCTTCAGCCGCAACTTCGGCAAGGAGGCGGCGCTGCTGGCCGGCCTGCACCACGCCACCGGAGACTCCGCGATCGTCATGGACGCGGACCTGCAGCACCCGCCGGAACTGATCAGGCGCATGGTGGAACTGCGCGGACAGGGCTACGACCAGGTCATCGCCCGGCGCACCCGCAGCGGCGACCGGATCACCCGCACCCTCACCGCCCGCCTGTACTACCGGATCGTCAACCGTCTCGTCGACGTGGAGCTCGTGGACGGCGTCGGCGACTTCCGGCTGCTGTCCCGGCGTGTGGTGGACGCGGTCCTGCAACTGACCGAGTACAACCGCTTCTCCAAGGGGCTGTTCGCGTGGGTGGGGTTCCCCGGCACCACCTTCGAGTACGAGAACGCCGTACGCGAACACGGCCGCAGCTCGTGGTCCTTCCGCAGCCTGCTCGACTACGCGCTCGACGGACTGCTCTCCTTCAACAACCGGCCGTTGCGCGCGGCCCTCCACCTCGGCATGGCCCTGCTGGTGTGCGCCGGGCTGTACACGGCGTGGATCGTGGGCGCCGCGCTCGTCCAGGGTGTGCGGACACCCGGCTATGTCACGCTCATCACCACCGTCACCGCTCTCGCCGGTGTGCAGATGGTCATGCTGGGGGTCATCGGGGAGTACACCGGCCGGATCTACTACGAGGTCAAGGGGCGTCCGCACTTCCTGGTGAAGGCGACCAACGTGGAACGCACGAAAGACCTCATTCCCTGATGCGCAGACAGATCTTCGCCTTCGCGGTGGTCGGTGTCGTCAACACGGCCACGTACTACGGTCTCTACCTGTTGTTCCTGCTGCGTCTGCCTTATCTCATCGCCCACATTCTCGCTTTCTTTCTCAGCATGACCGGATCCTTTTTCCTCAATGCGCGCTTCACCTACCGGACACGGCCGACCTGGCGGAAATTCCTGCTGTTCCCGCTGACGAACGCCACCAATTTCCTGATCACCACCGTGGGTGTGTACGTGATCGTCGACGTCCTGCACGCCGGGAACCAGTTCGCTCCCCTGCTGGCCTCCGCGGCGGCGATTCCGGTGACCTTCGCCGTGTCCCGGGTGATCATGCTGCTGTGACTCGGCGCTGCACATGGTGCTGCAGAGCGGGTGCATAGGATCGCCGGCATGGCACTGCGACCTGTTCAGGTGAACAGAAAGGCTCTTGACGGCTTGACGGCTTGACGGCTTGGCGGTCGGCCGGTTCTGGGCGGAGGCGCTCGGCTGGAGTGTTTTCCGACCCGGCGTGACCACCTACGTCGGACCCGTCGGCGGCTTCGTCCGGCCGGACCCGGGCGCCGTCTGCCTCGACGTCGTTCCCGTCCCGGAACCCAAGACGACTACGAAGAACCGTGTGCACCTCGATCTCGCCACCACCTCTGCGGCCCATCAGGCGGAGTTGGTCGCGCGCCTTGAGTCTCTCGGTGCGACGCCCGCCCGGGTGGGCCAGGGCACAGTGCCGTGGACCGTCCTCGCCGATCCCGAGGGCAACGAGTTCTGCGTGCTGGAGCCTCGGGGGATCTGCCGGGACACCGGGCCGATCGCCGCGGTGGTGGTCGACTGCACGGATCCGCAGGCCATGGCCCGGTTCTGGGGCGCGGCGATGGACTGGACCCTGCATCAGGTGACCGACGATCATGCGGCGTTGCGCTCCGCCAAGGGTGTCGGCCCGTATCTCGAGTTCCTCCGCACGCCCGACGTCAAGAGTGCCGGACCGCGTCCATCTCGACCTGCTGCCGTATCCCGGTGACGACGAAGCAGCGGAGGTGGCCCGGCTGCGGGCTCTGGGCGCCACCGACCTCGACGTCGGCCAGGGCGACGTCCCGTGGACCTGCCTGGCCGACCCGGAGGGCCATGAGTTCTGCGTGCTCGCCCCGTCCTGACGCGGAGCCTGCTGCCCGGCCCGGGACGGACAACTTCCAGCACTGGCCGCCGTGGCGCCCGCTGGTCGTCGAGACCGCACGCCGCGTACCTTCCAGGAATCTGTCCGCTCCGGCTAGTAGACTGTCGCGGCTAATATTTGGGATAAAGGTGACGCAGTTTGATGCGTGCATCGTGGGTGGTGAACTGCCAGTCCACCTG
>NZ_JACTVI010000110.1 GCF_014495685.1 Streptomyces sp. TRM68367 | reverse complement strand
TGCATAGCCGAGGAGGTCGCCTGACGGGCCGCGCCGGACCTGGACCTCGATGTCGCTGGCTTCGAGGTAGGCGATGAATTCCTCGGCGTTCGTCGCGTGCGGGATGGCGGCGCGGATGCGGTCCTGGAGCCACTCGGGCTGGGCTGGTCCCAGCCGAGGTGTTCGGCCTTGTGCATCTCGGCCTGGGTGGGGCGGCGGGCGCCGGTGCGGTCGCCCTTCTTCAGGCGGCGCAGCCCGTAGTCCTTCTCGATCTCGCGGCAGGCGTCGCCGACGCGGAGGCCGCTGTCGTGGAGCTTGGGGCGGCGTCCGTCTTCGCGGACGGTGGTGGCGAGGATGTGGATGTGGTCGTCGGCGTGGCGTACGGCGATCCAGCGGCAGGCCAGGTCGTCACCGGCCGGAGCGATGCCGGCGGCCTGGACGATGCGCTGGACGATCTCGCCCCACTCGGCGTCGGAGAGGTAGCGGTCCTCGGGGGCGGCGCGGACCGGGCAGTGCCAGACGTGATCGGTGACCGGCTTGCCGAACTCGCTGTTGCGCAAGGAGACCGGCTCGTCGAGGTAGCGGCCGAGTTCGGTGAGGGTTGCGTTCTCGTCGCGGCCGGGGTCGGGCATGCCGAGCATCGCGAAGCCGGCCACGATGTGCGGGTCGAAGTGCTCGTCGTGGGTTCCGCGGCCGTAGAGGTAGGCGAGCAGGCCGCGGGTGTTGGACCCGGCCGGTTTTTTGATGGCGGCGATCACGCGGCTGCCTCCGTCTCCGGGTCGACGGGCTGGCGCAGGGCTTCGGCGATCAGCTCCAGCAGGTGGTGGAGTTCGTCGAGGCCCTGACGTATGTCGGGTGGGGTGTGGTCGCTGTTGAGGGCGCGGGCGATCTGGTTGACGTTGACGCCGATCCGGTTGAGCTGGCGCAGGACCTGAGCGCGGAAGACGTGGGTGCGGCGGCGGTCCTCGGACAGGGGCAGGTTGGCGGTGAACCGGCCGGTGATGAAGGCGAGGACGATGTCGGCGGCGAAGCCGGAGTCGCCCTTGTAGCCGTGCTCGGCAGCGGCCTGTTGGAGGCGGGCTCGCTGGTCGCCGGTGAAGCGCAGCGGGCCGACTCGGTCGTTGCGCTTGGTGCCGGTGAAGCGGCGGATCGTGGGCTGCACGCTCTGTACGGCAGGCTCGCCGACGACGACGGCGCTGTCTGCGGGGCGCAGGACGGCTTGCTGGACGGAGTGAAGCGTGTCCAGGTCGGGGCCGCCCTCGGCTCCGGCTTCCTGGTCCGGCGCCCCCTGGTGCTGGGCCGTCTCCGCCACCCCTGGGGCGGAGATCCCCGAAGTCCGGCCTTGAGTCGGACTCGGGGTACTACTGGCTCCGTCAGGGGCAGCCCGTCCGAACGCGCGGCGCAAACGCCCCATCAGCGTAGGGGACTTCGTCAGCGGCAGTGGCTCGTCGGGAGTGTGGTCGGGGCGTTGCGGGGCGTGTGTCACGGGCGGTTCTCCGGAAGGGGCGGGGGCAGGTGGGTCGGCGGGGAAGGACTGGCGGAGTGCTGGTGGCCGGCGCGCGATCCACAGGTGTGGATAAGCGGGCGTCGAGCGGTGCGGTGGTCGGCTGGCCGGGGTGACCGGAAGGGGTTCCGGTCACCCCGCTGGGTTTCCGGTCAGCTGCTGCTCGGACCGGTCTTGGCGGCGGCTTCGATTTCGGGCCGGAGGATCTCCATCACCTTGGTCTGCCGCTGACTGCCGATCGTCAGGTCCCTGTCCTTGACGGCCTTCCGGAGAAGGGAGCGGCTGAGTGTGCCGTGCTCAGCGAGGGCGATCCGGCCGATCGCCACGAGTTCTGTGAGCGTGGCCTTGGGCGGACGGCCACCGCGCGGCTTGGTCTCCGAAACCTCGGGCGGTGGTTCCGTCGGCTGGACGGAACCGGCGGCCGGAGGCTCAGCGAGCCCGGCCGGCTCGGCCAGTGGCTTGGCGGGCGCGGTGACCGGTGGTTCCGGCGCCTGGACGGGCGCGGCGTCCAGGTGGTCGGCAGGTTGGTCGACCAGTTGGTGGATCTGCCGCATCAGGACGCCGAAGGCCAGTAGCGCGGCTGTTGGGGGAACCGCGGCGACCACGTAGTCGAGGAGGGGCACGGCGCTGGCGTTGCCTGTGCCGCTGACCCCGGCCACGTTGAGTGCGATGGAGCCGACCGATCCGGTGGCGGTGAGAGCGATTGCCCAGCCGTCGGTCACCCGGCGCAGGCCCGCGCGGAGCATGAGGAGTTCGCCCGCGACGATGAAGGCGTCCAGGGTGGCCGGCCAGGCCCACTGGCGGACGGGGGAGCTCTTGAGGCCGTGCTGTCCGGCGACCTCTGCGAGATGCGCGTAGGACAGCCAGAACCCGCCGGCGGTGAGGGCCACGATGACGGCTCCCGCCGCGACGAGCGCATACCGCTCGGCCGCCTGCTTGGTCGTCATCGGCCGTCCTTCGCCGCGGCGTTGGTCCCGGTGGGTGGGTGTGGAGAGGGTGGTCAAGCGGGGTTCTCCTGGGGTGGTGGCGTGGTCCGTCTTAGCCGTCTTGGCCGTTGCAAGCGCAGGTCAGAGCCGGTACGGCAGGGGGTCGGTGTTCCGTCCTGGCGGCGCTGGCGCGTCTTGGGGCCGCACGGCCGGTGGGGCTGCGGTTCGGTGGCCGTGGAGGGATCGGATCCGTCTTGCCGTCCCGGCCGCATACGCTGTGACCTGCGGCGATACGGCGAGGACGCGCGGGACGGCACAAGACGGATCCGGGCAGCGTCCGGTTGGTGGCAGCGCGGTCGTCATGATCGCGTTGCCGTCTTGCTCCCGGTTTCCGTCCCGGCCGTATGCCGTTTGACCTGCGGGATCACGGCAGGGACGGCAGGGACGGTCACCGGGGGAGGCGGTGCTCAGCCCGAGGAGGGGGCTGGCTCGGCGTTCACTGAGTGAACGGTGGGGCAGTAGCGCCGCCAGGCGTCGAGGAACTTGTTGCGCATGTAGCCCTTGCGCTGGGTTCCGTCGGCGAGACGGACGTTGCCGGGCTTGATGTCGTACCGGCGCAGCATCGCCGCCAGTTCGCGGGCGGTCAGCCCGTTGCGCCCCCATTCCGCCCACGGGCTCTCGGCGTTCTGCCGCAGGAGGTGCAGCAGTTCGTCCGTGGAGAGGCTGTCGACCTCGCGCTGGGCGACGAAGACCCTGCGGATGTCGGCGAGGATCCGGGCCTCGCCGGGCTGGTCCTCCTCCGCCTCGACCTCCGCAGCCACCATCCCCGCACACGCCTCGCGAGCCCGGCGGGGCCAGGACCCGGCGGCCAGGTCGGCGACGATGATCAAGGGCTCCCAGGTGTCAGCTGCCCGGTCCTCCACCGGCATGTCCGGCTCCAGATCCGCCGCCTCGTCCAGCAGCGGCCTGGCCCAGGTAGCGATGCGGTCCCGCAGGTCGTGGAGTCCTGGGATGTCGCGGCGGGAGCGGAAGGGCTTGACGCTCTCGCCCTCGGCCCGGCGGCGCATCCGGATGACGACCGACCGGTCCATGATCGTGTCGGGCAGGTCGCCGATCCCCGCGAGGGCAGCCATGGCGAAGGTGGCGAACCGGTGCGGGGTGTGGTCGTTGCCGACGACCCGGGTGACATACCGGTTGCGCTGGTGGCCTGCGTTGAGGAGGCCACGCATCTCCTCGTTCTTCTCCGCCTGCTTCGGCGTGCCGAAGATAGTGTCCGCCTCATCCACCAGGAGCGTGGGCGGCTCGTCAGTGATGGAGCGGAAGACCGCCGCCGGGGTGGTGTTGATGGTGAGCATCGGCTCGTGGACCGTCTCGGTCAGCACGTCCAGCAGCCGTGACTTGCCGCACCGCTTCGCCGGCCCCACCACCGCCAGGCGCGGGGCGTGCTGCCACGCGGGCTGCAGGTGGGTCGCCGCCACCCACAGCGTGACCGCGTCCAGCGCCTGCTGGGAGGGCAGGATCACGAACTGGGCTACCTGGGCACGCAGTTCGTTCAGCAGCTCAGAGCCGTACGTCGGCGCAGGGTCCGGCACCGCCTCCTCGGCGGGCTGATCCACCGGAACCGTATCCGGCGCCCGCTCATCGGCCTCCGGGCTGGCTTCGGGCGCGTGGCCGGGTCGGCCGGGCACCGCGACCGTCGGCCATGCGGCTTTGCCGGGTGCGGAATGCGGCTCGGGTGTCGTAGGTTGCACAGGGCAGCTCCTTATCCGGTGACGTCGGGCATGCAGGCCCGACTCACGCAGGTCGTTCGTTGGAATGCGGGCAGTGGAGTGTGCGGAGCCTCCGGCGTTGGCGCGCCGGGGGCTTTCTCGCTTCCTTGGCCGGGGCGAGGGAACACGGACAGTACGTCCACGCCCCGACACAGTCCAGCGTTTCTGTGTCAGCTCAGCGCAGAAGCGTCTGCTATGGGCTCGGGCGGTCATGCGGCCAGGCCGAGCAGGTTCAACAGGTCGGCGGTCACGACGCGGTACGCCTTGCCCAGCCGCAGTACCTTGCACGGGTACTGGCCGCGCTTGGCCAGCTCGTAACCCTTGCTCCGCCCCAGGCCCAGCGCCCGGTTGCCGGTGTCCAGGTCAATGGCGGCGGGCAGGGCCAGCAGCTCCGCTCGCGTCATGCCCTTGGGCTGCTCGGCGGCCTCGTTGGTGCGCATGCATGCTCCGTCCATGAGTGAGCCCTCGGCGAACGCGGCATCACGTCCGGCTCCAGGCGATCACTAACCATCATCGGGAAGCTAATGTGTCTCCATGACACAACGCGGTTTTGATCCTGGAGATGACGAGGACGACGTCCCCGAGTGGGTGGACCAGGTGATGGCCACGGTGGCCGCCGAGGTCCGCAGACGGAGGAAGGAGCTACGCATGAGCGCCCAGGACCTGGCCGACCGCTGCGAGGAGATCGGCCACCCGATCCCGCGCAATGTGATCGCCAACATGGAATCCGGCCGCCGCGCCAACCTGCCCCTGGTCGACGTCCTCGTCCTCGCCGAAGCCCTACGGACCTACCCCATCTGCCTGCTCTACCCCGTCGGCTACGTCAACCGAGTCCAGCGCCTTCCCCTTCAGCACTCCGACCCCACATGGGATGCCATGCACTGGTTCACCGGCGACAGCGAGGACTTCGGCATGGAAGACGACATGCTCCGCAACTTCCGCGCCCACGTCCGCTACCGGCGCGCCGCCCTGGCCGCGCTGAAGGGCGAGAAACACGAGCGCTGGAAGGCCGAGACGGCCCCCAACCAGGCTGAACGCGAGGAAGCCGCGCGCGCCCAAGCCGACTACGCCGAAAGGGCGTTGGAAGCCAAGTACCGCCTCCGCAGCGCCCGCGCCTTCATCCATGAAGACGGCGGCACACCACCGCACCTGCCACCAGAACTCGCCGACGTCGACCCACCCGTCGGCAACACCGATGAGGAGAATGATCTTTGAAGGGTTCCACCCACCGCCGCTGCTACTGCCGCGACGCCCACACTGGTAAGCCGCTCGGTAAGCAGTGCCCGAAGCTCTCCAGCCGCAAGCACGGCTCGTACTCCATACGCCAGGAACTCCCGCCCCGCGAAGACGGCACCCGCCGCTCCTTCAGCCGCGCCGGCTACGAATCCCTCAAGGCCGCTCAAGCGGACCTCGACCACGTGCGCGCGCTCGTCGGCCTCGCCGACGCTGACGACGCCGAGGGCTTGGCCCAGATAGCCGAGTTGCTGGAGAAGGTGGCCGAGGAGAAGGCCCCGCTGCCGAACATCGAGGCGACCCGCAGGCGCCTCAGCCACGGCCTGGACCTGACGAGCCGACTCACGGTCGGCGAGTGGCTGGACATGTGGCTGGCGGGCAAGAAGGGACGGCAGAGTGCCATCAGCCGCGACGAGAGCAATATCCGGGTGCATCTGAAACCGCGGATCGGGCACCTGCGGCTCGACCGCCTCCGGGTCACCCACCTGTCGGAGATGTTCGAGGCCATCGCCGAGGCCAACGTCGAGATCGCCGAAGGCAACGCAGCCCGCCGCAAGGCGTTCGAGGACCTCGCCCAGATTCCCTGGAAGGGGCGCGAGCCCCGCGCCCGCCGCAAAGCGATGAAGACAGCCATCGCCGAGATGGAGCCCTACCGCCGCAACGTCGGTCCGGCCACCCGCCAGCGCGTCCGCTCCACCCTGCGGGCCGCACTCAACGCCGCGATCGCCCAGCAGCTCATCACCTTCAACCCGGCCGCCCACGTCGAGTTGGAGGCGGGCAAGCGACCCAAGGCCCTCGTGTGGACCGAGGAGCGCATCCTCCACTGGAAGCGCACCAGCGAGAAGCCGTCGCCGGTGATGGTCTGGACGCCGGAACACACCGGGCTCTTCCTCGACCACGTCGCGGAGGACCGCCTGTACGCGCTGTTCCACCTGATCGCATTCCGCGGACTGCGACGGGGCGAGGCATGCGGCCAGAAGTGGACCGACACCAACCTGGACGCCGGTCTCATCACCGTCGCCAAGCAACTCGTCGTGGACGGCTGGGAGGTGTACGAGGACGACCTGAAGACCGACGCCGGCGCGCGCACCATCGCGCTGGACTCCGACACGGTCCGGGCCCTGCGTCGGCACCGCGCCCAGCAGGACAAGGACCGTAAGGAGTGGGAGAGCGCCTGGGTGGAGACCGGACGTGTCTTCACCAAGGAAAACGGTGAGATGCTCCACCCCGCCAACGTCACACGGCGGTTCATCGAGCTGTACGAGGAGATCGGCCTCCCGCCGGTCCGGCTCCACGACCTCCGCCATGGTGCCGCGACCCTCGCCCACGCGGCCGGGGCCGACCTGAAGGACATCCAGGAGATGCTCGGCCACTCCTCGATCACCATCACGGCCGACACGTACACGAGCCTGCTCCCCGAAGCGGACCTGGCGATCGCCGAGGCCGCAGCCCGGCTCGTACCGCGCGCCCGCGCCACCTCCGAGAACACCGCTCCCGAAGCGGAGCCCGAGCCCGACGGCGAGGAGCATCCCAGTCCGGAGTCCGTGCCGGATGATGCTGATCCGTTGGGCGGTATTCGGGAGATCAACTCTCCGTCCGCTCACGCACCGCTCACGCAAACGGCCCCGGATGAGGAGTCCGAGGCCGAATAGAGCGCCTCCCTGGGAGAGAAACCCCAGGTCAGCGGCGTAACGCATTGTGCCCCCGGCAGGATTCGAACCTGCGACACCCGCTTTAGGAGAGCGGTGCTCTATCCCCTGAGCTACGAAGGCGGGGCTCTGTGGGAAAATGTGTGGGAAGTGCGGTGATGTCCGCAAGGTCCGACACGGTCTTCCGTTGGAGCGTGCGGTGCGCTGCCTGTGGAGGCTGCGCACCGACGACAGTGTAGCGGGTGAGCCCCGACTGCGGCTGAGGGGCCGGGAGGCTGAAGGGTTGGCTCAGGGCTGGCGGGCTGTGGTCAGGGCGATTGAGTTGATCATCCAGGCGAAGCCGATGTGGGTGAGGAGTGCTCCGTCGGCTCCGTACGCCGGGATGCGCTTGTCCCAGTGGGAGTAGTCGAGGGGCCCGTCGCCCACCAAGGCGTGGCGGCGGTACTGGATGTAGTCCGCGGCCACCGCTGGGCCGGGCCGAGGAGAACACGGGCCAGGACCGCTACCTGGCGGCGTGCACCGGACGGGTCGTGCCGACCGGCGGACTGCCCGTGCAGAGGGGCGTCCGCGCCGGGGCGGGCGGCCTGCTGCTGGTCCCGCACCGCGAAGACGGCATGGACGAGAGCACGCTGCCTGCCGATCACCAGGCGATCCTCAAGGTCGTCGCAGGTGTGGAGGGTGCGCTCAGGGTGCGAGACGTAACGCCGGCACTCGGCAAGGGCCTGCGACCCGCCCGGGTGAAGCCGCAGACGCGCCGGGCGCCGTGTTGGTCGGCCGTAACGTGTAGATGTCAGGCCGCCCCGCTCATTGTCATCCAGCGCCATTGGGTGAACTGCTCCAAGTTGGCGGTGCCGCCGATGCGGGAGCCGTTGCCCGATGCTCCCATGCCGCCGAAAGGCGCGTTCGCGGCGTCCTTGGCGGACACGTCATTGAGGTGCACCATGCCGGTGCGCAGCTGCTCGGCGACGCCGGTGGCCCGCGGCACCGAACGAGAGTGCACGGCCGCCGTCAGGCCGTATGCGGTGTCGTTGGCGATCTCGACGGCCTCCGCGTCGGTACGGAACGGAACGACGGGCGCGACGGGTCCGAAGATCTCCTCGGTGAAGGCGGGCATGGTCCGCTCCACGTGGTCCAGGACGGTCGGCGAGTAGTACAGCCCGTCGCGGCGTCCGCCGGCCAGCACCCGTGCCCCGGCGGCCACGCTCTCGTCCACGATGCGCTCGATCCTCACGACCTGGCGTTCGCTGATGACGGGGCCGATCGCCACACCCTCCTCGCGGGGGTCGCCCATCCGCAGCGCCTTGGCCTGCCTGATCAGCGCCGCGGTGTACGGCTCCACGAGATCGACGTGCACCAGATGGCGTCCGGCGGCGACACAGGCCTGCCCCTGATAACCGAAGGAGCTCATCGCCCCGGCCGCCGCGGCGGCGTCAACGTCCGCGTCGTCGAGTACGACGATCGAGTTCTTGCCGCCCAGTTCCAGGGCCACTCGCTTGAGCCCGTCGCCGGCGGCGCGGGCGACGGCCCGTCCGGCTTCGGTGGAGCCGGTGAACGAGACCATGGCGACGTGGGGATCGGCCACGATGGCCTGGCCGGTCCCGACACCTCCGGGCAGGACGTGGAGCAGCCCTTCGGGCAGTCCCGCATCCTCGAACATTCGCGCGACGACGACGCCGCCGGACACCGGGGTATGGGGATCGGGTTTGAGCAGGACAGCGTTACCGAGGACAAGGGCGGGCGCGAGGGCCCGCATGGCGAACAGCAGCGGTGCGTTCCAGGGGTTGATGACGCCGACCACCCCCAGTGGTACCCGCCACGCGTAACTGGCCTGGCCGGGTACCGGCGGGGTCAGGATCTCGCCGTGGGGCAGCGATGCGAGCCCGGCGGCCTGCGCCAGCTGACTGCGCCCGGCCGCGATCTCGTAGTCGCCCTTCGCCGGGACGCCTCCGGACTCCCTGACGATCCACTCGCGAATGGCCCCGCTGTGGTCGCGCAGCGCCCGGGAGGCGCCGAGCAGGACCTCGGCGCGCTTGTGTGGAGCCACCTCGGCCCAGGCCCGCTGAGCCCGGGCGGCCATGGCTCCGGCCCGGGCGACATCCGAAGCCGCCGCCACACCCACCTCCGCCAGCTGTTGTCCCGTGGCCGGTTCGCTGACCTGTTGGGTGCCGCCCTCGGACTGCCGCCAGCCACCGCTGTAGATCTTCCCGGTCCACTCGGCCGGGTCAGGCCATGTCCCCTCGCCAGTGGAACCCATGGAACAACCCTCCATCTCCTGATAATCGTTTCTCCCCCCAATCAGTGCATCTAGCTTCCTTCACGGCTTCTTTCATAGTTTCTTTGCTTATATCTCCCTATTAAGCATAGGTGTCACACGGCTCCGGTCATCGGTTGCTCCTGGCCGGGCCGCGACCCATGGTGGAAGGACCGAGGCGAAGGCGGGATGAGCGCGATGACGCTATCCGAAACCGCCGGAGACGACCGGCCGGCGCGACCGGCGGATCCCGTCGACGAGGCGGCCACGGCCAGAGCCACCGTGGATTCGCGCGGCATCGTGACTGGATGGAGCGAGGGGGCGCAGCGCCTGCTGGGCTACCGGCCCGCTGAGGTCGTCGGCCGGGACGCGGCCGCGCTGCTCTCCGGGGAGCCGCCTGCCGAGCTCCTGCGGTCCCTGAAGACGCTGCCGAGGTGGAACGGGACGGCGACGCTGCTGCACCGGGACGGCCGTCGCCTCACACTGAACCTGCTGGCCCACCACCGGGAGCCGGACAGCGAGGGCGACTCGGACGGTGCGTGGTTCCTGGTCTGCCCCCTGGCCCGTCCGCCGGCGCCCTCCCAGGACGACACGCTGGTCATGCTGGCGTTCACCCAGTCCCCGGATACGACGGCGCTCTACGACAACGGCCTGCGGCTGTGGCGGGCGAACGCGAACATGGAACGTGTGATCGGCCTGCCAGAGAAGGCGATGCAGGGACTGCGCGTATCGGAGATCGTGGTCGATCCGCAGAGCGACCGGACCGAACAATGCATGCGGGGGGCGCTGGAGACCGGCGAACAGCAGCACATACAGCTGGCCCTGCGCCTGGCGGGCCATGAGCGCGAGAGCTTCTGGACGACGTCGCTGACTCCTGTCCGGGATGCCGAAGGAACGGTGCGGGGGGTGCTCCTTTCCGCCCACGACATGACCGCGGAGCACCTGGCCCGGGAGCGTCTGGCCCTGCTCAACGACGCCAGCGTCCGTATCGGCAGCACCCTGGACCTCGCCCGCACCGCGCAGGAACTCGCCGACGTGTCCATCCCCCGTCTCGCGGACTTCGTCACCGTCGACCTGCTCCCCGCCATCGAAGGCGGGGACGACCCACGCGCCGGCTCGCCGCCCGGCCCGGTCCTGCTGCGCCGCGTCGCCTACCAGTCCGTCCTGGAGGGCTGCCCCGAGGTCGTGGTCCAGCGTGGAACGGTGGCCGCCTATCCGGACGAGTCGCCCGCGGCCGAGTGCCTGACCACCGGTCGGCCGCTGATCCGCAAGGTGACCACCTCCGGGATAGCCCAGTGGGCTTTCCAGGCCCCGGACCGGGCCGAGCGGGTACGACGGTACGGCTTCCACTCGGTGCTGGCCGTGCCGATGCGCGCCCGCGGCATCACCCTCGGCGTTGCCACGTTCTCCCGCCATCGGCGCCCGGAGCCCTTCGAGCAGGATGATCTGCTCCTGGGCGAGGAGATCACCGCCAGGGCGGCCGTGTGCATCGACAACGCCCGCCGCTACACCCGCGAGCGCCGCACCTCCCTCACCCTGCAGGCCAGTCTCCTGCCGCAGCGGCTGCCCCCGCAGGCCGCCGTGGAGGTCGCCTCCCGCTACCTGCCTGCCAGCGCCCAGACCGGCGTCGGCGGCGACTGGTTCGACGTGATCCCGCTGTCCGGCGCCAGGGTCGCCCTCGTCGTCGGCGACGTCGTCGGCCACGGCGTCCAGGCCTCGGCCACCATGGGACGACTGCGCACCGCCGTACGCACCCTGGCCGATGTCGATCTCCCGCCCGACGAACTGCTGACCCACCTGGACGACGTCGTCAACCGCCTGTCCGCCGAGGCCGACAGCGCTTCCGGCCCCGCCGGCGACATCGGCGCCACCTGCCTGTACGCCGTCTACGACCCGGTCTCCCGGCGGTGCATCCTGGCTCGCGCGGGCCACCTCGTACCCGTGCTGGCGACCCCGGACGGCGCCGTGGAGTTCATCGACGTCCCCGCGGGCCCGCCGCTGGGGCTGGGCGGCCTGCCCTTCGAAGCCACCGAGATGGAGCTGCCGGAGGGAAGTCTCCTCGCGCTGTACACCGACGGCCTCATCGAGGTCCGGGGCAGGGACATCGACGAAGGCCTCGACGCACTGCGCGCGGTGCTGGCCCGGCCGGACCCGTCCTTGGAGAGCACCTGTGACACCGTGCTCCGGGCGCTTCTGCCGACCCGCCCCACCGACGACGTGGCGCTGCTGATCGCCCGCACCCGCGCCTTGGACGCGGCCCATGTCGCCACCTGGGACGTGCCGGCCGACCCCGCCGCGGTCTCCGAGGCCCGTAAGAACGCCTGCCGGCAGCTGGCCGCCTGGGGCCTGGACGAGGCGGCGTTCGTCACCGAACTGGTCGTCAGTGAGCTGGTCACGAACGCCATCCGCTACGGCGGCGCACCCATCCAGCTCCGGCTGATCCGCGACCGCAACCTCATCTGCGAGGTCTCCGACGCCAGCAACACCGCCCCCCACCTGCGCCGGGCCCGCACGTTCGACGAAGGCGGCCGCGGCCTCCTCCTGGTCGCCCAGCTCACGCAGGGCTGGGGCACCCGCCAGACGTACACCGGCAAGACGATCTGGGCCGAGCAGAACCTCCCCACCACCTGATGTTCCTGGCGTGCCGAAGTTCGTCCACCGTCCCCCTGTCGAACGCATGACCTAGGGGGTGGTGTCACCGGCCCGAGGGGTGCCGTTGAGACAGCGAGCCGAAACCGGGGCCGTGATCGACCAGCCGACCGCGAAGTTCGGCACCGTGCTGGTGATCGTGGACCAGCCGGCTTCGATCGGCGCCCTGCCCCTGACCGTCGCCCGGGATGCGGGTTGCAAGGTCGCCTGCCTGCCGGGACTCGCCATGCGGCGGATCGCCGACCTCAACCCGGGCGAAGCGCCACCCCGGGCCGCACCGCCGGGATGACCGCCGCCGAGGCGGCCCTCGGCGTCGACGGCCATGTCATCGGCTCGCCCACCGCCGCCTACTTCTGGCCCAGCGCGACCATCCGCGAGTTCGCCGCGATCTTCCTGCACTACCGGGCGGTGAACCTCGGGGTCTGCGCGGCTCGCGCTGCTGGGGGCCGCCGTCTCCGGATGACCGGTCAGACCGGCGCCACCCGCGCGAAGCGGCTCGCCACGTGGAGGTCCGCCTCGATACGGACGGCCGTCTCCGCCAGCTCGGGAAGGATCCGCTCCACGCAAACCCCGACCGTGTGCCTGGCGGCGTGCATCGCCACGTTCGCCGCCGCGACCACCCGGCCCGCCCGGTCGCGCACCGGGACCGCGATCGCGCGCAGGCCCTCCTCCAGCTCCTCGTCGACCAGGGCGTAACCCTGGGCGCGGACGTCGTCGTAACGACCACCCGGAGTGTCCGCCAGCAGCACCCGGCCCAGGGAAGTGGCGTGGGCTGGGAGCCGGGTGCCCGCGGTGAAGTTCACGCTCATCACGCGGCCGGTGGCCGCCGCGGCCGTGTACTGGATCTCGTCGCCCGCGGGCGTCAGCACCGCCAGCGCCGCCGACTCGTGCACGCGGTCCGACAGCGCCGCCAGGTGCGGCTGGGCGATCCGCGGCAGCGACGTGCGCGACAGCGGCGGGAACCCCAGGGACAGCACCCTCGGGGTCAGGACGAACCGGCGCGGGTCGCCGGGGGTGGTCACCAGGCCCAGGTGCTCGTAGGTGAGCAGCGCCCGCCGTGCCGTGGCCCGCGCCAGGCCGGTCGCCCTGGCCACCTCGGTCAGGGTCAGCTCCGCCCGGCCCTCGCCGAACGCCGTCAGCACGGTGAGTCCGCGGGCCAGGGACTCCACGAAGTCCCGGCCCAGCTCCTGCTTCGACGCGCCGGTCCACACCGCGAGCCCCGAGGGCGGCGCCCCGGGTGCCGGCGGGGCCTCGTGCAGGGTGCGCTCCATCGCCGCCACGGCCGACAGCAGGCGGGGGCGCAGTGCCTCGCGCAGGCCGTCCGCCGAGTGCCGGCTGGTGTGGCTCACCACGCTCGCCACGCAGGCGATCCGGCCCGTACGCGGGTCCCGTACGGGGACGGACACCGCGACCAGGCCGGGTTCGATCAGCTGGTCGTCCAACGCCCAGCCGTGCGCAGCGGCGTGCGCGGTGCGCCGTACGAAGTCCTCCTCGGCGGCCGTGCCGCCTGCGGCGCCGTCGCGCGGTGGTACGGCGGGGAAGCACCGGTCCTGCGGGTCGGCCGCCCGGCGGGTCCGCCAGCGCTGCCAGGCCTGCTCCGTCCACTCCGTCGCGAACAGCGGGCCGGGTGCGGTGCGTTCGGCCGGGAGCAGGTCGCCGATGCGGAAGCTGAGGGACATCGCGCGGCGGCGGGTCGCCTGGTGGATGAAGCGGATGCCATCCCGGTCACCGACGGCCAGCGACACGGACTCGTCCAGCTCGTCGGCGAGGGCGTCCGCGTGCGGGGCCAGCAGCCGGGGCAGGCGCAGGGCGGCCAGATAGGCGTTGCCGAGCTCCATCAGCCGGGGCGCCAGGACCACGTCCCGGCCGTCCAGGCGGACGTACCCCATGCGCGCGAGCGTGGCCGTGATCCGGTCCACCGTCGAACGGGCCAGGCCCGTCGCCCGCTCCAGCGCGCTCGGACTGAGCGTCCCGCCCGCCTCGGTCAGCCGCCGCAGCACCCCGACCCCACGGATCAACGGCGTGACCGCCTCGGCCGGCACGGCGCCCTCGACGGCGTCGTTCATGGAGTTCGCGGGCATCGGCTCTCCGGTCGGGCGATCGGGGGAGACCTACGGTAATCGCGGGAACGGCGGCCCACCGACAAGCCACCCGCACGCGGAGACGCCAAACCCCGCCACACCGCAAGCCGCGGTCAGTCGTGCCTCGCCCCAAGCTCTCCGAGCAGGGGCCCCAGCGCGGCGCCCGCCCGGGCGGCGGCTGAAGCTGTCGTAGCCGCGGGCCCGCGCAGCCGTCGTAGCCGCGGGCATGCGTGCCTCCCCCAGTGCCTTAAGGCGGCCCACCCCCGGCCCACACCAACCGACGGTCACCCGGTCAACGCCGGCCCCGAACCCCGTACTACCGCCGCGTCACCCGCACCCGGTGATCCCCTGCCAGATCCGCCCCGGCCACCGAGATCACGACCCCCCGGCGCGGATCCCGGAACGTCTCGCCGGGCGTGAACGCCGCGTCCGAGAGTTCCGCGTGAACGTTCGGCGTACGGGTGCAACCCCCGCTGTCCCGGCGGGAGTCGTACACCCGTATCGGCCCCATCCCGGTGTCCACGTCCGCGTCGACCCGGTAGATCAGCACCCCCGGCCGGCACACGGCCTCGTCGTTGCCCGCGCGGGTGCGCAGCTCGACGGCGTACCCCGTCCTGCGGTCCAGCGGGACGAACACCAGCTTCGAGCCGCCCGCCCGGGCCAGCGGCGTCAGCGTGAACTCCCTCGTGCCCGGCGACGCCGCGCAGTGCACCTGCCCGGCGTCCAGCCAGCCCAGCTTCCACTTGTGCCAGGCGAGCAGGTCGTTGTTGGCCCCCCAGTCCTCGCTCATGATGTCCCAGTGCCCGACCGCGCCCCCGCCCTCCTGGGTGTACAGGTCGGGCAGCCCGAAGACATGGCCGTTCTCGTGCGGCAGGACGCGGTAACCGGTCCTGCCGTAGGAGCCGGAGCCGTCGTCCTGGCGGGAGTAGACGAAGGAGGCGTTGGCCACCGGGACGCCGTCCGCCACGGGCGCCTCCGCGTTGCCGGCGAAGGTGACGGACAGGACCGTGTCCAGGGCCGACGGGCCGGCGTTCGGGGTCACCAGGACGTTCAGCAGGTCGTACCTCCGGAAGTCCACCTTGGGGTCGGCCGCCGCCACGATGTCCTGGACCAGCTTCCGGTAGCCGGGTTCGAACGGTGCGCCGCGCTCTATGCCGTACGCCCGGAACGGCTTCGGCATGCGCAGCCAGCCGGGGACCGGGGTCTCGGGGCGGTAGTCGAGGCGGCCGTAGGAGCTGGTGCGGAACCACTCCCGGGTCTGCGGGAAGAACTCCCGGAAGCGGCCCTGCGCGTCGCCCTCGCCGGGTGTGTCGGAGAAGTCGACCATCACGGTCAGCGCGCGGACGGTGCCGGTGGAGCGGGCGTAGCCGTCGGGCGTGGGGATGCCCTCGGACATCTGGACCTCACGGGCGCCGCTGATCAGGCAGGGGCCGTGCGCGGAGGAGCGGGTCAGGGTGATCGGTCCCGCTCCGGCCGTCGTGGGGCCGCCCGGCGCGAGGTGGCCGGTGCCGGCCGAGGTGCTGACGGCGAGGGTCAGAGCGGTCACGGACGCCAGCGCGGCCACGCGGCGCGTCCGTATCCGGCTCCGGCAGGCGGTCGGCTGCGGCGGCATGCAGGGCCTTTCGCTCCACGGCAGCCGCCGGTGCCCGGCTGCACCCTTGCGATCACCCTGTGTCGCGCGGTGCGTGGACGCGCGCTGGAGGAGACCGATCGTGGGTTTCTCGCCGGTAGGTGATGTGACTCAGATCACAGGAGATTCCTGGGAGGCGGGAAATAACCGGGGATCGTCTCCCCGTTTGGACCTGTGTCCGCGCGAAACGGGGAGACCGTCCCCGGATCGACAGACACCGTGAACAAGCCTTACAGACGAGGAGCGCACCGTGCAGACCGCCACCCCCGCGCAGCGCAAGGTTGCCCGGCCGCGCGCCGACGCTCTGCGCAACCGGGAGCGGATCGTCACCGCCGCCCGGGAGATGTTCGTCGAGCACGGCCCCGAGGTGCCGCTCGACGAGATCGCCCGCCGGGCCGGCGTCGGCAACGCCACGGTGTACCGCAACTTCCCGGACCGCGACGCCCTGGTCCGCGAGGTCGTCTGCTCCGTCATGGACCGTACGTCGGAGGCGGCCGAGCGCGCGCTCGCCGAGACCGGCGACGCCTTCGAGGCTCTGGAGCGCTTCGTGCACGCCGCCGCCGACGAGCGGATCAGCGCGCTGTGCCCGATGGTCTCCAGCACCTTCGACAAGCAGCACCAGGACCTGGAGGCCGCGCGCCTGCGGAGCGAGGAGCTCGTCGGCGGGATCATGGAGCGCGCCAGGGCGGCCGGGCAGCTGCGCGAGGACGTGGGCGTCGGCGACGTCATGGTCGCCGTGGCCCAGCTCAGCCGGCCCCCGGCGGGCACGCAGTGCCTGAGCGTCGACCGCTTTGTCCACCGCCATCTGCAGCTGTTCCTGGACGGACTGCGGGCCCCGGCCCGTTCCGCCCTGCCGGGTGCGGCCGCGACCCTGGAGGATCTGCGCCAGTCCTGAGCTGAACAGCGATAAGTTCCGCGCCTGCCAACCCGTCTGAACAGACGACGGTTTCCACGGCCGTCCCCATAGCCGAACCGTCCCTTCACGACACTTTTTCCGTACCGAAGTCCCGAAGTGGGTACCTCCATGTCTGAAACAGCCTCAAAGGCCCCCGGCGTCCGCGAGAACGCCCCGGACCCAGGACGCTGGAAAGCGCTCGTCTTCATCGCGCTGGCCCAGCTGATGGTCGTCCTCGACGCCACCATCGTGAACATCGCGCTGCCCTCCGCCCAGCAGGACCTGGGCATCTCGGACGGCAACCGCCAGTGGGTCGTCACGGCCTACGCCCTCGCCTTCGGCGGTCTGCTGCTGTTCGGCGGGCGCATATCCGACCTGTGGGGCCGCAAGCGCGCCTTCGTCGTGGGCCTGGCCGGCTTCGCCGCCGCCTCCGCACTGGGCGGCGCGGCCACCAACGAGGCCATGATGTTCGGCGCCCGCGCCCTCCAGGGTGCCTTCGGCGCGCTCCTCGCGCCCGCCGCGCTCTCCCTGCTCGCCGTGATGTTCACGGATGCCAAGGAGCGCGCCAAGGCGTTCGGCGTCTACGGCGCGATCGCCGGTGGCGGCGCCGCCGTCGGTTTCATCCTCGGCGGCGTGCTGACCGAGTACCTGGACTGGCGCTGGACGTTCTTCGTCAACATCCCGTTCGCGCTCGTCGCGGCGGCCGGCGCCTACTTCGTCATCCGTGAGCCGGGCGGCAGCCGCAACCGCTCCCCGCTCGACATCCCGGGTGTCGTCCTGTCCACGCTCGGCCTGGTCTCGCTCGTCTACGGCTTCACCCGCGCCGAGTCCCACGGCTGGGGCGACTCGGTGACCGTGGCGATGTTCGTCGCCTCCGCGGTCCTGCTGATCGCCTTCATCGCCACCGAGGCCAGGGTGAAGGCCCCGCTGCTGCCCCTGCGCGTGGTCACCGACCGCAACCGCGGCGGCATCTACCTCTCGCTCGGTCTCGCGATCATCGGGATGTTCGGCACGTTCCTGTTCCTGACCTACTACCTGCAGATCGTCCAGGGGTACTCGCCGATCAGGACCGGCTTCGCCTTCCTGCCGATGGTCGCCGGCATGATGGTCGGCTCGACCCAGATCGGCACCCGTCTGATGACCCGCGTCCCGGCGCGGCTGCTGATGGGTCCCGGCTTCCTGGTCGCCGCGCTCGGCCTGGCACTGCTGACCCAGATGGAGATCGGCTCGTCGTACACCTCACTGGTGCTGCCGTCGATGCTGCTGCTCGGTCTCGGCATGGGTACGGCGTTCATGCCGGCCATGTCCCTGGCCACGCAGGGCGTCGAGCCGCGGGACGCCGGTGTCGCCTCCGCGATGGTCAACACCTCGCAGCAGGTGGGCGGCGCGATCGGAACGGCGCTGCTGAACACGATCGCCGCCTCGGCGACGACGGCGTACATCACCGACCACATCGCCTCCGCCGCCGGCCGGTCGCAGCAGCAGCTGGTCCAGCTGGAGGGCATGGTGCACGGCTACACCCACGCGATCTGGTTCGCCGTCGGCATCCTGGTCGTGGCCGCGGTCATCGCCCTGACCTTCGTCAACGCCGGCAGCCCGGGCGGCGCTGCGGTCGCGGCCTCCGCCGAGGGCGAGGAGACTGAGACGGAGGCGGCGGTTCCGGTCGCCCTGCACTGACCGGCCGCGGCTGTCCGGTCGTACCCCTTCGGGTCTTCCGTACGTACGAGGAAGGGGACGCCTCGTCCGTACGGTCCGGGACCTGTCCCGGCTCCCTGGGCGTGAGCGGCGCTCAGCGGAGCCAGGGCAGGTCCGCACCCGCTTCGCTGGGCTGGAGTCCCTCGGCGACGATCCGCATGATCTCGCCGAGGGACTTCTGCTGCTGAGGGGTCAGCCGGTCGAACACGGCCTGGCGCACCGCCTCGACATGCCCCGGCGCGGCCCGCCGCAGCGCCTCGAAGCCCTCGTCCGTCAGCACCGCGAACTGGCCCCGCTTGTCGGAGGGGCAGTCCTCACGGCGCACCCAGCCGTTCTTCTCCAGCCGCGCGACGGCGTGCGAGAGCCGGGAGCGGGTGATCTTCATGCCCATCGCCAGCTCGGTCATGCGCAGCCGCCGCCGGGGAGCCTCGGTGAGCCTGACGAGGAGGACGTAGTAGACGTGCGGCATGCCGGAGTCACGCTGGAGCTGGCGGTCGAGGTGGTCGTCGAGGAGTGTGCTGGCCTCGATGAACGAGCGCCAGACGCACTGCTCCTCGCCGGTGAGCCAGCGGGGCTCGTCAGCGGGTGAGGAAGCGGATGCCGTATTCATGTATCCCACTCTAAAGGAACCCTTATTGAAAATTAAACAAGTTTGGCATATTCTTTGAGGACGTAGCTTGAGGATTCAAGCGTCTCGATCTCGTGAAGGGACCGCCCCCATGTCCGCCGCAACGCAGGAGCGCATGCCCGCCCTCTACCTCAGCCACGGTGCCCCTCCTCTCGCGGACGACCCCGTCTGGCCCGGCGAACTGGCCGCCTGGTCCGCAAACCTGCCCCGCCCCACGGCGATCCTCATGATCTCCGCCCACTGGGAGGAGGCCCCGCTCGCCCTCGGCGCCACCGAGCCGGTGCCGCTGGTCTACGACTTCTGGGGCTTCCCCGAGCACTACTACCAGGTGACCTACGACGCCCCCGGCGCACCCGCACTCGCCGAGTCCGTACGGAAGCTGCTGCGCGCGCCGGGCATCCCCGTGCAGGACATCCCGGACCGCGGCCTCGACCACGGCGCCTACGTCCCGCTCGTCGAGATGTACCCCGAAGCCGACATCCCCGTCCTCCAGGTCTCCATGCCGACGCTCGATCCGGTGAAGCTGATGGACATCGGCCGCCGCCTGGCGCCCCTGCGCGACTTGGGCGTGCTGATCGTCGGCTCCGGCTTCTTCACCCACAACCTCGCCGCGCTGCGGCAGGGTGGCATACCCGCGTGGTCGGCGGAGTTCGACGACTGGGGCCGGCGTGCCCTGGAGGCCGGTGACGTGGACGCGCTGCTCGACTTCACCCGCAGGGCCCCGGCCGGGCAGCTCGCCCACCCGCGCACCGAGCACTTCGCGCCCCTGTTCGTGACCATGGGCGCCGCGGACGAGACCGGCGAACTCGCCGCGCAGCAGTCGGTGATCGACGGGTTCTGGGGCGGGCTGGCGAAGCGGTCGGTGCAGTTCGGCTGACCCGCGGGACGTGCGCGGGCTTGGGGCGGAACGGGCTGGATGTGGCGTAGCCCACGATTCGCTGTGAATCGTCGTCTGTGGCAACCATCAGCCGGTACGGGCCGTCTTCAGGGTGGGAGAGCAGCCAAGGGCGGTGCTCCCGCGGAGTGAAGATCGCGGTATCGAACGTGATCGCCGTCTCACGTACGTAGTGGTTGCAGATGTCCGTGAGGGCCTCGAGGTCAGCCTCGACTCCCGGCCTGACCTGGACCTCTGTACGCTCCGGCGGCATCACGCCTCCTGGTGCGGCCGACAGGGTACTGCAAGATCAGAAAAATTGGAGGGCGGGTTGGGAATTCTGTCCTGATTCCAGTCGTTGTTTCCATCGGATGCAGGGCACTCGACAAGAGTCCGGGAGGGACCTGAAGAGAGTGCCGGGCGTCTGAAGGACCACCCGCTGACCTCACCATCGCAAGGGAGCACGCATGGCAACCCGTGCCGTCGCCCGTCGTCAGTCCGCCACCGGCGAGACGGCCGATGCGGCAAGCAGTGTTCGCGCCCATGGCGGCGAGATCGCCGACCGCGATCTGGTCGGCATGTATCTCGACGAGATCGCGCGTACACCGCTGCTCGACGCCGCAAAGGAGGTCGAGCTGTCCCAGATCGTCGAGGCGGGTGTGTTCGCGCGACAGGTCCTCGACGGGACTGTGACGCTATCCGCCGGCGCGGGTGGGTCGTCGAAGGCGGCCCCCACCCGCGAGGAGCTGGAGGCCCTGGTCGCCGAAGGGGAGCGAGCCAAGGACATCTTCATCCGCTCCAACCTCCGCCTGGTCGTCGCGGTCGCCCGCCGCTACCCCCGCAGCGGTCTGCCGCTGCTCGACCTGATCCAGGAGGGCAACGCCGGCCTGGTGCGCGCGGTCGAGAAGTTCGACTACCGCAAGGGCTTCAAGTTCTCCACGTACGCCACCTGGTGGATCCGTCAGGCGATCACCCGCTCGATAGCCGACCAGTCCCGCACCATCCGGCTGCCCGTCCACCTGGTGGAGGAGCTGGGCCGGATCCGGCGCGTGCAGCGCGAGTTCAACCGTGAGCACGGCCGGGACCCGGAGCCGGCGGAGATCGCCGCCGAGCTCGGCTCGACGCCGGAGCGGGTCACCGACGTGCTCGACTGGGCCCGCGACCCGGTCTCGCTGAACATGTCGGTGGATGACGAGGGCGAGACCCAGTTCGGCGACCTCCTGGAGGACACCTCCGCGGTGTCGCCGGAGCAGTCGGTGCTGACGCTGTTGCGCAGCGAGGGGCTCGACGACCTCATCGGCCGCCTCGACCCGCGCACGGCCTCCATCATCAAGATGCGGTACGGCATCGAGGACGGCCGGGAGCGCACGCTCACCGAGGTCGGCAAGGAGCACGGCCTGACGCGCGAGCGCATCCGCCAGATCGAGAAGCACGCGCTGCTGGAGCTGAAGAAGCTGGCCCGCGACACCGGCTTCGAGGCGGCGGCGTAAGGGACCGGCCGTACGCGACGACGGCGCGTACGGCTCGGGACACGCCCGGTGGCGTACGACGGTGGTGCCGCGTACGCCGGGTGGCGAAAGACCGCGCAAACATGGCCATGTAACGCCGCTTCAATCGGCCGGGTCCGGGAACAAGCATTCAAGGCCCAGGAGTTCGGGGCGCGGGAGCGTGACTTCCGACTGCCGAGCCGCTGGACTTCTTGACCCGCCGACCCACCACAGCCACGTCCCGACGCACACCCCCCCCGGCGCCGGGACCTTCCAGAGTCGGGCTTCGGTGCCCCTTCCCCCCGGGGTGCCGGAGCCCGGCTCCTTTTCGTCTGCCCGGAGCTTGCCGGGAGTGCGTCTGCCGGAGTCGGTCTGCCTGGAGTGTCTCTGAAGGGCGGGCCGCCCCGGACCTGAACACCGGGGCTGCCCGCCAGATGGCAGATTCTGCCACATGGGCATAGCCTGCCGAACGTGAGCAGCGCCACCCCCATACCCGACTCCCACGGCTCCCTGACCGAGCGCCGGAAGGCCGAGACCCGGATGGCGATCGCCCGGGCGGCCGCCGGACTCTTCGTACGGCACGGCCTGCGCGCCACCCGCGCCGAGGACATCGCCCGCGCCGCCGGCATCGCACCGCGCACCTTCTACCGCTATTTCGCCACCAAGGAGGAGGCGGTCGCCCCCCTCTACGCGGCCGGCGCCGACCGCTGGATCCAGGCTGTCCGCGACGCCCCACCCGACCTGTCCGTCCCGCAGGCCCTGGAACACGCGGTACGCCACACCCTCACCCCCGGCGCCGCGGTCTCGAAGGAGTCCTGGCACTGGATCCGCACCCTGATCCGCCTCACCGACACGAGCCCGGCGGTGCGCCGAGTCTGGGCCGAGGTCTGCCAGACCTCGGAACGCACCCTGGCGGAGGCACTGGCGCAACGGCTGCCGAAGCCCGCCGACAGCGTTGCCGCCCCCACCTTCGCAGCCGCCGTGGTCAGTGCCGCGGTGCGCGTAGCGATAACGACCTGGGCCTCCGTCGACGCCCCCGCGGAAGACGACACCGGCCCCGCCACACTGGCCTTGCGCAACCTGGAGGCGCTGCGGGGTTTTCCGTGGGGGGACGCTTGATGGCTCCTCAGGCCATGCCGCAAGCCGCGCCCTCACGGCGCGGCACCGCACCCACCCGCAGCCGACGACGGGCGCGCAACCGCCTCCACAAGCCGCGCCCAACGACGGCAGCCCGCCGAGCCGTCCAGCCGCGGGCACGCGTGCCGCACCCATACCACCCGCAGCCGACGACGACGCGAACCGCATCCGCAGGCCCGCGCTCGCGTAAGCCGCGGCAGCCGGTGACGGTGGGCAACCTTGTCCGCAGGCGCGCGCTCGGGTGCTGCGGCGGCCTGTGACGGTGGGCAACCTTGTCCGCAGGCGCGCGCTCGGGTGCCGCGGCAGCCGGCGACGACGCGAACCGCATCCGCAAGCCCGCGCTCGCGTGCCGCGGCGGCCGACACGGTGCCCGGCCATGCCGTCAGGCCGCGGGCATGCGTGCCCGCGGTGCAAGGACCCCTTAAATTAAGGGCCTGAGGTACCCCCAGGGCGGCACGGGTGGGCGCGGGCGGTACCCGTCAGCGCCGGGCTGCGTATCCAACCCCCGGCCAGCACCAACCGACAGTCACCCAGCCAACGCCGTACCCCGCCTCCCGTACCCCACCCTCACCCCGCCGCCCGACTCAGCCGCGCCCCCAACTCCCGTACGCACCGCACCAGTTCCTCCGGCCCCTCCACTGTGAACTCGAACCCCAGCACGGCCAGCCGGAACGCCAGCCAGTCCAGCGCATCCCCCACCGTGGCCCGCACCCGGCAGGAACCGGCATCCACCGGCTCCGGCGCACCCAGCCAGCCCGGCAGCTCAACGGCAACCTGCTCGGCCGGCGCGGCAAAGCTGACGGAAACGTCGTACGTCACCTGCCGCCCCCACATCGACTGCCGCAGATACTCCGCCGCACTCCCCGTCGGCATCTCCCGCGGAGCGAACCGCGCCCCGGTGGCGAACGGCTCACTCACCCGGTCCACCCGGAACGTCCGCCAGTCACCCCGATCGAGGTCGTAGGCGACCAGGTACCACCGCTGCCCCGTGGACACCAGCCGATACGGCTCGGTCAGCCGCCGCGACTCCGTCCCGTCCGCCGCTCGGTACGCGAACCGCAACCGCTCCCGCCCGGCCACAGCCGAGGCCATCACGGTCAGCGTCTCCGGCGCGATACTCGCCCCGTCCCCACTGGTCAGCGGCGTCGTCGCGGCCTGCAACACGGAGACCCGGTGCCGCAACCGCCCCGGCAGCACCTGCTCCAGCTTGGCCAGCGCCCGCACCGACGCCTCGTCCACCCCCTCGACGGCATGCCCGGCCCCCGCCCGCAGCCCGACGGCGATCGCCACCGCCTCCTCGTCGTCCAGCACCAGCGGCGGCATCGCCTTCCCGGCGATCAGCCGGTACCCGCCGTCCGCCCCCTTGCTCGCCTGCACGGGATAACCCAGCTCACGCAGCCGGTCCACATCCCGCCGCACCGTACGCCGCGACACCCCCAGCCGCTCGGCGAGCTCACCGCCGGGCCACTCGCGCGGCGTCTGGAGCAGGGAGAGGAGCTGAAGGAGCCGGGCCGGAGTGTCTGTCGTCATGTCTTCGAGCATGCCCCGTAAGTAGGACATGATCTGACCTAATACGGTTCTTCGAGCTGACTTCAGGACATCGATCAGGCTCAGCCCGCCGCAGGCGACCGGCGCGCTGGTTCGTCCTCGCCCGCGCCACCGGCGAGCCCATGGACCCCGGCGGCAAGGGCGTGAACGTCTCGGGCTGTCGGCGCAAAGCTCGTCCCGCGCTTCGGGCGCGGCGTGCTCCAGGCGGGCGCGCTGGTGATGGCGGCCGGTGTGCTGCGCTACCGGGATTCATTCGCAGTGCATCGGCCTTCAGGCCGGTGGTGAAGCGAATCTGATGGTGGCGACGCGGAGCGTCGCCGTATCCG
>NZ_JACTVI010000011.1:69689-137792 GCF_014495685.1 Streptomyces sp. TRM68367 | reverse complement strand
CGAGGCCGGACTGCACCTGTGTGGTGCGATGCTCTGGCTCCGCAGCATCGCACCACACTCGTGATCCGAACTCCAGACAGGACCTAGCTGGTGGTTGTCGCACCTCGGGTCAGCAGAGCGATCACCGCGGCTGTGGCGGCGAGTGCGGCCACGCTGGTGAGGGCGGTGGGGAGGGAGAACCAGTCGGCCATGAACCCGATGGCGGGTGGTCCCAGGAGCATGCCGCCGTAGCCGAGGGTCGACGCGATCGCGACTCCGTCGGGTCCGGCCAGCGTGCCGGCGCGTTCGACAGCGACGGGGAAGAGGTTGGCGAGACCGATCCCGGTGATGGCGAAGCCCAGGAGCGCCGCCCAGACGGAGGGGGCGAGTGCGCCGAGCAGCATGCCGATCGCTGCGGTGGTGCCGCCGCCGACCAGAGTGCGAGTCTGGCCCAGCCTTTCGAGCAGCCTGGTGCCGGTCAGGCGGCCGATGGTCATGGCGAGCGCGAAGCAGGAGTAGCCGGCCGCCGCGACCCCGGCCGCGGCGTCGAGGTCGTACTCCAGGTGCAGGGCGCTCCAGTCGGCCAGGGCTCCCTCGCCGTAGGCGGTGCACAGGGCGATCAGGCCGAAGGTGATGACGAGGCCGCGGGTGCGGGTGTCCGGGCGACGGGGGGATGGCTTCTCGTGCCGTGCTTCGCCGCTGGGCGTCGGGGAGTTGTGGCGCAGCAGGACGCGGCCCGCAAGGGCGGTCACGAGCAGGCCGACCAGGGTGAGTCCGAGCAGATGCCGAGTGGGGGACAGGGAACCGGCGAGCAACCCGCCGAGCCCGGCGCCGATCATGCCGCCGAGGCTGAAGGCGGCGTGAAAGCTGGGCATGACGGGCCGCCGCAACGCGTTCACGAGATCGACCGCCGCGCTGTTGAAAGCGACGTTTATCCCGCCGTACGCGGCGCCGAAGAGCAGCAGTACGGCGCCGAGCGCCATGGCGGAGTGGGTGAGCGGGGGCAGGGCGACGCTGAGGGAGAGCAGGATGCCGCAGATCACCGTCACCGGGTGGCTGCCGTAACGGCGGCAGAGGCGGCCGGTGAGCATCATCGTGACGACCGCTCCGGCGGAGACGCCGAGGAGGGCGAGGCCGAGGGCGCTGGCGGAGGCGCCGGTCTGTTCCTTGACGGCGGGGATGCGGACGACCCAGCCGGCGAAGATGAAGCCGTCGAGGGCGAAGAAGACAGTGAGGGCGATGCGGAGTGGGGTGAGTGCGCTGTCCGGCACGGCGTTGTGCGTTCGGTTTTTGTTTATTAGCGGCACAAACGCAGCGTAGGTGTGTGCTCGGTTGTCGGCAAGGGGGTTCGGGTGAGCGGCTGTCTCGGACGACCTCGCGGAGCAGCCGGCGGGGACGCGTCCGGCCGCGATGGGCGCCGCGAGGGGCGCCTGCCGCGGCGCCGAAGAGGGAACCTCGTCGTTCGGCATCTGGCTTTGTCCGACGTCCGCATCACACTGACCGGACTCCGTGCGGGCGTGCCCCGGCGGCCGGCACCGGTGCCGCACTGCTCCTTCGCGCCCGCGCCCGTCACCCGGTTGGCGGAGTCACGGGAGTGGTCAGAGCGGTAACTTCCAGTGATCACTGCTGGTCATCTGCCGTGGAGGTGCCGCTATGTCCACCACGCCCGCTCATCCGGCTTCCGCCGGGCCGACCGAGGTCGGCCCGGGCGACGCCCGCTACGAGGCGCTCCGCCGGGGCTTCAACCAGCGCTGGATCGCCACTCCCGACTATGTGGTGGTGGCCACCGGCACCCGCGACGTGGTCGCCGCCCTGGACACCTACCTCGCCGCACAGGACCGCACCGGGTCGCCGCCGCGCCGGATCACGGTCCGCTCCGGCGGGCACTGCTACGAGGACTTCGCCTGCGGCGCCGACGTCGACGTGATCATCGACGTCAGCGCCATGGACGGGGTCTACTACGACCCCGAGATGGAGGCCTACTGCGTCGAGGCCGGCGCGACCAACTGGCACACCGTCACCCAGCTGTACCGCCGGTACGGCCTCGCCCTGCCCAGCGGCTCCTGCTACTCCGTCGGCGCCGGCGGCCACATCTCGGGCGGCGGCTACGGCCTGCTCTCCCGGCTGCACGGACTGACCGTCGACCACCTGTACGCCGTGGAGGTGGTCACCGTCCGCGACGTGACCCACGCCGAGGTGACCGTGGCCCGCAAGGACTCCCCGGAGCCCGCGCTGCGGGACCTGTGGTGGGCGCACACCGGCGGAGGCGGCGGCAACTTCGGTGTGGTGACGCGGTACTGGTTCCGCGACCTACCGGAGCCGCCCGCCCAGGTGCTGCTCAGGAGCGTCGCCTGGGAGTGGGACCTGTTCGAGGAGTATCCGGACCTGTTCGCCTCCCTCGTGCGGCGCTACGGCGAGTTCTTCACGTACGAGCACACCGGCGAAGGCCCGGACTTCCTCCGCGAGTTCGACTACCGCGACATGTTCACGCTGCTCGCGCTGACCAACCACACCGCGGGCAAGGTCGGCCTGACCGTACAGCTCGACGGCACCCGTGCGGACTCCCTGGAGCGCCTGAAGCTCTTCCTCGACTGGATCGCCCCCGAGTCCGACTACCCGCAGCACCCGCTGGACGTCGCACTGGGCGAGAACCCACCGCTCGACACGCTCTACATCCCGACCCGGCTGCCCTGGCTGACCGCGACCCAGAACCTCAACGATTCCGGCAAGAGCCGGTGCGGCAAGTACAAGTCCGCCTACCACACCGCGGGTTTCACCGACCACCAGCTGGAGGTGATCTACCGTCACCTCACCGACGAGGGCTACGACAACGAGCAGGCACTGCTCCAGGTCGACTCCTACGGAGGCCGCGTCAACGACGTCGACCCGGCCGCGACGGCCGTCGCCCAGCGCTCGTCCGTCCTGAAGCTCCAGTACCAGAGCTACTGGACCTGGGGAGAGGACGCCAACCACGACGGCGTGTACGACTACCAGGACGCCCAGGCCGACCCGGCCATCGCCGGCCCGCACCTGGCCTGGATACGCGACTTCTACCACGACATGTACGAGGACACCGGCGGCGTCCCGGCCGTGCCCGACCCCGCCAAGCCCGAACCGCACTTCAACACCGACGGCTGCTACATCAACTACCCCGACGCCGACCTCAGCGACCCGGCGCTCAACCCTCCGGGTATCGGCCAGCCCTGGTACACGCTGTACTACAAGGACAACTACCCGCGCCTGCAACGCGCGAAGGCGCACTGGGACCCGCGCAACGTATTCCGGCACCAGCAGTCCGTCCGCCTCCCCTGAGGCGAATTACGCGAATTCGGCGACGGCCGGAGCGTGGATCGGTCCCGAAAACGCGCTCCGGCTTTTGGTGCAATCGTGGTCATTGCTTTGCCGGCCTCCCGTTGTCCGCCCCTCCGCCCGAGCCTAACCTCGGGCTGCGACTTCGGGAGGGCCGTCATGCTGAACACCGTGAAAGAGCAGGCCGCGGGGCTTACCAAGGACCAGAGAAATGCCTTCGTCGCCGCCTATTTGGGCTGGGTGATGGACGCCTTTGACTATTTCCTGGTGGTACTCGTCTACAGTGAGATAGCCGACGATCTCCATGTTTCCCTCACCGATATGGCCTTCCTCACCACTGCCACACTGGTGATGCGGCCGATCGGTGCTTTCGTTTTCGGTATGTGGGCGGATCGCCGCGGCCGCCGCGTCCCGCTCATGGTCGACGTCGCCTTCTACTCGATCGTCGGTTTCGCCTGCGCCTTCGCCCCGAACTACGCCGTGTTGCTGGTGCTGCGCCTGCTGTACGGCATCGGGATGGGCGGCGAGTGGGGCCTGGGCGCGGCGCTGGCCATGGAGAAGATCCCGACCGCCAGGCGCGGCTTCTGGTCGGGCCTGCTGCAGAGCGGCTACTCAATGGGCTACCTGCTGGCCGCCGTGGCCTTCTACGCCATCGAGCCCGCCTTCGGCTGGCGGGGACTGTTCGCCTTCAGCCTGCTGCCCGCCCTGGTCGCGCTGTGGGTCCGCAGCCGGGTGGAGGAGAGCGAGGTGTGGGAGAAGAGCGTCAAGCTCAACCGCACCCCCGCGTACCAGGTGTTCAAGAACCCGGCGGTGCTGCGCCGCTTCGTCTACCTCGTGGCGCTGATGACCGCCTTCAACTGGATGTCCCACGGCACCCAGGACATCTACCCGACCTTCGTCAAGAAGGGCCTGGACCTGTCCGCCGACACCTCGGTCGCGATCGCCGTGGTCTACAACATCGGCGCCATCATCGGCGGTGTGCTGCTCGGCGCCTACTCCGAGCGGCTGGGCCGCCGTCGTACGATCATGATCGCGGCGGGTGCGGGCCTCGTCATCGTGCCGTTCTTCGTGCTGTCCAGCACCGTGGGCTGGCTGATGCTCTCCTCCTTCCTGATGCAGGTGTGCGTGCAGGGGGCCTGGGGAGTCATCCCGGCGCATCTGACCGAGATGAGCCCGGACTCCATCCGGGGTTTCTACCCCGGCGTCACCTACCAGCTCGGCAACCTGATCGCCGCCCTCAACCTGCCGATCCAGGAGGTCGTCGCCGAGCACCACGGTTATCCGGCGGCGATGGCGTGGACCGTCGTGCCCACCTTCGCCGTAGTGATCCTGCTGAGCGCGATCGGCAAGGAGGCCAAGGGCATCCGGTTCGGGAGCTCCGCGACGCAGGCTCCGAGCGCCGCGGCGACCGGCAGCGTGCAGCCCTGACCGAAGAAGCCGGTCCGGGGCGGGGCGCTGCCCGCCCGTGCGGGTGAGAAATGCGGTGGCGGGGCCCGAAGCCGGGCTCCGCCACCGCAATGTACCCAGTGGCCACGTGTGTCCGGCACACCCCCCACGTGCACTGGGACCATCCCTTGGACATCGAAGACTCCGGCATCGACACCACCTCGCTCACCCGCGACACCCCGGCGTCGCCCCTCTCTCCGGCCGCAGATTTCCTTCAGGCCACCGCCACGGCCACCGCCGTCGCCACGGCCGGCCCGGTGGTCGACGCGACGGCCGCGGTCGCCGCGTCCCGTACGGCCACCCTCTCCTTCACCGCCGCCACGGGGCGGTTCCGCCACCCTCGCCCCCTCCGGTGACCGGCTGATCGGCGGCGGCTTCCACACCGCGGCGGCCTCCCACCGGCCGAGGCGCTGCGCACCGCCACCCTGCTGCCCGCGTCCGCACACCGGCCACTGAGCCGAAAAAAGTGTCCCGGGGTGCCGATGGAGGCGGCCAGTCCCGGGGCCGAGGAGGCCGCGGAGATCCCGGTGGGCGGTTTCGCGGGCGGCGTGCTGTTCTGGTCGGTCGCCGGGATCGTCCTCGCGGTGGCCCTCGCCCGCTGGGCCAGGCGGCCCGCCCGCACCTTCACGGTGACCACGGTCGCGCTCACCGCGCTGTCCCTCGCCGGCCCGGCCGTCGCCCCGCACACGGCCACCTCCACCCAGGTCGTGCTGGCCGTGTCGCACATCGTGGCCGCCGCCGTCATCATCCCGGTGGTGGCACGGCGACTGTCCCACCGGCAGGGACGGTGACCCAGCGGAGCCGAGCCGAACAGCCCCCACCGATTGAGCAGGCGCCCGCCGAGCGCGCCTGCTCAACCGGTGGGGGGCATGCGCGGCTACGGCTTGATGCCCACCCCGGTCCACAGGCTGACCTCGGCGTCGGTGGCCGTGGGCTCGCCGTCCGGGCGCCAGCGGTGGCCCATGGTGATGCCGGGGTCCAGCAGGTCGAGCCCGGTGAAGAAGCGGGCGACCTCATCCTGGGAGCGGAACCGCACCGGTGTGCCGGCACCGGTGTAGATGTCGGTGACCTTCTGCCAGGTCTCCGGGGTGAAGTCGGGCGTGCAGTGGCTCAGGGCCAGCGCGCTGCCGGAGGGGAGCGCGGCCAGCAGACGGTTCACGATGCCGTACGGGTCCTGGGCGTCGGTGACGAAGTGCATCAGGGCGTTGAGGGACAGGGCCACCGGCCGGCTCAGATCGAGGACCTCGGCCAGCTCGGGGGCGTTGAGCAGCGTGTCCGGGTCGTTGACGTCCGCCTCGATGTACGTGGTGCGGCCCTGGGGCGTGCTGCGCATCAGGCGCTCGGCGTACTTCAGGACGAGCGGGTCGTTGTCGGCGTAGACCACGCGGGCCTCGGGCACCACGGACTGCGCCACCTGGTGCAGGTTCGGCTCGGTGGGGATGCCGGTGCCTATGTCCAGCCACTGACGGATGCCGTACTCCCGGGCCAGGACGCGGGTGGCGCGGTGCATGAACGCGCGGTTCTCGCGGGCGCACACGAAGATGGCGGGGTAGGCCGCGACCACCCGCTCGGCGGCCTTCTTGTCGATGTCGAAGTGGTCCTTGCCGCCGAGGTAGTAGTCGTACATCCGGGCGGAGTGGGGCCTGCTGGTGTCGATGTCGCGCGCGGCGGGCGAGGTGCTCATCCTGTCCCTTTCGGAAGGTGCGTGTGGGGGAAGTGGGGGTTCGGGCAGGTCACGGCCGGGGCCGGTCGGTTCCTTCCCGTTCGGGTCGGTCCGGATTCAGCCGGCCGTCAAACGGTCGGCGGCCGCCATGCGGTCGGCGGTCGCCATACGTTCGGCCGCCGTCAGATGGTCGGCCATGCCCCGCTTGACGCCCGCGACGAACGCGGCGATCTCCTCCGGCGTGTAGATCAGCGCGGGACCGGCGGGATCGGTCGACTGCCGCAGGGCCACGCGGCCGTCGGCGAGCTGCTTCGTCTGCACGCACTGGCCCCCGTTGGGGCCGCTCCACGGGGACTCCCAGCCCTGGTCGCCGAGGTCCGAGGCGGGCATCCCGTTGTAGACATTGGCGTAGACGTGGCCGTCGATGGCGGTCATGAGTACTCCTTGCGCATGCGGTTCAGGAGCGCCCTGCTGTCCGCGCCCGAGGTCAGCAGGGACATGCGGTTGTGCGCTTCGAGATGGGACGCCACGTCGGAGCGCTGGTCCTGGTACATGGCACCGGTGAGGATCTCGCTGTAGACGATGTCCGGCAGTTCCGGCTCCTCGAAGCGGAAGTAGGTGAACGGCGCGCACGCGCCGACATGGGCGCCGGCCGCGAACGGCACGATGTCGATGCTGACGTGCGCCAGCTCCGAGACCTCCAGCAGCCGCTCGATCTGCTCCCGCATCACCTCGGGGCCGCCCACCACCCGGTGCAGTACGGCCTCCTCCATCACCACCCACAGCGTGGGCGCGTCGGGTCTCTCCAGCAGGCTCTGGCGGCGCAGCCGCAGATCCACCCGCCGCTCGAGGTCCTCGTCGTGGTCGTTGGGGAAGCCCCCGCGCAGCACCGCGTGCGCGTACGCGTAGGTCTGCAGCAGCCCCGTGACGTAGTGCGGCTCGTAGGTGCGCAGGGTCTTCGCCGCGGTCTCCAGACTCACGTAGGCGCTGAACCAGCTGGGCAGCACATCGCGGTAGGTGTGCCACCAGCCGGGCTCGTTGGCCCGCTCGGCCAGGGTGACGAACTCCTCGATCTCCTGCCGGTCCGCCCCGTAGGTCTCCAGCAGTTTCTCCACGTAGAGGGGCTTGAGGCCGACCTCCGCCTTCTCCAGCCGCCGGATGGTCAGGGGCTTGACCCGCAGGGCCCTGGCCGCGTCCTCCAGCGACGCGCCCGCGTTCTGCCTGCGCTCCTGCAATCGCCGGCCCAGGATCATGCGGAGAACGGTGGGAGCACTGGTGCTGCCCGTACCTGAACGGCCTTCGCTCACGCCCTACCTCCCGAGGGACTGTCACCAGCTTGAGCCTGACAGCGGATTGTTGAATTCCGCAAGATCGATACCGGCTTCATGAAATTATCAGGCAGCTGGTTGCAGCTTGAACTCGGGTGCGAGCATAGTTACTTGTGTGAACCTCACTCGCCACACGCGAAGCTGCTTCATCGTCAACTGTCATGCCCGCATGAGAGTCGGCGCCCCCTGACTTTCCACATGCCGGGCCCGGCCGGACCACCCCAATCCCGCAAGGCCCAGCGCTGACCCTCCTTCCTCCCCTCGCTGCGCCCGCGCCCCTCCACGGAAGGCGAACACCGTGTCCCCCCACACGACGTCCTCTCCCCAGTCCCTGGATGTCATGAGTCCGGACCGCACCCACTGGCTCGAACTCCCGGCACACCGTTCCAGCGTGGGCGTGGCCCGCCGCTCCCTGAGCGTGTGGCTGACCGCTTGGCAGTTGCCGGCCGAGCTGTGCGCGGACGCCGTCCTGCTCCTGTCGGAGCTGGCCACCAACGCCGTACGGCACACGCTCAGCACGCGGTTCCTGTGCGGCTTCGGGCTTGTCACGGACGCGTGTCTGCGGATCGAGGTGCACGACCACGACCACTTGAGCCGCGGTGTGCCCCGCTGCGGCGAGCCGGAGCTCGACGACGAGGGCGGTCGCGGGCTGCTGCTGGTGGAAGGGCTCGCGGACACCTGGGGCGTCGACCGGTCCAGGCTCACCGGCGGCCACGCCGTGTGGGCGACCTTGACGGCCTGAGCCGGTCCGGCAACGGTCCGGTGGACGTGGTCTACGAGGGGGAAGCCGGCGGAACTCGTGCTCAGGTAGCGGCCGATGCAGGTGTTCGGCGTCGTCCGTGTGCGCTCGCGCAGAAGGCGAGGCCGCGCGGCCGGCGGTGAACGGGCCCAGGGCGTAGAACACCCAGTAGCCGGGGCGCAGGGAGGCGTAGTCGCCGCTGCGGAGGAAGACGGCCTCGGGCACGGAGGCGCGGATCCCGGGCGAGGCGCTGGTATCGCGGGCGGCGGTGCCGGCAAAGAGGCACGGCAGCCACCAGCACCGCCGTACCACAGGCCCACCACCACGGCGACCCGATCACCACCCAGCGCGGCGGCAGCCGGCCGTGCAGCCAGGCGGGCGAGGGCGCCGGCGATCGCCGCGCCGCCGGGCAGGGCCAGCATCACGCCGATCAGCGCCGGGGACGTGCCCAACTCCCGGGCTCGGACGATCAGTACGAGCGTGAGCGCGCCCAGGACGAGACTGACCGCGCCGGTCAGGGCGACCAGGGCCCGCAGCACCCCCCTGGGGCCCCAGCGGTCGACCAGCGCCCCCGCCGGAGGTACAGCACGAGGAACGGCAGGGTCTGGGCGAAGCCCACCAGCCCGGCCTGGCACGGCGAGCCCGTCAGCGCGAGCACCAGCAGCGGGTAGGCGAGGTGATCCGCATGCCCTCGGTCGGGACGACCTGGCCGCTCCACAGCAGCATGAAGTCCCGGTTGCGCCACAGCGGCCGCCCGTCGTCCGGCGACGGGACGGGTGCGGTCATGACATGTTCATTTGCGTGCGCGCTCCCGTGAATTAGTGACGGAAACGCTGACCGTGCGCCCAAGGGTGAGTTAGCCTCGTGCTCCTTTCGTGGCGAACTGGTGTACGTGGAAAATCACTTCGGGGGATTCGTGTCAGAGCAACGGCCAGTGCCACCGGACGAGGCAGCCGTACTGCGGCAGGCGGGCGCCGCACCCCTGCGGCTCGGCGACCCGGCTCGCGTCGGTCCCTATGTCCCGCTGGCGCTGCTCGGCAGCGGCGGTATGGGCCGGGTCTACCTGGCGCGTCCCGCGCATGGCGGCACGGGGCTCGTCGCGGTGAAGGTGATCAGGCCGGAGTACGCGGAGGACATCAGGTTCCGGCGCCGGTTCGAGCGCGAGGCGGCGGTGCACGACCGGGTCCGCAGCCCGCACACGCCCAGGCTGTGCGGCACGGGCTTCCAGGACGAACTGCTGTGGATGGCCACCGAGTACCTGCCCGGCCTCGACCTGGCGGATGCGGTGCGCGAGGACGGCGCCCTGGGGGCTTCCGCGGTCTGGCGGCTGGTGGCCGATCTGGGGCAGGCGCTGGCCGACCTCGCCGCCGCGGGAATCGTGCACCGGGACCTGAAGCCGTCCAACGTCCTGCTCTCCGCCCGCGGCGCGCACCTCATCGACTTCGGCATCTCCAAGGCCGCCGACGCCAGCGCGATCACCGGTACGGGCAACCGCGTGGGAACGCCGGCCTACATGTCGCCGGAGCACCTGCGGACGGGCCACAGCGACACGGCGTCCGACGTGTTCTCGCTGGCCGGGACGCTGGTGTACGCGGCGTCGGGGCGTGCGCCGTTCGGCGACGGCACGGGTGTCGACGTCATGCACCGGGTGGCGTTCGAGGAACCGAATCCCGGGGTGATCGGCGGGGTGGCGGCGGCCGACGCGGACCTCGCCGCGCTGCTGTCCGCCTGCCTCGCCAAGGAGCCCGAGCAGCGGCCCACCCCGCAGGACCTGATCGAAGCGGCGGCGCAGGCGCAGCCCGCGAACCCCGGCTGGCCGGAGCCACTGGGCGGCAGGGCGCTGGCGCGGCAACGGGCGTACGAGGCGCTGTACGACCGTCCCGTGGAACGGATGCCTGGCGCCCGGACTCCTGGCGCCCGGACTCCCGGCGACGGGCCGCAGTCGGGACCGCCGAACCCCGCCGCGCAGCGGACGGCGCCTTCGATCCCCGCCGGACGGGATGCCGTACCGCCGGTATCGGCCGAGCGGACGGAGCAGCCTGCCCCGTCCGGTTCCGAACCACCGGCCGAGCAGGCGCATCCGGCAGCCACCCCTGCCCTGGGACAGTTACGCCTGATGGGCACTCGCCTCAGAGAACGGAAGAAGTCGGTGCTGGCCCTCGCCGGAGGCCTCGCCGTGTGCGCGGTCGCCGCGGGCATCCTCGTCCTCACCCGCCAGGACGCGCCCGCGACCGCCTCCACCCCCGGAGACCGGGCGACGGCCCCCGTGGCCAGCACATCCGGCGACCCCGCCGCCCCGTCGAAGCCCGGAGCGTCGTACGGCATGCCCGGCCCGGACGGCGGCGCCGCGGCGAGCCCTGGCGGCGCCGCTGCCGATGGCCGGCGCGACCCCGTCGAGGCGGGCGCCACTCCGCGTCCCGACGCGTCCGGCACCAACGACGGCGCCCGCCCCAACGATCCCTCCGCGCCGACTGCCGAGCCCAGCGCGCCCACCGACGCCACCCCGCCCTCCACCAACCCGCCACCGCCCGAGCCGGAGACCCCGCCCTGGATCTCCGACTGCACGTACTACTCCGGCATCGGACGCACGCGGCAAGGAGACAGCGGCAAACGCGTGCTGCAGGCGCAGTGCATGCTGACGAAGCGCGGGTACGGCGTCGGAGGCAACGGCGTGGACGGCGAGTTCGGACCCGGCACGGAGGCCGCGGTGCGCAGCTTCCAGAGCGACAAGGGTCTCGACGCCGACGGCATCGTGGGCCGCGCGACGTGGTCCGCGCTGCGCAGCACGGACTGACGCCACGGCAGCCCTGCACAACTGCCCACTGCACTCTCCCCGTTCACACCGTCTTCGTCTGCGCACAGGCAACTCACAGCCCCCTCTGGTCGTCCTCCGTGTGCAGGAGGTTTCCGGGAGGACCCGGAGCCGGACCGGAGGAGGAGAGGACAGCGGTGGGGGCAGCGCAGGGCCTGCAGGAGCCTGCGCGCGGTGTCGCGGTGTGGGGTGGGGGAGAGGCGCATGGGCACGTCCTCGGCGTCGGCTGTGGGGCCGGCCGTTCGGGGATCCGGAACCGTGGGCGCGCTCGACCGGCCGTCAGGACCGCACCCGGACCGTCAGGAACCTCACTTTGTACCGTCAGGACCTCATGGCCGTGCGACCACGACGCGATCGAGGTGATGCGGCGCCTGCGCACCCGCGGCCTGCGCGCGCCCGAGGACCTGGCGCTGATCGCCTACGACGACGAGATCGCCTCGCTGGCCGACGTGCCCCTGACCGCCGTCGCACCGCCCAAGCACGAACTGGGCGAGCGAGCCGCACGGATACTCCTGGACCGCCTCGACATCCCCGACCCCGCTGCGGGCCCCGTCCACCAGCTCTTCCTGCAACCCCGCCTGATCGTCAGGGCGTCCTGCGGTTTCCATGCTTCAACTTGACGCACTCCATTGACTCACGTCACTCAGTGCGAGCAACATGCACCAAAACGAAGCATGATGCACCACTGGGACGGAGGTCTTCACGCACCACCGCACACGCCGGCTGCGGGCCTTACGGTGGCCCGCCATCACAGCCTCGGCCGTCCTCGCCCTCACCGCCACGAACCTCACCTCGCCGAGCGCATCCCCGCACACCGCGTCCTCCGGCGCCACGGCGCAGGCGGCCGCGCGCACGATGGAGAACCTGGGCCGCGGGGTCGTGGCCGTCCGCAAGGAGCAGCACCGAGGTGCTCGTCTCCTGGCGCCTGCTGGGGCTCGACCCGGACGGCATCGGCTTCAACGTGTACCGCTCCACCGCCGGGGGCGCCTACGCCAAGCTCAACTCCCAGGTCCTGACCGGCGGCACCAACTTCGTCGACGCCACCGCCGACCTGACGCGCAGCAACAGCTATCGGGTACGGCCGGTCGTGACGACGACTGCGACGCCCGCGCGGTCCCAGCACAGCCCGGTCCGGTGGTACTTCGGCTCGTGGCCCCGGTCGCGCCCCACGCCGGAAGGGCCGGCCTCCCGGCGTGGAGCGGCAAGCGGTGCCTACTGCGCCACGCGGCCCAGTTCGATGCGGTCGATGTCCGGCGCCCAGGCTGTGGCGTTGCCGAACCTCACCTTGTTGGCGCCCTGCTCGAAGTCGACCGGGACGCCCACCGTCCAGTAGTCGTCCCAGCTCCACGTGTTCTTGAAGGTGACCTTCTGCGGAGCCCCGGACCCGACGGTGACGTCCGCCGTACGGGACATGATGTCCGTGTTGTAGGCGTGACCGTTGTCGCGCCGGTCGTTGTGCGCGTAGTGGACGACGAGCATGTAGCGGCCGGGCTTCGGCGCGTCCACCGTGAACTCGGCGGTGCTGGAGGGACTGTTGCCCAGCCAGCCGATGTACGAACCGGCCGAGGCGTGCGCCGAGTCGACGAGCTTGGCACCGCCGGCGAGACTCGCCTGGGCGCCCTCGTACGAGAGCACACCGGCCGTGGAGCCCTCACCCGAGACGTCGAGCGAGCGGACGGCGGCGTTCTGCGAGGTCATCGCGACGCGGTTGTTGCCCGCCACGAGGTAGAGCCGCAGGGGGCGGCCCGGCGCGGCCGTCACCGTCTCGCCGTGCAGGCTCAGCTGCACGGCCGCCGAGGACCGCGGCACCACCGTGAAGTAGCCGTCGCGCGGCGCGTAGACGTCGAACACCGCCTTGTCGCCCGAGCGCAGGACCAGGGCACCCGTGCCCACACCGGCCGACGAGGAGTAGTCGTACGCCGGCCTGCCGCTGATGTCCGCCAGCGTCGCCTCGTACGACGCGGAGGCCGCGCCCGCGCGGGCCGTCAGGTCGATGCGGTCGAGGGTCACCTCGGCGTCGCCCTTGGCCAGCGTCAGCACGTGCTTGCCCTGCGAAAGCCGTACCGTGACGTCCTTCTTGGCGCGGTAGGTCCAGTTCTCGGTGGACGGATAGGTGACGGTGGTCGCCTCCCCGCCGTCGACCGACAGTTTCTGCGTGGCCGGGCCGCCGGACTGGTTGCCGTACAGGATCGCCAGATCGTACGTGCCGTCCTTCGGGACCGTCACCGTGAAGCCGACCTTGCTGGTGGCCTGGTTGAGCGAGCCCACGTCCTTGGTGCCGGAGGCCGCGTAGCCGTTGGCGTTGCTGACCGTGCCCTGGGTGTAGACCTGCCCGGCGGTGATCGCCGCGTCCTCGGCCTCGTACGACGCCGACCAGGGGACGTCTGCGGCGGACGGGGTGCCGGAGCCGCCGGGAGTGAGGACGACCCGGTACGCGGACATCTTGTGCAGGCCGCGCAGCGGGACGGTCACCGTGCCGTCGTCGGCCACGTTCACCTTCGTACGGGCGAGCACGCGCGGCGCCGCGTGCTGACCCTCGTACCCGGACCAGGCGGCCTCGGCGACGGTCGCGGTGACCGTGCGGCCGAAGACGGACGGGGAGACGTTCCTGACCACGACGTCCGAGTCACCCGCCGAGCCGCCCAGCAGGACCTGCGCCTGGCGGCGGGAGGTGTCGAGGGAGGCGAGAGCCTGGAGGGTGTCGATGGTGTTGGGCTGCGGCGGGGTCACCTTCACGGTGTCGCCGGTCATCCCGGCGTACCAGCGGAAGAACCACCAGCCGCCGTTGGGGATGTTGGAGCGCACCACATGGCCGCTGAGGTTGCCCGCGGCATCCCAGTAGGCCATGTTGGCGTACACCTTGTTCCGCTCGAACATCGACACCCACTGCACGAGCTGCCCCGGTACGGACAGGTCACGGCGGTTGGCGTACTCGTCGATGTTGATCTTCAGCGGTGCGATGCCCGCCTCGCGCTCCAGGGAGCGGTAGTTGTCGTAGTGCGCCTGGAAGTCGCGCAGCGAACCGGAGCCCAGCTCGTGCCAGGTCATCACCTGCGGCAGGACGTTCTCCCGCTTGGCGAACGCCAGGAAGTCCTTCAGCAGGCGGGTGTGGTAGGCGGCTTCGTTGGGGCCCGCGATCCTCGCGTCCGGGTCGATCGCGCGGATCCGGTGGTACACCGTCTTCCAGTCCTTGAAGAACCGGTCGCGGTTCTTCTCGTACTCGGCCTGGTCGGAGACGCCGAGCTTGTACCAGATCTGGTCGGGCTCGTTGAACGGGATGTAGACGAAGCGGTCGCTGTTCGGGGCCGCCGACACCTCCTTGGCGATCCTGTCGACCTTGGGGAGGTAGTCGTCGATGCCGAGGTCCTCGTACGGCCACTTGGCGTAGATGTCCTGCATCATCACGTTGATCTCGCCGCTGCTGTTGCGGAAGAACGACTTCGAGACCGTGAGCGCGTCGCCGTTGGGGTGCTGGGCGCCGCCCTCCGGCTTCTGCGAGACGCTGGTGATCTTCAGCGGTTCCATCGCGGCGTCGCTGGGCACCCCGTCGTCGCTCAGCCCGTAGAGCGAACCGTTGGCGCCGAGCATCACCGGGCCTTCGGATGCGGCGAGGTCGACTGTGAGGCGCTGCGGGGCTGCGGCGGCTGCCGCGGAACCCGTCGCGGGGAGGGTGGCTGCCATGACAGATACTCCAAGGGCGGCTGCTAGCACCGCGGTTCGGGATCTCGTACGGGCTCTCACTCGGGTGATCACGCTGCTGGACCTCCAGTCACTTGACGGCTCCACTGGTGATTCCGGACACGATCTTTCGCTGGCCGACGAGGAACACGGCGACCATGGGCAGGCTCATCACCACGACGTACGCGAAGACGAGATGCCAGTTGTTGAGGTAGAGCTGGGCGCTGGCGACCTGGTAGAGGTTGAGCGGCAGGGTCGCCCGTTCTCCGCCGCCGAGGACGAAGAACGCGTAGAAGATGTCGCTCCAGGCGTAGAGCATCACCATGATCGTCGCGGTGGCGATCACCGGCCGGAGCAGCGGCAGGATGATCCGCCAGAAGATCCGCGCCGGCGTCGCCCCGTCCATCCGGGCCGCCTCCTCCAGCTCCGTGGGGATGGCGCGGATGAAGCCGGTCATGAAGAAGATCGACGTGGACAGGTACATGCCGGTGTAGACGGCGATCATCCCGGGCCGGGTGTTCGCCAGGCCCAGCTGCCGCAGCTCCATCACGATGGTGATGACGGCGGGCGGCAGCAGCAGCCCGCTGATGCACAGCGCGTACGCCGCCGACACCAGCTTCGACGTGCGGCGCGCGAAGACCCAGGCGGCGCCCGCGCCGAGGATCAGCACAAGGACCACCGAAGGCACCACGACCAGCAGGGAGTTGAGGAAGCCGCGCAGCATCTCGCCCTGGCTGACGGCGTCCGCGTAGTTGCCGCCGGACTGCCAGTGCCGCGGCAGTTCCAGGTTCGGCTTGATGGCCTCCGCCTGCGGCTTGGCCGAGGTGACGGCGACCAGCCACAGCGGGACGCCGACGGCCAGCCCGGCCAGCAGCACGACGAGGGCGGGGCGGCCGTACCGCCACGCAGGAGTCACCGAGGTCACAGCATCTGCTCCCTTCGCCGCAGCCCGATGACCAGCGGAATCGCGATGGCCACCACGACCAGGAAGAGCACCAGGCTCATCGCGGAGGCCTGCGCGTACAGGCCCTGTCCGAAGATCCGGAACATGTAGATGTTGAAGACCTCCGTGGAGGCCGCGGGCCCGCCGCCCGTCGTGGCCTGCACGATGTCGAAGGTGTTCATCGAACCGATCAGCGCCGTGGTGACGTTGAAGGTGACCGCCGGCGCGAGCATCGGCCAGCGCACCGACCAGAACGTCCGCCACGGCCCCGCGCCGTCCATCCGCGCGGCCTCCAGCATGTCGCCGGGGATGCCCTTCAGCCCCGCCAGATAGATCAGCATGGACAGGCCCATCCACTTCCAGCCGTGGATGAGCGTGACCACGACCAGCGTCCACGTCGTCGAGCCCAGCCACGGAACGTCCGTCCCGAGCAGGGAGTTGACGGCGCCGTCCTGGTCGAGCAGGGCCTGGAAGACGTACCCGGTCGCCAGCGCCGAGATGAGCACCGGCAGGAAGAACACCGCGCGGAAGAACCGGTTGAAGCGGCTGTCGTCCTCCAGCAGCAGCGCCAGCACCAGCCCGAAGCCGTTCTGGAACAGTGCCGCCAGCAGCGCGTACAGCAGCGTCGTACGGATCGCGCGCAGCAGCGAACCGTCCTCGGCGATCGTCTTGAAGTTGTCCAGGCCGGTGAAGGCGATGTCCGCGTGGTACGAGGACCAGTTGGTGAACGGGTAGTAGAAGTTCAGCAGGTTCGGCACCAGGAAGAAGCCCGCGAAGACGACGATCGCGGGGAGCGCGAACCACCACGGGTGGTGCACGGCGGCGCGCGGCAGTAGCCCCACGCCCTTTGGCGCGCCTTGCGCAGATGGCTGCTTGCGGGTACGTACGACAGTGTCCGCCATGGCTAGAACCCGGATGCGCCCTGGGCCTTGGCCACCTGCGCGAACTGGCCCTGGATCGCCTGCGCGACCTGCTGCGGGCTCTTCTTGCCGAAGATCATGTCGGCGAGGTAGAGATGCGTCTCCGGGGCGACGATCGCCTTCGCCTGGAAGACGCCGATCGCCGAGGGCAGCGCGGCCACCTGGTCCTTGGACGTCTGCGGCAGCCCGCCGGGCGTCGGCACGGACGGCTGCACGGACGGGATCTTCATCGCCTCGATGTAGTCGGCGTAGTCGGGGCCGAGCCAGAAGGCGAGGAACTGCCGGGCCGCTTTCTGCCGCTTCTCGTCACCCGTCTTGAAGGCGACGACGCCGTTGGTCTGGTCGGGGGAGTACAGGCCGGTGGCCGAGGAGTTGGCGACCGGGAACCAGCCGATCTTCTTGTCGATCTCGGCGGTGGAGTGCTTGGCCTGCAACTGGCTCTGGAAGGAGGTGACGTTGAGGACCATGCCGGCATCGCCGTTCCACAGCGCGTCGGCCTGCCCGGTGAAGGTGCCCGTCTTGTAGTTCTTCTGGGCGAGCCCGGCGTCGAGCAGCTTCTCCTTGTACTTCTTGATCGCGCCGACCACGACCGGGTCGGTCCACTTGTTCTTGTTCTGGTTCAGCCCGTCCCACCACTGCTTGTCGAGATCGGTGAGCTGGACCTGCATCTGCCACTGCAGCGGCCACTTGTCGCCGCCGGCCTCGTAGAAGCCCGCCGCGTCCGTCCTGTCGACGACCTTGCGGCCGAGCGCCAGCAGCTCGTCGTACGACTTCGGGAAGTCCTTCTCCGCGATCCCGGCCTGCCTGAAGACGTCCTTGTTGTAGTAGACGCCGAGCATGGCGGGGCTGGTCACGATCGCCGCGTACCGCTTGCCGTCGATCACACCGAGCGACTTCTCGGTGTCGCCGAGTTTGGACTCCCACGGCTCCCCGTCGAGGGTGAGCAGGTTCTGCTGTGGCTGGACGAACGGCAGCGTGGAGATGGACGGCTGCCAGAACATCAGGTCGGGGCGGTCACCGGAGGCCAGCTTGGTGGGCACGTTCTGCTCGTACAGGTCGGGGATCGCCTGCGTCTCCACCGTGGCTCCGGTGGCCTTCTTGAAGGCGTCGATGACCTGCTTGGGCGCGTTGACCGTGTTCTGCGCGGTCCACATCGTCAGCTTCACGCCGTCCAGCCGGGCCGTCGGATCGACCGCCGCCTTCTTCCCGCCCGAACCGGAGTCGCCGGAGTCCCCGGCGGTGGGATCGCTGCATGCGGTGACGGCCAGGGCGGAGACGCATATCAGGGCCAGCGCGGGGAGAGCTGTTCTCTTCATCAGGTACCTCAAGTGCCTTTCGCGGACGGGTGGTTCAGGACGGCGGTAGCGGGGTCTCAGGTGCGGGCGGGCGGCGGCCCGGAGCTCTCCCGCACCACCAGCTCCGGCACGGAGACGGGGTGCGGGGCGATCTGCGCGGACTCCTCCAGCACCCCGTGCAGCAGGGCGAACGCGGCCCGCCCCAGGCCGGTGAAGTCCAGGCGTACGGTCGTCAGCGACGGGGTCAGATAGGCGGAGTGCGGGGCGTCGTCGAACCCGGCCACGCTCACCTCGTCCGGCACCGCGCGCCCGGCCTCGTGTAGCGCGCGCAGCACGCCGAGCGCGAGGTCGTCGTTGCCGCACAGGATCGCGGTCACGGCCGGGTCCTCGGCGAGCTTGAGGCCCGCCGCGTGGCCGCCGGCCGGTCCCCAACTGCTCTGCACCGGGCGGGGCTGTGGGGCCCTGGTCTCCTTCAGTGCCTGCCGCCAGCCGCTGGTGCGGGCGCTGGTGCGGCGGGTGCTGGAGGGGATCGCGACGTAGTGCACGGTCTCGTGGCCGAGCGAGAGCAGGTGGCGGGTCGCCTGGTAGGCGGCCTCGCGGTCGTCGGTCCACACCCAGGGGCGGTCGCCGCCGGGCGGGCTCGCGGGGGTCTCGACGACACCGACGACCGGTAGTTCGTCGGGGACGGCGGCCAGGGCCCGGACGCCGGCCGGGTCGTATGCGATCACGATCAGCCCGCCGCCCGCGTCCGCCGCCCGCTGCACCTCGGCGGCCACCGCGGGCTCGTCCGCTGATTCCAGGACGCCGATCCCCACCGCGTACGACGCGGCGCGCGCGGCCTCCTCGATGCCCTGGAGGATCGAGGCGTAGCCGTAGTGGGTGGTGTTGGCGGTGAGTACGGTCACGGCCCGGCTGCGCCCGCTGGCCAGCGCGAGCGCGGTGGTGTTGCGGCGGAAGCCCAGCTCGTCGATGGCCGCGAGCACCCGCTCCCGGGTCGACGGCCGGACACTGGGATGGCCGTTGATCACCCGGGAGACGGTCTGGTACGAGACCCCGGCGGCGGTCGCCACGTCCCTGATGCTCGCCGGGCGCCTTGTGTGACCGGTCACATTCATGCGAGGATTGTGACCGGTCACACCAGGGTCGTCAAGAGACCGTGACGTAACGATGGATTCACGCGACGGACGCGGACCGCCCGTGCCCGGGCAGGGCGGGGCCAGGAGGGGAAGCACCTTGACCGGTACGGCGGATGCGGAGCGGAACGCCTCCAACCAGGCACAGGACACGATCAGTTGGCGTCACCCGGCGCTGGAGGCCGACTTCGCCACCGCCTCCGACGGGACGCTGCGGCTGGTACGGCTGGCCTGCCCCGGCGACTCCCGGTCCGCGGATGATCCTGGGCCCGCCGATCTCGGGCCCGCCGACGTGGCAGCGGCGCTCCCGCTCGTCGAGCTCACCGCCCTCGGCCAGGGCAGCGGCTGGTCCGGCCCGCGGTTCACGGGTACGGCGCTCGGCTCCCGGCTCCGCCACCGGGACCACCGCACCGGCAGACGCGCCGACCAGGAGTGGCTGACCGTCGAACTCCACGACCCGGCAACCGGCCTGACCGCGTTCGCCGAACTGTCCTCGCCCACCGGACTGCCCGTGCTGCGCTCCCGCGTCCGGCTGCGCAACGACGGCACCGAACCCCTGGTCGTCCAGTCCGTCAGCAGCCTGCTGCTCGGCGGCCTGCCCGCTTTGGACGTCCTCGACGTGCACCGGGCCCGCAACGACTGGCTCGCGGAGTGTCGCTGGTACACCGAGCCGCTGCGCGACACCGTCGCCGACATCAACGTTCGCGCCCACCAGCACGACAGCCGGGCCGCCCTCGCCCTCACCGGGCGCGGCAGCTGGCCCACCGACGGCCACCTGGCGATGGGGGCGCTGACGCGGCGGGACGGCGGCCGTGCCTGGGCGTGGCAGATCGAGTCCCCGGCGGGCTGGCGCTGGGACCTGAGCGAACGCGCGCACGGCACCTGTCTGGCGCTGAACGGCCCCACCGACGCCGAGCACCAGTGGCGCGTCCAGCTCGCGCCGGGCGAGGAGTTCACCACGGTGCCGGCAGCGCTGGCGCTGGGCTCCGACCTCGACGAAGCACTGGCCGCCCTCACCTCGTACCGCCGCACGATCCGCCGCCCGCACCCGGACCACACCGGCCTCCCCGTCGTCTTCAACGACTACATGAACACCCTGATGGGCGACCCGACCACGGCGAAGCTGCTCCCGCTGATCGACGCCGCCGCCGAGGCCGGCGCGGAGTACTTCTGCATCGACTCCGGCTGGTACGACGACGACACCCGGGGCTGGTGGGACAGCGTCGGCGAATGGCTCCCCTCGCCGCGCCGCTTCCCCGACGGCGGCATCCGGGTCGTCCTGGACCGCATCCGGGAGCGCGGCATGGTGCCCGGGCTGTGGCTGGAGCCGGAGGTCATCGGGGTGCGCAGCCCGATGGTGACGGAGCTGCCCCCGGAGGCGTTCTTCCAGCGCGACGGCGTCCGGCTGAGCGAGCAGGGCCGCCACCAGCTCGATCTGCGGCACCCGGCCGCCCGCGCGCACCTCGACAAGACCGTGGACCGGATCGTAGGCGAGTGGGGCGTGGGCTACCTCAAGCTCGACTACAACATCGTCGTCGACCCGGGCACCTGCGCACCCGGCGACCTCGCACCCGGCGCGGGCCTGCTCGGCCACGCCCAGGCCTACCTCGACTGGCTGTCCGGCGTCCTGGACCGCCACCCCGGACTGGTGATCGAGAACTGTGCCTCGGGCGGCATGCGCATGGACGGCGCCACCCTCGCCGTCACCCAGCTCCAGTCCACCAGCGACCAGCAGGACCCGCTGCGCTACCCGCCGATCGCCGCCGCCGCACCGACCGCCGTCCCACCCGAGCAGGGCGCCGTCTGGGCCTACCCGCAGCCCGAGTTCGACGACGACCTGATCGCCTTCACCCTCGGCGGCGCCCTGCTCGGCCGCATCCACCTCTCCGGCCACCTCAACCGCATGACCGAGCACCAACTCGCCCTCGTACGGCACGCCGTGAGCGTCTACAAGGCGATCCGCCCGGACCTCGCGCAGGCGGTGCCGTTCTGGCCGCTGGGCCTGCCCGCCTGGACGGACGACTGGCTGGCACTGGGCATGCGGGTGCCCGGCGACCGGACGGCGTACCTCTCGGTGTGGCGCCGCGGCGCAGAAACCGAACTCCACCTGCCCGTCGGCCACTTGGCAGGCCACACGGTGTGCGCGGAGATCCTGCACCCGTCGGAACCGGCCGCGGGCTCGGCCGTCTGGGACGGAACCGGACTGAGGGTGTCCCTGCCGCGCACGCCCGGTGTGCTGCTGGTCCGGCTCGCCGCGGACCCACTGGCGTAGCGGTGTTGCGGTGCTGTGTGACCGCCTCCGGTGCAGGCATCGCAGGCCCGGCAGCGTACGGCACCGACGCCGGCGTGTCCCTGCGGCGCGCGAAGCGGGTGAGGAGGCCGCCGCTCGTGGCACCGGCGTGTGCCCTCGGGCGTGGGCCGGCCGGTGGAGTCGGAGGAGTGCGCGCTCACAGGCGTTCCGCCAGGCGGTCGAGGAGAGGAAGGGCGTCGAGGAGCACCCGCCGCTCTTGCGGAGTGAACTCGTCGAGGGCGCGGGTGAGGCGGTGGACCGACTCCGACCGGCGCTTGTCCAGCACGGCCCGGCCTGCGTCGGTGATCGTCACGAGGGCTTGCCGGGCGTCCGCCGCCTCGGTCGTCCGGCTCACCAGCCCGCGCTGTTGGAGCCCGGCGAGCGTGCTGGCCATGACCTGCGGTCCGACGCGCTCCAGTTCGGCCAGCGCCCCCGGCGAGTCCGGCCCTCCGGAGAGGCGGGCCAGCACCGAGACGCCGGAGAGTGACACGTCCCCCACCGCATGGGCCTGGCGCAGCCGCCGGGTGATCCGCCCCACGGTCAGCCGGAGGGCGGCGGCGACGCCCTGCGGTCCCGTGGCGCCCGCCAGCGTCACCTCGCAGAAGGCCGGCTGGTCACCGATGGTGAGGCCGACGGCCCGGGGCTGGTGGCCCTCGGCCGACACCACCAGCAGGTAGGTGCCGGGTTGTGGCAGGGGCAGCGTGCCGGTGCCGTCCTCGCGCGTGCGGGCCCGGGCCGTCTGGTGACCGCGCTGGTCGACGAGGGTGAGTGCGGCACGGGCGAGGGGACGCTCCGAGGGGTCCGTCACCCGGCCGACGAGGGCGGGGGCGGTTCCGGAACTCGTGGCGGCGCCCGCCACGGGTGGCGGGACGGAGATGCCCGCGACGGGCGGTGGGACGGACACGCCGGCGGTCGTGGCGGGCGCCTCCTGGACGCGCCCGCGGATCAGGGACGCGGCCGCTGCCGCCAGGGACATCGCGATCGCCAGGGAGAAGACCACGACCAGGCCGTCGTGGAAGGGATGCGAGATCAGGTGCGGGAAGAACTCCTGTCCGGTCAGCTTGGCGGCGTTGGCCGCCGGGAGGTGGCCGAGGATGCTGTGGCCGAGCAGGTTCTGGACGGGGTTGTAGCCGAGGAAGGCGGCGAACAGCACGCCGACGGGCGGGAGTTCGGCGACGGCGTGTGCGGCCTGTGCCGGAACTCCCTGTCCGGTCAGCCCCGAGGTGAGCGTCTGCGGCAGGGAACCGGAGAGCCCGGCCACCATGAGGGAGAAGAAGACGCCCATGGACAGCACCATGCCGGCGTTCTGGAACGTGGCGCGCATGCCGGAGGCGGCGCCGCGGGCCCCGGCCGGCACGCTCGACATGATCATCGACGTGTTGGGGGCGGCGAACAGGCCCCCGCCGAGGCCGTTGAGGAAGATCAGCAGCGCGAAGATCCGGTAGCCGAAGTCGGTGGGCAGGGCGAGCAGTCCGGCGAAGGAGGCGGCCATCACCACGAATCCGGCGGCGGCGAACAACCGCGCGCCGTACCTGTCCGACAGGTACCCCGAGACCGGTCCGGCGACCAGGAAGCCGACGGTCAGCGGAAGCATGTAGATCCCGGCCCACAGCGGGGTGTCGGCGTAGTCGTAGCCGTGTAGCGGCAGCCAGATGCCCTGCAGCCAGATGATGAGCATGAACTGCAGCCCGCCGCGCGCGATCGCGCCCAGCAGAGCGGCCGCGTTGCCGCCCGCGAAGGCGGTGTTCCGGAACAGGCGCAGCGGGAACATCGGTTCGGCGACCCTCGCCTCGATCGCGCAGAAGACGGCGAGTACGACCACCCCGCCGATCAGCCCGGCCAGCACCCAGGGGTTGGTCCAGCCCATGGTGTGGCCGCCGTACGGCTGGATGCCGTAGGTGATGCCGGCGAGCAGCGCGGTCAGCCCTACGGCGAAGGTGAGGTTGCCCCACCAGTCCATCCGCCCCGGTGTGCGTACGCCGGTCTCGTGCAGCGACTTGTACGCCCACACCGTCCCGATCAGGCCGATCGGCACGTTGACCCAGAAGACCGAGCGCCAGTTCCACGTCACCAGGGCCCCGCCCAGCACCAGGCCGAGGAACGACCCGGCGATGCCCGCGACCATGTTGACGCCGAGGGCCATGCCGCGCTGCCGGGCCGGGAAGGCGTCGGTGAGGATGGCCGCGGAGTTGGCCATCAGCATGGCGCCGCCGACGGCCTGCACGATCCGCCAGCCGATCAGCCACAGGGCCCCGCCCCCTCCGTGGAAGGGGTCGAGGGAGAGGATCACCGAGGTCAGGGTGAAGATCAGGAATCCGGCGTTGTAGATGCGGACCCGGCCCCACATGTCGCCGAGCCGGCCGAGGGCGACCACCAGGACGGCCGTGACGAGCATGTAGCCCATCAGCATCCACAGCAGGTAGCTGACGTTGGACGGCTGGAGCGGGTCGAGCCGGATACCGGTGAAGATCCCCGGCAGGGAGATCAGCACGATCGAGCTGTTGATGGTCGCGAGCAGGATGCCGAGCGTGGTGTTGGTCAGTGCCACCCACTTGTACCGGGGGTGGCCGACGCCGATCCAGGCGTTGCGTCCGCGGCGGCGGGCGGCGGGTGCGTCGGCTGTGTGGTGGGGCGTTTCCTCGGTGGCCATGGGCTGCTCTCTCTGCTGCATTGCGCCGGAGCCTGCGGGGGCTCCGGCGGAGTCGGACCCGCGGCGGACGGCGAGCGGGCACTCCGGGGCGAGGGTGGGAAGGAGGCAGGAAAGGCGTCGGACGGTGGTGGACGTCCAGCCGGTCCCGGCGCAGGGCAGTGAGACCCGACGGCTTGGGGTGCGCGAGCGACCGTCCTCAGGGGTCAGGCCGGGTCGCGCTCGACGAGGTCGCCGGGGCGGGCCGGCTCGTCGACCATCCGGCGCACGAGCGGCAGGGCTGTCTGTACGGCCGACCCCAGCGCTCGCCGCTCGTCCTCGGAGAGGGTGTCCAGCAGGCGGACCAGCCTCGCGTCCCTCGCCCGCCTGCGCTCGGCCAGCACCTCGCGCCCGGCGTCCGTGACGGCGACCAGAGTGACCCGCCCGTCGCCGGGATCGCTGACCCGTGTCGCCAGGCCCTGGTTCTCCAGACGCTGCACGAGCTGGGTCATCGACGGCTGGGCGACGCCTTCCGCCGCCGCCAGCACCGTCAGCCGAACCGGGCCGTCCCGCTCCAGCCGGCCCAGCGTCGAGGCGGCCGTGAAACTCATGCCCCGGCGATCCGCCAGGCTCCGGACCACGGTCCCCGCGACTTCGGCCAGCGCCCGAGCGATCTCTTCCGGCTCCATGTGCTCCACGCCCTCATTCATATCACGTGCCTATATAGTGTCCCTATTAAAATAGGGTAAGGAACGGCGTTCCGGACGCTGTGCGGTCATACGTCAGGTCCGTCATGATTTGGCGCATGACGACACTTGACGACGCGGGCGGGTCCGGTGCCGCCGCCGCACTGCCGCTGTTGCCGGAGGACTGGGAGCGGTGTCTGGCCGTGGCGGCGCACCCGGACGACATCGAGTACGGGACGGCGTCCGCCGTGGCGCGGTGGACGGCGCAGGGCAAGCGGGTGACGTATCTGCTGGCCACTCGCGGGGAGGCCGGCATCGACGGGCTGCACCCGGACGAGGCGGCGCCGCTGCGGGAGGCCGAGGAGCGGGCCGGGGCGCGGGAAGTCGGCGTGGACACGGTGGAGTTCCTCGACCATCGCGACGGGCTCGTCGAGTACGGCCCCGCGCTGCGCCGGGACATCGTGCGGGCGATCCGCCGCCACCGGCCCGAGGTCGTGGTGTCCGGGGCGTTCACCGTGCGGATGGTCGCCGGGGTCACCAACCAGGCCGACCACCGGGTGGTGGGACTGGCGGCCCTGGACGCGGCACGCGACGCCGGAAACCGGTGGATCTTCCCGGAGCTGGCCGACGAGGGCCTGGAACCCTGGGGCGGCGTCCGGTTCGTGTGCCTCGCGGGAGCCGAGAAACCCACCCACGGTGTGGAGGTCACCGGCGAACCGCTGGAGCGGGGCATCGCCTCACTGGCCGCCCACGCCGAGTACACCAAGGGCCTCGGAGCGCAGGGCTTCGAGCCCCGGCCCTTGCTAACCTGGGCGGCCAGGATGGGCGGCCCCGCACTCGGCGTCGAGGCAGCCGTCCTCTACGACGTGCACCAACTCGCCTTCGAGGGGCCGCCGCCCCGGGAGCAGTAACGCCGCCGAAGCCCTGAAGTGGGGCCCCACCCGACAGGACATGGGGGACGCATGACCGAGGACGGCCGTACGGCGGCACGCGCGATCATCGACGGCAGTCGGTACATGGTGCTGGCCACGGTCGGTGCGGACGGCGTCCCGTGGGCCTCGCCCCTGTTCTACTCCACCGAGGACGGACGGGACTTCTACTGGATCTCGTCCCCCGAGGTCACGCACTCCCGCAACATCGCCCACGAGCCCCGGGTCGCAATCGTCATCCACGACTCCCGGGCCCCCGTCGGCACGGCGGGCCCCCTCGCCCTGTACCTGAGCGCCACGGCGCAGGAGGTGCACGGCGAGGAGGCCCTCGAAGGACTGCGGATCATCCCGGGCCCGCCCGGGCGCGGCGGCCGCACCATCGACACCGAAGAGGTGCGGCCGCCGGCGCCGTGGCGGGTGTACCGGGCCCGGGTCAGCGAGTACTCCATGATCTGCCCGCGCGAGGAAGGGCGCTGCGCCGAGCACTGGCTGGACTACGAGCACCGGCGGACGGTGCGGATCTGAGCGCCCCGCTCCGTCCGCGCGCTCAGCGGCTCACGCTGTCGTCAGTTCGTAGAAGCCCCTGCCGAACGTCGCCGCCACCAGACGGCGGTGCACCGCGTCGTACTCGATGTCGTCCACCGGCACCTGCGGCATGCCACGGCCCAGGCGCAGCCAGTGCCCGCCGCCCGTGACGGACGTGAACACGCCCTGGTCGGTGGCGATATGGAGAAGGCCGCCGCGGGCCACGACCAGGTCGTTGACGGGCGCCGCAGGGAGGTCGCCCGACAGGTCGCGCCAGTGCCGGCCGCCGTCGGTGCTGCCGTACACGTGGGGGAGTGGGTCGCCGGAGCGGTAGCCGGAGTGGGTGGTCCACACCCGGGCTGGGTTCTTCGGGTCGACGACCACACGGGTGACCCAGGGGCGCCCCTCGGCCAGTTTCGTCCAGGTGGCGCCGCGGTCCCTGGTGACCCAGACGCGGCCGTCGTCCGTGCCCACGTACACCGTGCGGCCGTCGGCCGCGGGGGCGATCGAGGTGATGGTGCCGTAGTTGGGGTAGAGGGGGTCGGTGCCGGGGCCGCCGGAAAGGTCGGGGCTGATGGGCCGCCAGGTCCTGCCGCCGTCCGTGGAGCGGTTGAGGACCTCGGAGCCGTAGTAGAGAACCTTCGGGTCACGCGGGTCGAAGGTCATCGGCGTGAACCAGTTGCGGCGCTGGAACGCCGTCCGGTCGGCGAAGTACGTGAGGGTGTCGCCGCCGTCGGTGGAGCGGAAGCAGTTGCCGTACTGGTAGCAGGCGAAGACGTTGTTCACGTCGGCCGGGTTGATTAGGTTCTCCTCGCCGTCCCCGCCGAGGTACTCGTTGAACTTCTCCCCGCCCCAGGAGCGCAGCGAGCCGTTGTCCTGCGCGCCGCCCGAGATCCGGGTGACGTCCTGCGGGGTGATCGCCGCGCTGTAGAGCTGGGTGTAGGGCTGGTGGCGGGACTTGACCCAGCCGCCGTCGCCGCGCGCGTCGGAGCGGTAGACACCGCCGTCGTTGCCGAGATACACGCGGCCGGGACGGCGCGGGTCCCACACCATGGCGTGGTGGTCGACGTGCATGCTCGTGTCGTCGGCGCTCCAGGTGGCGCCGCCGTCCTTCGTGGTCAGCAGAGCGACCCCCGCCACGTGCACGTGCTCGGTGTCCCGGGGGTCGATCCACACCTTGCCGAACCACCAGCCGAAGCTGGACTGCGAGTTGGTGAGGTCGTCGTTGGCGGGTGTGCGGGCCCAGGCGTCGCCGCCGTCCGAGGAGGCGTAGAAACCCTCGAAGGAGCCGCCCGCCTTGTTGACGATCGCGTAGAGCCTGTCGCCCGCGACGCCCAAGCCGATGCGTCCCACGTCGGGGCCCGCGGCGGGCAGTCCACCGCCCAGCCGCTGCCAGGTCTCGCCGCCGTCCGTGCTGCGGAAGACGCCGGAGCCGACACCGCCGTACGTACGTACATCGGGGCGGCGGCGCTTGTCCCACAGCACGGCGTACAGGCGGTCGCCGTCCACCACGATCTCGGTGGCGCCGGTGAACTCGTTGGCACCGGCGAGGATCCGCTCCCACGTCGCGCCGCCGTCCTCCGAGCGGTACACGCCGCGGTCGCCGCCGCCGTTGTAGAGCGAGCCGGCCGCGGCAGCATAGATGCGGCGCGGGTTCGCGGGGTCGACGGTGATGGCGCTGATCGCCCCGGAGTCGCGCAGGCCGAGCGGCGTCCAGCTGCGGCCGCCGTCCCGGCTCCGGTACAGGCCCGTGCCCTCGTAAGTGACGCTGCCGCCGCCCGGGTTGGGCTCGCCGGTGCCCACGTACAGGGTGCCGTCCGGCGCTGCCGTGACCGCGCCCATGGCCTGCGTCCAGCTGTCGGGCCACACCGAGTGGAACGTCGCCCCGGCGTCCGTGCTGCGCCACAGACCGCCGCTCGCGGCCGCCGCGTACAGGGTGTCGGCGCGCTGCGGGTCGAGGGCGACGGAGACGACCCGGCCGCCGATGTTCGTGGGGCCGACGTTCTTCCAGCGCCCGCCGACGACGGGCAGCTTCCGGGCCTGGGCCGCGGCCAGCTCGTGCGCGTGGCGGGGGATCGACTCGCCCGGCACGGCCTTCTGGGCGTAGCGGTACTCCGCGGGCGCGGACGGCCCACGCACTGGCCGGTACACATCGGAGGGGCCGGGCGGCGCCGCGCTCGCGGGTGGGGTGAGTAGCGAGGCGCCGGTGACCGCGGTGAGCACCAGCGCAAGCAGACCTCTGCCCATGAAGACCCTTCCGTCACTATAGCCACTTCGAGCGCGAACGACGTTACGAGAAGGGCGAGTTGAGCAGAAGAGCGCATCCGGCGCTCAGCCCGCGACCGTGGGCGCCTCCTCCAGCGGGAAGTGGCAGGCCGCGCTGTGCGGCGGGGCTCCGGGCGCAGGCGCGGGTGCGGGTACGGCTTCGGCGCAGATGTCCTGTGCGCGCCGGCACCGGGTACGGAACCGGCACCCGGACGGCGGGTTCGCCGGCGAGGGGATCTCGCCGGTGAGCAGGATGCGCTGCCGCCCGCGCCCGCCGCCGGCCAGCGGCGAGGGCGCCGCCGACAGCAGCGCCGCCGTATAGGGGTGGCGTGGCCGGTCGAAGACCTCCTCGACCGGACCGGACTCGACGATCCGGCCGAGATACATCACGGCGACGCGGTCGGCGAGATGGCGCACCACGGACAGGTCGTGCGAGATGAAGACGTACGACAGCCCCAGCTCGTCCCGCAGATCGCACAGCAGGTTGAGCACCTGCGCCTGCACCGACAGGTCCAGCGCGGAGACCGGCTCGTCGCACACACTGCTGCGCCCCTTCCCGGCGGGCAGCAGCGCCGCCGGGGCGCGCGTCGGGCGCGCGCAGATGCGTTGCCGCCGCCGATGGGGCGGCTTGGTGGCGTCCATCCGCAGGTACGACACCTCGTTGGTGGCGAACTCCACGGCACGGTCGCCCGCCCCGTCCTCGGGCGCGAGGCCGATCGCGACATCCGCCTCGTCGTTGGTCACCATGGCCGCGCGCACGCTGCCCTCTGCCCGCCACACATACGTGGCCGCGGCGAACTCCGGTGCCCTGCCCCAGTACCCGGAGAAGCGCTTCAGGCGCAGGAAGCGGCCCTCGCTCCACTCGTCGATCCGGTACGGCCCCGTGCCGACCGGTTCGCGCACCCGGGAGTTCGGCGCCGTGCTCGTCGGAACAACCTCGACGAAGGACAGGCGCAGCGGCAGGATCGGGTCCGGCTTCGCGGTGGTGACCTTGAGCGTGGTGTCGTCGAGCGGTACGGCGGTCAGCTCGCTGTCCGCCAAGATGTAGCCGTCGACGTTGCAGTCGGGAGCGTGAAGGTCCATGAAGTGGCCGACGTACGGCTCCACTTGGTGGCCAGCGCCGGCTGAAGCCGCCCGGTGGACGCCTCGCGCTCGGTGAGTGCCTCCGTGATGTTGGCCCGCGTCACCCGGCCCGTCGCGGTGAGCGAGGCGTCGCAGGGTTCGAGGGTCGGGGGCTCCTCGGGAAGGATGATGCGCAGGGTGTCCGGGCCGCCGCCGATGGGGTCGGCACCGGCCACCGAGCATCCGCAGACGGTGAGCAGAACGGCCAGGGACGTGACGATCGGAGGGGTGCGGGTTAAGCCTGGACCGGCCACGGTGCCTCCGTCTGTCCATAACAGCAAACGTGGTTTAGATATATGGACACCATTGATGTTGCACACGTCAAGGGGTGTGAAGCTGCCGTATCTCTTGACGTGTTGGTTGCCGTCCTAAAACATTCGGGAAAATCGATTGGTTCTGTGCGGTTCTGTTCGCCTCTGAAGGGAATCCATGTCCAGCAGACATCGCCTCGTCCGGGCACTGGCGGTCACCGTTCCGCTGGCCCTCGGTGCGGGACTCGTGGCCGCCGTACCCCAGGCCGCTGCCGCCGACGCGGTCACGGTACGCATCGACCCGTCGTACCAGCAGCAGGAGTTCGAAGGGTGGGGCACGAGCCTGGTGTGGTTCGCCAACGCCACCGGCGGCTACCCGGACCCCATCCGCAAGCAGCTCGTCGACATGCTGTTCGGCGAGGACGGTCTCCGCCTCAACATCGCGCGCTACAACATCGGCGGCGGCAACGCCCCCGACGTCCGCAAGGACTACATGAAGACCGGCGCGACCATGGAGGGCTTCTGGAAGGCCCCGGAAGGCACCACCCGGGAAGACACGGACTGGTGGAACCCCGACAACCCCGACCACTGGAACTGGCACGCCGACGCGGGCCAGCGCTGGTGGGTGGACCAGATCAAGGACAAGGTGACCCGCTGGGAGGCGTTCAGCAACTCGCCGCCGTGGTTCCAGACGGTCAGCGGATACGTCTCGGGCGGCTTCGACGCGAGCACGGACCAGATCCGCGCGGACCGCGTCGACGACTTCGCGACCTACCTGACCCGGGTGACCGACCACCTGGAGAAGAAGCACCGCATCAAGTTCGACACCATCGCCCCGCTCAACGAACCCAACACCAATTACTGGGGCACCCAGTTGGGCCCCGACGGACAGCCCACCGGCGGCCGTCAGGAAGGCGCGCACGCCGGCCCCGAGCTCCAGCAGAAGGTCGTCAAGGCCCTGAGCCGCGCCCTGGCCGACGCCAGGACCCGCGCCACGATCTCCGCGATGGACGAGACCAACCCGAGCACCTTCGTCCAGAACTGGAACGCCTACGACAGCTCCGCGCGCGCCGCCGTCGACCAGCTCAACGTGCACACCTACGGCACCGGCATGCGTACCAGCGCCCGGGACAGCGCCAAGGCCGCGGACAAGAAGTTCTGGATGAGCGAGGTCGAGGGCACCTGGGGCACCGGCACCGACTTCACCGGCATGGAGCCGGGCCTCGGCATCGCCTCCCGGATCGTCGACGACATGCGGGAACTGGAGCCCTCCGCCTGGGTGCTGTGGCAGCCCATCGAGGACTCCATCCCGCAGGCGGAGGCAGGGAAGAACTGGGGCAGCATCCACATCCCGTTCAACTGCACCGCCAAGGACACGCCGCAGACCTGCCCGATCCGTACCAACACCAAGTTCAACACGATCCGCAACTTCACCCACCACATCCGGCCCGGCGACCACTTCGTGAAGGTCGACGACCGGTCCACCGTCGCCGCCGTCCGGGGGTCCGGCCGCGGAGCGACCGTGGTGCACGTCAACAACGGCACCACCCCGCGCGCCGTGACCCTGGACCTCTCCCGCTTCCGGCACATCGTGCCCGGCGCCAGGGTGACGCCCGTGGTCACCAGCACCGACGGGGCGCTCGTCCGGGGCACGCCGGTGAAGGTGAGTAACGCCTCCGCCACGCTCACCGTGCCCGCGAAGTCGGTGACGTCCTTCCTCGTCGACGGTGTCTCCGGCACCGACAAGGACGCCGCGCTCGTCCAGCCCGGTCACGAGTACCGGCTCCAGGGCGCGCAGAGCGGCAAGTCCCTGACCCCGTCCGACGACGGCACCGGCGTCGTCATCCGCACGAACGACCCGAACGCCCAGTCCCAGCTGTGGTCGGTGCGCAAACTGACCCGCGGCAGCGACAACCGCGAGCGCTACGCCCTCGTCAACGCCGAGACGGGCAAGCGCCTCGCCGTGCGCGACAACGAGGCCGTCCTGGAGGGCTCCGGCGGCTCCGGGCCGGAAGCGCAGTGGATCATGTCGACGACCGGGGACGGCACCTGGACCTTCGTCAACGCCGCCACCGGCCGGCTGATCGACGTCGCCGGGCGGTCCACCGCGGACGGCGCCCGCGTGTCGGCATACCCGCCCACGTCCAACGCGAACCAGCGGTGGACCGTGATCGACGAGACCGCGCTGCGCACCGAGCCCGCGAAGGCGTTCACCGTCCCCGGCCGCGCACCCGAACTCCCCGCCACTGTCAGGCCCGTCTATCGCGACGGCGCCCGCGGCTCCCTCCCCGTGGAGTGGAAGCTCCCGTCCGACTCGCGGTGGCGCACGCCCGGAACGGTACGGGTGAAGGGCGAGGCGACCGACGTACGCGGGCGCACCATCCCCGCCGAAGCGGTCGTCACCGTCGACACGATCGCCGCCACTCTCCCCGCCCGCGCCAAGACCTACACCGGCGGACGGCCCGACCTGCCCGCCACGGTCGTGGGCGTCGGCAAGAACGGCGGCGCCCCCGACCTCCCGGTCACCTGGGACCCGGCACCCGACGGCGCCTTCGCCGACACCGGAGTGACGACGCTGCGCGGCACCGCCCGCGTCCCCGACGGCACCACGGTCCCGGCGACCGCCCGCGTCCAGGTCACCGAACCCCGCCAGGCGAACGCCGCGCGCGACGAGAACGTGACCGTCGGCGCCTCGTTCACCGAGAGCGGCTACTCCGCCGACCGCCTGCGCAACGGTGACCTCACCGAGAAGGCCTGGTCCAACTGGAAGCCGGGCACGAAGAACCCGTCCGACACCATCACCTTCACGCTGCCGGAGCCGCGCGACCTGACCCGCGTCGTGACCCACTTCCACCGGGACGGCAGCAACGTCAGCTTCGCGCAGTCGCTCAAGGTGCAGGTGCGGCAGGCCGACGGCACCTGGACCGACGCTAGCGACTCCGTCGACGTCGGCACCGAGGGCACACCCGTGGCCGACGTGCCGGTGACGGCCGACGGACCGGTGAGCGCGGTGCGCGTGGTCATGACGGCACGCCCCGGCGGCTACATCACCCTCGGCGAGATCGAGGTGTACGCCAAGGCACCCGGCGTCTCCTCGGACGCCGCGGCCGGGTCGATCGAGGTGGCCGGAGTCCCCGTCAACGGCTTCGACCCCGACAGGACGGACTACCGCGTGACGACCGCACGTCCCGACCGGGCCCAGGTCACGGCCACGGCGCGCGACCCGTACGCGACCGTGAGGGTCCGCAGGGAGGCGAGCGCGACGCACGTCGTCACCGTGAGCAGCGAGGACGGCTCGCAGACCCGGCAGTACAAGGTCACGCTGACCCGCGGCTGACCCGCGCAGGGGGCCGGTCACACCGGCCCCCTGCGCCCGTGGGAAATCCTGTGCCCGCCGCGAACGAACCCGTGCGGAAAATCGTTTTATGCACAGCCACGCTATACTTGCGTCACCCATGAGGACCACTGTCGTGCCTGGTCGCACGGCTCCACAGCGAGGGGGTGGACGCCATTCCGGCACGCCCCGCCCGCATTCAGGACGTCGCCGCCGCCGCAGGCGTCTCGGTGTCCACGGTGTCGAACGTGCTCAACCGGCCCGAGCGCGTCAACGCGCAGACCGCCGAGCGCGTCCGCAACGCCGTCGCGGCGCTCGACTACGTCCCCCACCCCGGCGCCGCCGGCCTGCGCACCGGGCACTCCTCCTCGATCGGGCTCGTGCTGCCCGACGTGGCCAACTCCTTCTACTCGCGCATCGCACGCGGCGCCGCCGAGGCGGCCTACGACCACGGCTACGCCCTCGTGCTCTGCCACAGCGGGGACGCGCCGGAGCGGGAGCAGGGCTACTTCACGATGCTCGTCCAGCAGCGGGCCGTCGGCGTCGTGGTCGTCCCGCTCAGCGCGGACCCCGGCCGGCTGACCCGGCTGCGTGAGCGCGGCATCCCACTGGTCCTGGCCGACCGCGAGATGCCGGACGAGGAGGGCTGCTCCGTCTCCGTCGACGATGTCGCCGGCGGCCGGATCGCCGTACAGCACCTGCTGGACCGTGGGGCGACCGACATCCTCGTCGTCAACGGCGAGCGCGGCATCCGCCAGTGCGCCGACCGCTACCAGGGCGCCCGCCAGTCCGTGCGCACCCGCCGCGCGGCACGGCTCGACCAGGTCGTCGCCGAGGAGATGACGGTGGCGTACGGCACGAAGATCGCCGACCAGCTCGACGAGCTGCCCGACGGGGTCTTCTGCACCAACGACTTCCTCGCCGCCGGCCTGTGCCGCGGCCTGACCGAACGCGGCGTGCGCATCCCCGGGGACATACAGGTGGTCGGCTACGGCGACCTCGACATCGCCAGCTTCGGCGCGACGACCCTGACGACGGTACGGCAACCGGTGGAGGACCTCGGCCGGGCGGCCGTCGAGATGCTCCTCGACGAGATCGAGGCCCGCGCCGAACACGCCCACGAAACCCGCGTATTCGCCCCCGGCCTCGTGATACGCGACTCGACCCGCCCACCGGCCGACGCGTAGCCGGGCTGTGGGGCCCGGCGCGGCCGACGGCTGGCGCGCCGTGCGATCCCGTGCGGCCGATGGCGGGTCGGGCGCACGGTCCGGCGCAGCCTGTGCCCCCGCCGGCCATGCGCCCCGGCGGGGCCGACGCTCAACCGGTCCGCGGAATCCGCAGCGTCACCGGCCCCAGCAGCCCCGACGCCAGCTGGGACGGGAAGACCCAGCCGGTCGGCGTCGCCTCGGCGAGGTACGGCGCCAGTGTGTTGCGGACCGTCACGTCGACGCTGACCGTGCGCCCGGCCGTGCCGCGCAGCGGGAAGCGGTACGGCGGGCAGAAGGCCTCGCCCACGGGCTCGCCGTCCAGCGCGACCTCCACGCAGCCGCGCACCCGGCCCAGATCCAGTACGGGTTCCGCCCCGGGAGGCACTTGGAGCGCCCGTGAGTAGGTCACGCCACCGCTCCAGCCGGCCAGTCCCAGCAAGCGCCAGTCACCCAGGGGCAGCGGCGCCGGTACGGTGCGCACGCGTGCCGGGCCGTGCCAGGCGGAGCCGCCCCGCAGTACGGCCGTGGGCGCGGTGACGACCTCGATCCGAGTGGCCTCCCGCAGCGGCTGGTCCAGGGCGAGGGCCTGGCCGTCGAGGGCGCGTTCCGTGCCGTCTCCGACGCGGACGCGGGCCCGGAGCCCCAGCGGCAGGTCGACCGACACCGTGCCCGCGGGCACCGTGAAGCGGAAACGCTGTGCCGCCGCGCGGACGTCGTCGGTGCACCGCACCGGCAGCGCGGGGCTGCCCAGTACGGGCGGGCCGTGGAGCCACTCGGTGTCCGGCAGCGGATGCGGCCGTACGACGGCGTGGCAGTGCCGCAGCTCGCCCCGCCTGCCGTCGTCCTCGACCGTACGGCCCTGCCAGCCGCCCGTCCCGGCCTCCCAGCCGGCGCCGCTGACCAGCGCGGTCACGTCGCAGCCCGCCCGCGCGACAAGGTCGACGAACACCGCGTCCCGGTCGCGTACACCGTCGGTCACCACGTCGAGGACGTGCTCGCCCGCCCCGAGGACCAAATCGTGCCGGAAGAACATCGGCACCGCGCCCCAGTCGGACTCGTAGTACTCCACCTTCTCCTGCCGGGCCACGACCGCGCCGTCGACCAGCACGGTGAGGCCGGTCGCGGCGCCCACGACGAGCACCGTCTCCCCGCCGTCGCCCGAAATCCGCAGCCGCGCGCGATAGGTCACCGGGCCGTCCGGCCGCACCCCGTCGGGCAGCCGCATGAACTGCGGACGCGGGCCGAACCCGTCCGGCGCGGAGAGGCAGAAACAACTGCCCAGCGGGGTGTCGACGCTCGCTGAGATCATCGCCGGCCGGCCCTCGGCGTCGGACAGCTCGTACTCCAGCACATTGCGAGCCCGCTCCACGGTCACCCGCGCGGAGGCCAGATATCCGCGGCCGCCCGCATCCAGCCGCTCGCCGTTCCACCACACGCGCTTGACAGCCTCCGCACCGACGTGCAGGTCGGCGGGCCCCCGGTGGTCCGTCTCGACGATCGCCCGGACCCGGGCGACCTGTCCCTTCCCCGGCACCGGCACGCGCACGAACTCCTCGTCCACCAGCCCCTTCGTGCCGAGCACCCCGCCCGGATCCGGGATCCCCCGGCTCGACGAGTACACCGCCGCGTCCCAGCCCGCGTCCGCCGGTGCGAGGGACAGCTCGCCGTCCAGGACCTGTTCGACGGACGCGGCGCCCAGCGGCTCGGGAGCCCCGGCGGAGGGCACCGGCGGCAGGACGCGGACCCGGTTGCCGTACGTGACCCGCACCGGCCGCCACGGCGCGTCGGCCTCGGCCCACTCCATGTCCCAGATCTGCGGCTCGTCGACGGACGAACCCGCGGGCAGCGCCAGGTCACCCCAGATGTTGTCCATCGTGGGCACCAGACGGCCCTGCCAGCCGGCCGAGACGTCGACCGTCTCCACCGCTTCGGACGGTACGGCCGCCGCCTTGCCCGTCGGCGTCCCCTCGCGCCAGACGACCAGCGCCGCCGGGGCGCCGTCCAACGGCACGTCGATGGTCGACACGCCGCCGTCGGAGACGGTGACCCGCGCGGGGTGCCGGGCGCCGGTCGCAGGGTTCCAGACCTCGGCCTCGGCGACCGGGGCGCGCACGGTGACGGACGAGGTGCGGGCGTACCGCGCCGGATCGGTGATGTGGTTCCGGCGCGGCCGGGGAGCATTGGTGCGCGCCTCGGGCACCCCGGCGTCGGGGAAGGCGCCCGTCACCAGCGCGACCGCCTCATTGCCCTGCCGCCGGACGAGCAACGGCACCTCACCCGTGACGTGTCCGCCCTCGACGGCCGCTGCCGCGTCCTCCGCATCGGGCACGCGCTCCAGCCGCGGATGGGCGAGCAGCGCCGCCACGACGGAGTCGTCGCCCGTGAGACCGGCCGCCTGTTCCGGGGAACGCCCCACGACCACCACACGCCCGCCGGCGTCGAGCAGCTCCGTCAGCCGCCGCGCCGTCTCCTCCTCCAGGACGCTCGCCGACGGCAGCAGCACCGCCCGGTACGCCAGATCCCGGATCCGCAGGGCACCGTCGGTGGCCTTGGCCCGCTGGACCGAGTCGTCGTCGATGACGTCGAAGGAGACTCGGCGCAGATCCAGGGCGCCGGCCTGGGGCTTCAGCCAGTTGTTCGTGCCGCACACCTCCAGGTAGTGCCGCTGCGTCTCGTCGGCCTCCTCATGGCCGTCGCCCAGCCGGCCGTCGCCGAAGTGGTGCACGGGCGCGTCCAGCGGAACGAGCGCCTGCATCGTTGCCGTCGGGTGCAGGACCGCCACCTCTGCGTCGTAGCCGCCCCACGACATGATCGAGCAGATCCGGGCCACGGCCCGCGAGAACGCCGGGTACTGCTTCCAGTACGGCTGACGCCAGTCCGTGGACGGCGGTGCCCACTCGAACCAGCCGCCCGCGGTGCCGAAGTAACTGGCGTGCGGGTTGTACAGGTTGGCGCCGCTGCGCAGGAACGGCAGCAGCCAGTCGTAGGTGTCCTCCAGCGTGCCGCCCCAGCCGGAGGAGTGGAACGCCTCGATCCACACCCGCTCGTGGCCGTACAGGTGGGCCATGGACGAGTGCACCTTGGCATCGCCGTGGTGGTCGCTGCCCGCGGCGCTGAACCAGCGGTGGGTGCGGAAGTAGTCGGTGTACAGCTGCGTCGACTGGGCCGGGTAGCCCGCGCGGGCGGGGCTGCTCTGGTCGCAGCCCAGCAGCATGCCGCGCTCGCGGTGCCAGCCGGCGAGCGGCCGGAACAGGGCCTCCTCGGTGAGCTCCGCCCGTACGGCGTAGTAGTCGGCGCGGACCTTCGCCGCCCGGCCGGCGGCCGCCGGGGCGAACAGGTCGGGCAGGTGGTCGAGCAGGTCGTAGCCGCGCCGGGCCCGGAACTCCTCCGGGAAGCGGCGGCCCCAGGAGTTCGTGCCCGGCAACTCGTCCTGGAAGCTGCCCGCGAGCACGTTGCCCAGGTACTGCGGCACACGGCGGTCGTACTCGTGGTGGACGGCCTCCATCAGCAGGCCGACGGCCTGCGGGTCCAGGTAGTCGAACGCCGTGGGTACGGCGGTGACCAGCTGTACGTCCGTGCCGTCGGGGACCGCGAGCCGCGCGGTGCCGGTGACCGGCAGCCGGCGGCCCCCCGCGTCGTACGCGCCCACCAGCGTCTCGGCGTCCCGCAGGGCGACCGTGCCCCCCGACACGGCCGCCGTGCGGGTGCGCAGGGCCAGGCCCCGCGCATCGGGGTGCCGCCGGGTGACGGCACCCTGGACATTGGCGCCGGAGAAACCGATCTGGTCGTAGAACCACAGGCGCATGCCCAGTTCTGCGGCGATCTCGCAGGCGTCGGTGAAGCGGGCCCACCACTCCTCGCCGAACCACGCCGGATCGTCGGCCGGGGCGCCCCAACTCGGTCCGGACGGCGCCAGGTTGATCACCACGAGGTTGCGCACACCGCCGTCCGCGAACCGGCGCATCTGCCACTCCAGGCGCGCGCGGGTGACCTTCGCACCCGACCACCACCACAGCGGAGTGGGGCCGAAGTCGCGGGGTGGATCCTCGAAGAGCTGCTGCAGCGCGGGGGAGATCACGGAAGCGGTCCTTCCCCTAAAAACGTTTTGGGACCGACATCACCGTAGGCGACCTCGATGGATCGCACCATATCCGCGGAACGGGTGGAACGAACCGGGGCCGTTCGGCGGATCTGTGCGCGAGACCTTGTTGGAACGTTTTTCCGCCCCTATATTCGCTGCGACCTGGCCCCGGAGCCGCGATGTCACAAGACGACGGAGTCGCATCATGGCCCGTACCCCGACCGCATCAGGACCCGCCGAACGACCCATTCCGAAACCCCTGTGGAAGGCCGCGGCCCTGTCGGGCATGGCCTCCTACCTCGACGCAGGGCTGATCGTCAGCATCTCCGTCAACCTGGCCATCTACCGGGACAACTTCGACATGGGCGTGTGGATGGCGGGCGCGATCAGCGCGATCGTCACCATCTGCATCGCCGTCGGCTCCCTGGTCGGCGGACGGCTCGCCGACCTGTTCGGCCGCCGCCGCGTCTACAACTGGGACATCTTCTGCTTCGCCCTGGGCGCGATCATCATCACGCTGGCCCCGGACGACATCACGCTGCTGATCGGCGTCCTCGTCGCGGGACTCGCCGCGGGCGCCGACCTGCCGACCTCCCTGGCCGTGGTCTCGGACGCCGCGCCCGCCTGGGCGCGGGGACGGCTCGTGGCGTTCACGCAGGTCATGTGGATGCTGGGGATCGCCGTCGCCATATTCCTCGGCTTCGTGCTGTCCACCACGGGCATGACCGGGGCGCGCATCATCACCGGCCAACTGGCCGTCTCCGCTCTGCTGACCTGGCACTTCCGTTCCCGTCTGAAGCTGTCCCACGAACAGGACGAGGTCGAGGAGCGCGCCGCGCAGGCCACGGACGACCCGGCGGCCCCGCGCGGCATCGCGCTGCGCAGCATCTTCACGCGGGCCGCCCTGCTGCCGATGACCGCGACGTTCGTCTTCTACGTCACCTGGGGACTCGGCGCCAACACCTTCGGCCAGTTCGGCACCTACCTGCTCGTCACCGTCAGCGACGCCTCACAGAGCCTCGCCACCGGGATCAACCTGGCGTTCATCCCGATCGGCGTGGTGCTGACCATCGCGTTCGTCCGCGTCGCCGACACCCACTGGCGCGACCGGCTGTTCTACCTGGCCGCCACCGTGCAGGTGCTCGCCTTCGTCGTCGCCTCCCTGACCGCCGGGGCCCTCGCCGGCATGCTCGTCTTCTTCGTCCTCTACCAGCTCTCCAACCCCTTCGCGGGAGAGGCCAGTTACAAGGTCTGGTCGCAGCTCACGCTGCCCGCGGACACCCGCGGCACCACCCAGGGCTTCACCTACGCCCTGTCGCGCGGGGTCTTCGCCGTCGCCGCGTTCTTCACCCCCGCCCTGGCCGAGTACAGCGCGTCCGTCCTGCTCTGGTCGATCACCGCCCTGATGGCGCTGGCGGCGTTCGCGGGCGCCTTCATCATCCGCGTCCTCGTCCCGCGAGCCCCCGGCGCCGGCCAGGTCCAGCCGGACCCGAAAGCCGTCCACACCTGAGCGGGGCCGGACCCACCAGACGTCACAGCACTCGCAAGGAGCGCCGACCATGGCAACCCCCCAGCCCACGACGGCGACGACCGCGACCGCGGGCCCCGCCGCCGAACGGACCGCCCTGCTGCGCGACCTGCTCCCCGCGCCCGCCCGGCGCCGCACCCGGGTCGGACTGGTCGCCGGCGGACTCGGCACCTACTGGCCGCAGTTTCCCGGGCTCCTCCCGCAGTTGAAGGAGTCGGCCGCCTACGTCGCCGACCGCTTCCGGCAGATGGACGCCGAGGTCACCGACGTCGGCTTCATCTCCGACGCCCAGGAAGGAGCGGCCGCCGCGGAGCAGCTGCGCCGCGCCGACTGCGACCTGATCGTGCTGTTCCTGACGACGTATCTGACCTCGTCGATGGTGCTGCCGATCGCAAAGCGCTCGCACGCCCCCGTCCTGGTCATCGACCTCCAGCCGTCCGAGAAGATGGACCACGCCTCCTTCGACACCGGGGCCTGGCTGGCCTACTGCGGACAGTGCCCGGTGCCCGAGGTCGGCAACGTCTTCCGCCGTGCCGGCATCCCGTTCCGGTCGGTGTCGGGCTGGCTGCGCCAGGAGTCCGCCTGGCGGCGCATCGAGCAGTGGATCCGCGCCGCCCACGTCCGCGCCGCGCTCCGGCACGCCCGGCACGGACTGATGGGGCACGTGTATCCGGGCATGCTCGACGTGTCGACCGACCTCACCCTGCTGCCCGCGACGTTCGGCTCGCATGTGGAGGTGCTGGAGTTCGACGACCTGCGCCACCGGGTGGAGAAGGTCACCGAGGCGGAGACCCGGGAGCGCATGGAGCTCGCCCGCAAGGTCTTCACCCTCGACGACAGCGTGGTGGACGAGGACTTCGCCTGGGGCGCCACCGTGTCGGTCGCCCTGGACCGGCTCGTGGAGGACTTCGGGCTCGACACGCTCGCCTACTACCACCGCGGTCTCGACGGCGAACTGTACGAGCGGCTCGGCGCCGGCATGATCCTCGGTGCCTCCCTGCTCACCGCGCGCGGCGTGCCCGCGGCCGGCGAGTACGAACTGCGCACCAGCCTCGCCCAGCTCGCCTCCCAGTGCGTCGGCGCCGGCGGATCCTTCACCGAGATCCAGGCCCTCAACTTCGAGGACGGCGTGGTCGAGATGGGCCACGACGGCCCCGGCCACCTCGCGGTCAGCTCCCGTGACCCCCTGCTGCGCGGGCTCGGCGTCTATCACGGCAAGCGCGGCTGGGGCGTCAGCGTCGAGTTCGACGTGCAGCACGGGCCCGTCACCCTGCTGGGACTCGGCCAGGACGCCGACGGCAGCCTGTCCTTCGTCACCGCCGAGGGCACCGTCGTACCCGGACCGCTGCTGGAGATCGGCAACACCACCAGCCGGGTCGACTTCGGCCGCGACCCCGGCGAGTGGGTCGACGCCTGGAGCGCCACCGGCGTGGGCCACCACTGGTCCCTCGCCGTCGGCCGCCACGCCGCCGACTTCCGGACCGCCGCGAGCCTCCTCGGCATCGACCACCGGGAGGTGTGACCGGGGCGGGCCCGTAGCCGCGCGGCAGCTCACCGGGACGTACGTCCTGGACCACCACTCGGCCAGCCAGTGCACCCCGCTGTAGGACACGCTCGACGCCTCGATCGACGACTGGAACCCGGTGCGGGAGACGGTGACGCCGCGCGCCGAACACCGCGAGCGCTACGACGCGTTGTACGCGCTGTACGGGCAGCTGTACCCGGAGACCTCGGCGACCGTCCATGCTCTGGCGGCACTGCAGGAGCGCTGACCGTCCGCCCCGCACGACCGATCAACGGAAGACCGCATGACCACGTACGCCCCGCCCGAGCCCAACCGGCCGCCCGCCACCGAGCCGCACACCGTCTACACCGTGGCCGGCGAGGCGGCGAGGTCCCCGGCCTGGTCGGCCTGCTGACCACCTGTGCGGAGACGTGACGCTGTAGCCCCACCGGGCACGGCGATGGCGGGCCACCACCGTGCCCGGCCTCAGCGTCAGACCGCCGGTGCCGGGTACGTCGGGTACTCCACCCCCGAGACGTGCTGGACGACGCGGACGACCTGGCAGGAGTAACCGAACTCGTTGTCGTACCAGAGGTAGAGGATCGCGTTGTCGCCCTCGACCTTTGTGGCACCGGCGTCGACGATCGAGGCGTGGCGCGAGCCGATGAAGTCGCTGGAGACCGCGTCCGGGGCGCTGATGAAGTCGATCTGGCGCTTGAGCGGCGAGGTCAGCGACACCTCGCGCAGATGGTCGAGGACCTCCGCGCGGGTCGCCTCGCGCGCGAGCTGCAGGTTGAGGATCGCGATCGAGACGTCCGGCACCGGGACCCGGATCGAGCTGCCGGTGATCCTCGCCTTGAGGCCGGGCAGCGCCTTGGCCACGGCCGAGGCCGCACCCGTCTCGGTGATGACCATGTTCAGCGGCGCCGAACGGCCGCGGCGCTCGGACTTGTGGTAGTTGTCCAGCAGATTCTGGTCGTTGGTGAACGAGTGCACGGTCTCCACGTGCCCGCGCAGCACGCCGTACTCGTCCGCCATCGCCTTCAGCGGCGGCACGATCGCGTTGGTGGTGCAGGACGCACAGGACAGGATCCGCTCGTCCGGCTTGATCGTGTCGTGGTTGACGCCATGCACGATGTTGGGCACGTCGCCCTTGCCCGGCGCGGTCAGCACGACCTTGTCGATGCCGGGGCGCAGATGTTTCGACAGCCCCTCGCGGTCACGCCACCTGCCGGTGTTGTCGATCAGGATGGCGTCCTTGATGCCGTACGCCGTGTAGTCCACCGACGTGGGGTCGTCGGAGTAGATCACCTTGATCTCGTTGCCGTTGGCGACGATCGTTTCGGCGGCCTCGTCGACGGTGATCGTGCCCTGGAACTGGCCGTGGATGGAGTCGCGGCGCAGCAGAGAGGCCCGCTTGACGAGATCCTCGGCGGTCCGGCCGCCGCTGTTGCGCACGACGATCGCGCGCAGCCGCAGGCCGTTGCCGGAGCCGGCCTTCTCGATGAGCAGCCGGGCCAGGAGCCGCCCGATGCGGCCGAAGCCGTACAGGACGACATCGCGCGGCTCACGGCGCTCGATCTTGTCGGCGCCCGTGGCACCGGCGACGGCCTCGGCCGTGAAGGCTTCCACCGGCAGGCCCCGGTCGTCGGCCCGGTACGTGGCGGCGAGCATGCCGAGGTCGATCTGGGAGGGCCCGAGGTCGAGCGTGGTGAGCGCCTTGAGGAACGGCATGGTCTCGGTGACCGAGAGCTCCGCACCGGCGATCTGACGGGCGAACCGGTGGGTCTTGAGGATGCTGACCACCGACTTGTTCACCAGGGAGCGGCTGTGCAGGAGAACGGTGACGTCACGCTCCCGGTGCAGCTTCCCGATGATCGGGATCATCGACTCCGCGATCTCCTCGCGGTTCTTCCAGTTGGTGAACGAGTCGTCGTTTGCAGTCACAGAATTCTCTTTCGAGCTAGGCGGCGCTCATATGCTAACCACCTCCCCTTCCGGCCGTGCGGGGGGTACCGCCCGACGACCAGTGCGTTCGTCGCGGTGGCGCGGGGGAGCGAGGCGTGCTCGGTCGGCGGTCCGCCGTACGAGGGCCGTGTGCCGCCGTCGGGGTGGGGGGCGTAACCCGTGTGAGCGTCCCGGATGGTGTGTCCGGCCGGAGTGGCTGACGGTGGATCACGTCAAGGCCGGGTCACCTCAGCTGATGCCGTGTCGGCTGCCCGGGCCGCGACGGAAGGACTCTTCGATGCGCTCTGCCCGCATGGTGCTGGCTGCCGCAACGGCTACGGCCGCCCTCGCGATCGCCGCGCCCGTCGCCCTCGCCGATTCGGCGGGTGACGGGGGACACGACAGCTCTTCGCCCAGCAAGGAGCACGACTCTGCGCCCAGCAAGGAGCACGACTCTGCGCCCAGCAAGGAGCACGACTCTGCGCCCAGCAAGGAGCACGACTCCGCGCACAGCAAGGAGCACGACTCCGCGCACAGCAAGGAGCACGATTCTTCGTACAGCAAGGAGCACGACAAGGACAGCAGGCATGACGCGCCCCGTGGCGGAATGCACACGGGTGGCGGAGCGCTGGCCGCGGTCAACGAGGACGACTGGGGCCACTTCAAGGACCCGAAGCACGACCCGGAGACCTACAAGGGCCAGGACGGCCACAAGGAGAAGCAGCAGGACCCGGCCCCCGAGAAGGAGCACGGGCACGCCCAGGACTCGGGCCATGGTGACCACGAGAAGGACGAGTGGAAGGGGGACCACGACAAGAGCTCCGGGCACGGCGAGCACGACAAGCCGCACGGCGGGATGCACACCGGCGGCGGCGGTCTCGCCACACCGGCCGTGACCGCCGGCGGCCTCGCCGTGCTGGCGGTGGCCGGCACGGGCCTGTACGCCCTGCGGCGCAAGAAGGTCACCGAAGACGTGGCCTGACCGATGCCTGACGTCATATCGATGCCCGGTGTCATAGGGGTGCTGGTGCCGTGCGGTTGCCTGGCGTCCCAGCGATGCCGGGTGTCGTGCGGGCGTCCGGTGTCCCGGCAGTGCCCGGCGTCGTGTGGATGTCTGGCGTCCCGCCGATGCCTGGCGTCCCAGCGATGCCGGGTGTCGTGCGGGCGTCCGGTGTCCCAGCGGTGCCCGGCGTCCTGTGGGCGTCCGGCGTTGCAGCGACGCCCGGCTCATGCCGATGCCCGGCGTCACAGCGGCCGTGGCCGTCGCGCGTCCCCTCGAGTCGCGGCGGCCCGGCTCACCTTCCCCCGTGTCGTGTCCGCTGCCGTGCCCGAATGAGGTGGTGTCCGATGGCAGCCAGCCCTCCTTCCCCTGCCGAAAACGACCCCGTGCGGACGAGGCGAAGAGCCCGCACGTGGGCGACCCTGCTGTGGAGCGCGGCTGCCCTGGTGCTGGCCGTGAGTCTGATCGGCGGCGGTGACGAGTCCTCCGACGATCGTGAGCAGCCCTCCGCCGCCCGCTCCGCCCCGCACGCCCCGCCGGCCTCCGCGTCGCCCCCGGCCGCCGTCCGCCCGGTCGGCAAGCACCTGCCCCGGTCCCGGCCGACCCGCCTGGTCATCCCCAAGATCTCGGTCAGCGCGCCCTTCATCCCGCTGGCCATCGGCCGCTCGGGCCGGCTCGACGCCCCTCCGGCCGACGACGTCAACCTCGTCGGCTGGTATGCCAAGGGCGCCTCGCCCGGCGAGACCGGTACGTCGATCATCGCGGGGCACGTCGACACGACGACGTCCCCGGCCGTGTTCGCGGAGCTGGGTGACCTGAAGAAGGGGGACCGGTTCCACGTGGCGCGGGCCGACGGGCGCAGGGCGTCGTTCGTGGTCGACAGCGTGGAGACGTTCGAGAAGGACGACTTCCCCGACGAGCGCGTGTACGCCGACACTCCGCGCGCCCAGGTCCGCCTCATCACGTGCGCGGGGGACTACGACCGCGAGGCCAAGGACTACACCGAGAACCTGGTGGTCTTCGCCCACCTGATTTGACCGCCATCTTCCCGCCGGACCCGCCGCGACCTGACGTCTCAGCCACCGGTGGGGCGGGCCTGCTGGAGCGCCGCCGCAAGCTGCTGCACGCTCGGGGCGCCGGCGGCACGCCCGCCGGCGTCACGGTAGATCCGGCACGAGACGCTGACGGCCGCCCGCGGCGGAGCGAACGGGTCGGCGCCGTTGACCAGCAGAGTCGGGGAGCCGTGCATGCCGTACCGGGCAGCCTCCTCCTCGCTGCTGATCACCCGTACGTCCACCGACGCGGCGCTCCCGGGGAGCACCTGCTCCAGGCGCTGCAGCATCGCGGGCGCGTTCGGGCAGTCGGGGACCGCGAGCACGACGAGCTCCATGGCCTTCCCTCCTGTGGCTCAGGGTGACGTCATGCGGGTCACGGTAGACCTCGCGTCGTGCGAAGAACCGTGAGCGCGCTCACCGAACCGGAGCCGGGTCGTGCATAGCCTGGCAGGGCGCACGAAAGTCCCGCGAAGCAAAGTCTCCAGAAGCGACGAGGAGCACGGCCATGCTGCTGGCTGTTGGGAACAACGCGGTGATCGGCCGCCTGGCCAGGGCCGCCGCCTGGACCGCCGGGGCCACGGCCGTCGTCGCCGGCGGGTACGCCGGGCTGGTCAGCGGGGCGCTGCCGCTCGACGTGGGCGTCGGCCGGCGCACCCGGCCGCTTGGCCCGCAGACGCTGGATGTCGCCGCGCCCCGGGAGATCGTGTTCGAGGTGATCGCCCAGCCGTACCTGGGGCGTGCGACGCGTGCGATGCGGGAGAAGGTGAACGTCCTTGAGCGTGGCAGCGACATGGTGCTGGCGGCCCACGTCACGCCGCTGGCAAGGGACAGGTTCCGCGCCGTGACGGTGGAGACGGTCCGCTTCACCTCGCCCGAGCGCGTCGACTTCCGGCTGGTCCGCGGACCGGTGCCGCACGTGATCGAAGCCTTCGTCCTGACCGAGCAGGCGCAGGGGACTCGCCTGGTCTACGAGGGAGAACTGGGCACGGATCTGTGGCGGGCCGGAGCGTGGTGGGGCGCGCAGGTGGGCGCCCGCTGGGAGCGGACGGTCGCGGCCTCGCTCGCCTCGGTCAAGGCCGAGGCCGAACGCAGAGCCGCCCACCGCAAGCCCCGCACCGGCTGACCGGTTCGACGAGCGCACCCACGGGGAGGTCCTCGAACACGGGTGTGTGGCCGACGCCGTCGAGGATCTCGATGCGGGCGTGGGCGCTCGCCGTGGCGGCGGACCCAGCGGTCGATGTCGGGCATGGCATCGGTGTCGAAGCGCATCGGGATGTCGCGGGGCACGAATGTGCGTGGCTTGATGGCGTCCGGGTGGCGCAGCAGGCCGGCCAGGTGGCGGGTGGGGACGTCGACGTACCCCAGTTGGGTGCCGAGTTGGTAGAAGTACGGGATGAAGTCCCGGGCCACCGTGTCGGTGTAGAGGGGCAGCAGGGCGGTGCGGTCCAGCCACGCGTACAGTGCGTCGGTGCCGGCGTCCGGGGCCGGGATGGCGGCGCAGTCCGCCGCCGTGCCGCGCTGCCAGAACATCAACGGCGCGCGCAGGACGGCGATTTCGAGGGCCTTGTCGGCGCTCCCCACGAGGCGGAAGGTACGGTGCTCCGAAGCCGCCCACGCCTCGTAGCGGGCGACCATCTCGCCCCGGTGCAGCAGGATCTCCCGCTGCACCGCCTTGATGGCGTCTCGGCAGGCGGCGGTGCCGACCGTCTCCACGAACCGGATGTAGGCGGAGTTGTCGCGGTCGTCGACGTTGTTCGGCGCGGAGTAGGCCACGGTGCCGTCCACGTCGTGCGGGTGGAAGCGCCGGTGGTACACGCTGGTCATGCCGCCCTTGCTGCCGCCGGTGGAGATCCAGGCGTCCGGGTACAGCCGGCGGAAGACCCGGACGATGCGGTGGTGGTCGTCGGCGGCCTGGCGGATCGTGAGGTTGCGGTAGCCGGGTTCGGCCGGGCGGGAGGTGCCGAAGTAGCGGTGCTCGACGCCGATCTGGTTGCCGCCCAGCAGCACCGTCGGCTCGTACCGCCCGGGCGTGAGCACCGCCTTGTACCCGGTCGTGAACAGCACGGTGGGACGGCTGGCGGAGGTGTGGAGCAGGGTGAGGCGCTGCTCGAAGGTGCCGGCCGCGGGGTTCCTGTGGTCGACGGGCTGGCGCATGCCGAGGAGGAAGAATCGGTAGCCGAACTCGGCCCCCGGCCGCTCCTCGATCACCCGCAGCCCCGGCAGCGCTCTCAGGGCGGCCAGGAAGTCGTCCCTCCGGCCCGCTGCGGGCACAGCCGTCGCCGGTGCTGCCGTCGTGGCAGCCAGTCCGCTCGCCGCCGACACCAGCAGACGCCGCCTCGTCCACGGACGCATGATGATTCCTCCCCGTACGCTGCTTGGTTCCGTCGGCCCGTCGCCGACCGTTCCAGTGCAGCCGACGGGCGGCCGGGCGGGATCCCGCGCGGGGGGCCCGGCTCCCCCGGGCGGGGGAGACGCGAACCGGGCACCTCCAGCCCGGCATGGCCGAAACACGGTGATGGCCCCGCCACTCGGTGATCTACAGTGACTACCGCCCGTTCCGGTGACCTGGGAGCCTGTGAGGTATTCGTCAACCATGCCGACCGAAACGTTTGAGTTTCAAGTAGAGGCCCGTCAGCTGCTCCAGCTGATGATCCACTCGGTCTACTCGAACAAGGATGTCTTCCTGCGCGAGCTCGTCTCCAACGCCTCCGACGCGCTGGACAAGCTGCGCCTGGCCGCGCTGCGGGACGACGCGCCCGACGCCGACGTGTCCGACCTGCACATCGAGATCGAGATCGACGACGACGCCCGTACCCTCACCGTGCGGGACAACGGCATCGGGATGTCGTACGACGAGGTCGGGCAGCTCATCGGCACGATCGCCAACTCCGGCACCGCCGAGTTCCTGAAGGAGTTGAAGGACGCCGAGGAGGCGGCCGAGGGCCTCATCGGCCAGTTCGGCGTCGGCTTCTACTCCGGCTTCATGGTGGCCGACGAGGTCACCCTGCTCACCCGGCGCGCCGGCGAGGGCCACGGCACCCGCTGGACGTCGCGCGGCGAGGGCACGTACACGCTGGAGACCGTCGACGAGGCGCCGCAGGGCACCTCGGTCACGCTCCACCTCAAGCCGGCCGACCCCGAGAACCAGCTGCACGACTACACCTCGGTCTGGAAGATCAAGGAGATCGTCAAGCGCTACTCGGACTTCATCACCTGGCCCATCCGGCTCGTCCCGGAGAAGCAGGGCGACGGCGACGACCCGCCCGAGCCCGAGACACTGAACTCGATGAAGGCCCTGTGGGCGCGCCCGCGCGACGAGGTGTCCGACGACGAGTACCACGAGCTGTACAAGCACATCGGCCACGACTGGCGCGACCCGCTGGAGACGATCCGGCTCCAGGCGGAGGGCACCTTCGAGTACCAGGCCCTGCTGTTCCTGCCCGCGCACGCCCCGCACGACCTGTTCACGCGGGACTTCCAGCGGGGCGTGCAGCTGTACGTCAAGCGCGTCTTCATCATGGACGACTGCGAGGCGCTGCTGCCGCCGTATCTGCGCTTCGTCAAGGGCGTCGTCGACGCGGCCGACCTCTCGCTCAACGTCTCCCGCGAGATCCTCCAGCAGGACCGCCACATCGAGATGATGCGGCGCCGACTGACCAAGAAGGTCCTGTCCACGGTCAAGGACATGAAGGCCAAGGACCTGGAGAAGTACGCCACGTTCTGGCGGGAGTTCGGCGCGGCCCTGAAGGAGGGCCTGGTCATGGACGCCGAGAACCGTGAGGCGATCCTCGCCGTCTCCTCGTTCGCGAGCACCCACGACGACAGCGAGCCCACCACGCTCGCGCAGTACGTGGAGCGGATGAAGGACGGGCAGGACGACATCTACTACCTGACCGGCGAGTCCCGGCAGAGCATCGAGAACTCCCCGCACATGGAGGCCTTCCGGGACCGGGGCATCGAGGTGCTGCTGCTCACCGACCCCGTCGACGAGGTGTGGGTGGACGCCGTCGGCGAGTTCGACAGCAGGAAGCTGCGGTCCGTCGCCAAGGGCGAGATCGACCTCGACGCGAAGGACGACGGGAAGGACGAGAGCGAGCGGGAGAAGCAGAGCGAGGACTTCGCCGGGCTGCTCGGCTGGATGCGGGAGCAGCTGGACGAGGACATCAAGGAGGTGCGCCTGTCGTCCCGGCTCACCGTCTCCCCGGCCTGCGTCGTCTCCGACGCGCACGACCTGACGCCCGCGCTGGAGAACATGTACCGCGCGATGGGCCAGGAGGTGCCGCGGGCCAAGCGGATCCTGGAACTCAATCCCGGCCACGAACTCGTCAAGGGCCTGAACCAGGCCTACAAGGAGCGCGAGGACCGTACGGGCCTCGCCGACACCGCCGAGCTGCTGCACGGGCTCGCGGTGCTCGCCGAGGGCGGCCAGCCGAAGGAGCCCGCACGGTTCGTCAAGCTCGTGGCGGAGCGGATGGAGCGCGCGCTGTAACCGCGCCGGAGACCGGCGGCCCGCCCCCGAGGGGCGATTTGGGGCGGGCCGCCGGCCGGTCAGACTCCGACCCGCGAGCGGGTCACGAGCCGCTTCAGGAGGGGCCAGGCCAGCAGCACCACGACCACCGCGTACACGGTCACCGCGAACGGCGTGTTGACCAGGCCCGTGACACTGCCGTCGCTGATCTGCAGGGCGCGGCGCAGCTGCTGCTCGGCGTTCGGGCCGAGGATGACGCCGATGACGGCGGGCAGGATCGGCAGGCCGTAGCGCCGCATCCCGAACCCGACCAGGCCGATGATCAGCAGCGTCACCAGGTCGATCACCTCGCCGCCGACCGCGTACGCGCCGACCGCCGCGAAGAACATGATCCCCGCGTACAGGTACGGCCGCGGAATGCGCAGCAGCTTCGCCCACAGCGGTGCCAGCGGCAGGTTGAGCGCGAGCAGCAGCACCATGCCGACGAACAGCGAGGCGATCAGGCCCCACACCAGGTCGGGCTCCCGCTCGAACAGCAGCGGGCCCGGCTGGATGCCGTACTGCTGGAACGCGGCCAGCATCACCGCGGCGACCGCCGTGGTCGGCAGGCCGAGGGTCAGCATCGACACCAGCGTGCCCGCCGCCGAGGCCGAGGCCGCCGACTCCGGCCCGGCCACGCCCTCGATGGCGCCCTTGCCCCACTCGTCCTTGTGCTTGGACAGGCGCTTCTCCGTGACGTACGACAGGAAGGTCGGGATCTCCGCGCCGCCCGCCGGGATCGCGCCGAACGGGAACCCGATGAACGGGCCGCGTGCCCACGACTTCCACGTGCGCCGCACGTCACCGCGCCCCAGCCACGGGCGGCCCACCGGGATCGGCTCCGGCGGCCGGCGCCGCAGGTGCGACGCCACCCACAGGGCCTCGCCGATCGCGAACAGGCCCACCGCGACGATCACCACGTCGATGCCGTCGGCGAGTTGCAGCGAGCCGAACGTCAGCCGCTGCTGCCCGGTCATCTGGTCCAGGCCCACCAGACCGATGGTCAGGCCGATCAGCAGGGACGCCATGCCCCGGACGCGGGACGAGCCCAGCACCGACGTCACCGCGATGAACGCCAGCACCATGATCGCGAAGTAGTCCGGCGCGCCGATGTCCACCGCCAGCTCCGCGACCGTCGGCGCGAGCGCCACCAGCAGGATCGTGCCGACCATGCCGCCCGCGAAGTGACCGATCGCCGCCGCGGCCAGCGCCTGCGCGCCGCGCCCCGACTTGGCCATCGGGTTGCCCTCCATGGCGGCGACCACGGCGGCGCTCTCGCCGGGCGTGTTGAGCAGGATCGAGGTCGTCGAGCCGCCGAACATCGCGCCGTAGTAGATGCCCGCGAACATGATGAACGCGCCGATCGGATCGAGCCCGTACGTCACCGGCAGCAGCAGCGCCACCGCCATCGCCGGGCCGATGCCGGGCAGCACACCGATCGCCGTGCCGAGGAGCACACCGACGGCCGCCCACAGCAGGTTGAGCGGGGTCAGGGCCGTACCGAAGCCGTCCAGAAGGGAGTTGAGAGGATCCATGTCACAGCACTCCCATCAGCGGTCCGCCGGGCAGCGGCACCCCGAGCAGGTTGTTGAAGACGACGTAGGTGACCAGGGAGAGGGCCGCGGCGATCAGCGCGTCACGGTCGGTCCGGCGGCTGCCGAGGGTGAACGCGGCGCCCCAGAACAGCAGGGCACCCGCGACGGGGAAGCCGAGCGGCTCGATCAGCACGGCCGCGCCCAGGAACACCCCGGCGAGCAGCAGCACCGTGCGCCAGTCGGCGGGCTCGGACAGGTCGACGTCCTCACCGCTCTCCGCCTGGCCGCGCCCGCCGCGCAGCACGTCCACGGCGAGCAGCGCGGCGACGACCAGCAGGCCGATGCCGACGACGACCGGCACCGTCTTGGGGCCGACCGGCCCGCGCTGGGCGATGTCGACGTCCATGGTGAGCGCGTCGGTCAGCACCAGCACGCCCAGGGCCAGCAGCAGGACGCACACGCCCAGTTCGGAGCGCTCGCGCAGCCACGAGCGGCGCGCGCCCGCCCCGGCGGGGGGAGTCTCGGTTTGTGTCGTCACAGTCCCAGCTCCTTCAGCACCGACACCACGCGCTTGTCCTGGGCGTCCAGGAACGCGCCGAACTCCGAGCCGGTCAGGAACGCGTCGTCCCAGCCGTTCTGCGCCATGGACTTCTGCCACTCGGGCGAGTCGTGCAGCTCCTCGAACAGCCGGACGAGCTTGTCGCGCTCGGCGTCCGACAGGCCGGGCGGGGCGACGACGCCGCGCCAGTTGGTGAAGCTCACGTCGTAGCCGGACTCCCGAAGCGTGGGCGCGTCCTTCAGGTCGTCCACCCGCTCCGGGCCGGTCACCGCGAGCACCCGCAGCTCGCCTGCCTTGATCTGGTCGAGGTACTCGCCGACCCCGGACACCCCGAAGCCGACCTTGTTGCCCAGGATCGAGGCGAGCAGCTCACCGCCGCCGTCGAACGGGATGTAGTTGACCCGCTTCGGGGCGATCCCGGCGGCCTGCGCCATCAGCATCGGCGCCAGATGATCCGGTCCGCCGGGCGACGACCCGCCGCCCACCGGCAGCTTGCCGGGGTCCTTCTTCCAGGCGCCGATCAGGTCGTCGATGGTCTTGTACGGCGAGTCCTTGGCGACCACGACGACGTCCTGCTCCTCGGTGAGCCGGGCGATCGGTGTGGTGTCGGCGAGCGTCTTCGGCGCGTCGTTGGAGCGGACGGCGCCCACCACGCCGAGGCCCATGGACATCGCCAGTTTGCCGTTGCCGTGCTCGCTCACCAGCCGGCTGAGCCCGACGGTGCCGCCGGCGCCGGGCAGGTTGAACACCTCGATGTTGTGGGTGAGCCCGGCGTCCTCGGCGTTCTTCGCGGCCGTGCGGGCCGTGATGTCGTAGCCGCCGCCGGGCGTGTTGGGGACCATGAAGCGCAGACCAGGGATTTGTGTGCCGGTCTCGGTGCCGCTGCCCGCCGCGAGGAGCGGCGGACCCACGAGCACGAGCACGGCGGCCCCGAGCAGGGCGAGGGGAGTGCGCAGACGCACGAGTGCCACCACCTGTCGGTACGTCGATGCGGGTATCGGAAGGCCCTGTGGGGGAGGGTGAGATGCGCCACATGGTGCCCGCACCTGTCGGGCCTGTCTCTCTTCCGGAACCAACGGAGGTTGTGGTCTTTGTGGTCACCGGCAGTGCGTGCACCTCCCTTTCGCTCCGTGCAGGTCGGCGCCATCATGGGGCGACCCCGGCACGAGAGCACGAGAGCACGAGAGATTGAGTACGTCGTGGCCGCCACCTTCCGTCGTCACACCCTCGCGGGCCAGATGCTGGTGCTCCAGCTCGGCATCGTCGTGGTGGTGCTGCTGGCGGTCGCGGCCGTCTCGCTCGCCCAGTCGGAGGCGACCTTCAAGCGCGTCGAGGGACGCCGGGTCGGCGCGCTGGCCGAGCAGCTGGCCGCCACCCCGCTGGTGCGCAGCCAGCTCACGCAGCCGGCGCCGCTCGCGGCGCTGGCCCCGCTGGTGAACTCCACACAGACCCAGTCCGGGGTCACTTCGGTGACGATCGCCGACGCCGACGGCCGGATCGTCAGCTCCACCAACCCCACCGTCATCGGCGACCGGCTGCCCCGGGGCAGCGGCGCCGTCGCGGGGCGCGGCTGGAGCGGCCCGCTGACCCTGCACGGCAGCCGGGAACTCGCCGCCCAGGTGCCCGTGCTCGGCGCGCGGAAGGAGAATGTCGGCGAACTCCTCGGCACGGTCATGATCGGCGAGGCCGACCCGACCGTGTGGCAGCGCCTCAGCGGAGCCTCCTCCTTCCTGCTCGCCTACCTCGGCATCGCGAGCGGACTGGGCGTCGCCGGGTCCTGGCTGCTCGCCCGGCGCGTCAAACGGCAGACCTTCGGCCTGGAACCGCGCGAGATCGCCGGGCTCGCCGAACACCGCGAGGCCATGCTGTACGGCATCGCCGAGGGCGTGATCGCCCTGGACCCGCAGCACCGGCTCACCCTGGTCAACGAGATGGGCCGCCGCCTGCTGGACCTGCCGGAGGACTGCGTGGGCCAGAGCCTGGACGCCCTCGGCATCGAAGGACGCCTGCGGGACGTGCTCGCCGGAGCCACCGCGGACGCCGACCAACGGCCCGACGAGGTCGTCATCCGGCGCGGCCGCGTCCTGGTGATGAACCGGATGACCGTCACCAAGGACGACCGCCTCCTCGGCTCCGTCACCACCCTGCGTGACCGCACCGAACTGGCCCGCCTGGAGCGGGAGATCGGCTCCTTCCGCAGCTCCTCCGAACTGCTGCGCGCCCAGGCGCACGAGTTCGCCAACCAGCTGCACACCATCTCCGGGCTCATCCAGATCGGCGAACAGGACGAGGTCGTGCGCTACATCCGCGCGCTGAACCGGCGCCGCCAGTCCCTGGACGTCACCCTCAGCCGCCGGGTGCGTGACACCGCCGTCGCCGCCCTGCTGACGGCCAAGGCCTCCCAGGCCGCCGAACGCAAGGTCTCCCTGCGGATCTCCGACGACACCGCGCTCGACCGGCTCGAACCGGAGGACGCCGCCGACGTGGCGACCGTCGTCGGCAACCTGGTCGACAACGCCGTGGACGCCGCGGCGCAGGACGGCTGGGTCGAGGTCGGGCTGCGGCAGGACGCCTCCAGTGTGGAGATCGTGGTCCGCGACTCCGGCCCCGGTGTGGCCCCCGAACTCGCCCGCGAGGTGTTCGCGCACGGCTTCACCACCAAGGCCGCACGGCAGGGCGAGCGCGGCATCGGGCTGGCGCTCACCCGCGTGGTCTGCGAACGTCACGGCGGTGAGATCTCGGTGACCAACACTCCCGACGGGGCGATGTTCACCGCCCGCATGACCGTCAGCCACCTCAGTGAAGCGGTGGCGGAAGGAGCGCCCCGATGAGCGGCACGCCCAGCACGCCCGGCAGGCGCGGCGCGATCGACGTCCTCGTGGTCGACGACGACTTCATGGTGGCCCGGGTGCACCGCGGCTTCGTCGAACGGGTCGAGCCGTTCCGGGTGGTCGGCGTGGCCCACACCGGTGAGCAGGCCATCGCGGCGGCCGACGAACTGCGGCCCGACCTGGTCCTGCTCGACCTGTATCTGCCGGACCTGTTCGGCCTGGACGTCATCCCCCGGCTGCGCACCGCGGGCCACGACTGCGACGTGATGGTCATCAGCGCCGCCCGGGAAGCCGACGCGGTGCGCGGCGCGGTCCGCCACGGCGTGGTCGACTTCCTGCTCAAACCCTTCGAGGCCGAGGACCTGCGGACCCGCCTGGAGCGGTACGCCGCCCAGCGCGGGCGCCTGCTCACGGCGGTGGTCCGCGGCCAGGCGGACGTGGACCGCGTGCTGGCCAAGGCGGCCGCGCCGGCGGCGGGCCCACTGCCCAAGGGCATGAGCGTGGAGACCGCCGCGCTGATCGAGCAGGCCTTGCGGGAGGCCGACGGCACCCTGTCCGCCACCGAGTGCGCCCACCTCACCGGCGTCTCCCGCGTCAGCGCCCGCCGCTACCTGGAGCACTTCCACACCGTCGGCACCGCCGAGGTCACCCTGCGCTACGGCGTGGCGGGACGGCCCGAACGCCGGTACCGGTTCCTCGGGCACCGGGCCGGCGGGGTGCGACCGGGCGACGAGGCCCGGGCCTAGGTGTGACCGGAGAGGTTGGTGACGGGCGACACGCCTCGGGTGGTCCTTGAAACGGTAGGAGGCCCCTGGGGTCGGTGTGGGTTGCGAGATCGGGAACCGGCATCCAGGAGGCCCACGGGCTGGGAGAACGCATGGGCGAACCTTGTGCAGGTTGCTCACGGGGGGTTGTCCTGACATGCGCTCGCGACCTAGGGTCGCCTACCGTGTGCAAGCGCTTTCTAAGCGTCTGTCCGTCGGCCGTACAAGGAGCGCCGCATGTCCCTGTCCCCAGCCCGCCGCCGCGTCGCCGTCGTCGGCACCGGCGCCATCGTCAGCGGCAGCCATCTGCCCGCGCTGCGGGCCCACTCCGACCGGGTGGAGCTGGTCGCCGCCGTCGACGTGGACGAGGAGCGGCTGACCGCCTTCCGCGACCTGGCGGGCGACCAGGTCGCCGGGTACACCTCGGTGGGCACGATGCTGGACGCCGTACGCCCCGACCTGGTCCTCATCGGGACGCCGCCCGCCCTGCACCGGGAGCAGACCGTGGCGGCGCTCAAGGCGGGCGCCTGGGTGCTGTGCGAGAAGCCGCTGTGCCTCTCCCTCGCCGAATACGACCAGATCGCGGCGGCCGAGGAGGCGGCGGGCACCTACGCGTCCGTGGTATTCCAGCATCGCTACGGCTCCGGCGCCGTGCACGCGCGCGAGCTGATCTCCGGCGGCGGGCTGGGCGCCCCGCTGGTCGCGCACTGCCAGACCACCTGGCACCGCGACGCGGCCTACTACACCGTCCCGTGGCGCGGGAAGTGGGCCAGCGAGGGCGGCGGCCCGACGATGGGCCACGGCATCCACCAGTACGACCTGCTGCTGCACCTGCTCGGCGAGTGGGACGAGGTGCGGGCCATGGCCGCCCGGCTCGTCCACGACACCGAGAGCGAGGACGTCTCCACCGCGCTGGTGCGCTTCCGGGGCGGCGCCCTCGCCACCGTCGTCAACAGCGTGCTCTCCCCGGACGAGGTCAGCCGCATCCGCGTCGACTGCGCCGACGGCACGGTCGAGCTCACCCACTTGTACGGGCACAGCAACGACAACTGGGTCTACACCCCCGCCCCGCACGTCCCCGCCGACCGCAGCGCCGCCTGGCGGACCCCCGCGGCCGACGTGCCCAGCTCCCACACGGCCCAGCTCGGCGGCCTCCTCGACGCCTACGACAAGGGCGTACGGCCGCCCGGCAGCGGCCCCGGCGCCCGTGCCACCCTGGAGTTCGCCGCCGCCCTCTACAAGGCGGCGTTCACCGGCCACCCGGTGCGGGCCGGCGAGATCACACCGGGCGATCCCTTCTACGACGCCATGCACGGCGATCACCCCGACTGGGCCCCCAAGGAGCGCGCATGAGTATCCGCGTCAGCCACACCCACGGCGAGGACATCGCGGTCACGGCGGCGAACGGTACCGAGATCCTCCGCTACGTCTACCGCCCCGACCCCGGGGCGTTCGAGTCGCGCAAGCCGTACGCCCACCCGGTGCGCACCCTCGCCGGGCGCACGGTCACCGGCTACCGGCCGAACGACCACCGCTGGCACAAGGGCCTGCAGATGACCGCGAGCCATCTGTCCGGCCAGAACTTCTGGGGCGGCAACTGCTACGTGCACGGCGAGGGCTATCTGCCCCTGCCCGAGCGGGTCGGCTCGATGCGGCACGACGGCTTCTCCGCGTTCACGGTCGAGGACGAGCGCGTGTCCTTCACCGAGGACCTTACCTGGATCGAGAACGGCGGCGAGCAGTGGGCGCGCGAGGTGCGCGGCATCACCGTCCACTCGGTCGACGAGGAGGCCGGGACCTGGGCGCTGGACTGGTCGATCCGCCTCACCAACGTCCGTGACCAGCCGCTCGCCTTCGGCTCCCCGACCACCGCGGGCCGCGAACTGGCCGGTTACACCGGGCTCCAGTGGCGCGGCCCGCGCGACTTCACCGGCGGCAGGGTCTTCGCCCCGGACACCGACAACGATGCCGAGAAGCTGATGGGCAGCCAGGGCCCCTGGCTCGCCTTCACCACCGAGCACGACGACGTCGACGGGCACTCCACGCTCGTCTTCGCGCACGCGCCGGAGAACCTCGACGGGACGTCCGCGATCCACGACTCGCACTGGTTCGTGCGCTCCCAGCCGTTCCCGACCGTGGCGTTCTCGTGGGCGTTCTTCGAGGAGTTCGAGCTGCCGCCGGGCGAGTCCTTCGGCTACCGCTACCGTGTCGTTGTCGCCGACGGCGCCTGGGACAGTGAGCGCGTCGGCACGTACCTGGGAGGCCTGCCGTGGTGAACAACGAGCCCAAACCCACTCTCCCGTACCCCCTGCCCGGCGCCGTCGGCCTGTCGCACCTGAGCGCCTACACCTGGGAGGCCGCCGACGGCGTGTGCGGCGGCAGCCCGCACCTGCACCTGGTGTGCACCGAGGCGTACGTCGTCACCGGCGGCCGGGGAGCCGTGCAGACGCTGAGCCCCGACGGCTACCGGGACATCCCGCTGGAGCCGGGCTCGGTCGCCTGGTTCACGCCGGGCACCGTGCACCGCATGGTGCAGGGCGGCGATCTGCGCATCACCGTGCTGATGCAGAACAGCGGCCTGCCCGAGGCGGGTGACGCCGTGTTCACCTTCCCGCCCGAGGTGCTCGCCGACCCCGACACGTACGCCGCCGCGGCCACGCTGCCGCCCGGCACGGGACCGGAGACGGAGGCGGCCGCCCGGCGACGCAGGGACCTCGCCGTCGAGGGCTATCTCGCCCTGCGCGAGGCACTCCAGGGCGGCGACAACGGCCCGTACCTGGAGTTCCAGCGCTCCGCCGCCCGGTTGGTGCGGGCCAAGGTGCCCACCTGGCGCGAGCTGTGGCGGGCGGGCGCCCTGGCCACCGCCGAGCGCACCGGCGCCCAGCTGGACGCGCTGGCCGACGGCGAGCCCGGGTATCTCGGCGAGGCCACGGCGTACGAGGCCGCCCCGACCCGGCTCGGTGGCTTCGGCATGTGCGGCCGCCGTGACGAGTACAACCTGCCCGGGACCACGCTGCCGTACCACGGCGAGTAGCAGCCAGCGGAGGAGGCGGGCACCAGGGGGCCTGGGGGCCGGGGGGCAACTCCAGCGGTTACCTCGCCCTCATCCCGAGCGGCGTCGCGCTCGCGCCGATGCCCTCGGGCGAGGACGGCACGCCCGGCCAGTACTACAAGCCGTCGATGTTCCTCGGAATCTCGGCCAACACCGACCACCCCGAGCAGGCGGCCCGGCTCATCGACTTCCTCCTCAACGACCGGCAGGCCGCGGGAATCCTCGGGGCGACCCGCGGCATCCCCGTCAACGAGACCATCCGCGAGGAGATCGGGCCGAAGCTGAAGGACTTCGACAAGACCGTCGCCGACTTCCAGGGCTCTCTGGAGGGCACGCTCAACGACCCTCCGCAGGCCCCGCCCTCGGGCGACAACGCCCTGCAGACCACCTTCCAGCGCGACTACGACCAGGTGTCGTACGGGCGCATGTCGCCGCGCGAGGCGGCCGAGAACTACGTCACCGAGGCGAAGGCGGAGCTGAGGTCATGACCACCACCGACATACCCGCCCGCACCCCCGCCGCCCGGCGGTCCCCCATCCCGCCGAAGAAGCGCCCCAAGCGCGAACGCGAGGGCGCCGCCTGGGTGTTCCTGTCCCCGTGGGTGCTCGGCGCGATCGTGCTCACGCTGCTGCCGATGGCCGTGTCGCTGTACCTGTCGTTCACCGACTACGACCTGTTCAACCCGCCGAACTGGGTGGGCCTGCGCAACTACGTGCAGATGTTCACCGAGGACCCGCGCTACTGGCGGTCGGTCGTGACGACCGTGACGTACGTCGTCATCGCCGTGCCCCTCCAGCTGGCGCTCGCCCTCGGCGTCGCCCTCGCCCTGAAGGGCATGAAACGCGGCCGGGCCTTCTACCGCTCCGCGTTCGACGCCCCCTCGCTGCTGGGCGCGTCGATGTCCATCGCCCTGGTGTGGCGGGCGGTCTTCAACGACGGCGGGACCGTGGACAACCTGCTCGGTACCGGCGGCTGGGTCAACAAGCCCGGCTGGGCGCTGCTCGCCGTCGCGCTGCTGACGGTGTGGCAGTTCGGCGCGCCCATGGTCATCTTTCTCGCCGGCCTCCAGCAGATCCCCGCCGAGCTGTACGAGGCGGCGGCGGCCGACGGGGCCGGGAAATGGCGGCAGTTCCTGTCCGTCACCGTGCCGATGCTGTCCCCGGTGCTCTTCTTCAACCTGGTGCTCCAGACCATCCAGGCCTTCCAGGTGTTCACGCCTGCCTTCGCGATGTCCGTCTGGCGGCTGCTGTCCAACTCGCTGCTGATCGCGGGCGGCGCGGTCCTCGGCAACGTCATCAGCTGCTCGCTCGCCGCCTACGCCTTCGCGCGGCTGCGGTTCCGCATGCGCGGGCCGCTGTTCGCCTTCATGATCGCCACGATCATGCTGCCGCACCACGCGGTGCTGATCCCGCAGTACATCATCTTCAACCAGCTCGGCATGGTGAACACCTACTGGCCGCTGATCCTGCTGAAGTTCCTCGCCACCGAGGCCTTCTTCGTCTTCCTCATCGTGCAGTTCATGCGCGGTCTGCCGCGCGAGCTGGAGGAGGCGGCCCGCATCGACGGCTGCGGCCCGTTCCACAGTTTCTGCCGGGTGATCCTGCCGCTCACCCGGCCCGCGCTGATCACCACCGCGATCTTCACGTTCATCTGGACCTGGAACGACTTCTTCACCCAGCTGATCTATCTCTTCGATCCGGACAAGTTCACGCTGACGCTGGCGCTCCGGCAGTTCGTGGACGCCTCCAGTACCTCGGCGTTCGGCCCGAAGCTCGCCATGTCGGTGATCGCGCTGCTGCCGATCGTGCTGTTCTTCCTCGCCTTCCAGCGGTTCCTGGTGGAGGGTATGGCCAGCTCCGGACTCAAGGGAAGGGGTGAGCGGGATGCGCGCACGTGAGGCGGGCGAGGAGCGGCCCGTCACGGCCGGACAGTACGTCGCGCTGCTGCGGCGGCGCCTGCGGGCCGGCGACCTGCTCGCCGGATCCGTCGCGCTCGCGGGCCTGCTGCTGTTCGCGGCCGACCTGGCGCTCGCCAGGGCGGGACTGCCCGGGGCGCCCCTGTTCGCGGTGACGGCCGCGGCGATCGGGGCGTGTGCCCTGCTGGTCGGTCTACGGGCCTGCGCCCGGCCCGAGTCCCTGACGGACTGGCGGGCCGCCGTGCGGGCCGCCGTACGCGACATCGGCGGCAGCGGCCTGATCCTGCTGGCCGTGGCCACGGCCGCGCTGTGCGCCTGGATGCTGGTGCCGCTCGCGTTCCTGGCGCCCGGGCCGCTGGCGCTGGCGCTCACCGCAGTGGACGTACGGCACACGGCCACGCGGGGCGCGCGGAAGCCGGCGTAGTCAGGCCTGGTATGCGGCGGACGGCCTCTCTCAGGCGTGGCTGCCACGCCCAAGGATGCCGCGGCGCGGGGCGTCGGCGGACTCGCGCCGCCGTGGGCTCCTACGGCGCCCGTGCCCCCTACCGCTCAGCATCATCGCCAGGCCCAGACAGAACAGCAACGCCAGGGCGAGGCCCGAGCAGAAGACGGCCAACGAGTTCAGGGTGGCGATGTCGGATCCGAATATCGACACGGTGTATTCGGGGCCGCCGGAGAGGTTGTAGGCAATCACCAGCCCGACGAAGGCGCCCGTCGCTGCGAGGAGGAGCAGTCCGAGAAAGAACATCGTGGTCATCTCCTCAGGGAGTGGTGCCGTCAGCACGAGTACCCGCGATCCGCGGACCGTACCGCCCCGGAAACGGCAAGCCGCACTCCCGGGAAGACGCACGCATGATCCGCGGATCGCTGCCTACCCTGAAGGTGTGGCTCGTTCCAACGACGAGGTCGCCGCGCTGTTCTACGAGTACGCGGACCTGATCTCGATCACCGGAGGAGACGCGTACAAGTCACGCGTCTACGAGAAGGCTGCCCGGTCGATCGGCGGCTACCACGCCGAGGTCGACAAGCTCGACGCCAAGGGCCTCCAGGAGATCCCCAACGTCGGCAAGTCGATCGCTGACAAGGTGATCGAGTACTTCCAGGGCGGCAGCGTGTCCGCCGTCGATGAACTGCGGGCGAAGATCCCCGCGGGCGTGCGGCGGCTGACGGCCATCCCCACACTCGGCCCGAAGAAGGCCCTGACGCTCTACGAGGAGCTGGGCATCTCCTCCGTCGACGAACTGGCCGACGCCATCCACCAGGAGCGGCTGCGCGACCTCAAGGGCTTCGGCCCCAAGACGGAGGAGAACATCCTCCACGGCATCGCCCTGCTCCAGTCCTCCGGGGACCGCGTCCTGCTCGACGCCGCCATGGACCTCGCCGACGACATCGTCGCGGCCCTGTCCGAGGTGACCGGCTGCCGCCGCTGCACCTACGCCGGGTCGCTGCGCCGCTTCCGCGAGACGGTCGGCGACATCGACGTGCTTGCCGCGGCGGGCAGGTCGGGATCCTTGATGGACGCGTTCACCCGGCTGCCGTACGTCTCGGAGGTCATCGCGCACGGCGAGAAGAAGACGTCGGTCCGTACGACGAAGGGACTCGCAGTCGACCTGCGGGTCGTACCGCCGGACTCCTGGGGAGCCGCGCTCCAGTACTTCACGGGGAGCAAGGCGCACAACATCCGCACCCGCGAGCTGGCCGTGCACCAGGGGCTCAAGCTCTCCGAGTACGGGCTGTTCGACGCCGAGACCGGCGAGAAGATCGTCTCCGAGACGGAGGAGGACGTGTACGCTCGGCTCGGCCTGCCGTGGATCGCGCCGACCCTGCGTGAGGACCGGGGCGAGATCGAGGCCGGGCTGCGCGACGAGCTGCCCGAGCTGGTGACCGAACAGGACATCCGGGGCGACCTGCACACGCACACCGACCTCACCGACGGGCTCGCCCCGCTGCCGGAGATGGTCGCCGCGGCCGCCGAGCGCGGCTACGCCTACTACGCGGTCACCGACCACGGGCCCAACCTGTACATGCAGCGGATGACCGACGAGCGGATGCTGGCCCAGCGCGAGCAGGTGCGCGAGCTCGACGGCGCGTACGGCAAGCGAGGCAGGCGCGGCGGCATGCGGCTGCTGCACGGCGCCGAGCTGAACATCGACCCCGACGGCGCGGTGGACTGGCCGCAGGAGTTCCTGGCCGGCTTCGACCTGTGCGTGGCCTCGGTGCATTCGCACTTCAACCAGGGGCGCGACGCGCTGACCCGGCGGATCGTCCGGGCCTGCGAGAACCCGTACGTCAACATCATCGGCCACCCCACCACCCGCATCCTCGGCAAGCGGCCCGGCGTCGACGCCGACCTCGACGCGGTGTTCGCGGCCTGCGCCCGCACCGGCACGGCCCTGGAGATCAACGCTCACCCCGACCGGCTCGACCTGCGTGACGAGGACATCCTGCGGGCGAAGCGGTACGGAGTGAAGTTCGCGATCGACAGCGACGCCCACGCCACCTTGCATCTGGCCAACATGCGCTACGGCGTGGGCACCGCGCAGCGCGGCTGGCTCACCGGCGACGACGTGATCAACACCTGGACCGAGGCCCGGCTGCGGCGCTTCCTGCGCAAGGGGCGCTCGGCGCGGCGAAGCACCGCCGCGTAGCCGGAGTACGAGACGCACAGGACTGGGAGTGGACGTGCCGGACATGGACGGCGAGGAGGCGCGCGGGCGGTTCGGCGAGGCCCGCGTGGCACGGCTCGCGACCGTGGACGCCGAGGGGCGGCCCCACCTCGTGCCGGTGGTGTTCGCCCGCGACGGGGACCGCGTCGTCACGGCCGTCGACCGGAAACCGAAGCGGTCGCTGCGGCTCCGTCGGCTGCACAACATCGCCGTCAACCCGGCCGTGTGCCTGCTGGCGGACGTTTACGACGAGGACTGGAACCAGCTGTGGTGGGTCCGTGCCGACGGCGGCGCCCGCGCCGTACCTCCCGACGTGTCCGGGACGCCGGAACAGCACGAGTACGCCGCCGGGGTCGACCTGCTGCGTCGGAAGTACCCCCAGTACCGGGAGCAGCCGCCGGAGGGGCCGCTGATCGTGGTCACGGTCCGGCACTGGACCGGCTGGCTGGCTGCGTCCGACGGTGATCCGGAGTGACCGTCCGTGGTCGGGCGTGACCGTCGGGAGGTCCGGCGTGACCGCCCGTGAACCGGCGTGACCGTCGGAGACCGGCTGTGGCCGCCCGCGATATGGCGTGACCGTGGCGATCCACCTTCCGCTCACGGGGTACGTGAGAGGAAGGAGGACGCGACGTATCGGCTCGGTGGAGCCGAGTGACCTGAGGAGACGGATGATGCCCGAGATCTCCGAGATGGTGTCGGTGCCCGCCGGGCATGTGACGCTCGGCGGTGACTTCTTCGTCCCGGCGCAGGCCCGGGCGATGGTGCTGTCGGCGCACGGCATCGACAGCTCCCGGCACAGCACGCGCACCCGCTCCGTCGCTGCCGAACTGCGCGCGGCCGGCCTCGGCACGCTGGCGCTCGACCTGCTGAGCGAGCATGAGGACCGCGGGGACGCGGTGACGGCGCAACAGCCCTTCGACGTCGAGTTGCTGGGCCGCCGTGTGGTGGCCGGGGCCGACTGGCTGAAGATCCAGCCGGATTCCCGGGCCCTGCCGATCGTCCTGTGCGGCACGGGCACCGAGGCGGCCGCGGTGCTCCAGGCCGCGGCGGAGCTGCCGGACCGGGTGCTGAGCGCGGTCGTGTGGGGTGGCCGGCCCGACCTGGCGGGCGCGGCGCTCGGGCGGATCCAGGTGCCCGTGCTGCTCATCGCCGGCGGCCGGGACCCGGGAGTGCAGCGGCTGACCGAGGACGCCGCCCAACAGTTGGGGGCACCGCACTCCGTGCGGGTGGTGCCCGAGGCGACCCGCCTGTTCCAGGAGCCGGGCACGCTGGAGCAGGTCGTCGCGATGATCAAGGAGTGGTGCGACGACCGCTTGTCGGCACGGTGAGCGGGCAGGACCCGGGGGACGGACCCGCGCCGGACCCTGGGCGTGGTTCCGCGGCGCAGGACCCCGGGCGTGCTTCCGGGGCTGCGGCATGTTCCCGCGCCCCCCGACCCTGGGCGTGCTCGCGCGGCGGACCCTGGGCGTGTTCCTCCGCCGCCGGGCCCTCGGCACGGTCCCGCGGGGGGCCCACGGCACGTTCCCGCCAGTGGCCCCCTCACCGAGCGGATCCGCGCCGCCCTGCACGCCCGGGCGGCGGCCGGGCGCGGACTGGAGGCGGCGGTCGCGCACCGGCCTGCGCTCGCGGAGGAGGACGTACTGGTGCCGCAGGTCGGCGACGTCGGCCTGTCCGGCGACTCGGCCGCCGCCGTCCCAGTGCCGGTCGTCCGGCACCGCGCGGAGGGCCCTCGACCCCGGATCGTCCCGGGCCCTGACCCTGGGCGCCGACGACGTGCACGCACTCTTCGGGCTGGAGACCGGATGACCGGGCCGCAGCGCACTCGGGCCGCACGGGGCCGCCCGGCGCACGCCGGTCAGCGCGGGTAGTAGGGCCTGGGCAGGCGCATGCCCCGTTCGGCCATGATCTGCCGGACACGGTCGGGGTGGTCGGTGATGACGCCGTCGACGCCCATGTCCATCAGCGCCGCCACGGTAGCCGGGTCGTCGCAGGTCCACGGGACGACCTTCAGCCCCCGGGCGTGGGCCTTCGCGACCATCGTCCGGTCGGCGTAGAAGCGGAAGTCCGGGTCGCCGACCTTGCCGCTCTGCGGGAAGCCGTAGTTGGGGGAGAGGACCTTGACGCCGGGTACGGTGGCGGCGGCCCGCACGAAGTCGCCGCCGTAGTCGTCGGCGTCGATCCCGCCCAGCCACGGGGACGCTCCCGGCTTGCCCACCTGGAGGAAGTCGTAGTTGGTGAGCGCCACCAGCGGCCACCTCGGGGCGAGCTTGTGCATCGCCTTCAGCGCGCCCCAGTCGAAGGACTGGATGGTGACCTGGCGCTCGATGCCCGACGCCCGGATCTCCTCGAACACCCGGCGTACGAACAGCTCGCGCGGCGCGGTCTGTTCAGGCGCGCCCGCCTCGACCTTCGTCTCGATGTTGAGCCCGACGTGCTTGGCCCGGTACTTCCTGACCAGGTTCAGCACGTCCTTGAGCTCCACCATCCGGGCCCCCTTGATCTGCTCCTGCTCGGGGAAGCCGGGCAGTTGCCGGTAGCCGCAGTCCATGGTCCGGATCTGAGTCAGTGTCAAGTCCTTGATGTACTTCCCGACGTACGGGTACATCGGGTCGCCCGGCACGACCGGCGCCGTGTCGCGGCACTTCTGCGCGCTGACCTGCCGGTCGTGAGTGACGACCACCTTGCGGTCCTTGGTCACCTGGGTGTCCAGCTCCAGGGTGGAGACCCCGAGGCGCAGGGCCTTGCCGAATCCCTCCAGCGTCGACTCGGTCGTCATGCCGATGCCGCCACGGTGGGCCTGGAGGTCGAAATGGGTCTTCCGGGGAGGGACTTGGGAAGCCTGGGGCGTCGCCGGGACGGGCCCGGCGGTCGTCGCGTGCGCGGCCGAGGGGAAGGCGAGCGCCGGTGCCAGGACCAGGCCGGCGAGGGCGCGGCGGGAGGGCAGTCGTGCGGGCATCGAATCCTCACTTGTGATCGGTCGTCAGTGCCCCGCGGAACAGCTGTTCATACTCCGATTGACGGTCATGTCCATAAGTTAACGGTCTATTAGGGCACTTGCGGTGTGAAACCCCTGTCGCGGTGCGCATTCTCTTGACATGAACCTGCGACCCGAGGGCGGGTCGCAGCCTCATGGAGGTGAGGAATGCACCGAAGACTTGCCACCGGTCTCGCCGCCTCAACCCTGGCCCTCGTCACCGTCGTCGGCACAGCCGCGACCGCCGGGGCCGCTCCCGCCGACAAGGCCCGGGTTCTCGCGAACTGGACCCAGACCAGCGCGTCGAGCTATAGCCTCTGGGCCGCCGCCCGCGCGAACCAGGCCGCCTGGGCGGCCTACGGGTTCGACTGGTCCACCGACTACTGCTCCTCCTCGCCGGACAACCCGTTCGGCTTCCCCTTCACCCTGTCCTGCGCACGGCATGACTTCGGCTACCGCAACTACAAGGCCGCGGGCACCTTCAGCGCCAACAAGACACGCCTCGACAGCGCCTTCTACGAGGACCTCAAGCGGGTGTGTGCCGGGTACACCGGCGGCACGAAGACCGCGTGCAACAGCACGGCCTGGACGTACTACCGGGCCGTGCGCGCCTTCGGCTGACGGGAGCCGTCCGTACGCCCCGATATTATCAGGGGTCGCTTATATAAGCAACCCCTGGTATATTGGCGCCATGCACGCCTTCGATGTGCTCGGGGACCCGGTGCGCCGCCGGATACTGGAGCTGCTGGCCGACGGTGAGATGACCTCCGGGGCCGTCTGTGAGGTCATCCGGGAGGAGTTCGGCATATCGCAGCCCGGGGTCTCGCAGCATCTGAAGGTGCTGCGGGAGAACGGCTTCGCGACGGTGCGCCCCGAGGGCACCCGGCGCCTGTACGCCGTGAACTCCGAACCGCTGCGGGACATCGACGCCTGGCTCGACCGCTTCCGCCGTTTCTGGACCCCCCATCTCGACGCCCTGGCCACGGAACTGGCGCGCGGCAAGCGCGAGCGCCGGCTGCGCGGCGCCGAGGAAGCCCCGAGGAGTACTGATGACCGACGTGACACATGAGATCAACGCCGTGAGCCGGCAGGTCGGCCGGCGCACCTTCAGGGCGGGTGAGGCCCGTGTGGTCACCCTGAGCCGGTCGTACGACGCCACGGTCGACGACGTCTGGGACGCCTGTACGAACGCCGAGCGCATCCCCCGCTGGCTCCTGCCGGTCTCGGGCGAACTACGGCTGGGCGGCCGCTACCAGTTGGAGGGCAACGCCGGCGGCACCATCGAGCGCTGCGACCCGCCCAGGAGCTTCTTCGCGACCTGGGAGTACGGCGGCGAGGTCAGCTGGATCGAGCTGCGGCTGGCGCCCGAGGAGAGCGGGACGCGCTTCGTGCTGGAGCACATCGCCCACGTCGACGACAAGAAGTGGGCGCAGTTCGGGCCCGGCGCGGTCGGCGTCGGCTGGGACATGATGCTCCGGGGGCTGTTCCTGCACCTCTCGACCGGCGAGCCCGTGGATCCTCGGCAGTTCATGGCGTGGGTGGGCGCGGAGGAGGGCCGGCAGTTCATGACGGCCAGCAGCGAGTCCTGGTACGCGGCGAACGTCGCGGGCGGCGAGGCGGAGCCGACGGCACGCGAGATGGCCGACCGGACGACGGCGGCCTACACGGCCACGGAAGAGGGCGGTGAAGGCTCGGGCGAAGGGC
>NZ_JACTVI010000011.1:0-69551 GCF_014495685.1 Streptomyces sp. TRM68367 | reverse complement strand
CTCGCCGCACCGGCCGAAAGCCCAAGTACGTCCAGTACGAGGGCTTCCGGCCGGCACGCCGAGAGCACGCACCGGACGCCGCTCCTTCTCCACGGAGATCGATCAGAAGGGCCCTAAGGACGGCCGGACGCGTGCTGCGCCGGCAGGGGAGCCGTCGCGGCCAGTGCGGCGGCGGCGCTCGCGATGCCGAGGACGGCGCCGGCGGCCACGTCGCCCGGATAGTGCACCCCCGTGTGCACGCGGGAGTAGCCGACGGCGCTCGCCAGCGCCCCGAGCGGCACCGCGGCCGGCTGGAGGACCACGCCGACGGCGGTGGCGAACGCGACGGCCGAGGCCGTGTGCCCGGACGGGAACGACGCCGACGCCGGCATGCGCACATGGCGGTCCACGCTCACCCGCGCCGCCGCCCGGTCCGGCCGCGGCCTGCGTACCAGGCGCTTGCCGAGCACGTTGGCGGACGCGGAGGCCACGGTTATCGCCCCGACCCCGGCCAGCGCGGCCCGGCGCGGCCGTGCCCCGCCCAGGACGAGGGCGGCGGCGATGGCGAGCGAGACCTTGGAGGCCCGCACACCCGGGCGCCGCAGCGAACTGCCTGGTGGGCCGAGGTGCCGGAGGGGGCCCGCCCGCTCCTGGACCGCACCCTCGACCCGGCCCGCGACACCGTGGCGGCGGTACGGGAACAGACCCCTGTGCTCTCCGGAGGCTGATCGGACGTGGGTCGGACCGTCCCCGCACGCGCGGGGAGGACCACATCACCACCCGCCACGTGTGCGGCGCCGAGGGAACATCCCCGCCTCGAACCGCGGGGTGATCAGTACTCCAGCTCGGGGCGCAGGCGCAGCGGGCCGCCTACCGCGTGGAGGTGCCGCAGTACCTGGGCGTAGGAATCGAAGAGCCCGGTCTCGTGGTACACGATGCCGTGCCGGGCACAGTAGGTGCGCACGAGCTCCTGGGCATGGCGCAGGCTGGGCCGCGGCATGGAGGGGAACAGGTGGTGCTCGATCTGGTAGTTGAGCCCGCCGAGCGCGAAGTCGGTGAGCCGGTGACCGCGGATGTTGCGTGACGTCAGTACCTGCCGACGCAGGAAGTCGACCTTGTCGTCCTTGCCGAACAGGGCCATGCCCTTGTGGTTCGGGGCGAACGAGCACCCCATGTACAGGCCGAACAGACCTTGGTGCACGAGGAGGAAGACCACGGCCTGCACGGGTGTCAGGACCAGGAACAGTGCGGCGAGATAGCCACCGAGATGCGCCGTCAGCAGGCCCGCCTCGGCCACCTTGGTCGTCCGCGAGGTCGCTGTGCCGGTGCGGTCGATCAGCGCCCGTACACCGGCGGCGTGCAGGGCGAGTCCCTCCAGCAGCAGCATCGGGAAGAACAGCCAGGCCTGGTGACGGGCCAGCCATGCGTACGCCCCGCTGCGGACGCGGGCGTGGTCATCGGTGAAGGCGATCGCGCCGTCGGCGATGTCGGGGTCGCGGTCGACGTGGTTCGGGTGCGAGTGGTGCCGGTTGTGCTTGGCGATCCACCAGCCGTAGCTGAGGCCGATCAGCAGGTCGGCGTGCACGCGGCCGAGCAGGTTGTTGACGCGCTTGGAACCGGCGATCTGGTGGTGTCCCGCGTCGTGCCCGATGAATCCGGTCTGGGTGAACATCACGGCGAGGAAGGCGGCGGTCAGCAACTGCCACCACGACTGTCCGATCAGGGCGAACGCGGTCCAGCCCGCGGCCAGCAGGAGGAGGTTCGCGCCGACCTTGACGGAGTAGTAGCCCGGCCGCCGCTTCAGCAGCCCGCTCTGCTTCACCTCACGGGAGAGCGCGGCGTAGTCGCTGCCCCGGGTTCCGGGAGGGGGTTTCGTCGTCTCGGCGTGCTGGGCCGTCGGATCGGTGCCCTGGTTGACGATGTCAGTGCTCACGGTTTTCCTTTCGGGATGCGCGGGCCATTACCACGGGCGCGGGGGCAGGGCGCCGGTCGCGGGAAGCCCGTACGGAAACAGACGGATACAGCACGAGACAGGCCCGCGGTGCGGGCCTGTCTTGACGAGATGGCCTCAGAACGCGCGGACCTGGTCGGCCTGCATGCCCTTGGGGCCCTGGCTGGCAGTGAACTCCACCCGCTGGTTTTCGTCCAGGGAGCGGAAGCCGTCGGTGTCGATCGCCGAGTGGTGGACGAAGACGTCGGCACCGCCCTCGTCAGGGGCGATGAAGCCGAACCCCTTCTCAGCGTTGAACCACTTCACGGTTCCTTGAGCCATGTGATGTCTCCTTCGAGATGGCGAGTAGGTCGGGTATGCGCGCGTTCGCGCGATCCCGGGCTGTTGGTCGCCAGCCGTCGAAGAAAACCCCCCGAAACGACAAAACGCCCGCTGTCAGAACTCCGCGGGCGCTTCCACGTTCGCAAACTCCAACTACAACCACTCGCTAAAACGTCCGGCGAGCCGGGATTGTTCCCGCCTGTGCCGGGAAGGGCCCGGTGACGCTCCCGGCGGGCGGTTCCGGAGGGGAGTACTACGGTTGCGGCGCCGAGCGCACCTCGCACGCCGTCACCCGATCTCGCCGCGACCTCGACTCGAAGGCCTTCTGCAGGTCCTTCGTCGTGAAGAGCTGCCCGCAGGCTGCCAAGCCGGTCGCCAGGGTGACGGTGAGCAGGGCCCCCGCGGGGCCTTTGTCCGGGCCGGACCTCTGGTGAACTGAGGGCATGAAGCCCCTGCCGCGCCGACTCCTGCGAGCCCTCGAGCGCTTCCACGCCGCCCACCCCTGGGACCACAACGCCCACTTCCACCGCTGGATCCTGCGGCAACTCCCGGACCGCGTCGGCCGCGCCCTGGACGTCGGGTGCGGCAGTGGTGACCTCGCCCGGCTGCTGGCCACCCGGGCCGAGCGGGTGCGCGGGATCGACGCCGACCCGGCGATCACGGACCGGGCGCGGGAGCTGACCCCCGCGTCGGCCTCCGTGACGTACACGGTGGCCGACGCGCTGACCGGAATCCCCGACCGGTCCTACGACGTCATCACCTGCGTCGCCGCCCTCCACCACCTGCCGTTCACCCGGGCCCTCAAAACCTTCCGCGACCGCCTGGCACCCGGAGGCACCCTGGTGGTCGTCGGTGTCTTCCGGGAGCAGACGCCCACCGACCACCTGCTCGGCTTCACGTCCGTCCCGCTCAACGTCGTCGTGGCGTGGCTGAAGAACAGGGGCCGCCCGGCACCTCGCCCCCTCTCGATGACCGCCCGCACCAGACCGGCGGACATGACGTACTCCGAGATCGTCCGGGAGGCGCGCGCCGTCCTGCCCGGCGCGCGTCTGCGCCGTCGCCTGCTCTGGCGCTACACGCTGGTGTGGCACCAGCGCTGACGGCCGGGTCAGTCGGCGGCCCGGAAGCCCCGCAGGCGCAGGGAGTTGCCTACGACGAAGACCGAGGAGAAGGCCATCGCCGCACCGGCGATCATCGGGTTGAGCAGGCCGGCCGCCGCGAGGGGCAGGGCGGCCACGTTGTAGGCGAAGGCCCAGAGGAGGTTGGACCGGATGGTGCCCAGGGTGCGCCGGGCGAGCCGGATGGCGTCCGCGGCGGCCCGCAGGTCCCCGCGGACCAGGGTCAGGTCGCCCGCCTCGATCGCGGCGTCCGTGCCGGTGCCCATGGCCAGCCCCAGGTCGGCCTGGGCGAGCGCGGCCGCGTCGTTCACGCCGTCGCCGACCATGGCGACCGAACGGCCCTCGTCCTGAAGCCGCTTGACGACCTCCACCTTGTCCTGCGGCAGCACCTCGGCGATCACGTCCTCGGGCGCGATGCCGACCTCGCGGGCGACGGACTCGGCCACGGCCCGGTTGTCGCCGGTCAGCAGGATCGGCGTGAGACCGAGGGAGCGCAGCCGCCGGATCGCCTCCGCACTGGTCTCCTTCACCGCGTCGGCGATCTCCAGGACCGCCCGCGCCTCGCCGTCCCAGGCGACCGTGACGGCCGTACGCCCGGCGGTCTCGGCCTCCTCCTTGGCCCGCCGCAGGTCCTCCGGCAACTCCATCGCCCTCCCCCATTCTCGGCTCCGCTCGGACGGGCGGACCCCCATCGCGAGCAGCCGTTCCCGGCCGACCAGCACCGCGTGGCCCTCGACGATGCCCTGTACGCCGAGTCCGGGGACGCCTGCGAAGTCCTCCGGCGTGGGCAGCGCACCGAGCTTCGCGAGCGCCCCGTCGGCGACGGCGCGGGCGATGGGGTGCTCGGAGGAGTGCTCCAACGCGCCCGCCAGCCGCAGCACTTCGGCCTCGTCGGTGCCCTCGGCGGTGCGCACCGCCAGCAGGGTCATACGGCCGGTGGTGACGGTGCCCGTCTTGTCGAGGACGACGGTGTCGACGCGGCGCGTGGACTCCAGGACCTCGGGGCCCTTGATGAGGATGCCGAGCTGGGCACCGCGCCCGGTGCCGACCATCAGCGCGGTCGGCGTCGCGAGGCCCAGGGCGCACGGGCAGGCGATGATCAGCACGGCCACGGCCGCGGTGAACGCCGCCGTCAGACCCGCGCCGTTGCCGAGCCAGAAGCCCAGCGTGCCCAGGGCCAGGGCGATCACGACCGGCACGAAGACGGCGGAGATCCGGTCCGCGAGCCGCTGCGCCGCGGCCTTGCCGTTCTGCGCGTCCTCCACCATCCGGGCCATCCGCGCCAGCTGGGTGTCGGCGCCGATCCGCGTGGCCGCCACGACCAGCCGTCCGCCCACGTTGACCGTGGCACCGGTGACCGGGGCCCCGGCGCCCACCTCCACGGGCACCGACTCGCCGGTGAGCATCGAGGCGTCCACGGCGGAGGAGCCCTCGGCCACCGTCCCGTCCGTCGCGATCTTCTCGCCGGGACGCACCAGGAAGCGGTCGCCGACCGCCAACTGGTCGACCGGCACGGTCCGTTCCCGCCCGTCGGCGTCCAGCACGGTGACGTCCTTGGCGCCCAGCTCCAGCAGCGCCCGCAGCGCCGCACCCGCCTTCCGCTTGGCGCGGGCCTCGAAGTACCGCCCGGCCAGGATGAAGGCGGTCACGCCGGCGGCGGCCTCCAGATAGATGTTCCCGGCGCCGTCCGTGCGGGCGATGGTCAGCTCGAAGGGGTGCGTCATGCCGGGCGTGCCCGCGGTCCCGAAGAACAGCGCCCACAGCGACCACAGGAACGCCGCCGAGGTGCCGACCGAGATCAGCGTGTCCATGGTGGCCGCACCGTGGCGGGCATTGGTGAACGCCGCCCGGTGGAAGGGCCATGCGGCGTACGTCACGACGGGCGCCGCCAGCGTCAGCGACAGCCACTGCCAGTACTCGAACTGCAGCTCCGGGATCATCGCCATCGCGATGACGGGCGCCGCCAGCACCACGGCGGTCACCAGCCGCTGCCGCAGCGGCCGGAGTTCGTCGACCACCACGTCCTGTTCGGCGGTGGGGCGCTCGGCGGGCGCGGCCTCCTGCGCGGTGTACCCGGTCGCCTCGACCGTGGCGATGAGGTCCCGTACCGAGACGTCGCCGTGGTAGGTGACCTTCGCCTTCTCGGTGGCGTAGTTGACGGTGGCGGTGACGCCGTCCATGCGGTTGAGCTTCTTCTCGATGCGCGCCGCGCACGAGGCGCAGGTCATGCCGCCGATGGCGAGCTCTGTTTCGGCGCCGGTGCCGGTCGTACTGGTGGTCATGGCTGCTCCTCCTCGGACGGGCGGATGGTCGGATCGGCCGGGACCCGGGGCTGCCGGGTCCCGGCGTGCTGCGGGGGAGTGCGGGTCAGGCCCGGCCGGTCAGCTCGTAGCCGGCCTCGTCGACGACCTCCGCGACCTTCGCGTCGTCGGGCTCGGCGGCGCTGGTGACGGTGACCACGCCGGTGGCCAGGTCGACGTCGACGGCGCTGACGCCGTCCAGCTCGCCGATGACCTGGGTGAGCGTGGCCCTGCAGTGGCCGCAGGACATGCCGGAGACGGCGTAGGCGGTGGTGACGGCCTCGGTGGTCCGGGACGACGACATGGGTTCCTCCAGATGCGTGCGGCCGTAATCCGATGGATACGGGGCGGGGGTATCCGCGCCAAGGTTCATGTATACCCCCGTGGGGTAATCGATGCAAGCCTCTCGACGGCTTGACTTGGTACCCCCTAGGGGTATGGTGAGGTGCGTGAAGGCCCCCGCATCGAGCCCGAGGGCCCAGGTTCCTGGAGGAGTCGGCCATGCACACCGGACTGAAGATCGCCACGTTCGCCGCGGCCCTGGCCGCCACCTTCGGCACGGCCTACGGCGTCGGCCAGGGCCTCGACCCCGTCGTCGCGGTACCCGCCCCGAAGCACGACGAGGAGCACGACAAGCCCGCGCCCGACAGCGGTGGCGGGCACGCGGCACACGAGACGCCCCCGGCCGGCGGACTGCAGATCTCCGACGGCGGCTACACCCTCGACCTGAGGACCCCGCGCGTCACGGCCGGTGAGCGCGCCGACCTCCGCTTCACCGTCCGCGACAGCGGCGGCCGGGCCGTCACCGCGTACCAGCGCGAACACGAGAAGGAACTCCACCTCATCGTGGCCTCACGCGACCTGACCACCTACCGCCACCTGCACCCGACCCGCGCCGCCGACGGCACCTGGAGCACCCCCGTCGAGCTGCCGCAGGCCGGCGGCTACCGCGTCTTCGCCGACTTCACCCCGGCGAAGAAGAACGCCGAGAACCTCACCCTCGGGGCCGACCTCGCCGCCTCCGGGCCCTACGAGCCGAAGAACCTCCCGGCGCCGGACACCACCGCCCGCATCCACGGCTACGACGTCGAGCTGGCGGGCGGCCTGAACCCGGGCAAGGCGAGCGAACTGAAGCTGAAGGTCTCCCGCGACGGCAGGCCCGTCACCAACCTCCAGCCCTACCTCGGCGCCTACGGCCACCTCGTCGCCCTGCGCTCAGGCGACCTCGCCTACCTGCACGTCCACCCCAACGGCGAACCCGGCGACGGGCGCACCAAGCCCGGCCCGGACATCTCCTTCACGGCCACGGCACCCAGCAGCGGCAGCTACCGCCTGTTCCTGGACTTCAAGCACGACGGCACGGTCCACACGGCGGCGTTCACGGTCCGGACCTCAGGTGCGGCCCCTCAGGCCGAGACCACCCAGGAGCACGCCGACGACGGCCACGGCCACTGACCGTCAGCCAAGCGCCCGGTCCAGGTTGAAGGCCGCGCTGATCAGGGCGAGGTGCGTGAACGCCTGCGGGAAGTTGCCCTGCTGCTCGCCGGTGTGGCTGATCTCCTCGGCGTACAGGCCGAGATGGTTGGCGTAGGTGAGCATCTTCTCGAAGGCCAGGCGCGCCTCGTCCAGCCGCCCGGCGCGGGTCAGGGACTCCACGTACCAGAACGAGCAGATGGAGAACGTCCCCTCGTCGCCGCGCAGCCCGTCCGCGCTCGCCCGCGGGTCGTACCGGTAGACCAACGAGTCCGACACCAGGTCCTGGGTGAGGGCGTCGAGCGTGGACAGCCACTTCGGGTCGGTCGGAGCGATGAACTTCGCCAGCGGCATCATCAGCACCGCCGCGTCCAGCACGTCACCGTCCTCGTGCTGCACGAAGGCCTGCCGGGCCTCCGACCAGCACCGGCGCATGATCCGCCGGTAGATCGTGTCGCGGCACTCCCGCCAGCGGGGAAGGTCGGCGGGCAGGCCGCGCCGGTTCGCCATCCGGATGCCCCGCTCGATCGCCACCCAGCACATCAGCCGCGAGTACAGGAAGTTCTTGCGGCCCCCGCGGGTCTCCCAGATGCCCTCGTCCGGCTGGTCCCAGTGCTCGCACACCCAGTCGACCAGTCCGCACACGTCGTCCCACTGCCCGCTGGAGATGGGCTCGGCCCACTTGTCGTACAGGTAGATGGAGTCGATGAGCGCACCGTAGATGTCCAGCTGGAGCTGGTCGGACGCCGCGTTGCCGACCCGCACCGGCGCGGAACCCAAGTGCCCTTCCAGGTGGTCGAGTTCGCGCTCCGGCAGGTCGGTGCGGCCGTCGATGCCGTACATGATCTGCAGCGGGCCGGAGGCCCGGCCGTCGCCCGGGCTGATGTGCCGGGTCACGAAGTTCATGAACGCCTTGGCCTCGCCGGTGAACCCCAGTCGCAGCAGCGCGTACACGCAGAAGGCGGCGTCACGCACCCACACGTACCGGTAGTCCCAGTTGCGCTCGCCGCCCAGCTCCTCGGGCAGGCTGGTGGTCGGCGCGGCCACGATCGCCCCGGTCGGCGCGTAGGTGAGCAGCTTGAGCGTGAGGGCGGAGCGGTGCACCATCTCCCGCCACCGGCCCCGGTACCTGGACGCGGACAGCCAGTGCCGCCAGTACGCCACCGTCTCCGCGAACTGCTCCTCCGCCTCCGTGCGGGCGCACCGGCGCGGCGTCACCTCGCCGCCGACCTGGTCCAGCGCGAACACCGCCGACTCGCCCTGGGAGAGCTTGAACTCCGCCCGCACGTCCGGGCCTTCGGCCTCCAGCGGCACGGTCGCGGTCAGCGCCAGCGACAGCGCGGCCGACTCGAAGACCGCCATGTCGCCCGTCACGCGGACCCTGTGCGGCTCGGCGCCGTAGTCGAACCGGGGCGCCACGCGCGTCCGGAACGGCAGCGAGCCGCGCACGCACACCACACGCCGGATCAGCCGGTGCCGCGCGACCTCGACCGACCCGCCGTCGACCGGCATGAAGTCCTGCACCTCGCCGACCCCGTCCTCGGTGAAGAACCGGGTGATCAGCACGTTGGTGTCGGGGAAGTAGAACTGCTTGGTCCGGGCCGGCGCGGCCGCCGCCAGCTCGAAGCTGCCGCCGCGCTCGGCGTCCAGGATCGAGGCGAACACGCTGGGCGCGTCGAAGGCCGGACAGCAGTACCAGTCGATCGTGCCGTCGGTCCCCACCAGGGCCACACTGCGCAGATCGCCGATCAGGCCGTGCTCGGCGATCGGCAGATACCGCGGGGCGCCGGTGCCGTACGGGTCGCTCGATGCGCTCATCGCAGCCTCCTCGGCATCAGCTTAGTGCGGACGGCCGAGGGGGCCCGGGTCTGCGATCAGACCGTGTGGACGACGATCCCCGCCTCCTCGAACCGCCGCACCGTGGCCGCTGTGGCCGCGGTGTCCGTGACCAGCGTGTCCACCGACTCGGCCGCGCAGATCCGGGCGAACGCCCGCCGGCCCAGCTTGCTGGAGTCGGCGGCCACGACCACGCGCTCGGCCCGCTCGCACAGCAGCCGGTTGACCGCGGCCTCCGCCTCGTCGTGCGCCGCGGCGCCGTCCGTGACGTCAAAGGCGACGACGCCGAGCACCGCCACGTCGAGGGTGATCTGCCCCAGCACCCCGTCCGCGAGGGGCCCGATGAGCTCGTACGACTGCGCCCGCGCCACCCCGCCGGTCACCACGATCTTGAACTGGGGCCGCACCGCCAGCTCGTTGGCGATGTTCAGCGCGTTCGTCACCACGGTCAGCGCGGGCGAGCCGGACGCCAGATCGCTGCGCACCGCCAGCGCCCGCGCCACCTCGGTGGTCGTCGTGCCGCCGGTCAGCCCCACCGCCTCGCCGGGCGCGACGAGCTCCGCCACCGCCTTGGCGATGCGCTGCTTCTCGGAGGCGCGGCGGGCCGTCTTGTAGCGCAACGGCAGCTCGTACGACACCCCGTGCACGACCGCGCCGCCGCGCGTGCGGACGAGCATCTGCTGCTCGGCGAGCCGGTCGAAGTCGCGGCGGATCGTCGCGGCCGACACCGCCAGCTCGGCGGCGGCCTCCTCGACGTCCAGCCGGCCGCGCTCGACGAGCAGTTCCAGCAGCGCCTTCCAGCGGGCGTCGCGCGACATCCGCACCTCCGTTCCCCGAATCCGCCTCGATCTTCGGCGACCCTATCTCCCTGAGCGATGCTTGATTATGCTCGGAATGCCGCTATATCTTGCACGAACAATCAATTCTGGAGGTATGTGGGGCATGACGCATGTCGAGGACGAGCTGAACAGCCAGCCCGAGTGCTGGACGCGCGCCACGTCGCTGGCCGCCGAGCACGGCGCGGTGCTGCCGGCACCGGGGGAGCGCGTCGCGCTGGTCGGCTGCGGCACGTCGTACTTCATGGCGCAGGCCGCCGCCGCGCTGCGGGAGGGGGCGGGGCAGGGGGAGACGGATGCCTTCGCCGCCTCCGAGTTCCCGAAGGGGCGGGCGTACGACCGTGTCGTCGCGCTCACGCGCTCCGGTACGACGACCGAAGTCCTCGACCTTCTGCGACAGTTGACCGGGACGATCCGCACGACCGCGATCACCGCCGACCCGCGCACGCCCGTCATGGAGACCGCCGACGACGTCGTGGTGCTGGACTTCGCGGACGAACAGTCCGTCGTCCAGACCCGGTTCGCCACGACGGCCCTCACCCTGCTGCGCGCCCACCTGGGCCGGCACCCCGAGTCAGCCGTCGCCGACGCCCGCACCGCCCTCGAGGCACCGCTGCCCGAAGGACTGGTCGACTGCACACAGTTCACCTTCCTCGGCCGCGACTGGACGGTGGGGCTGGCGAACGAGTCCGGGCTGAAGATGCGCGAGGCCGCGCTGTCCTGGACGGAGGCATACCCGGCGATGGAGTACCGGCACGGCCCCATCAGCATCACCACCCGCGGCACGGCGACCTGGATGCTCGGCGACGCGCCCGACGGGCTCGCCGAGCAGGTGCGCGCCACCGGTGGGCGGTGGATCCACAGGGACCTCGATCCGCTCGCCGAACTCGTCCGCGTCCAGCGGCTCGCCGTCGCCGTCGCCGCGGCCCGCGGCCTCGACCCGGACCGGCCCCGCCACCTCACCCGCTCGGTCGTTCTCACGCCCTGACCCGACTGGAGATGCCGTGCCCCTCATGACCACGGGCGAGCTCGTCACCCGCGCCGCCGCGGACCGCTCCGCCGTCGCCTCCTTCAACATCATCACGCTGGAGCACGTCGAGGCCGTCATCGCCGGCGCCGAGGCGGCGGACGCACCCGTAGTCCTCCAGGTGAGCGAGAACGCCGTCAAGTTCCGCCACGGACGGCTGCTCCCGCTCGCCCGCGCCACCGTTGCCGCGGCCGAACACGCAGCTGTACCCGTCGCGTTGCACCTCGACCACGTGCAGAGCGACACCCTGCTGCGGCAGGCCCCGGACGCGGGGTTCAGCTCCGTGATGTACGACGCGGCGCGGCTGCCGTACGCGGAGAATCTCGCCGCGACGACCGCCGCCGTTGACTGGGCGCATGGTCAAGGGCTGTGGATCGAGGCAGAGTTGGGGCAGATCGGCGGCAAGGCCGGGCCGGGTGGGCGGGAGAGTGCCGCGCGACCGCCGCTGGACGCCCACGCGCCCGGCGCCCGTACCGACCCCGCCGAGGCCCGTGCCTTCGTCGCCGCCTCCGGTGTGGACGCCCTGGCCGTGGCCATCGGCAGCGTGCACGCCATGACCACCCGCACCGCCGCCCTCGACCACGCCCTCCTCGCCCGCCTGTCCGGCGCGCTGGACGTACCGCTCGTCCTGCACGGCTCCTCCGGCGTCCCGGACGGCGAACTGGCCGCGGCCGTCGCGGGCGGCATCGCCAAGGTCAACATCGGTACGGCGCTGAACGTGGCGATGACCGGTGCGCTGCGGGAGTTCCTCGCCGCCTGCCCCGATGTGGTGGACCCGCGTGCGTACCTCGCCGTCGGTCGGGAGGCGATGGCGGACGCCGTGGCGCGGCTCATCGGCGTGCTGCGCACCGGCCGTACAGGAACGGCTCCGGCTCACCCGGCGTCCGGTGCCGCGGCCGACGGACTGGGCTGACGCGCGGCCAGGCCGTCCAGGACCACCGTGAGCTTGCGCCACAAGTGGGCGCGGGGCGCGTCGACGATGCGTTCCACGGCGGCGCGGACGTGCGGGGGGGTACTGCGCGAGCGAGGCGGCCATCGCCGGGGACAGCCGCTCGGGGTCGTCCTGGTCGCGCAGCCGGGCCACCTGCTGGGCGCCGTCGTGGACCAGGTCGAGCACGGCGTCGACGGCGAGCACCGCCTCGTCGACGTCGAACCCGAGCGAGACGAGCCCTGCAGTCCGTCGCCACGGCGGCCGGCCTGGTCCCCTTCGCCGGGATCCGGGCCATCGCCGGCGCCGCGGCCGAGAGGGACGCTGCGCCGGCCACGGTGCGGGCCTGGGTCGCGGTCACCGTGGCCACGGCGGTCGCCGCCTTCCTGCTGCGGCTCGCCGCCTACGCGCTCAGCCACCGGGCCGGCCTCACGGTCGCCGACGCCGTACGGCGCCGGATCCTGCGGTCGGCCCTCGAGCGGATCGCGGGATGAGAGCCCCGGGGGCTACCGCTTGACGGCCCTCAGCACCACGAACTTCGGGTCGCTGGCGACCACGCGACTGTTGCCGAACAGCCGCCGCAGCTTCACGTGGTAGCCGAGATGCCGGTTGCCGATCACCCACAGCTCGCCGCCCGGCCGCAGCGCCCGCCGCGCCCCGGTGAACATCCGCCAGGCCGTGGCGTCGGTGGTCGCCTGATGCGAATGGAACGGCGGATTGTTCAGCACGACGTCGACACTGCCGTCCGGCACCCCCGCGAGCCCGTCCCCGACCCGGAACTCGGCATGCCCCGGCACGCCGTTCGCCTTGTACGTCGCCTCCGCCGAGGCCACGGCCTGGAACGACTCGTCGACGAACAGCACCTCGGCCTCGGCGGAGGCCAGCGCCACCGCCGTCCCCACGACACCGTTGCCGCAGCCGAGGTCCACCACCCGCTGACCCGCGCGCGTGGCGGGCAGGTGCTGGAGGAAGAAGCGGGTGCCGATGTCGAGACGGTCGGCGCAGAAGACGCCCGCGTGGTTGACGACGGTCCGCCCCGAGACCGGGCCGATGCCGTCGGGCAGGGGGTACTCGTACGGCCAGGGGTTGGCGGGCCGCGCCGGCGACGGGTCCGGGGTGCAGAGGATCAGCCGGGCCTTCTTGCGGGCGAGCGAGGTCCGCGTCGGTCCGAGGATCCGCTCGAACAGCTGGAGCGTCGAGGTGTGGATCTCCTTCACCATGCCGGTGCCGACGATCACCGTCCCCGCGTGCACTGCGGGCGCGAGCCGCAGCAACTGGTCCTCCAGCAGCGCCAGGCTCTTCGGCACCCGCACCAGCAGGACGTCGATCCGGTCGGGCGGCGGATCCTGCGTGGTGAGCAGCCGCACCGCGCCGGGCCCGACACCGTGCCGGGCGAGATTGGCGCAGGTCGCCTCCTGCGCGAGGTGGGAGTCGGTGATCTGCACCGGCCGGTGCGCCGCCAGCGCCGTGACCAGCGCGCCCCAGCGGTCGCCGAGCACCACGACCGTGCCGGACAGCGCCACCCCCTCGGCCGCGAGATGGGCCAGGAGGTACTCGTCGGAGGCGTCCCAGGCGCGCAGCCGGTCACGCGGGTCCGCGGGGAAGCGGGCCGGCGCCACGTCGCCCCACGGCGTCGTCATACGGTCGTTCATCGTGCGACCAGGCTAGCGGAGCCGCAGCTCACGTCGGGCAGGTCGGGAACCGGGGTCGGGCAGGATGGGAGGCATGGACGCCGAGCTGTTTCCCAGGTCCCGCACCGAGGTCGCCCCCGGCGCCGTCCATGTGCCGGACTGGCTGGCCGCGGACCGCCAGCGCGAGCTGCTGGCGGCCTGCCGGGAGTGGGCGCGCCCGCCGGCCGGACTGCGCACGGTGCACACCCCCGGCGGCGGCACCATGACCGCCCGGCAGGTGTGCCTCGGCTGGCACTGGTACCCGTACGCCTACGCCCGCACCGTCGTCGACGGCGACGGTGCCCCGGTCAAACCGTTCCCGGCCTGGCTGGGCGAGCTGGGCCGCGGCGCGGTGACCGACGCGCTCGGGCCGGCGGCGGCGCGGGGAGCGGCGTACGACATCGCACTGATCAACTTCTACGACGGCGACGCCCGCATGGGCATGCACCGCGACAGCGACGAGAAGTCCGACGCGCCCGTGGTGTCGCTGAGCCTCGGTGACACCTGCGTCTTCCGCTTCGGCAATCCCGAGACCCGCACCCGCCCCTACACGGACGTCGAGCTGCGCAGCGGCGACCTGTTCGTCTTCGGCGGCGAGTCCCGGCTCGCCCACCACGGGGTGCCGCGCGTGCACGCGGGCACGGCACCAGCGCGGTTGGGGCTGAAGGGGCGGCTGAACATCACGCTGAGGGTCAGCGGCCTGTAGGGCCGCCGTCCCCGCGGACATGGGAGACTTCCCGGCATGAGTGGCAAGGCGGACCCCCGGACGGCGGGGGAAGGGACCACCTCACGGACGCGGCTCGACCGCGGGCGCGGCGCGCTCGGCCCCGCGCTGGAACTCGTGCACACCGGGCGCGCGCCCACCCGGGCCGTGCTCACCGCCGAACTCGGGGTCACCCGCGCCACCGCCGGTGCGGTCGCCGCCGAACTGGAGGCGCTCGACCTGATCCGCGTCGACGCCCGGCCCGGTGCCGGGGCCGGCGTACAGGGCCGCCCCTCGCACCGGCTCGCGGTCGCCGAGGACGGGCCCGTCGCGCTCGCCGCGCAGGTGCACGCCGACGGTTTCCGGGCGGCGCTGGTCGGGCTCGGCGGGCGGATCGTCGCCACCACGCCGGGCTGCGAGATCGTCGACCCGGACCCGGCGAAGGTGCTTCGCTCCGTCGTCGAGGCCGGCGCCGCGCTGCTGCGGGAAACCGGGCGGCGGTGCGTGGGCGCCGGACTCGCCGTACCGTCCGCGGTGGCGGAACCCGAGGGCCTGGCCCTGAATCCGCTGCACCTGGCCTGGCCCGCGGGCGCGCCGGTGCGGGCGATCTTCGCCGAGCAGGTGCGCGCGGCCGGCCTCGACGGCCCCGTCTTCGCCGCGAACGACGTCAACCTCGTCGCCCTCGCCGAGCACCGGCACGGTGCCGGGCGCGGCGCCCGCGACCTGCTGTGCGTGGCCACCGGGCACCGCGGCGTCGGCGGCGCGCTCGTCCTCGACGGCCGCCTGCACACCGGCAGCTCGGGCCTCGCCCTGGAGGTCGGCCACCTCACCGTCAACCCCGAGGGCCGCCCCTGCCACTGCGGCAGCCGCGGCTGCCTCGACGTCGAGGCCGACCCGCTGGCCCTCCTCACGGCGGCGGGCCGCGAGCCCGGCCCCGAGGTGTCGCTGCTGCGCCAGGCCGACGACCTGATCCGCCACCACTACGACGACCCGGCCGTCCGCACCGCCACCGAGACGCTCATCGACCGCCTCGGCCTGGGCCTGGCCGGACTGGTCAACATCCTCAACCCGGACCGCATCATCCTGGGGGGCCTCCACAGCACCCTCCTGGACGCCGACCCCGACCGGCTGCGCGCGGTCGTCGCCGACCGCAGCCTGTGGGGCCAGAGCGGCGGCATCGCCATCCTGGCCTGCACCCTCGACCACAACAGCCTGGTCGGCGCGGCGGAACTGGCCTGGCAGCCGGTGCTGGACGATCCGCTGGGAGCGCTCACCTAGGGCTGCCCTAGCCGGTCACCCCTCGTCGGCGGCTTCCAGGATCCGCGTCCGACTGCGCCCCGATCGCCGACGCGCCCTGCCCGCCTGAGCCGCCCCGGCTGATCCGCCGGACCCGGCCACGTCGCCGATCAGCTGGTGGCCGTGGAGGAGAGCGCGCTGCTCCACAGCGCCGCCACCAACGGCCGCCGCAGATCCGCCCGCCGTACGCACAGCCCGATCGGGAACGGCTCCGGCGCCGGATCGGCCGGCAGCGCCGTCAGCCGGTCGCGTACCGCGCTGTGCTCCAGGACGAGCCGCGGCACGACGCCCGTGCCGCAGCCCAGGGCGACCAGGGTCAGCAGCCCCTCGTGGCCGTCGGGCTCGCACGCCACGTCGGGTACGGTGCCGCGCGCCCGGAACCAGCGGTCGGCGGCCTCGCGGACCAGCCCGCGGTGCGGGAGGACGAACGGCCCGTCGAGGCCGGGGCCGGGACGGTCCCGGGCGGTGACGAGGACCAGTTCGGTCACCGCGACCGTCCGGCTCACCAGCGCCCCCGGCAGCCGCGCCGGGATCCCTGCCACGGCCGCGTCGACCTCGCCCTCGTCCAGCCGGGCCAGCGCCGCCGCCGCGTCACCGGTGCGCAGATCGAGCCGCACCTGCGGGTGGGCGGCCCGGAACGGGGCCAGCAGGCCGGGCAGCAGCGCCTGGCAGGCCGTCACCGTGGCGAACAGGGCCAGCCGGCCGGTGAGTTGGGCCGGGTCGGGATGCTCCTCACGGTAGGCGCGCCACAACTCCAGTGCCTGGACGGCGTATTCCCGGAACCGGCGGCCCTGCGCGGTCAGCGACACCCCGCGCGGCCCCCGGTCGAACAGCCGGTGCCCCAGCTCCGCCTCCAGCCGCTGCACGGTCCGGGTCAGCGTCGCCGGGCTGACATGGCAGTCCAGGCTCGTCCGGCCGAAATTCAGCGTCTGCGCGAGATGCAGGAACAGCCGCAGCTCCCGATGATCGTCCATACGCCAGGCCCTTCCCCTCTGTGACCTAGTCCTTTCATCTCATGCAACGTGCCGGTGCACAAGTTGCGCTTGCTGCAACACTCGGGCGGAGCCTACAACTCGACCATGACCTCGACGACCACATACACCTCCCGCGTCTTCCCGCTCGAAACCACGGCCGTGCCCGGCGGCACGGAGACCGTCCTGCGCGGCGGCCGGCACCTCTTCCCGCTGTTGCCGAAGGCCTTCGCCGGTGTCCGCCGCGTCGGCGTCCTCGGCTGGGGCCCGCAGGGCCGCGCCCAGGCCCTGAACCTCCGGGACTCCCTCGCCGGTACGGACATCCGGGTGGCGGTCGGACTGCGCCCCGGCTCCCGCTCGGCCGCCGACGCCCGCGCCCACGGCTTCACCGAGGAGGACGGCGCACTCGGCGACTGGCTCGCCGTCGCCGCGGACAGTGACCTGGTGATCCTGCTGATCGCCGACGCCGCGCTCGCCGCCCACCACCTGGAGATCTTCGCGGCGCTGAAGCCGGACGCCGTCATCGGCCTGTCGCACGGCTTCCTGCTCGGCCATCTGAAGGAAAGCGGCGGGCAGTTCCCGCCGGGGCACGCCGTGATCGCCGTGTGCCCCAAGGGCATGGGCGACTCGGTCCGGCGGCTGTACGAGCAGGGCGTCGAGGTCAACGGCGCCGGGATCAACAGCAGTTTCGCCGTGCACGCCGACTCCGACGGGCGGGCCGTCGACCTCGCGCTCGGCTGGTCGGTGGCGCTCGGTTCGCCGTACACCTTCCGCACGACGCTCGACAGCGAGTACCTCTCCGACATCGTCGGCGAACGCGCCATCCTGCTCGGCGCGGTCCACGGCATCGTCGAGAGCCTGTACACCCGCTGCCGCCTGGCCGGCGACGACCCGGTGACGGCGTACGAGCGCTCCTGCGAGAACGTCACCGGACCCATCGCCCGCACCATCTCCCGCGCCGGGCTGCGCGCGGTGCGCGAGGGCCTCGACCCGGCCGGGCGGGACGTGTTCGACCGCGCGTACACGGCGACGTACGCACCCGCGCGCGAGATCGTCGCCGAGATCTACGACGAGGTCGCCGACGGTACCGAGCTGCGCAGCGTCGTCCTGGCCGAACAGCGGCTCGGCACACGGCCGCCCAGCCGGATCGGCGGCTCCCCGATGTGGTCCGCCGGAGACGCGGTGCGCGCCCGGCGGACCGAACGCGACCTGCCCGTCGACCCGTTCACCGCCGGAGTCCTCGTCGCCACCATGACCGCCCAGATCGACGAGTTCGCCGAGCGCGGCCACCCCTGGTCGGAGATCGTCAACGAGTCCGTCATCGAGGCCGTCGACTCCCTGCTGCCGTACATGCACGCCCGGGACGTGGCGTACATGGTCGACAACTGCTCCCGCACGGCCCGCCTCGGCGCCCGCCGCTGGGGCCCGCGCTTCCAGGCCGCCTACGAGCAGATCGCCTTCCCCGCCGCCGACCGCCCCGCCGACACGGCCCTGCTGACGGCCTTCGAAACCCACCCCGTCCACGCGGCACTGGCCGCGGCGGCGCAGCTGCGGCCGTCGGTGGACATCGCGATGGCGTGAGCGACGGTCACCAGCCGCGTGCGAAAAACGGTCACGGACACGCGCGACGCCCTGGTACTCGCCGCCCGGGTCCGAAGTGGCAGGCTGGCAACCACGTGCACTGGAACACCCGTACAGAACAGAGGGCTCCGACGTCATGACCGAGAAGCCGACCGTAAGCGTCCTGGGCACCGGGATCATGGGGGCCGCAATGGCCCGCAACATCGCCCGCGCCGGGCACCCCGTCCGCGTCTGGAACCGCACCCGGGCCAAGGCCGAACCCCTGGCCGCCGGTGGGGGAGTGTCCGTCGCCGACACGCCCGCCGGGGCGGTCGAGGGCGCCGACGTCGTCCTGACCATGCTGTACGACGGCCCCGCCGCGCTGGAGGTCATGCGCCAGGCCGCCACCGCCCTGCGCCCCGGCACCGCATGGGTACAGTCCAGCACCGCCGGCGTCGAGGCCTTAGGCGACCTGGCCGCCTTCGCCCGCGAGCACGGGCTGGTCTTCTACGACGCCCCCGTGCTGGGCACCCGGCAGCCCGCCGAGGCCGGGCAGCTGACCGTCCTCGCCGCCGGCCCGCAGGCGCGCCGGGGGACGGTCGAGCCGGTCTTCGACGCGGTCGGCGCCCGCACGGTGTGGACCGGCGAGGACGGCGCGGAGGGCTCCGCGACCCGGCTGAAGCTGGTCGCCAACAGCTGGGTGCTCGCGGTCACCGCCGCGGCCGGCGAGGCGCTGTCCCTGGCCAAGGCGCTCGGCGTGGACCCGCACGGCTTCCTCGACCTCGTCGCCGGCGGCCCGCTCGACATGGGCTATCTGCGCGCCAAGTCCGCGCTGGTCCTGGAGGACCGGCTGACCCCGGCCCAGTTCGCGGTGACCACCGCCGCCAAGGACGCCCGGCTGATCGTCGAGGCGGGCGAGCGCAGCGGCGTCCGCCTCGACGTGGCCGCCGCCGGCGCGGCCCGCATGGAACGCGCCGCCGCACAGGGCCACGGCGACGAGGACATGGTCGCCGCGTACTTCGCCAGCTTCGACGAGCCGCCGACCGCCTGAGGACGAGAAACCGACTGAGGGCGAAAGGAGTTCCCGTGTCCAAGCCCCCGACGCCGACCTCCTGCTGCGCCGCGCCAACCCCTGCGTGATGGGCACCCTGTGCGCGGACGGAACGCCCGTGTCCACCGCCACCTGGTACGTGTGGGACGACGGCCAGGTCCTGATCAACATGGACGAAGGCCGGGTGCGCCTGAAGCACCTGCGCCGCGACCCGCGCGTGACCCTCACCGCCTTCGCCGGGGACGACTGGTACACGCACGTCACCCTGATCGGCCGCGTCACCGAACTGCGCGACGACGAGGGCCTCGCCGACATCGACCGCCTCGCCACGCACTACACCGGCGACCCGTACCCGGACCGCACCCGCGCTCGGGTCAGCGCCTGGATCGAGATCGAGCGCTGGCACGGCTGGGGCGCGATGAGGGACAGCGACCAGGCTGCCACCTGAGGACGTCACCGAGTTCACCCGACTACGAACGGCGTCCGCGCACAACGCCGGTCACGTACGGAAACTGGGCGCGGACGAGGTCGTCGACTGCGGACGTTCCGCTGAGACCGGACCCGGCCACGCCTTCCGCGGAGGATGAGGCCGAGTCCGCCCCGCCGGCAGACCGCCCCGGCCCGGCTCACCGCCACTCCACGGCGAAGGCCCGGCCGGGGTTCTCCGTCAGGATCCGCCCCACCAGCTCCTCGCCCACCGCGACCGCGAGCCGCGGCCGCACCCGGCGCAGCAGGTACGGCATCCCCGGCCCGCGGTCCACCGAGCGGGCCGCGGCCGTCGTCGTGTCGGCGCCGAGGAGCAGCCGGTCGCCGAACCCGGCGTCGGCGAGCGCCCGTACGGCATCCGGCATCCGCCAGTCCGTGCCGTGGTTGGCCCGTGACGGCCCGTCTACAGGTGGTCGTGCGCGTCGCACACCCCCAACTGGCTCGGTTCCACGTCCCCGAGCACCGTACGGACGAGGCTCACCACCGGCGCCCCCCGGGGCAGTCGGCCGAGGCCCGGCGCCGACAGGTGCAGCACCTGGCACACGTCACCGTCCACCTTGGGTGCCTCGTGCTCCCACAGCGAGAAGTGCACCAGCTCCCACCGGCTGGTGTCCACGGCCGCCCGAAGTCGTCGCTGAGCCCCTGGAAACCGCCGCCCCAGAGGAAGGAGTTCATGCCCTCCAACGACGGCGGTGAGTTCGTACTGCACGGCGTGCACGGGCTGCCTCCCGGGACAGGGTTCGGACGGTCACGGAGCGAGCAGCGCGAGCAGTCCCCGCACGCCCGCGTCGAAGGCGGCGGGGGAGCCGGAGGCGCGGGCCAGGACGTACCCGCCCTGCACGGTCGCCACGACGGCCGCCGCGACCTCCGCGGCGTCGAGGCCGGGCGCGAACTCGCCCTGCCGCTGACCCTCCTCGACGATCCCGGCGATCCGGCCGCGCAGCCAGTCGAGCGTCTCGTCGACCGGGGCGCGCAGCTCGTCGCTGGCGCTCACGCCCGGGTCCATCGTCAGCCGGCCGACCGGGCAGCCGCGCAGCACATCGCGCTCGCGCCGCAGATATGCCGCGATGCGCTCGTACGGCGTCCCCGGGCCGCCCAGTACTCCCTCGGCGGTAGCCCGCATCTCCTCGGCGGTCCGCCGGATCGCGGCCAGGGCGAGGTCGGGCTTGCCCTTGAAGTGGTGGTACATGCTGCCCTGCCCGGCGCCCGCGCGCTCCAGGATCGCCTTGGGGCTGGTGCCCACGTAACCGCGCTCCCACAGCAGCGCCCGGGTGGACTCGATCAGTCGTTCCGCGGTGCTCACGCCGCCACTGTACATACTAGTAGTTACAAGGGTCCAGCTCTGGGGGAGCAGCGACGCACGGCCCGCGTACTCCCGGGGAGGTACACACACTGCCGCTGGCCGTACGACGACCTGGGACCCCCTGCGCGACGACTCTCGGAAGCGACACACAACGACATCGCTACCGAGGAGTTGAACGACGATGCAGACCCTGGCGCACTTCGGCGACGGCGGGCCCGGCCCGTGGATCCTGTTCTTCCCGGTGATCTGGGCGCTCGTCATCGGCGGCGGCATCGCCCTGCTGCGCCGCACGGTGTGGCGCGGACGCCGCGGCCCGTGGCGGCCGGTCGCCGCCGAGGACAACTCGCCCATCACCGTGCTCGGCCACCGCTTCGCCTCCGGCGAGATCGACGAGGACGAGTACTGGCGCCGGCTGTCCGTCCTGGACGAGCAGTTCGGCCGCACGGGCAAGGGCGGTGCGGCATGACCACGACGACCGCCACGCGCGTGGCCGCCCAGGTCGTGGACGCCGTCAAGGTGTACGGCGGTGGCGACACCGCCGTACACGCCCTGGACGGCGTGAGCGTGACCTTCCCGGCCGGCCGCTTCACCGCGATCATGGGGCCCTCGGGCTCCGGCAAGTCCACCCTGATGCACTGCGCGGCCGGCCTGGACACGCTCACCTCCGGCGCCGCCTACATCGGCGACACCGAACTGGGCGGCCTCGACGACCGGCGCCTCACCCTGCTGCGGCGCGACCGGGTGGGCTTCGTGTTCCAGGCGTTCAACCTGGTGCCGACGCTCACCGTCGAGGAGAACATCACGCTGCCGCTCGACCTCGCGGGCGGCAAGGGCGACCAGGAGTGGCTCGACGCGCTGATCGACGTGGTCGGCCTGCGCGACCGGCTGCACCACCGGCCGTCCGAGCTGTCCGGCGGCCAGCAGCAACGCGTCGCCGTGGCGAGGGCGTTCGCCGGGCGGCCGGACGTCGTGTTCGCCGACGAGCCGACCGGCAACCTCGACTCCCGCTCCGGCGAGGAGGTGCTGGGCCTGCTCGGCCGCGCGGTGCGCCAGACGGCCCGCACGGTCGTCATGGTCACCCACGACCCGGTCGCCGCCGCCCACGCCGACGAGGTCGTCTTCCTTGCCGACGGACGCCTGGTCGACCGCCTGGAATCCCCGACCGCCGACAAGATCCTGGACCGGCTGAAAGCCTTCGAGGTGCCCTCATGAACGCCTCCGTACGCCTGAGCGTGTCCTCCCTGCGCTCCCACAAGCGGCGTTTCGCCGGGACGTTCCTCGCCGTGTTCCTCGGCGTGGCCTTCCTGGCCGGGACGCTCGTCATGGGCGACACGCTGCGCGCCAGCTTCGTCTCCATGTTCGGCAACGCGACCAGCGGCACGGACGCCGTGGTCCGCAGCGCCGACGCCATCACCACACCGGGCGAGAGCCAGGGCGTGCGGCAGCCGGTTGCCACGGATCTGGTCAGGACGGTCGAGCGGTCCCCGGGCGTGGCCGCCGCCGTGCCCAGCATCCAGGGCGCCGGTCAGCTGATCGGCGCCAGCGGCGACCCGATCGGCGGGCAGGGCCCGCCCACCCTCGCCGGCAACTGGATCTCCGACCCGAAGCTCAACCCGTACCGGCTCGCCGAGGGCCGCGCCCCCGAGAAGTCCGGCGAGGTCGTCGTCAACCGCGGCGCCGCCAAGACGGGCGACCTGAAGATCGGCGACACCACCACCCTGCGCACGCCCGACCCGGTCAGGGTGACCGTCGTGGGACTCGCGACCTTCGGGGGCGAGGACGGCATGGCGCAGGTGACCTTCACCGGGATGACGCAGGCCGACGCCGAGAAGTACCTCACGGCCAAGCCCGGTGAGGCCGCGAGCATCCAGGTGCGGGCCGGGCCGGGCGTGAGCCAGCGGGAGCTGGTGGACGAGCTGACGTCCGTGCTGCCCAAGGGGGTCGAGGCGATCACCGGTCAGGAGTCGGCCCAGGAGAACAACGACATGATCTCCAGCCAGTTCCTGAGCATCTTCACCACCTTCCTGCTGGTGTTCTCCGGCATCGCCCTGCTGGTCGCGACCTTCTCCATCCACAACACCTTCGCGATCGTCGTGGCCCAGCGCACCCGCGAGAACGCCCTGCTGCGTGCCCTGGGTGCCGCACGCCGCCAGGTCACCGCGGCCACGCTCGTGGAGGCGACCGTCGTGGCCGTGGCCGCCTCGGGCGCGGGCCTCGTGGGCGGCATCGGGATCGCGGCCGGGCTCCAGGCGCTGTTCCCGGCGATCGGTTTCCCGTTCCCCGAGGGCGGCCTGGTCGTCAAGGCCCTGTCGATGGCGCTGCCGCTGGCGGTCGGCATCGTGGTCTGCCTGGGCTCCGCCCTGCTGCCCGCCGTCCGCGCCGGGCGTACCGCCCCGCTGGCCGCGCTGCGCGAGACGGCCGTCGACACCTCCGACGCCTCCCGGCTGCGCGCCATCACCGGCACGGGCCTGGCTGCCCTGGCGATCGCGGTGACGCTCACCGGCGTGCTGGTGTCGCCGTCGATCTGGCTGGCGGGAACCGGTGCCGTCCTGGCCCTGGTCTCCTTCGTGGTCCTCGGCCCGGTCGCCTCCTCCACCGCCGTACGCGTCCTCGGCGGCCCGCTCGACCGGCTGCGCGGCGTCACCGGCGGACTCGCCCGGCGCAACGCGCTGCGCAGCCCCAAGCGGACCGCCGCCACCGCGAGCGCCCTGATGATCGGCGTGGCCGTCGTGTCGCTGTTCACCGTGTTCGGCGCCTCCCTGAAGGCCACCATGGACCAGACCGTCTCCCGGTCCTTCGCCGGCGACGTCGCCGTCAGCACCCCGTCCTTCGGCGCGGGCGGCAGCGGACTGAGCCCTCGTCTCGCCGGGGCGATCGGCGAACTGCCCGAGGTGGACACGGCCGTCGGACTCGGCCGCGGTGTCGCCCAAGTCGACGGCGAGGGGCGGGCGCTGACCGTCACCGACCCGGTCGCCCTCGAGCGCACCTTCGACCTGGGCAAGATCCAGGGCTCCCTGCGCGACCTGGGCACCGACGGCATCGCCATCACCGAGAAAGAGGCCCGCAAGCAGGGCCTGAAGCCCGGCGACAAGGCCCAACTCACCTTCACCGACCGCAAGAAGGAGACCTTCACCGTCCGCGCAGTCTACGGCCAGTCCGAGCTGGCCGGCGACTACGTCATCACCCGCGCCGCCTGGGCCCCGCACCGCACCCAGGACTCCGACACCCTCCTCGCCGTCTCCTTCAAGGACGGCGTCAGCACGGATGCGGGCAAGGCGGCGGTGGAGAAGGCCGCCGCACCGTACGGCAACCCGGAGGTGCAGACCCGCGACGAGTACGCGCAGTCCTCGGCCGGCGGCATCGACATGATGCTGACGCTCGTCTACGCGCTGCTCGCCCTGGCCGTCCTCATCGCGCTCCTCGGCATCGCCAACACCCTCACGCTGGCGATCCACGAACGCACCCGCGAACTGGGCCTGCTCAGGGCCGTCGGTCAGACCCGGCCCCAGCTGCGGGCCATGGTCCGCTGGGAGTCCGTCCTGGTCGCCGCCTTCGGTACCGTCGGCGGACTCGCCCTCGGCGGCTTCCTCGGCTGGGTCCTGGTGAAGGCTTCCGACGGGGCCGGCGACAGCGCCTTCGCCTTCGCACTGCCCCCGGCCCAGCTCGCCCTGGTAGCCCTGGTGGGCCTCACCGCCGGAGCCCTCGCGGGCCTGCGCCCGGCCCGCCGCGCGGCCCGCCTGGACGTCCTGCGGGCCATCGCCACCGAGTGACAAGGCCGCAGCTCCACCAAGGCCAAGGTGACCGACCCCCCGGCAGGCCCAAGGGCACGGGCCCACCAAGGTCAACTGTCCCGACGACACCGGCCGCGAGGGAGCCGAAGGGCGCGCCGGTGCCGAGAGCCCATGGGGGCACCTCCCGCTCGAGCGAAGTCGAGAGTGGGGGAGCGCGGAGGCACGAAGCACTGAGCACGATCGGGCTCTCGGCACCGGCAGAAAGCGCCCGTAGGCGACCGAGCCATTGAACGGCACGAAGCGCTGAGCACGATCGCCGTCTCGACACCGGCTGAGGCGCCCCGTAGGCGGCCGAGCCATCCAAGCGGGTCACCGCCCGGTCAGCCTGCTACGGCGGACCGGGCGGGAGCGTGTTCGGGCCGGTGGCCGTCGGCGGCGGACCGGGCGGGAACGGGTTCGGGCCTGCGCCCGTCGGCCGCGAGGCCGACCTCGGCGAAACCGGCCACGCGCCGCGGAGGACGGGCGGCACTCGCCCGCGGCGCCGCGGGTGTGGGGAGCGTGAACCACACGACCTTGCCGGAATCGCCGTCCGGCCGCGCGCCCCAGGTCTCGCTCACCGCGGCCACCATCGCAAGGCCCCGCCCGCAGGTCGCCAGCGGCGCGATGTCCTCGATCTCCCCCACCACCGGCAACCGGGGATCGTGGTCGCGCACCGAGACCATGAGCCGGTCGAGCAGCCACTCGATCTCCACGGTGCACGTCTTGTCGGGCTGGGCATGCCGGTGGACGTTCGACAACAGCTCCGTCACACCGAGCATGGCCCGGTCTATCAGGGACTCCAGATGCCAGTAGCGCAACTGCGCAGAGACGATTCTGCGGACCTGGCCGATCCGCGACGGCAGGGCTTGGAGCTCCACCGTGCAGTGCCTGCTCGGGTTACTGATCACGGCTGCGACTCCCCGACGTGAGGTCCCGAAGGACGTCCGGAAGAACACGGAGTTCGGATCCAGCAGGGCGCCTGCGTGATACTGCCGCCTGCTGTCGTGGCCGGCGGGCTGGTTCGCAGCGTTATCGCCGGTAAACCCTCAGTGACGTGAGACCAGAGTGACGCAGGGGGTGCGGCACCGCAACTCGCGTCCGTTCAGCCGCCGCGGCCCGCCGCTTTGCGTACGGCCTCGATGAACCGGCGAGCCGCCGGCGGCCCGGGCTCGCCCGGCGCGGGGTCGTGCTCGCCGAGGGTCAGCAGGTACCGCTTGCCGTTGAGGTCGGCCAGCGCCCGGTCCTCGGTACCGAACCAGGGCTTGGACGCGCGCACCGCCTGCACCGGCGCGCTGTCTATCTCACTGCCGTAACTGGTCAGCAACTCCAGCCTGCCGCCGCTGATCCGGACCTGCCCGGCCCGGGTGAGCGAGCGCAGCCGCTTCCCGATCCGCACGCCCGTGGCCCTGAACTCCGGCTCGGCCATGCCACCCCGCCCCCTTGTGCGCCTCGGTGTACCGGCCGGCTCCGCGTGGGGCCGTACCGGTTCGTGTCCTGGTCCAGTGTGCCCCGCGTGGAGGCTTTGTTCTCGCCCCGTGCAGTCTGCCCCCACCCGACAGCGAGCGCGACCCCCTCACCGGGGGCGCCCGGTGCACGCCCGTGAATGCGCCCCCCAGGCTGCGCGCCCCCTTGCGCCAGGCCTGCCCCAGGGGGCGCTTTGGGGGGCTCAAAGGTACGTTTATGCAGGTGAGAAGCGTGCGAAAGGTGCTTATTATCGGGGGTGTCGGCCGCGCGACGCGCCGTCGGCGCGCAGCCTAAGGAGCCCGTCGTGACCACCCCACAGCAGACCCGGCCCGGCGTCACCCTCGACGTCGACCGCACCGATCCCGCCTACCGGGCCTGGCTGAAAGAAGCCGTCCGCAGGGTCCAGGCCGACGCCAACCGCTCGGCCGACACGCACATGCTCCGCTTCCCACTGCCGGAGAAGTGGGGCATCGACCTGTACCTGAAGGACGAGTCGACGCACCCGACCGGCAGCCTCAAACACCGCCTCGCCCGCTCCCTCTTCCTCTACGGCCTGTGCAACGGCTGGATCCGGCCGGGCCGCCCGGTCATCGAGGCATCCAGCGGCTCCACGGCCGTCTCCGAGGCGTACTTCGCGAAACTGACCGGCGTCCCCTTCATTGCCGTCATGCCGCGCACGACGAGCGCCGAGAAGTGCCGCCTCATCGAGTTCCACGGCGGCCGGTGTCACTTCGTGGACGACCCGCGGAAGATGTACGAGGAGTCGGCCCGCCTCGCGGTGGAGACCGGCGGCCACTACATGGACCAGTTCACCTACGCCGAGCGGGCCACGGACTGGCGCGGCAACAACAACATCGCCGAATCCATCTTCCGCCAGCTGAAGTTGGAGCGGTACCCGGAGCCCGCGTGGATCGTCGCCACGGCCGGCACCGGCGGTACCTCGGCGACCCTCGCACGCTACGTCCACTACATGCAGTACGACACCCGTATCTGCGTGGCCGACCCGGAGAACTCGTGTTTCTTCGAGGGCTGGACCACCGGCGACCCGGACGTCACCTGCGACTGCGGCTCCCGCATCGAGGGCATCGGCCGGCCCCGCATGGAACCGAGCTTCGTGCCCGGCGCCGTCGACCGGATGATGAAGGTGCCGGACGCGGCCAGCGTCGCCGCCGTACGGGCCCTGGAGCAGGCCATCGGCCGCAAGGCGGGCGGCTCGACCGGCACCGGCCTGTGGAGCGCGCTGAAGATCGTCGCCGAGATGGTGGCCGAGGGACGGCAGGGGAGCGTGGTGACACTGCTGTGCGACCCGGGGGACCGTTACCTCGACAAGTACTACTCGGACGGGTGGCTTGCCGGGCAGGGCCTGGACATCACGCCGTACACGGCGGCGATCGAGACGCTCCTCGCGACGGGCGTCTGGCCCGACTGAGGGCACAGAGCATTAGCCTTTACGCGGCCAGGCGCCGGTCCAGCGCCGTGACGGCGTCCCGGAAGGCCCGTGCCTGGGCCGCGCGGAACGGCTTCATCATCAACCGGAACGCCGGTGTCCCGTCGGTGGCGAAGGTCCACTGCACGCGGGTGCCGGTGCCGGCCGGGGCGAGCCGCCACTCCTCGACGAGCGCGCGGGCTCCCGGCGCGTTGGTGACGTCGACGCGGTAGGCGTACACCTCGGGCTCCTTGGAAGCGATGATCGACTCCTGGAACCGGACGCCACCTTTGAGGCGGACCTCGCGCCCCGCGTCGCCGTCGAGCGGCCGGGCGGAGGCCACCTGGGAGAACCACTCTGCCCAGCCGGGCACGTCATCGGCCAGGGCACGGTAGACGGTCTCGGGCGGGGCGGAGATCTTCCGCGCGAAGACGAACCGCACGGGCGCGCGCTCGACGAAGTCGAGCCCCTCCGGACGCAGACGGTGAGCCATGGACGAAGCCCCCTTCACGGCGGCGCCGATGACCGGCAGCGTCACCCTAGCTGGCGGCCCGTCAGATGTCTGCCCCTCCTGAGGGCGCAGATCAGATGAGGCGGAGGTCAGCCGCCCCGGAGGTCAGCCGACGACCTCGCTCTCCTGCTCGCCCGCCACCACCAGCTGCGGCAGATGCTCCGAGCTCTCGGCGCGGGCCTCGGCGGGCAGGCCGGCGTCGGTCACCCAGGTGTCCACCTGTTCCAGCGCCGCGAAGGAACTCAGGCCCACGGTGCCCCACTTGGTGTGGTCGGCGACCACCACGACCCGCCGGGCCGACTGCACCAGCCGCCGGTTCGTCTCGGCCTCCGCGAGGTTCGGCGTCGACAGACCGGCCTCCACCGATACGCCGTGCACGCCGAGGAACAGCACGTCGAAGTGGAGCGCCGCGATCGCCTGGTCGGCAACCGGGCCCACCAGCGAGTCCGACGGCGTGCGCACCCCGCCGGTCAGCACGACCGTGGCCGCGCCCTGCCGCGGGCCCGAGGTGCGCTGCGCCGCGTGGAAGACGTCGGCCACCCGCACCGAGTTCGTGACCACCGTCAGATCCGGCACGTCGAGCAGCTGCTGCGCCAGTGCGTACGTCGTCGTACCGCCCGACAGGGCGATCGCTGCGCCCGGCGCGACCAGCTTGGCCGCCGCCCGCGCGATGTCCTCCTTGGCGGTCAGCTCCAGGCCCGACTTGGCCTCGAAGCCGGGTTCGTGCGTGCTCGCCTCGACCACCGGCACCGCACCGCCGTGCACCTTCTCCAGCACGCCCTGCCGGGCGAGCGCGTCGAGGTCGCGGCGGACCGTCATGTCCGACACGCCGAGTTTGCGGGTGAGCTCGTTGACGCGGACCCCGCCCCGGCGCCGGACCTCGTCGAGGATCAGGGCGCGCCGCTGCTCCGCGAGGAGGTTCTGAGTCTCGCTCACGTACGCTCCGGTCCTTTCGCCTCAAAGCCGTCCGACACGCCCTGCGCACCGTCTCCGCGCTCCCGACTCCGCTCGGGCAGGTGGGACGCCGGTCGACAAGTCCATTGTCCCGCCCCGGCGCGCGGTCGTCCCATCCTTTCACGCCCGGGCACCGGTCGCGCCACTACCCGCCCGTCGCGCACACGTCACCTGCGCCTCATCCGTGCCCCGCCTGTCACCCGGATCGGGGAGATTCCGTGACGAGGGGTGTGCGATGCGCCCGGAGGGGAGATCCTTGGTGCGCGCACGGACAAAGCCGATGGCATGTCACGGGGGAGTGCGAAACAGTGAAGAGTGCCTTGAAAGGTGAGCCGGACAACCCGGTCACGCGGCCCGGGCCAACCGCAGCCGCCCTGGAACTGCTCGTCCACGGTGTGGGTGGGACCACGCCTCAGGAGATGCTGGGCGATCCGCGCACGGTGCGGGTCACCGGCGATGACACGGCGGCCGTCTTCCGCCGGGCGGACGACGTGGACGCGGAGAGCGGGCCGCGTGCGGAGCGCCGGGGCGGGCCGGTGCCGGAGGCGTATGTGTGGTGCAACCTCACCTCCGGCAACGGCACCCGCGCCCTGTGGCTGTTACTGCTGCCGTTCATGGTGGTCAACCTCGCCCACTGGATGCGCCCCGCCGCGCGCGGCCGCACACGTACGGTGCGCCTGTACGGGCTGCTGGTGCGGCTGGCCGGGCTGACCCTGACCGTGTTGCTGGTCGCGGCTGCCTGCGAGGTGGCGCTGGATCTGGCGGCCTGGCAGTGTGCGGGCACGCGCGCGTGTGCCGAGCAGCACTCCTGGCTGGGTTTCCTCTCCCCCGTGGTCTCGGACGGCGGCTGGTGGAGCGCGCCCGGCCGCCGGCTCGCCCTCGCCGCCCTGGTGCCGCTGGCCCTGACCGGGCTGCTCTGGTACCTGTCCCTGCGCACCTGGAGCGCGTATGAGTCCCAGCAGCCGCTGGCCCGCGAGCTCGAGCCCGACGGGGACACCGGTCACACCGCTCTGGGCCGGCCCGGCTTCTGGTACGGACGCCGCCTGGTGGCCCGGCTGCGTGCCGCCCACACCGGCGCCGGGCTGCTCACGGTCGCCGCTGCGGTGGGCACCCCGGCCGCCCGCTTCGACCGCGCGCCCGGCGGCCCGAGGGTGCTCGAGGCCCTGGGCTGGCTCCTGATCGCCGCGCTGGTGGCCGGCGCGGTCGGCGTGGTGTGGGTGGTCTGCCGCCGGGGCCGCAGCGAGAGGCACCTGGATCAGGAACTCGACCGGCACCTCGTACGACGGCTGCCGCTCGCCGCCCTGGTCCTGCTCGCCCTGACGCTGCTGTACGCGGGGTGGGAGCGGCCGGGCTGGGAGTCGGCGGGCCGGCTGCCGGGAGACGCGACCTTCGGCGGCATCGCCCTGGTCCAGGGCCTGATCGTGATCGCCCTGGCCGGGGCCGCCCATGTCCTGCACCGCGCCCAGCCGGATCCGCGCGCGGCCGTGCGCGGCCTGGGCGGGCCCGCGGTCGCGATGCTGGCCTGCGCGCTGGGCGCGGTGATGTCCGGCGGGGTGGCCCAGCGGGTGTCCGACTGGCTGGACGGCCCCGGCACGTCGATGCCCGGACCGCCGGTCCTGCTGACCTGGCAGGCCTCCGTGATCCCGCCGCTGCTCGTCGTCCTGCTGGTACTGGGCGGGTGGCTGGCCCGGCGCGCCTGGCGGCTGGCCCGCGCCGCACGCGCCAGCGTGGAACACGACTACCCGGGCGAGCCCGCGGACAGCGCACGCACCCGCGCCATCGCCCTGGCCCGCGCCCTGGCCACTCTCACCGACCGGGCTCCCCTCCTGCTCGCCGTCACCTCCGCCACCACCCTGCTGCTGGGCACCGGCGCGCTCGCCGGCGCCCAGCTGACCGGCCGGACGCCGGGTGAGGCCGCGCGGGGCACCTACGCGATCGTGCACGGCGCCGCGCAGACCGCCCAGGCGCTGGGCTCCTGGCTGATCGGACTCGGCTTCCTCCTGTTCGTCACCTGGGGCCGGCGCGCCTACAAAGACGCCTCCGCACGACGCACCATCGGCATCCTGTGGGACGTCGGCACCTTCTGGCCACGCGCCGCCCACCCCTTCGCCCCGCCCTGCTACGCCGAGCGCGCGGTGCCCGACCTGACCTGGCGGATGGTGACCTGGACCCGCGTCACCGGCGGGCGGCTGGTCATCTCCGGACACTCGCAGGGCAGCGTCCTGGCCGCCGCCGCGGCCTGGCAACTGGCCCCCTCCGCCCGTAAACGGGTCGCGCTGCTGACCTACGGCTCCCCACTGGAGCGCCTGTACGGCCGCTGGTTCCCGGCCCACTTCGGCCCCGCCGCACTCAGCTCCCTGCACCACGAAGTCGACTGCTGGCGCAACCTCTACCGGGACACCGACCCCATCGGCGGCCCCGTCCGCCTGCCCGGCGACTGCGGCCCCGCAGTCGACCGCCCGGCCCTGAAAGACCCACTGGCGTACGGCCGTACCGAACTGCATCCGCTGCCCGCACCCATCCTCGGACACTCCGACTACCAGGCCGACCCCGCCTTCGCCGAGGAACGACAGCGGCTGCTGGCCCGCCTGCGCCCTGGGCTACCGGCGCCACGCCACACCGAGCCGCACCCCGGCGAGGAAGCGCCCGGGCCGGACGTGACGGAACGGCCCGGACCGGAGGTCAGCGAACCGCCCGGCCCCGAAGCAAAGGAGCGCTCAGGCCCGGATGCGAACGAGCCGTCCGTCTCGGTGGTGGCCCCTGAGCCGTCCGGTCCCGAGCCGGAGCCTCAGGGCAGCTCGGGCAGGTCCTCGGCGTAGAGCAGGGTCAGGTCGTCCGTGCTCGGTTCGTCGACCTGGGCGACCCGGCTCGCATGCCGTTCCACCATGGCCTCGAAGGTCTGCCGGGAGGTGCGGCCGTTGCCGAACGCGGGGCCCTTGGGGATCGCTGTGAAGTACTTCAGCAGCGCCTCCCCGGTGCCCGTCGCGAGCCGGTACTCGTGCTCCTCGGCCTGCTGCTCCACGATCCTGAGCAGCTCCTCGGGGCCGTAGTCGCTGAAGGTGATGGTCCGTGAGAAACGGGAGGCCACGCCCGGGTTGACCGACAGGAAGCGCTCCATCTCCGCGGTGTACCCCGCGACGATCACCACGACCGCGTCCCGGTGGTCCTCCATCAGCTTCACCAGCGTGTCGATGGCCTCCCGGCCGAAGTCCCGGCCCGAGTCCTCCGGCGACAGCGCGTACGCCTCGTCGATGAAGAGCACGCCGCCGCGCGCCCTCTCGAACGCCTCCTGCGTGCGGATCGCCGTCGAGCCGATGTGCTCGCCGACCAGGTCGACCCGGGACACCTCGACCAGGTGGCCCTTGTCCAGCACACCGAGGGAGGCGAGGATCTCGCCGTAGAGGCGGGCGACCGTCGTCTTGCCGGTGCCGGGGGAGCCGGTGAACACCAGATGGCGCTTGACGGATGCCGCCTTGAGACCCGCCTGCCGCCGGCGTCGGCCCACTTCGATCATGTCGGTCAGCGCCCGCACCTCGCGCTTGACGCTCTCCAGGCCCACCAGCGCGTCCAGTTCGCCGAGCACGGCCTTGGACGTACGCACCGGCTCCTGCGGCTCCGCGGCGGCCACCAGGGGCTCCTGCTCGGTGGTGCGCTGGCCGGGGATCGCGCCCAGCAGGCCGGGGGAGGGGCTCGCCGTCTGTACGGCCGTCTCGCGGGCCACGGGCGGGCGCAGACCGGCGCTCTCGTCACTGGTGCAGTCCTCGACCAGCGGGCCGGTGCCTGCCCCGGTGTCCGGCCCGCCGTCCGCGAACTCGTACCCACCGCGCGCGCAGCGCTCCGTACGGCACTTGCGCAGTGTCGTACGGCTGCCGTCGATCACGTGGAAGCCGTAGCCGCCGCTGCCCGTCACCCGGCAGTTCAGGAAGCTGCCGCGGCCTCCGGCCGACACGTAGACCCCGGCCTCGGAGGGGGAGTCGATGGTGCAGCGTTCGACGGTGGGGTCGGCGCCCTTGGTGACGATCACGCCGGTCTGGGTGCCGTCCAGGGTGCAGTTGTTGAGGGTGCCGCCGCTGCCGTGGTCGCGGAACCAGGCGCCCGTCGCCGCGTCCCGGATGCGGCAGTCGTCGAGCTGCGCGGTGGCGCCGTCGCTCACCGACACGGCCGTGTTGCGCACCTGGGACAGGTCACTGTCGACGACGTCCGCGCGCGAGCCCCGGTCCAGGACGAACAGCGCGTCCGGCACGTCGTGCACCCGGCAGGAGTCGAGCACCGCGGTGGCGCCGTCGCTGACCCACACGGCCGGGTAGTCGCCCGTGCTGTCGAAGATCTCGCACTGGTTGGCGTCCACGCGCGTGCCCGGGTCCCATACGGACAGGCCGTTGCGCCCGAACTGCCGCACGCTGGTGCGCGTCAGGGTGAGCACGGAGCGGGAGCGCAGGTCGACCGCGTTCTCCGGGATGTCGTGGATCCGGCAGTCGGCGAGCGTGAGGACGGCGTCCGTGTCGAGCGTGACGCCGTCGGTCGTGGTGCGGTGCACATCGCAGTCGGTGAGGTGCGCGGTGGCCCGGCCGGTGATCTGCACACCGCTGCCCCGGACCTCGTAGACCTCGCAACCCACCGCTTCCAGCGCGGAGTTCTCCCCGGTCGCCGACAGGCCCACACCCGAGGCGTGGTGCACCCGGCAGCGCTCCAGGCGGGGGTGGGCGCCGCCGCGTACCGCGACGCCCGCCTGCCCGGCCGCGACGACCTCGCAGTCCTCGAACACCCCGCCCGCGCCGTCGAGTACGGCGATGCCGATGCCCGCCGGATTGTCCACGGTGCAGCGGCGGGCCGTCGGCCGGGCGCTGCCGCGCACCTCGATCCCGGCCGCGGACCGGGTCACGACCCGCACGTCCCGCAGTTCCGGCGTGCCCTCCTCGACCAGCAGGGCCGGCGCGGCCGCGTCCTGGCCCTCCACGTGCAGGTCCTGCACCACGGCCGAGGCGCGCACGGTCAGCGGCACCCCGTCCATGGGCGCGAGGCGCACCGAGCCGGGCGAGCCGTCGGGGCCGCGCAGGGTCACCGCCCGCTGCACCACGAGGTTCTCCCGGTAGGTGCCGGGGGCGATGGTGAGGACGTCACCGTCCGCCGCGGCCTCCAGGGCGGCGGCGAGCGATGCATACTCACCTGTGCGGCGCCGCCACCGCGAAGTACCGGTGTGCGTCACCTGGACCGTGCCCTGTGCCATGGCGTTGCTGTGCCCCCACCTCGTTGTACGCGGGTCTGACGCGCCGATTGCGTTCGGCCGGTCCACCGTAGCGTGCGCGCGGGCGGTGGGTTGACCAGAGGCGGAAGGCGGTCAGCAGCCGGTGCCGGTCTTGCCCCAGTCCGGGCCCGCCTTGTCCCAGGCCTGGTCCAGGCGGGCGTACCGGCGGCGGACCATGCGCCAGAGGATCAGCCGTCTGCCGCCCTCGACGAGCCCGGCCGCGGCGAGTGCCGCGCCGAATCCGGCGAGCATGGCGTGCGTGGCCGCCGTCGCGGAGTCCAGCGGGCGGGCCACCATCCGACCGTGCCCGTCCGTCCATATCCGGAAGTGGTCCCCTGGCGCGGGGTTCTTGAGGCTCGCCAGGACCGGGCCCTGCTGTGTGGTGCCGTCCGGCGCGGGCCAGTCGGCCAGCACGCGGGTGCGCATGTCCCGGCCGGCGGACGCCTCCGGGTCGGCCTCCAGGGGGGAGCGGTCCAGCTTGCGGACCACCGTGGCCGTCACCAGGTGCCGGGAGCGGTGCTGCTCCTGGACCGACTTCTGCAGGATGTCCCCGGTGGCGCGGCCGACGAGGGAGCCGATCAGCGGCGCGGCGACGAGGATCAGCAGCAGGGCCGCCAGGGCGACCCAGGCTTCGGCCAGGTCGGTCGTACGGCGCAGCGGATTGTGCCGCCAGCGCCAGAGTCCGCTGATCGATCGCACCGTCCGCACCCCCTTCCCGCTCCGTGATAACCCCTGGCGAAGCCGTCCACGCGCGGACCCCGCGAAGAGAGAGCGACATCACTCACACCGCTCGCCCGGGGGTCTCTGATGAACTTCTCACGAAGGGCCAACGCGCGGACCTCGGACCGGGTTCCCGGGCTACAGGGATCCGTCCGGCTCGAGCATCCGGACCGGATCGCCGACCCGGACCGTGCCGCGGGACAAGGGCACCAGGTTCTGCCCGAACACCAGCTTGCCGCCGATGCGCCGATGGCGTCCGAGGCTGTGCAGGGGCTCGCGGCCGCGCTCGGCCGTGCCCTGGTGGGTCGTGGTCACCACGCACCGGCCGCACGGCTTGGCGACGCGGAAGGCGACCTCGCCGACGGCGATGCCCGGCCAGCCGTCCTCGGCCCACGCTTCGGTGCCCGCCACGACGAGGCTGGGCCGGAAACGGTTCATGGGCAGCGGGCCCTCGGGCGCGTGATCGCCGCGCGCGATCAGGGAGTTGAGGGCGTCGAGCGAGGCGACGGTCGTGACCAGCAGGGGATAGCCGTCGGCGAAGCTGACGGTCTCGCCGGGCCGGGCGTACTCGGGGTCGACGGGCCGGCGCGTGGCGGGATCGTCCATGTGCACGAGCCGCACGTCGGCCCCGAGATAGGCACTGCACCAGGCATGGGCGGCCGGATCCTCGGCGGGCACTCCCTCGACCTTGTCGCGGGGCATCACCACCGGCACCGTGCCGGCCGCCTCCGGCACGGGCACGGTCAGCGCGTCCATGCCGGGCGCGGACAGCCGAACGCCGCCGCCGGGCAGCAGCTCGGCGGCGGCCAGTGCGAGGCGCGGCTGCTGGCGTTGCGTGACGACCTTTCCCCCGTCGTCGATCACCACCCAGCGTCGGTCTCCGGCCAGCCCCCAGGGCTCCACGACGGCATCCCGGGGCGCGAGACCCCGGAACGCCTTGACCGGATGGACGTGAATCGACTGCAGTCGCGCGTTCCCCATGGGGCCATCGTGCCAGCCGGCGCGGACCACTCCCCGGGGGACGGCTCAGTAGCCGCGGTACTGCTGGTTGTTGTACGGGTCCTGGTACGGAGCCGGAGCGGCGGGCCGGGGAGCCGCGGGGCGCATCGCCTCGTAGCCCGTCGGACCCGGTGCCGCCGGGCGCGGCTGCGGCGGCTGCGGACCGGGATAGCCGCGCGGCGCCGTGGCCTGCGGCGGGATGTAGGCCGCGGGCGCCTGTTGCAGCGGGGCGGGCTGTGGCGCCTGCGGATAGCCGTAGGAGGACTGGGACTGGCCCGCCGGGAGGGCGGGCAACGCCGACGGGAGCGCGGGCAGATTGCTGCCGGGCGTGTCGTACTGCGCGGGGACCCGGATCGGGGCGATCTGCGGGGTGCCCCGCTCGGCCACGAGCGAGTCGTAGATCGGAGTGTCCGGGAAGGAGGCGGAGTAGTAGCCGCCGCCATAAGTGGAGCGGGGGGAGGTCATGGCACATAAGTTAAGCCCACGATGTGGTTGTTGGGGAGACCGATAAGAGGGTTGTTTTCCGTGCGGGCGGTGACGTCGGATCCCCAATGCGAGCGAACTCGGCGAAAAAGGGCGGCAATCCGAGTTCGGATCAGGTAAAGGCCAAGTTCCGTGCGGGTTACCGACGGGTTGGCGACGGATCGTCATGCGCTCCTCGTGGGAGTTCGCCGCGGTGGGGAATAGGTTGGACGGACGGATTCCGAGGGACAGCCGGGGCTCGGCCCGGTGCGGTGAGACGTGATGGGGGCGGACATGCAAATGGTGAAAGGTTCAAATACTCCGGTGCCGACCACGGCACTGCGGGTGGAATTGGGCTGGCACTCCGGTCCGGGCGTGCCCGACGCGGACGCCTCGGCGCTGCTCCTGGTGGGCGGAAAGGTCCGTTCCGACGCGGACTTCGTCTTCTACAACCAGCCGGTGCACTCCTCCGGCGCGATCCGGCACGAGGGCAAGCGGGACGGCGGCGGCCAGGTCACCGACACCCTCCTGGTCGACCTCGCGCGCGTGGAGCCCGCGATCGAGACGGTGATCCTCGCCGCCTCCTCGGACGGCGGCACCTTCGGACGAGTCCCCGGCCTGTACATCGAGGTCCGGGACGCCGCGCAGGGCGCCGTGGCCGCGCGCTTCGACAGCCCCGGCGCGACGACCGAGACGGCGTTCGTGCTCGGCGAGTTCTACCGCCGCCAGGGCGCCTGGAAGTTCCGTGCCGTCGGCCAGGGCTACAGCAGCGGACTCGAAGGCCTCGCCACCGACTACGGCATCACGGTCGACGAGCCGCAGCAGGCCGCCGCCCCCGCACCCCCGGTGACCGCACCGCCGCCGCCCCCGCCCGTGACCCAGCGGCCCCCCGCGCCGCCAGTGACGCGACCGGCGGCCCCGCCTGCGCCCCCCGCCCCGCCCGCGGAACCGGTCCGCCTGACGAAGGTGACGCTCACCAAGGCGGCCCCCTCGGTGTCGCTCACCAAGCAGGGCGGCACCTCGGGCGCCATGCGCGTGAACCTCAACTGGCAGATGCGCAAGCAGTTCTCCGGATGGGCCGCCAAGCTGGGCCGCCCGACCGCCATGCCCGCGGACCTCGACCTCGACCTGTGCGCCCTGTACGAACTCACCGACGGCAGCAAGGGGGTCGTCCAGGCCCTCGGCAACGCCTTCGGGGCGCTGCACCAGCCCCCGTACATCCACCTCGACGGAGACGACCGCACCGGCGCCGTGTCGACCGGCGAGAACCTCACCGTCAACCTCGACCACAAACAGGCCTTCCGGCGCATCCTCGTCTTCGTCACGATCTACGAGGGGGCCCGCTCCTTCGCCGACCTGCACGCCACCGTCACGCTCACACCGCAGCACGGCGCCTCGATCGACTTCTCCCTCGACGAGTGCACGGTCCCCTCGACGGTGTGCGCGCTCGCCCTGATCACCAACACCGGCAGCGACCTCGTCGTCCAGCGCGAGGCCCGCTACCTGGTGCCGGAGCGCGGTGTGAGCCCGCAGCGGACCGTCGACTACGCCTACGGGTGGGGCATGAACTGGACACCGGGCAGGAAGTGATCCCCTTTCACGGCGGACGTCAGCCCTCGTCGGGAACGGCGTCCGGACGCGCGTAGGTGCGGCCCTTCCAGGCCGCACCACGCCCCCGGTAGTGCTGCACCGCCGAATCGACCGTCATCAGCAGATACAGAAACGCCGTCAACGGCAGCAGGGGAGCGAGCCACAGCGGCTGCCGGTAGTAGCGGAGCATCGGGACGTACGTCGCCGCCATCACCAGCCACGCGAGCCCGCCGGCGACCGCCGCCGTACTCCCCGCGGCAAGTCCCGCCACCAGCGCCACGGGCGGCACCAGATACACGAGCGCCAGTCCCGCGACCGTCGCGGCCAGCAGCAGGAGGCTGTGCCGCAGTTGCGCGTAGGCGCTGCGCGACACCATCCGCCACAGGTCTTGCAGCCGCGGATACGGGCGGACGCTGTCCACCCGGTCGGCCAGTCCCAGCCAGACGCGGCCGCCGCTGTTCTTGACGGCCCGCGCGAGCGCCACGTCGTCGATCACGGCGTGCCGGATGGCGTCCGGGATCCGCGCCCGCTCGGCGGCCTCCGTGCGGAGCAGCACACACCCGCCTGCGGCGGCGGCCGTCCGCGTTCCCTTCCTCCCGATCCGACGGAAGGGGTACAACTGCGCGAAGAAGTAGACGAAGGCCGGGACGACGAGCCGTTCCCAGGCGCTCTCCACCCGCAGCCGGGCCATCTGCGAGACCACGTCGAAGCCCGAGGCGTGCGCCGCGGCCACCAGCGTGCGCAGGCTGTCCGGGGCGTGGGCGATGTCGGCGTCCGTCAGCAGCAGATACTCGGGGTCCCGCGCGCGTGCCAGGCCGATGCCGTGGCGCACCGCCCACAGCTTGCCCGTCCAGCCCGCGGGCGGCTCGCCGGGCGAGTTGACGGTGAGCGGCAGCCCGCCGTGCCGCCGCGCCAGCTCACGCGCGAGCTGCCCGGTGCCGTCGCCGCTGCCGTCGTCGACCAGGAAGACCTCCGCGCGCCCCGGATAGTCCTGGGCGAGCAGCGACGGCAGGCTCGCGGGCAGCGCCGCCGCCTCGTCGCGCGCCGGAACGACGACGCACACCGGCGGCCAGACGTCCGGTTCCCGCCGGGGCGGCAGCCTGACGTCCGTACGCCAGAAGAAGCCCTGGCACAGCAGCAGCCACAGCCATGCGGCGAGTGATCCGGCGGCGGTCCACACAACGGCGCTCACGCGCGCAGTCTGCCCCACGGGGCGGGCCGGACACGGCACATCGTCTATCGTGGCCGGGTGAAGATCGCGCTCATGGACTCCGGAATCGGTCTGCTCTCGGCCACCGCCGCGGTACGGCGTCTCCGCCCCGACGCCGATCTCGTGCTCTCCCTGGACCCCGACGGCATGCCCTGGGGACCCAGGACCCCGGAGGACCTCACCGGGCGCGCCCTCGCCGTCGCCGAGGCCGCCGCCGCCCACCGCCCCGCCGCCCTGATCGTCGGCTGCAACACCGCCACCGTGCACGCCCTGGACGCCCTGCGTGCCCGCCTCGAACCCGGCCTGCCGGTCATCGGCACGGTCCCGGCGATCAAGCCGGCCGCGGCCGGCGGCGGACCCATCGCCATCTGGGCGACACCGGCCACCACCGGCAGCCCCTACCAGCGGGGCCTGATCCGTGACTTCGCCGACGGCGTGCCCGTCACCGAGGTGCCGTGCTGGGGCCTCGCCGAGGCCGTGGAGCACGCGGACGAGGCCGCCATCGACGCCGCCGTCGCCGCGGCCGCCGCGCTCACCCCGGACGAGGTCACGACCGTCGTCCTCGGCTGCACGCACTACGAGCTGGTCGCCGAGCGCATCCGGGCCGCCGTGCAGCGCCCCGGCCGCCCGCCGCTCGTCCTGCACGGCTCCGCCGGAGCGGTGGCCGCCCAGGCCCTGCGCCGGATCGGCGCCCAGCCCGCCCCCGAGGCCCCCGCCGACGGCACCCTCACGGTGATCCTCAGCGGCCGCGAGAGCGGCCCGCTGCCCGCCCCCGCTCTCGCCTATGACGAGGGCCGGCTCCTCCAGACGGCGGCCAGCCCCGTCCAGTGACCGACGGTCACCGGGCGGAGGCTTTCCGCCTGCCTGAGGGCCGGTCGGCGCCGTCACTCTCCGCGACGCGGTACCAGCACAGCGGAATCTGAGTACTCTCGATGGCATGAGGGAGCACCCCCGCGGTGAGCATGCCAGGCACCCTGATGTCTGGACCGGACGGGCGACCAACCGGGTCCAGTGGCTGCTGGCGCTCATCGGTGCCGCCTGCCTGGCGCTCGGCATCGAGCTGGCCGTGGACGCCCCGTGGACCGACGGCATCGCCCCGCTCGTCATGGCCGTCGTCGGCTGCATCGCGGCGGGGCTGCTGGTCCTCTTCGGCACCCTCGCCTTCGTGCACGTCGCCCTGCGGGTCGACAAGGAGTGCCTGGAGGTGCGCTGCGGCCACATCGGCGTGCCGCGCCGCCGCATCCCGCTATCCCACGTCGTCGGCGCCGAGTTCGTGCCGCACGTCACCCCGCGCCACTGGGGCGGCTGGGGCTACCGCTGGCGGCCCGAGAAGGGCACCGCGGTCGTCGTACGCCGTGGTGAGGGCGTCGTGCTGCGGCTGTGGGACGGGCACACGTTCACGGTCACCGTGGACGACGCGGAGGCCGCCGTACAGGTCATCAAGGACCGGCTGCGGTCGAGCGCGCGCGGCGCGTCGCACTGAGGCCGGTCAGGAAGCGCCGGTCACTGGGCCAGCCGGTCGCCGCGTGGATCCGCGTCCGTCGCCGGTTCATGGACCTCCTCGGCGAGTGGGCGCGCCGTGGCCATGCCCGCCAGGAGGCCCGCGCCCGCCGTCACCGCCGTGAAGCTCAGCGCGTTGCCGACGCAGGCGATCGCCGCGAGGGCCGTCAGGGCCGCGCCTGCGGTGAGCGCCACCGGGGTGGGGCGCGCGGTGCGCCACAGCGCGTGCAGCGCCCAGCCGAAGGCCGCCGCCAGCAGGATCAGGCCGGGCAGGCCCTGTTCCGCCGCCTGTTGCAGCGGTGCCGAATGCGGCCTGCCGTCCGACAGCAGCGACTGCGTGGCCGTCGTGCTCAGCTCGCCGAAGCGCCCCGGCCCCACGCCCAGGGTGGGATCCCCCTCGACCATGTGCACCGCGTCCCGCCACAGCAGGACGCGGTGCGGGGTCAGCTGGCCCTCCAGGGACGCGGCGAGCCCGTCCGGTACGGCGTTGGCGGCGACCGCCCAGGTCAGTCCGGTCACCAGGGCCGCCGCCCCGGCCAGTCCGGCGATGCCCGCACCCCGGTGGGGCATGCGTCCGGCGGCGAGCGAGCACAGCAGTACGGCGGCGCAGGCCACGCACCCGGTGATCGAGTCGAGCGCAGCTGCGGTGACCGCCGTACCGGCGGCCAGCAGGCGCAGGGCCAGCCGGACGGACGGCACGGGACTGGCCCAGGCCGCGCAGCAGGCGGCGCCGGCCGACAGGGTCAGCACAGCCGCAGTCGCGCCGACGCGTCCGAGCGGGGCGTCGATATGCGGCCCCGGGGCGAGGTGCGGGACGGTCACCGTCAGCGCGGTCCCGGCCAGGGCCGCGGCGCAGGGCGCGGCGACCGGCAGAATCGCCCCGCCGATCCGCCCCGCGGCACAACCGGCGGCCACGGCCAGCACCGCGAGCAGCACGCCCTCGGGGCGGCCGCCGCGCGCCGCCGCCGTGATCAGGGGCCAGGTGGCGCAGGCCCCGAGCACCACCACGCCCACCGCGTCCAAAACGTTTCGTCTCTCGCCGTCCGCCCCCCGATCGGCCGCAGACGTCATCCCCGTGGAACCCACCCGGCCCCCTGCACCACATCGCCCCCGACCTGTGACGAGCCCCAGCCCCCGGGCCGGTCCGCCACCACAAGACTCCGGCACACGGTAGCGGCTGGTGGCCGGCTTGTGGATGAGTAGCGACGAGATGCGGCGGATGAATACGGGGCAAGTGCGGCAGCCGCGTGGGTGAGGCGGTCCACGCGCCGGCGAGGACCAACGGGTACCCCGGCGAGGAAGCGGGACGGCTGGCGGGCGCGGAAGGGGCGGCATCGGTGGCGGAAGCGGCGTGAGCGGAGACCGGCGGCCTCCGCGCGCAGGCGCGGCACACGCGTGTAGACGCCTGGGTGCGGTTCCGGCAGGCGGACCGCGCTGTCGGCCGAAAAGTGACTCGCCGTACACTCCCCGAGTGACCGTCACCGCAAGTTCCGCCGGCGAGTCGGACCAGCTGGAACCGCAGATCGCGCCCGCGTCGCGCGGCCGGCGCCTGCTGCTGCGCCTCGTCCCGGCCGCCGCAGCCGCGCTTTCCGGAGTGCTGCTCTACGTCAGCTTCCCGCCCCGCACCCTGTGGTGGCTGGCCCTGCCCGCCTTCGCCGGATTCGGCTGGGTGCTGCGCGGCCGGAGCTGGAAGGCGGGCCTCGGCCTCGGATACCTCTTCGGCCTGGGCTTCCTGCTGCCCCTGCTGGTGTGGACGGGCGTGGAGGTCGGCCCCGGACCCTGGCTCGCACTGGTCGCGGTCGAGGCGGTCTTCGTCGCGCTGGTCGGCGCGGGCATCGCCGCGGTGTCGAGGCTTCCCGGCTGGCCGCTGTGGGCGGCGGCGCTGTGGATCGCTGGCGAGGCGGCACGCGCGCGTGTGCCGTTCCACGGCTTCCCCTGGGGCAAGATCGCCTTCGGGCAGGCGGACGGCGTCTTCCTGCCGCTCGCCGCGGTCGGCGGCACCCCGGTGCTCGGCTTCGCGGTCGTCCTGTGCGGCTTCGGGCTGTACGAGGTCGTACGGCTGGCCGCGGAGGGCCGGCGCACCCGTGCCGTACGGCGCTCCGCCGCGGCCGTGGCCCTGTTGAGCGTGGCGGTGCCGGTCGTGGGGGCCGTGGCCGCGCGCCCGCTGGTCAGTGACAAGGCCGAGGACGGCAGCGTGACCGTCGGCGTCATCCAGGGCAACGTGCCGCGCGCGGGCCTGGACTTCAACTCCCAGCGGCGGGCCGTGCTCGACTACCACGCGCGCGAGACGGAGCGCCTGGCCGCCGAGGTCAAGGCGGGCAAGGTCGCCCGGCCCGACTTCGTGCTGTGGCCGGAGAACTCCTCCGACATCGACCCCTTCGCCAACCCCGACGCCCGCGCCGTCATCGACACCGCGGCCAAGGCGATCGGCGTGCCCATCTCGGTCGGCAGCGTCGTCGAGCGGGACGGCAAGCTGTACAACGAGCAGATCCTGTGGGACCCGGTGAAGGGCCCGGTCGACACCTACGACAAGCGGCAGATCCAGCCGTTCGGCGAGTACCTGCCGCTGCGCTCGCTCATCGGCGCGATCAACAGCAACTGGACGGCGATGGTCCGCCAGGACTTCAGCCGGGGCACCAAGCCGGGCGTGTTCACCATGGACGGCGCCAAGGTCGGCCTCGTCACCTGCTACGAGGCCGCCTTCGACTGGACGGTGCGCTCCGAGGTCACCGACGGCGCGCAGATGATCTCCGTGCCGAGCAACAACGCGACCTTCGACCGCAGCGAGATGACCTACCAGCAGCTCGCCATGTCCCGCGTCCGCGCCGTCGAGCACAGCCGGACCGTCACGGTGCCGGTGACCAGCGGCGTCAGTGCGATCATCATGCCGGACGGGCGGATCACCCAGCGGACCGGCATGTTCGTGGCCGACTCCCTCGTGCAGAAGGTGCCGCTGCGCTCCTCGACGACGCCCGCCACCGACCTGGGTGTCCTGCCGGAGATCGCCTTGGTGCTGGTCGCCGCCGGCGGGCTCGGCTGGGCGATCGGCGCGGGGGTGCGCCGGCGACGCGCCGGTGACGCGTAGCCGTACGACCGTCGCACGCAGTCTGAATCGCCCCTGGGCGCCGGGGCCGGCCGGTTAGGGTCGTGACCATGGCTACTCCCGACTTCATCCGGAACCTGCGTGCCACTGCCGGTCACCAGCTCCTCTTGCTTCCCGGAGTCACCGCTCTCGTCTTCGACGACGAGGGCAGGGTGCTGCTGAACCGCCGCTCCGACTCCGGCAGATGGTCGGTCATCGGGGGCATTCCGGAGCCGGGGGAGCAGCCCGCGGCGTGCGCCGTGCGGGAGACCTACGAGGAGACGGGCGTGCGCTGCGTCGCCGAGCGGGTCGTCCTCGTCCAGGCACTGGACCCCGTCACGTACGACAACGGCGACACCTGCCAGTACATGGACATCACCTTCCGCTGCCGGGCCGTCGGCGGCGAGGCCCTGGTCAACGACGACGAGTCGCTGGAGGTCGGCTGGTTCGCCGTGGACCGCCTGCCCGAGCTGAACGAGCACGGGCTGTTCCGGATCAAGCAGGCCCTGTCGGACGCCCCCACGTGGTTCGACCCCACGGGCACCGGCTGAACCGTTCCGCGAAGGCGCGACCACGCCCCGGTCGCCGGAGCATCTCTGCGCGTGTCCGGCCGATCCGGGCTTCCGGGACCCCTCCCGCAGGCCCGGCCCGACAATGCGGGCACCCAGAGCCGTCCTGCGACCGGGGGAGAGCGATGGATGACCCGACGCGCGCCGCGCCCGTCTTTCCCGCCAAGCCGGAGCACCCGCCCGGCGACGTCCGGGCGTACGATCCGCCCGCCGTGGCCCTCGGCAACGCCTCACTACTCGGAGTCGGCTATCTGATCCTGCGCCGGCGAGGGCTCGCCGTCGGCAACGTGGCCGTCACCGTCGTCCTCGTCTGGCTGCTCGCGTCGACCGCGTCGCAGTCGTACGAGATCGCCGTGCTCGTGTGGTGGGCGGGCACCGTCCTGCACGGGTGGTACCTGGCGGCAGGCAGGGCGGCCAACCGGCCAGGGCCCCGGGCCCGGCGCAGGCAGCGCCTGGTCGCGCTCGGCGTCACGCTGCCGGTGCTGCTGATCGTGGGGCTGCTGCGGTTCGACGCCGGCCGGGCCGGGCGGGACGTCACCGAGGCCCAGGACAGCGGCAACAGCGCGCGCGTGCGCAGCGCGCAGGACCGGGTGTGGTCCGGGCACCGCGTCACCGACGCCCCGCCGAGTGCCCGCGGTGACGAGGCCGTCACCCCGCCCAGGTCCTCGCCGAACCCGGCAACGACAAGACGGTCGAATCGACCCTGAACGGATTCCTCCGCGGCCTGCCTGCCAAGGACCCCTGCGACACCGTCACCGACTGGCTGCGCGAGGGCAAGCGCAGCCACGACGTGCTGGACCGGTCCGCCCGCGCGGTGGGGCGGACCGCGCCCGCCGCCCTCGTGGAGGGTTGCTCCGCCCCCGGCGGTGGGGAGGGGTCCCGCAGAAGGTGCGAAATCCTGTGCGTACGCCCGTCCGCGTGCCCGGAATCCGATGAACCGCCGAGCACTTCACGAACCTGGGAGACCAGCGATGTCCCTCTCCACCAGCCTCGCACGCGGTGTCGCGCCCGCCAAGCCCGGTACACTGCACGCCCGCACGGTCACCGGAGACCTCAACGCCCCGCCGCGGCCGGGCCTGACGCTCCGCTTCGGGCGGGGCGACAAGCCGGACGTGGACCTGGGGGTCGGCGTGGACGACCTGCGGGTGAGCCGCCGGCACGGCGAGCTGACGTACCGCCAGGGGCACTGGTGGCTGCGCAACACCGGGCAGCAGTTGGTCCGGCTGCCCCGTGGCCGGATGATGCACGCCACCACCGAGCCCATCCCGCTGGCCACCGGCTACACCCCGCTGTTCGTGAAGGGCTCCGGCTACCGGGAACACCTGGTCGAGCTGTACGTGGCGGGCCACGACGACCAGGGGCCGGTGTCCCGCCGACGTGCCGAGACCCTGCGCCCGGAGACCTGGGCGCTCAACGACGACGAACGGCTGCTGCTCGTCGTACTGGGCCAGCGGTATCTGCTCTACGAGGAGGAACCACGCCCCCTGACGTACGCCATGGCCGCCAAACAGCTCGGCTACCTCCGCCCGGACGACAACTGGACCGAGCGCAGGATCGAGCACCGGATCGAGGCGGTACGCAAACGGCTCGACCGCACCGGCTTCCGGTACCCGCTGATGCACGACAAGTCGCAGGGCCGCCCCAACGACAACGCCCTGCTGCAGAACCTGCTCAAGGGGCTGGTGGAGTCCACCACGCTCGTACCGCCGGACCTCGAGCTGATGGAGGACGACAGCACCTGGCCGGACCTCGGGCCATCGGTGACCAGCTGAGCGGTGCCCTCCAGCGCGTCGTCAGCGGGCGCGCAGCTTGGCGGCGGCGGTGGTGGCGAGGCGGGTCGTCATGTCGCAGAGCTGGTCCATGGGCCGCTGCCCGCCGACCCGCAGGCGCACCATCTCGGCGGACGTCTCGGCGTTCTGGCCGCTGTACGGGCGGTACTCGACGAAGGCCGTGCAGGCCCCGTCCTCGCTCTCCGGAATGACGACAGTGTTGTAGCCGCTGAGCTTCCTGGACTCGCCGTCCTCCGCGGACTTGGGCTGGTCGCGGTAGAAGCCCACCTCGGCCTCCAGATCGTCGACGTCGCTCGACCACTCGCAGCTCCAGTTCGCGACGCCGACCCTCGGCACGTCGGTCTTGAGGCCGGGAACGGCCGACAGCGCCTTGTTGTCGAGCAGTTCGCAGGCGTTCGCCCAGGCGAGCGAGGCCTGCGGATAGGCGGGGTCACGGCGGGGGACCGGGCCCCGGTTCAGCACCTCGGCCGCGCTGCGGGCGGCCGCGTCGGCGACCGTGCACATCGTCGCGCTGCCGCCGACCACGGTGCCCTCGCCCTCGTTGACGCGGACTCCGACGAGGGCCTTGTCGACCGTGCTGCCGGAGGGCACCAGCAGCAGCCTGCACTCGTCGTCCTCCGGCGGTTCCTCTTCGGTGACGCCGATCCTTCCGACGGTTGTGGTGGGCTTCGACCCCTCGGGCGGTGAGCCCGGGCGGAGGTGGATCGACACGTCGATGCGGGACTTGTCGTCGGTGTGGACGAGTACGTCGCAGCGGTCGAAGTTGCCGTAGTCCACGTCCACTTCGGCCTTCCCGAACCGGCCGAGCGTGTCGGTGTCCGCCAGGGCGCACAGGTCGGCGGTGTGTGGATCGCCGATCAGGGCCTGAGGCGCGGCGCTCGGCGTGCCGTCCGCGATCCCGCCCCTGCCGGACTCCCGGCCGGACCGGGTGGCGTCGCCGTCGTCGCCAGGGGCGAGGATGAGGCCCAGGACGAGTGCGGCGCCGGCCCCGAGGGCGGCGAGCACCGGACGGCGCCGGAGACCGTTCTTCCGGGTCTTCTCCGTCGGGGGACCCGACGGAGAGTCCGGCGGGGCTCCGGCGACGCCCGCCAGCAGCCGCCCGGCCTCGGCCGCGTCGGGCCGCTGCCGGGGATCGCGCTGGAGCATGGCGGTGAGCACGGGGTACAGCGGCCCCACAGCGTCGGCGTCCATCTCCACGACGCCCTGCTCGGCCTTCCAGTACGTCAGCCGCTCGGTGTCCTCGCCCGGGTTCTGTCCCGGCTCGGCGGACCCACCGCCCCGCGGCGGCGAGCCGGTCACCAGCGCGTACAGCGTGGTGGCCAGGCAGAACACGTCCGAGGCCGGGCGGGGCACGTTCCCCCGCGCCAGCTCGGGCGCGGCGAAGTCCGGCGTGAAGCTGAACGGGCCGTTCGCCGTGATGGTCTCGCTGCCGCCGACCCGGTACGCGGCGCCGAAGTCCAGCAGCTTCGCCTCACCCCGCCGGGTGAGGCCGATGTTGGCGGGCTTGACGTCGCAGTGGACGATGCCCGCCTCGTGCAGGGCGGCGAGCGCGTCCGCGAGTTCGGCACCGATGCGGGCCGCCCGCGCGGGGGACACCGGCGGGTGCTTGTCGAGGCCGCCGCCGGGCACGTACTCCATGATGAACCAGTACGTCCGCGCGTCGTCCTGGGTCATCGTCACCACATCGAACAGGGTGACGACATGGGGATGGTCGCGGAACTTGGCCATGGTCCGCGGCTCGCCCAGTAACCGCCGTACCGCGGTCTCGTCCTCGCCTTCCACCTGCTCCGGCTTCAGCGCGACGTCCTGGCCCACCACCTTGTCGTGCGCCAGCCACACATCGCCGCTCCGCCCCGTGCCGATGACCTCCTTGAGGACATAGCGGTCGGCGAACTCATCTCCGGAACGCACGGTTCCCCCCTCACCCGAGTCCACAACGCGCACGCTCGCGTGCCCGCGCGCGTGTATCGAGAAAGCTACTGCGTGTGTCGATCAGTACGCAGTGTCTACCCGGACCCTGCATCAGACGTCCCCATGCGTAGAGGTTGTGGGGCCGATGGCGCAATGACGCCCCTGGGGCGGAACGTCGTGGTCATCGGTGCGGCCTGCCCAGGGGACCGAGGGCTGCGCGGATCTCGTCCACCGCGTCGATCAGCTCGGGCAGGGGTGTGCGGTAGGTCAGGGCGCTGATGCTCAGCGCGCCGGAGGGGGCGGTGGGTGAGGTGGCATGGACAGGCAGGGCGAGGCAGTTGACGCCGGGTTCGTTCTCCTGGTCGTCGAGGGCGAAGCCCCGGTGCCGGGTGGTCCGCAGGTCGCTGTGCAGGTCCTCGGCGGTGCACAGGGTCCGCGGTGTGCGCCGTACGAGCGGTGTGGCACCGATCCAGCCGTGGACGGCTTCCAGGGTGTCCAACTGGTGGGCGAGCAGCAGCTTGCCCACGGCGGTGGCGTGCGCCGGGTTGCGGCCGCCGATCGTGGAGGTCAGCCGTACGGCGCCGGTGGGCGGGTCGACCTTGGCGCGGTAGACGATCTCCCGGTCGTCGAGGACGGCGTAGTGCGCGGTCTCGCCGAACCGGTGGGCCAGGATCTCCAGTGCGGGGCGGATGCGGACGTTTTCGGGGCGGGCCTCGTGGTGGGCGAAGGCCATCCGCAGGAACTCATCGCCGAGTACGTACCGTCCGCGGGTGCCCTGGTCGGCCAGCCCCGCCCGCCGCAGCGCGCCGAGCGCCCGGTGCACGGTCGGCTTCGGGCTGCCGATCACCCGGGTCAGCTCCTCCAGCCCCACGCCGTCGGGATACCGTGCGAGCTTCTTCAGCACGGCCAGCACCCGGTCGGACCCCACCAGACGACTGCCGTTGGCTTGTTCTGAGCCGTCGCCGGGGTCTGTCGACCCATCGGACATCTGCGTACGCTCCACGATGTTCCAGAGATTAGACCACCGTACTGATTACTGGAAAGAGTCGGATGTGAAGCTCCGCAGCGCACAGTGGTACGCAGGTCAGGACCGCAACGCCTACATCCACCGGGCCTGGATGCGCCGCGGCGTCCCGGGCGACGCCTTCACCGGCCGCCCACAGATCGCCATCGCCAACACGGCCTCGGACCTGACCCCCTGCAACGCGCATCTGAACGAGGTGGCCGCCTCGGTGCGCAACGGCGTGTACGAGGCGGGCGGCATCCCGCTGGACCTGCCCGTGGTCTCGCTGGGGGAGACGCAGGTGCGGCCCACCGCCATGCTGTGGCGCAACATGGCGGCGATGGCCACGGAGGAGATGCTGCGCGCCAACCCCGTCGACGGCGTCGTGCTGCTGGGCGGCTGTGACAAGACCATCCCGTCGCTGCTGATGGCCGCCGCCTCGGTGGACCTGCCCGCAGCCGTGATCCCCGGTGGCCCGATGCTCAACGGCACCTTCCGAGGCGGCCTGCTGGGCTGCGGCACCGGGGTGTGGAAGCTGTCGGAGGAGGTGCGGGCCGGTACGCTCTCCCAGGAGCAGTTCACCCGCTCCGAGTCGGCGATGATCCGCAGCCGCGGGCACTGCAACACCATGGGCACCGCCTCGACCATGGCACTGGTCGCCGAAGCCCTGGGCACGATCGTCCCCGGCCTGGCCGGCACCCCCGCCCCCGACAGCCGCCTGCTGCAGGCCGCCCACGAGACCGGACGGCTGGTGGTGGACATGGTCGGCGCCGACCGCCGCCCGGGCACCTTCCTGACCAAGGCGTCCTTCCACAACGCGATCGTCGCTCTGGCCGCCATCGGCGGATCCACCAACGCAGTCGTCCACCTGCTCGCCGTCGCCGGACGCCTCGGGATCGACCTGTCCCTGGACGACTTCGACCGCATCGGCTCCCGCGTCCCGGTCCTGGTGGACCTCCAGCCGGCGGGGCGGTTCCTGATGGAGGACTTCCACCGCGCGGGCGGTCTGCTCGCCGTCCTGCGCGAGGTCCGCGACCTCCTCGACCCCGACGCGCCGACGGTCACCGGCCGGCCGCTGGTGTCGTACCTCGACGAAGCGGCGATCTGGGACACCGAGGTCATCCGCACCCGTGCCGAACCGCTGGTGGCCGAGGGCGGCATCGCTGTCCTGCGCGGCAACCTGACCCCCGACGGGGCGGTCATCAAACCCGCCGCGGCCTCCCCGCATCTGCTGCGCCACCGCGGCCCTGCGGTCGTCTTCGACAGCATCGAGGACTACCACGCCCGCATCGACGACCCCGACCTGGACGTCGACGCCGACAGCGTCCTGGTGCTGCGCGGCTGCGGTCCCAAGGGTTACCCGGGCATGCCCGAGGTGGCCAACATGCCGCTGCCCAAGAAGCTGCTGGAGCAAGGGGTGCGGGACATGGTGCGCGTGTGCGACGGCCGGATGAGCGGTACGGCGTACGGCACGGTCGTGTTGCACGTGGCGCCGGAGGCCGCGGCCGGCGGTCCGCTCGCGCTCGTGCGGACGGGGGACGTGGTCAGTCTGGACGTCGAGGCGCGTCGTATCGACGTCGAGGTCCCCGCCGACGAACTCGCCCGCCGCACACCCAACCAGGCCACCGTCGCCGGCTTCGCCCACCCCCGGCGCGGCTGGGAACGCCTCTACGTCGACCACGTCCTGCAGGCCGACACCGGCGCCGACCTCGACTTCCTCGTCGGCTCCAGTGGCTCCGAAGTCAGCCGTGAGTCCCACTGACCGGGCACGGTGCCGCCCGCTCATTACCCCCGGCGTAATCGACCGCTCTCGCCGCCCCCGGCAGGATCAGGCACATCGGCGGGAACCCCCGCCGGGATCCGGCCGCAGTCACGAGGAGAGCACATGACGCAGGCCGTCTCCGCCGCCCGATGCCGCCGCGCCCGCCGACGCCCGAGGTGCCCTGCGAGGACACGTCGCACCCGGCCTCGTTGTTGCCGAGCATCGTCGAGGACGTGACCAGCAGGCCGTCGGCACCGCGTCCTCTCGCCCGGGTCCTGCCCGCCCGCACCGGGCAGTCAGCACCCCCTCGACGAGCGTGTCCTGCAGGACGTCGCAGCCGAGGCCGGTCGCCGCGGTGTCGTGCACGTACAGGCCGATCAGGGACACGCCGCTGCGCCGGACGGTCGGCTCGTCCAGCATCACGTACCGGCATGCGGTGCCGTCACCGACCAGACCACCGTGCTCCCGGGCGGCGGCCGTCAACGGCAACGGCATGAGCGCTCCTCTCGCGGGCGCCACCTTCACAACAGCCCTGACCCTGCCGGCCCACCCTGCCGCACGCGTCAGCGGCCGGGCGCCGGACCGCTGCTGTGGCGCACCACCAGGTCGACGGGGACGAGCGAGTCGGCCTGCGGTGGTTCGGCGGTGCCGTCGATGCGGTTGAGCAGCAGCCGCAGGGAACGGGTGCCGATCTCGGCGAAGTCCGTGCGCACCGTGGTCAGCGGCGGCAGCAGATGCGCGGCCTCGGGGATGTCGTCGTAGCCGACCACACTCACGTCATCGGGCACGCGCCGCCCGGTCTCGTGCAGCGCGTGCAGCACGCCCAGGGCCATCTGGTCGTTGGACGCGAAGATCGCCGTCACGTCCGGGTCCCGGGCCAGCAGGCGGCCCAGGGCGTACCCGGAGTCCGCGCTCCAGTCGCCGACGAGGGGAGCGGGGACCTCGGCACCGGCCGCCTTCAGCGTGGCCTGCCAGCTCTCCAGGCGGTGGTCGGCGGACGTCCAGCCGGACGGGCCCGCGATGTGCCGGACGGTGCCGTGCCCGAGGCCCAGCAGATGCTCGGTGGCCTTGCGGGCGCCGGTCCGGGAGTCGCCGGTGACCAGCCACGTGCCGTCGTCCAGGGCGTTCTCCAGCACCACCAGCGGCGTGTCGAGGCGGGTGTCCGCCAGGGCCTGCCCCACCCACCGCTGCGGGGCGATCGCGATCACGCCGTCCGCGCCCTCCGCCGACAGACGGTCGACGGCCTCCACCACGGTGGCGTGATCAGCTGTGTCCAGCGCGATGGAGCTGACCAGGTAACCGGCGTCCTGGGCCGCGGCGTTGATCGCGGTCAGGATGGCGGCGGGGCCGTAGCGGGCGGCGTCGAAGGAGATGGCCCCGAGCATCCGGGTCCGGCCGCTGGCCAGCGACCGCGCGCTGCGGCTGGGCCGGTAGCCGAGCGACCGCATCGCCTCCAGGACCGCCTCGCGGGTCGCGGGGCGCACCGCGGGATGGTCGTTGAGCACGCGCGAGACGGTCTGCTTGGAGACACCGGCCAGCCGGGCCACGTCGTCCATCACGGGTCGGGACCCCGCGAAGTTGCGCCTGCTGCGCCACTTGGGGACGGAGCCGTCGGCGGCGCTCGGTGTCATGGCGGTCGTGTTCCTCGACGTCGGTACGGCGGTCCGGTCCCGCCCGGCAGGATCACAGCATAGGCCGGGCGGGGCCGGGGCGGGCCCGAGGGAGACAGCGCCCTGGGCGCCCGGCCGCCAGGGCCGAGCAGCGGGCGGTGCTCAGCCCGCCCGCACCGGCCACGACCGCGTGCACACCCACTCGGCACCTTCCACGGCGGCGGTACGCCACCCCTCGCCCGCCTGCCCCGGCACGTACACCGCGGCGTCGGCGGCCAGCGGCAGCACCCGCAGCCGCAGACCGTCGGAGCGCACCCCGGCGGGCAGCCGGCCGAGGCCGATGTCCCACCCGCGGCCCGAGAAGAACTGGTCGGCGACCAGGACATCGCCCACGTACGCCCGCGCCACGTCCCCGGTCCAGCGCACGCGCAGCAGCGTGCCCTCGGGCAGGTCCTCCGGCACGTCGACGCGGTACTCGGCGGCCACCGCGCCGAAGAACCTGCCGTCGGGCACGCTCGCCCGGCCCAGCACGCCGGTGACGGGCTCGGGGGCGGGACGTGCGGGCCGTACGAGGGTGACGGGAGCAGCAGTGTCACGGGGCGCGGAGCCGGCGTCGATCGTGTACCGGGTGAACACCCCGTCCGCCGCCTCGCGCACGTCCGCCCCGTGCACCCCCAGGCCTTGTGACGGCGCGGGCAGCACCGCGAACGACGGCCGCTCGGCGGAGCTGTGCAGCCGTACCTCACCCCGGTCCGGGTCGAACACCACCCCGTCCGGGCACAGCACCAGCCGCTCGGCACCCCAGGCCACGCCCCGGTAGACGGTTCGTGCCGTCGCCGCGTCCAGGACGAGCAGGCCGACCCGCCCGCCGTCGGCGGTGTCCACCTCGACCAGGGCGTCGGTGCCGGGCCGCAGCCCGGTGACCAGGATCCGGTCGCCGACGGGAGCGATGTCCCCCGAAGGCGCCCGGACCGACGCCACCGTGCCCTCGGCCAGCGCGAGTTCGGGCGCGATGCCGTCGGCGGCGGCCAGCACCAGGACCGTACGGCCGTCCGCGTCGACCGTGCACACCGGCTGGGCGGTGGCCCACTCCAGCCGCAGCCCGCCGACGTCGAGCCGCAGCGGCCAGCAGAAGTAGGCGCCCGCGGGAACCGTGACGGGGCTGCTGGGCAGCGTCAGCGCGGGGGCGTCGGGGAATTCGACGGTGAACGTCGTCTCAGGGTGGTCCGGCAGCGGCTCGTGCGGCTGGTGGTTGGTGACGAACAGGAAGCCCGAGGCGCCGTCGGAGCGCACGGCCCACCGCAGCGTGTCCCGGTCGTGCTGCCCGCCCGGCCGCCGCTTCGGCAGCACCGACTCCATGGGGGCGATGCGCTGCCCGAAGTCGGCCAACAGCAGGTGCTGCACACGGAGTTCATGGTACGACGGCCGCACCTGGCCGTACTCGCCGAGCGGCGCCTGGAAGTCGTACGTCAGGGCCGGCAGGTCGTTCGGGTAGCCGGTGTCGTGCGACTCCTGGAGGGTCGTCAGCTCGCCGGGCGGATTGGTGCCACCGTGGAACATGTAGTAGCCCTGCCACACCGAACCGCAGCCGATCTTGGTCAGCCCCAGCGCGCCGATGTCGGCCGCCTCCACCCGCGGCCTGCGGTGGTACGCCACCGCCATGCCGCCGCCCAGCTCGCAGGTGGCCCACGGGAACCGGTCGGCGAGGGCGTCGGGGGCGCCGCCGCGCACGGTCGTGGGCCGCAGGTCGGCGCCGATGCCCTCGTCGTCGCGCTGGTGGGTGAAGAAGAAGTGCTTGCGGCAGGTGTCGGGCCAGCCGCCGTCCGCCTCGGTCCAGAACGCCTCCGGATAGCCGCCGTACAGCGGAAGCAACTCCTCGCCCGGCAACTGGACCCCGCCCCAGGCGGTCGACGTCCACAGCGGGGCGCTCAGCCCGGCCTCCTGGGCCATGCGCTTGAGCGTGCGCAGGTGGCCGGGCTGGTCGTACAGCTCGTTCTCGATCTGAACCGCGACGATCGGCCCGCCGCTCGCCCGGTCCAGGCCGCGCAGCTGCCCGGCGATCGCCGCGAACCAGGCGCGTACGGGCTCCAGGTAGGCCGGGTCGTCGGTGCGGGGCGTGCAGCCGCGGGCCGGCAGCCAGTCGGGCAGACCGCCGTTGCGTACCTCCGCGTGGGACCAGGGGCCGATGCGGGGAATGAAGTCCAGGCCGTGGCGGGCGCACAGCCCGGCGAAACGGCGCAGGTCGCGGTCGCCGTCGAAACGGACCCGGCCCTCCACCTCCTCGTGGTGGATCCAGATGACGTAGGAGGCCACGGCGGTCACCCCGCCCGCCTTCATCTTCAGCAGCTCCTCCTCCCAGTCCCGGGCAGGGTAGCGGGAGTAGTGGAACTCGCCGGAGACCGGGAACCAGGGGCGCCCGCCGCGGGTCAGCCAGCGGCTGGTGACCTCGATCGGGTCGGGCGCGCCCGGCGCGTCCGCGAAGGGCAGGTGTCCGGTCAGTGGGGGAGCGGCGGGCGCGGGAACGCGCAACACGTGCATCACCAGGTGTTCTCCGGTCCGAGGTCGGGGGTGTCGGTCAGCAGGGCGCGGGCCGCTGTGGTGCCGTGCAGCTCCAGCAGGACCACCTCGTTGGTGCCGGGGCGCAGCACGGGGGAGGGGACGTACAGGGTGCGCTGCGGGCCGCGGTTCCAGTAGCGGCCCAGGTGGAAGCCGTTGACCCAGGCCTGCCCCTTGGTCCAGCCCGGCAGGGCGAGGAACGTGTCGGCGGGGACGTCCACCTCGAACGTGCCGCGGTGGAACGCCGGTACGGCCGTTGTCGCCTCGTCGGCCGGGGCGAACGGCACCGCCGCGAGGTCGTCCAGGGGCAGCGGGCGGCACTCCCAGCCGCGCAGGACGGTGCCGTCGAAGGAGACCGGCCCGAGCAGGCCCTTGGGGGCGCCGATACGGGGCCCGTAGTTGACGCCGCCCATGTTCTCGACGAGGACCTCCAGCGTGGCACCGGGGCGCGGCAGGCGCACGGGCAGCGTCTCGTCGTGGCGTTCGCGCTCCAGTACGCCGACGGGGGCGCCGTCGAGGAAGACCTGCGCGCGGTCGCCGGCCCCGCCTGCGAAGTGCAGCAGGCCGTCGCCGGACGCGGCGACCGTGGTGCGGTACAGGGCGTAGCCGGTGCGGTGGCCGAGCCGGTCCATGGTCAGCGGGTCGTCGCCGCGCACCGGGTCGGTGGCCGCGCCCGCGTAGGGCAACAGCGGCGCCCGCTGGTCCAACCGGACGGTGGCGGGCGGGAGTTTGGGGCCGGGTTCCGGGGCGGGCTCGTCGGGGACGGGCGCGTGGCGGGCGATGACCTCGCGGAAGGCGTGGTATTTCGGGCCCGGGTCACCGCACTCGGTGAGCGCGGCGTCGTAGTCGTACGACGTGACGGTGGGCTCGTAGGCGTGCTTGTGGTTGGCGCCGTTGGTGAAGCCGAAGTTGGTGCCGCCGTGGAACATGTAGATGTTCACGGACGCCCCCGCGGACAGCAGCCGGTCCAGGTCGGCGGCCGCGTCCGCCGCGTCCCGTACATGGTGCGGACCACCCCAGCGGTCGAACCAGCCGATCCAGAACTCGGCGCACATCAGCGGGCCTTCGGGCTGATGCTCGCGCAGTCGCCCGAGGCACTGCTCGACCCGGCTGCCGAAGGTGCTGGTGGCGAGTACGCCGGGCAGGCCGCCGGCGGCCAGGTGCGCGGGGTCGGCCTGGTCGCAGGTGAACAGCAGCTCCTCGACGCCGCGTGAACGCAGCGAGTCGGCCAGGTGCTTCAGGTACGGGGCGTCCTCGCCGTAGGCGCCGTACTCGTTCTCCAGCTGCACGGCGATGACCGGGCCGCCGGAGGCCGCCATGTACGGCAGGAGCGGGGGCAGCAGCAGGTCGAGGTAGCGGTCGACGGACTTGGTGAACCGCGGGTCGCTGGAGCGCAGCCGGATGTCCGGATCCGCGGTGAGCCAGGCGGGCAGGCCGCCCTCGTCCCACTCGGCGCAGATGAACGGGCCGGGACGCAGCAGCACGTGCAGCCCCTCGTCGCACGCCAGTTGGAGAAAGCGGGGCAGGTCGAGGAAGCCGTCGAGGACGAGCGGGCCGTCCGGATCCGGCTGGTGGAGGTTCCACGGGAGGTACGTCTCCACCGAGTTGAGGCCCATCAGCCGGGCCTTGCGCAGCCGGTCGGTCCACTGGTCGGGGTGGACGCGGAAGTAGTGCAGCGCGCCGGAGATGATCCTCAGCGGCTCGCCGTGCAGCAGGAAACCGTCGGACGTCGTCGTCAGAGCGGGCATGCGGAGCTTCCCTTCGCTTCGAAGTACGGGGTCGGGTCGGCAAGTTTGAGTGGCGGATTTCAGCGAGTTCCGGTGGCGGGGATCAGCGCGGTCGGGGTGGCGGGGATCAGCGGACTCAGGCGGCGTGGGACAGCGAGTTCTGGTCGCGAGGGTCAGCGGGTTCTGGTCGCGAGGGTCAGCGGGTTCTGGTCGCGCGGATCAGCCAGACCGTGGCGGCCAGACACAGCACCGACACCCCGCACAGCAGCAGCGGCACCGCGCGGATCCCGGACCACTCGATGGCCTTGCCCAGCGCCGGGCCCGCCGCGACCCCGCCGGCCATCGAGGCGGCGATGACCACCGCGCCCGCCCGGCGGGCCTGCGGCGCGGCCCGGTGGAGCCACGGCAGCCCGGTGGGGAAGATCGGCGCGATGAACAGACCGACACCGGCGTAGGCGTACGGGGCGAGAGCCGGCACGGTCGCCAGCAGCAGACACACCGTCATGCCCGCGCAGGACACGGTGATGATGGCCTGCGCGGAGAAGCGCAGCGCGACCGGCGCGACGAGGAAACGGCCGACGGTCATCATGAGCCAGTACACGGAGGTGGCGGTGGCGGCGACGCCCGCGCCGTAGCCGACGGTCTCCAGGTGCGTGGGCTCCCAGCCGCCGACGCCCGCCTCGATGCCGACGTGCAGGACGTACAGCGCGACGAACACGGCGAGGACCGAGCCCAGGCTGCGGCCCAGCGGCCGCGCGACGGACGCCGGGCCCGCCCCGGCCGGCTGCGGTGCCTCGTCCCGTACGCCCCGCAGGCACAGCAGCAGCGGCAGGTTGAGCAGCGCGAAGCCCAGGAAGACGGCCGGATGGTGCTCCGCGCCGACCGCGCCGATCAGCGCGGGGCCGAGGATCGCGCCCACCCCGAAGTGGGCGTTGAGGATGTTCAGCATGGCGGTCGAACGGTGCCCGAAACCGACGGCGAACAGCTGGTTGAGGCCGTAGTCGATCCCGCCGAAGCCCAGCCCGGCCAGCAGCGCCATGGCCAGGGCCGTGGGCCAGTTCTGCGCGAGGGCGAACCCCGCCGCGCCGACGGCCATCAGCAGGTACGAGCCGCCGAGCAGCCGCCGGTTGCTCATCCGGCCGTACAGCCGGTCGAAGAGCAGCACACCGGCCACTCCGCCGACGAAGTGCGCGCTCAGCCCCAGCCCCGCGGCCGAGGGACTCAGGCCGAACTCCTCGCGCAGGGCGGGGATCGCGGGCCCGTACAGGGCCTGGAGCGCGCCGATGAGCACGAAGCCCACGCAGGACGCGACCACGGCGGCCGGGCTGAACACCGGGGCGTGCGAAGCCTGTTGGACACGGGTCTCGCGCGGTGCGGTCGTCTGGTCTCTCACGCGGACTCCGGATGACGGCCCACGGCGGCGTGGGGGACGGGCACGGATGGCGTCGTACATCGACGGCGTCGATGTTACCGGTAACATCGACGCCGTCAAGATCCCGTGCGGCCCTCGCCGGATCAGTCAACCGGCCGCCCCGGCGGAGCGGTTGCGGTACCGCTCCGCCTCACAGCCGGGGCTTCACCTCGTACCGCGGTCCGAGGTCCGGCTCGTCGTTTCCCACCAGCTCCGTCACCAGGCGGTGGACCTGGGCCAGTCGTGCAGCAGGGTCCGGGTCTCGTCCGGGGGCAGCCCCGACGCGCGGGCGATCTCGTCCAGGTGGACGGCCTCGCCGCCGTGGCGCTCCTGGGCCCCGCTCAGTGACCGGAACACCTGCTCGTGCCGGTCGGTGTAGTCGGGCGGCTGACGGCCGGCGAAGGTCGGTTCCGTGTCCGGCGCGGTGCGGCCCCTTCCCTCCCGCTGGGCCGGGTCACCGGGACGCCACTGCTGCTTGCCGCGGTGACGGGCGGCGATCCGTTCCTCGTGCGGCGCGCAGCCGCGGTGCGCGCGCTGCTTCGACGCCCCGGTCGTCACGCTGCGGGCGCTGGGCGCCTCGCCGGCCCTGTGGGCCTCGCGGGCCGCCGCCGCGCGCTGCTGCTCGTCGCCTTCCATCTTCCTGCGCACCATGGGGCACTCCTGTCGTCGTCGCTGTCGTCCACGGTCGTCCGTCGTCGTCCCTGATGTGTCCGCCGTCGTCAGCGGTCGAGTTCCTCCTGCACCGGAGTTCTGGGCACCTCGCGCAGGTGCTGGGACTGGCCGGGCCTGCCGCCCTCGCGGGCCTGCTCGGCGCGCTGTGCGGCGGTCAGGCCGAGGTCGGAGTCCGGGTCCACCCGGCTTCCGCCCGCCCTCTCGAACAGGCAGGTCGACCATGACGGCCCCCTCGACAGCGCACCGCGGCCCGGCGGCTCCGGGTGGAGACACACGGCCTGGACGTGATCGGGGACGCCGAGCGCAAGGGCACTCCGCGGGCGCTGTTCCGGCCCTGGGTCGGGGCCGACGTCTCCGGGCGCGGGCCGAGCTACGGCGCGTTCGCGCTCGGCTTCGGGATCTCCTTCTGGCAGGCGCTGACCGCGGGGGTGGCCGGCATCGTCTTCTCGTTCCTGCTGTGCGGTCGCGTCGCGGTCGCCGGCAAGCGCGGCTCCGCGCCGACGATGGTGCTCGGGCGGACCGTGTACGGGGTGCCCGGCGGCAGCGAGTCGCCCCGAGGGTCACAGGGCGATTTCGATGCTGGTCGAGAGCCCGGCGACTGGTGCGAAGGGCCTTGACGGCGAGACGCAAGGAGTGTTCGCTGTTGCGCAATCAGATGAGAATCTCTTACTGCGCAACAGTCCCACGCGGTGCCGCCCAGTGTGAGGCGGTCCGAGTCGGTGGAAGCCGCTGAGACCACCAGGGCCGGACGACAGCGTCCGACCCACCATGCCCCAGCCCGACGACAGAAGGAAAGTGAGCATGGCTGCTCCCCAGATGTCGAAATCACCAGCCGACACTTCGGATCAAGAAGAGGCGGAGCCCCGGTCCCACACGGCCTCGATCGCACCGCGCGTCTTCTGGCCGTCCGCGATCATCATTCTCGCCTTCGTTCTCTACGCCACGATCTTCAGGAACTCCGCGCAGGACGTCATCAGCACGGTGCAGGAGGAGATCATCGCCGACCTCGGCTGGTATTACACCGCCCTGGTCTCACTCTTCGTGATCTTCGTCCTCTGGGTCGGCATCGGCCGCTACGGAGACATCAAGCTCGGCAAGGACGACGAGGATCCCGAGTTCGGCCTGGGCTCGTGGCTGGCGATGTTGTTCGCCGCCGGCATGGGCATCGGGCTGGTCTTCTGGGGTGTCGCCGAGCCGCTGAACCACTTCGTCTCGCCCAGGCCGGGCATCGGCGAGGGCCAGGCCGAGCGGAGCGAGTTCGCCATGGTCCAGACGTTCCTGCACTGGGGAATCCACCCCTGGGCCATCTACGTCGTGGTCGGCCTCGGCGTCGCCTATGCCGTGCACCGCAAGGGCCGTCCCGTCTCGATCCGCTGGGCTCTGGAGCCGCTCCTCGGCGAGCGGATCAAGGGCGCCTGGGGTGACGTCATAGACGCGATCGCCGTCGTCGGCACCCTCTTCGGCGTGGCCACCTCGCTCGGCTTCGGCGTCCTGCAGATCTCCGCGGGACTGGAGTCCCAGGGATGGGCGACCGACCCCGGCAAGCCCCTTCAGATCGCCCTCATCGCCGGCATCACCCTGATCGCCACCATCTCCGTGGTCACGGGCATCGGCAAGGGCATCAAGTGGCTGTCGAACATCAATATGACCCTGGCCGGCCTGCTGATGGTGTTCGTGGCCGTCGCGGGCCCGACGCTGTTCATCTTCAACGTCTTCGTCCAGGACATCGGCGCGTATCTGCAGAACCTCCTCGCACTGAGCTTCGACACCGGCGCCTCCCAGGGCGAGGAGGGCACCGCCTGGGTCAGCGGCTGGACGGTCTTCTACTGGGGCTGGTGGATTTCCTGGGCTCCGTTCGTCGGCGTCTTCATCGCCCGTATCTCCCGCGGCCGGACCGTTCGCGAGTTCGTCACGGGCGTGCTGCTGGTGCCGACTCTGCTGACCTTCGTCTGGTTCGCCGTCCTCGGCGGCTCGGCACTCCACCGCGAGACGGTCGGTGACGGCGGACTGGTCGGCGAGGACGGCACGGTCGGTACGAACAGCGCGCTCTTCCAGCTGCTCGACACGCTGCCGGGCGGTACCTTCGTCGCCGGGGCGGCAATCCTGCTGATCGTGCTGTTCTTCGTCACCTCCTCCGACTCCGGAAGCTACGTCGTCGACATGCTGGCCTCCGGCGGCAACCCCGAGCCGCCGGTGTGGAGCCGCGTGTTCTGGGCCGCTTCCGAAGGGGCCGTGGCGATCGCGCTGCTGGTGGCCAGCGGCACCGGAACCGCGTCGCTGAGCACGCTGCAGACGGCGGCGATCATCACCGCGCTGCCCTTCAGCCTGGTGATGATCGGAATGAGCATCGCCACGCTCAAGTCCTTCCGCCAAGAACGTCAGGCCTATCTGGACGCCCGGCGCAAGAAGCAGGAGCAGCGACTCATCGACCAGGCCGTCACGGCGTTCGAGGAGGGCCTGGAGAACGGGGCTTCGTCGAACGAGGCCGAGGACAGCACGGTCGAGGCGCGCACCACGTAGAGGCAGGCGTCCGCGAATCAGGAGTCAGTGAGCCTCCTGGAGCAGCCCTCCAGGAGGCTCACTGATTCTGTGGGGCGCGGGTCCGGGAGTTCATCGCGGGCCGGGGCGGGTTTCACAGGCGCGTTCACCGTCGAGCTCCTCGGGGGACTTCCGTGTGAACGAGGGTGATGCGCTCAGCGACCCAGCCCACCGATCGTTGCGCATGGCGCACTTGGGAACACTCTTCAACCCCGGAAAAGCGCTGTCAAGGGGGCCTCACACCCCGGCGGCGGGCTCCAGCCGGACCACGACGGACTTGGACGTGGGGGTGTTGCTGATGGTCGCCGTCGAGTCCAGGGGCACCAGGACGTTGGTCTCCGGGAAGTACGCCGCGCAGCAGCCGCGCGGTGTCGAGAAGGCGACGGCGCGGAAACCCGGTGCCCGCCGTTCCACCCCGTCCTCGTACTCACCGACGATGTCGACGAGGTCGCCGTCGGCCAGCCCGCGGGCGGCGAGGTCCTCCCGGTGCACGAACAGCACGCGGCGTCCCTGGTGGATGCCGCGGTAGCGGTCGTCCAGTCCGTAGATGGTGGTGTTGTACTGGTCGTGCGAACGCACCGTCTGCAGCAGCAGCCGACCGTCCGGTACGCGCGGGAACTCCAGTGGGTTGACGGTGAAGTTGGCCCGGCCGGTGGCCGTCGTGAAGCGGCGCTCGTCCCGGGGCGGGTGGGGCAGGGCGAAGCCGCCGGGTCGGCGCACTCGGTCGTTGAACTCCTCGAATCCTGGGATGACGCGTGCGATGCGCTCGCGGACGCGGTCGTAGTCGGCTTCGAACGCCTCCCAGGGCATCTGGGGGTTGCGGTCAGAGAAGACGGCCCGGGCCATCCCGCAGATGATCGCCACCTCGCTGCGGAGGTGATCGGAGGCGGGGGCGAGCCGTCCCCGCGAGAGATGCACCATGCCCATGGAGTCCTCCACGGTCACCACTTGGGGCCCCGAGGGCCGCAGATCGGCCTCGGTGCGGCCCAGGCAGGGCAGGATGAGCGCCTGCTCCCCGGTGACCGCGTGGGAGCGGTTGAGCTTGGTGGAGATCTGCACGGTCAGCCGGCAGCGGCGCAGCGCCTGTTCCGTCACCTCGGTGTCGGGGGCGGCAGCGACGAGGTTGCCGCCCAGCCCCACGAAGACCTTCACCCGGCCGTCGCGCATGGCCCGGATGGTCTCGACCACGTCGTGACCGTGATGACGTGGCGGTGCGAAACCGAATTCGGTGCCGAGCGCGTCGAGGAAGGCCTCACTCGGCTTCTCGTGGATACCCATCGTCCGGTCGCCCTGCACGTTGGAGTGGCCGCGCACCGGGCACAGCCCGGCGCCGGGACGGCCGATGTTGCCGCGCATGAGGAGGAAGTTGACGACCTCACGGATGGTGGGGACGGAATGGCGGTGCTGGGTGAGGCCCATCGCCCAGCAGACGACGGTCTTCTCGGCGGCGAGGATCTCCGAGAACGCGCCCGTGATCTCGTCCCGGGAGAGGCCGGTGGCCTCCAGGACGTCCTCCCATGAGGTCTTGCGGACATGCTCGGCGCAGGCCTCGAAACCGTGCGTGTGCGCGGCGATGAAGGAGGTGTCGAGGACGGTGCCCGGCGCCTCGTCCTCCGCTTCCAGCAACAGCCGGTTGAAGGCCTGGAACAGGGCTTGATCGCCGCCCAGCCTGATCTGCAGGAAGAGGTCGGCCAGCTGGGTGCCGCCACCGACGATGCCGGACGGCCGCTGGGGGTTCTTGAACCGCAGCAGGCCGGCCTCGGGCAGCGGGTTGACCGCGATGACGCGGGCGCCGCGCCGCTTGGCCCGCTCCAGGGCGGAGAGCATCCGCGGGTGGTTGGTGCCGGGGTTCTGGCCGACGACGAGGATCAGGTCCGCCTCGTGAAGGTCCTCCAGGGTGACGCTCCCCTTGCCGATGCCGATCGTCTCGACGAGGGCCGAACCGCTGGACTCGTGGCACATGTTGGAGCAGTCCGGCAGGTTGTTGGTGCCCAGCAGCCGGGCGAACAGCTGATAGACGAAGGCGGCCTCATTGCTCGCCCGGCCGGAGGTGTAGAAGGCGGCCTGGTCGGGGTGGTCGAGGGCGGCGAGCTCCCGGGCGACGACGGCGAACGCGTCCTCCCACGAAATCGGACGGTAGTGGTCACTGCCCGCCGGACGGTACATGGGGTGGGTGAGGCGCCCCTGCTGTCCGAGCCAGTAGTCGCTGCGGCCGGCGAGTTCCTCCAGGCCGTGCTCGGCGAAGAACTCCGGAGTGACCCGGCGCAGCGTGGCCTCCTCCGCCACGGCCTTGGCCCCGTTCTCGCAGAACTCCGCGCGGTGCCGGTGCTCCGGCTCGGGCCAGGCACAGCCCGGACAGTCGAAGCCGTCCTTCTGGTTGACCCGGAGCAGGGTGAGCAGGCCACGGCGCGGGCCCATCTGGGTGCCCGCGTGGCGCAGCGACGAGGTGACCGCCGGAATGCCGGCGGCGTAGTCCTTCGGTGGGCTCACCCGCAGTCGGGCGTCGCCGGGATCCTCAGCAGGGGCCTTGCGGGTCATCGATGGCGCTCCGCGGTGTGTTGGCGTGTGGTGTGTTTCTCATAGCGATGTGTATTTCTCATTACACAACACGCCCTAGAAAGCCCGCCCGGCGGACTTCTGTCAAGACACACCCTTGACCGGACCCTCTCCTCCCTGGACCATGTTGCGTATCGCTCGCCACGTTGCTCAATACGCACCACCGGAGGATGCTGTGCCCTCTCGCCCCCGCCCCGGCCGCGAGTTCGTCCTCACCCTCTCCTGTCCCGACCAGGCAGGACTGGTCCACGCCGTCAGCGGCTTCCTCGTCCAGCACTCCGGGAACATCCTGGAGAGCCAGCAGTTCGACGACCGTCTGCAGGGCCGCTTCTTCATGCGTGTGCACTTCGACGTCTCCGACCCGGAGACGTCACTGGTGCGCCTGCGGGCCGATTTCGCACCGTTGGCCGGGACCTACCGGATCGACTGGCGGCTGTACGACGCGGCCGCCCCCACCCGCACCCTGATCATGGTCTCCAAGTACGGCCACTGCCTGAACGACCTGCTGTTCCGCAGGAGCACCGGTGCCCTCAACATCGAGGTCCCGGTGATCGTCTCCAACCACCGGGACTTCGAGCCGCTCGCGCAGAGCCACGGCATCCCCTTCCACCACATCCCCGTCACACCGCAGACCAAGGCGGAGGCGGAGGCACAACTGCTGGAGCTGGTGGAGCGCTACGAGATCGACCTCGTGGTCCTCGCCCGCTACATGCAGATCCTCTCGGACGACCTGTGCAAGCGGCTGGAGGGCCGGGCCATCAACATCCACCACTCCTTCCTCCCCAGCTTCAAGGGAGCCCGCCCCTACCTCCAGGCCCACCGACGGGGAGTCAAGCTCGTCGGGGCCACCGCCCACTACGTCACCCTCGACCTGGACGAGGGACCCATCATCGAGCAGGACGTCGTCCGCGTGGACCACTCCCACGACCCCGACGCGCTGGTCACCATGGGCCGGGACGTCGAGGCGCGAGTACTGGCGCGAGCGGTGCAGTGGCACAGCGAGAGCCGCATCCTGCTCAACGGCCACCACACCGTGGTGTTCCGCTGATGCCCCGTCCCACGTCTGAGGCCCCGTGCCGCGTTCCCGTGCACCGCCCGTACATCGCCGACTGAGGAGACCGTATGTCCGCCCTGAACACACCCCTGCACGAGCTCGACCCCGAAGTCGCCGCCGCGGTCGACGCCGAACTGCATCGCCAGCAGTCCACCCTGGAGATGATCGCCTCGGAGAACTTCGCGCCGGTCGCGGTCATGCAGGCGCAGGGCTCGGTCCTGACCAACAAGTACGCCGAGGGCTACCCCGGCCGCCGCTACTACGGCGGCTGCGAGCATGTCGACGTCGCCGAGCGGATCGCCATCGACCGGGTCAAGGAGCTGTTCGGCGCCGAGTACGCCAACGTGCAGCCGCACTCGGGCGCCTCCGCCAACCAGGCCGCCCTGTTCGCGCTGGCCCAGCCCGGCGACACCGTCCTCGGCCTGGACCTGGCCCACGGCGGCCATCTGACCCACGGGATGCGGCTGAACTTCTCCGGCAAGCAGTTCGACGTGGTCGCCTACCACGTGGACGCCGCCACCGGCCTGGTCGACATGGCCGAGCTGGAACGGCTGGCCAAGGAGCACCGACCGAAGGTGATCATCGCCGGGTGGTCTGCCTACCCGCGGCAGCTGGACTTCGCGGAGTTCCGTCGGATCGCCGACGAGGTGGAGGCGTATCTGTGGGTGGACATGGCGCACTTCGCCGGTCTGGTCGCGGCTGGGCTGCACGAGAACCCGGTGCCGTACGCGGACGTGGTCACCTCCACCACCCACAAGACGCTGGGCGGGCCGCGCGGCGGCATCATCCTCGCCCGGAAGGAGTTCGCGAAGAAGCTGAACTCCTCCGTCTTCCCGGGCTTCCAGGGCGGCCCGCTGGAGCATGTGATCGCGGCCAAGGCGGTCTCCTTCAAGGTTGCCGCCGGCGAGGAGTTCAAGGAGCGCCAGCGCCGCACGGTTGACGGCGCTCGCATTCTCGCCGAGCGGCTGACGGCCGCCGACACCCGCGCGGCCGGCGTCGACGTCCTGTCCGGCGGCACGGACGTGCACCTCATCCTGGTCGATCTGCGCGAGAGCGAGCTGGACGGGCAGCAGGCCGAGGACCGTCTGCACGAGGTCGGCATCACGGTCAACCGCAACGCGGTCCCGAACGACCCGCGCCCGCCGATGGTGACGTCGGGGCTCAGGATCGGCACCCCGGCCCTGGCCACCCGCGGCTTCCAGGCGGAGGACTTCGCGGAGGTCGCGGACGTCATAGCCGAGACACTCAAGCCGTCGTACGACGCGGAGGCGCTCAAGGCGCGTGTGAAGGCACTGGCGGACAAGCACCCCCTGTACCCCGGCCTGAACAAATAGGTGTGCCCCCTTCTTGAGGAGTGACCGTGGCCATCTCGGTCTTCGACCTGTTCTCGATCGGCATCGGCCCGTCCAGCTCCCACACGGTCGGCCCGATGCGGGCGGCCCGCATGTTCGTCGTCCGTCTGAAGGAGGTCGGCGTACTCGCCCGGACCGCCACGGTCCACGCCGAGTTGTACGGCTCCCTCGGCGCGACCGGCCACGGCCACGGCACGCCCAAGGCCGTACTGCTCGGGCTGGAGGGCAACGAGCCGCACACCGTCGATGTCCTCCAGGCCGAGGGCGATGTCGAGCGGATAAAGTCGACCGGAAGGCTGCGGCTGCTGGGTGTCGAGATCGGCGATGCCCAGGAGGTCGCCTTCTCCTTCGAGGGGGACCTGGTCCTGCACCGCCGTAAGGTGCTGCCGTACCACGCGAACGGCATGACCCTGTGGGCCCGCGACGCCACCGGCGCCGAGCTGCTGACCAAGACGTACTACTCGGTGGGCGGCGGCTTCGTCGTCGACGAGGACGCCGCCGGCGCGGACCGCATCAAGCTCGACGACACCGTACTGAAGTACCCCTTCCGCACCGGCGACGAACTGCTGCGCCTGACCCGCGACACGGGCCTGTCCATCTCCGCGCTGATGCTGGAGAACGAACGGGCCTGGCGCACCGAGGACGACATCCGCGCCGGTCTGCTGGAGATCTGGCGGGTGATGCAGGCCTGCGTGGCCCGCGGCATGTCCCGCGAAGGCCTGCTGCCCGGCGGGCTGAAGGTGCGCCGCCGCGCCGCCATGACGGCCCGCCAACTGCGCGCCGAGGGCGACCCGGCAGCCCGCGCGATGGAATGGATCACCCTCTACGCGATGGCCGTGAACGAGGAGAACGCCGCCGGCGGCCGGGTGGTGACGGCCCCGACCAACGGCGCGGCCGGCATCATCCCGGCCGTCCTGCACTACTACATGAACTTCGTGCCCGGCGCGGACGAGGAGGGGGTGGTCCGCTTCCTGCTCGCCGCCGGCGCCATCGGCATGCTGTTCAAGGAGAACGCCTCCATCTCCGGCGCCGAGGTCGGCTGCCAGGGCGAGGTCGGCTCGGCCTGCTCCATGGCGGCCGGCGCGCTCGCCGAAGTGCTCGGCGGCACCCCGGAGCAGGTGGAGAACGCCGCCGAGATCGGCATGGAGCACAACCTGGGCCTGACCTGCGACCCGGTCGGCGGGCTGGTGCAGGTCCCGTGCATCGAGCGCAACGGCATGGCCGCGGTCAAGGCGGTGACCGCCGCGCGGATGGCCATGCGCGGCGACGGCTCCCACAAGGTCTCCCTCGACAAGGTCATCAAGACCATGAAGGACACCGGCGCCGACATGTCCGTCAAGTACAAGGAGACCGCCCGGGGCGGCCTCGCCGTCAACATCATCGAGTGCTGAGCGGGGCCCCGGCATGGACGAGGCACCGAGCGTCGACGCGTGCTGCGGATCCGGGAGGGCGCGCGCTGTCGGCGCCCGGGCGGACACGCTGGTCGCCGCCGAGCCGCTGGAGATCCGGCTCGGCGGCAGACCGCTGGCCATCACCATGCGGACGCCCGGTGACGCGGCGCCGTCCGCGCCGCCCGGCACCGGTGACGCGGGCGGGATGAACGTCTACGTCGTCGAGCTGGCCAGGCGCCTGGCGGCCGCGAGCGTCGAGGTGGAGATCTTCACCCGGGACACCTCTGCCGCGGTCCCGCCCGTGGTCGAGCTAGCGCCCGGTGTTCTCGTCCGGCACGTGGAGGCGGGCCTTACGAGGGCTCGGCCAAGGAAGACCTGCCCACACACCTGTGCGCTTTCACACACGGACTGATGCGGGCGTGGGCCGGTCGGCGTCCCGGGCACTACGGCCTGCTCCACTCGCACTACGGGCTCTCCGGCCACGTCGGCCGGCTCGCCGCCGAACGCTGGGGCGTCCCGCTCGTGCACACCATGCACACCATGGCCAAGGTCAAGAACGCCGCCCTCGCTGCGGGCGACACACCCGAGCCCGCGGCCCGTGTGGCGGGCGAGACGCAGATCGTGGCGGCGGCGGATCGGCTTATCGCCAACACCGGCAGCGAGGCGGCCGAGCTGATCCGTCACTACGACGCCGACGCCGAGCGGGTCACCGTCGTCCACCCGGGCGTGAATCTGGACTGCTTCCGGCCGGACGCCGCCGGCGTCTTGGCCGGGCGGGCCGCGGCCCGTCTGCGCCTCGGGCTGCCCCCGACGCGCTGGTCCCGCTGTTCGCGGGGCGTATTCAGCACCTGAAGGCACCGGACGTTCTGCTGCGCGCGGTCGCCCGGCTGCTGGCGGAGCGGCCGCAGCTGCGCGAGCGGCTCGTCATGCCGGTGGTGGGCGGGCCGAGCGGATCCGGTCTGACCGAGCCGGAGGGCCTGCAGAAGCTGGCGGCACGGCTCGGTGTCTCCGACGTGGTCCTGTTCCACCCGCCCTCGGACAGGCCCGGCTCGCGGACTGGTACCGGGCGGCGTCGGTGCTCGTCATGCCGTCCTACAGCGAGTCCTTCGGCCTGGTGGCCCTGGAGGCTCAGGCCTGCGGCACGCCGGTGATCGCGGCCGAGGTGGGCGGTCTGCCGGTGGCTGTTCGGGGCGGGGCGAGCGGTGTGCTCGTGCCGGGGCACGTCCCGGACCGAGTACGCGCGGGCGCTGGGCCGCTTCGCCGACGATCCGGCGCTTTCGACCCGGATGGGTGAGGCGGCGGCCCGGCACGCCCGGTCCTTCGGCTGGGACACGGCGGCGTCCGCGACCGTGGACGTGTACACAGCGGCGATACGCCAACGATCAGGCCTGTACCCGCTGTTCTCCTAGGATCTGCTGAGCCCTGGTGTCTGTGTGTTTTTTCCGGGGTTGTGTGACTTCGGCACGGGCACCTGCTCGCTCAACCGGCCCATCGGCGGCGGCCAGTCGGCGACCGGCTCGGCGGAGCGAAGGCCCCTTCCTCCCGTGTTCCGCGCGAGGAAGGGGCGTCAGCGACCCGTCGCCGCCGGCAGCGAGGTGGGGCCCGCCGAGCACAGGGCGACCTCGCGGGCCGGCACGTTCATGCTGTGTCGGCGTTCCTCCCCGCGGCCTCGACGACATTGGCGAGCAGCATGGCCCGGGTCATGGGGCCCACGCCTCCGGGCATGGGCGCGAGCCAGCCGGCGACCTGGGCGGCCTCCGGGTGCACATCACCGAGCAGTCCCTGGTCGGTGCGGGTGATGCCGACGTCCAGGACCGCGGCGCCGGGGCGCAGCATGTCCTTGGTGATCAGTCCGGGCGAGCCGGCGGCCGCGACGACGATGTCCGCCTCGCGTACGTGCCAGGCCA
>NZ_JACTVI010000109.1 GCF_014495685.1 Streptomyces sp. TRM68367 | reverse complement strand
CAGGTCATCCGTACGACAGGGGGCACACAGCCATACCGGACCCGGGGGCCAGGCGCCCCATTGCGGGGCCACGAAAAAGGTAACGGGGCGGCCGGCCGCCGCTCCGGCGCGGCACTCACGACCAAGGGTCTCGGCGATCCTGCTCGACGGGACGACGCTTTGGAACGACTTGCCGGCGCCTGCACTCCCAGTCGTCCGACGGACCCGCGCCCGCGCCGCGTAGAGCAGACGAGGAATCCGGCGAGGGAGGGGACTGCGAGATGGCAGGGCGCGCACTCAGGGGTGGGCTCAGAGGTGCTCGGGGTACGGCGATCGCGGCGGCGGCCATGGCGGCGCTGACCGCGTCCCAGGCGCCGGGGGCGGCGCCGGTACGGGCCGCGGAACCGGCGCGGCAGGCGGCACCCGCCGAGCACGGGCCGAGCGTGTCCGGCGACACCCCGTACCGCACCGAGCTTCCGCCCCTGCGCACCACCAAGGCGAAGCAGGGCGCGCCGGTGGCGGGCGCCACCCTGCCCGCGAGCGTGTTCGCCGCCTACCGGCGCGCCGAGGCGGCGCTCGCCCGCACCGCGCCCGGCTGCCGGCTGCGGTGGCAGTTGCTCGCCGCGATCGGGCAGGTCGAGTCGGGTCAGGCGCGGGGCGGCCGGGTGACCGCGGACGGGACGACCGTGACGCCGATCCTGGGGCCCCGGCTGGACGGCCGCGGCTTCGCCCGCATCCGGGACACCGACGGCGGCGCGTACGACGGGGACGCGGTGTACGACCGCGCGGTCGGGCCGATGCAGTTCATCCCCTCGACCTGGGCCCGCTGGGGCGCGGACGGCAACGGCGACGGGCGAGCCGACCCGGGCAACATCCACGACGCGGCGCTCGCCGCCGGGCGCTATCTGTGCGCGGGGTGGGGGCACCTCCCGCTCGGGCGAAGCCGGGAGTGGGGGAGGGACCTGTCCGACCCGGCCGACCTGGACCGGGCGATCCTCGGCTACAACCGCTCGGCGGCGTATCTGCGCACGGTCCGGGCCTGGTACGCGTACTTCCTGTCCGGGCACCGGGTGCTGCCGGACCGGCCCGCGCAGACCCCGACGCGCCCGGAGCCCTCCCGGCCGGGCACACCGAAGCCCGCCACGCCGAGGCCGTCCGGCCGCCCGGACCCGGGCCCGTCCCGTACGCCGGCCACGCCGTCTCCCTCGCCCTCCCCCGCACCGACCCGTACGGCAGACACCCCGGTGGCGCCGGACGGCCCCCTGCTCCCCCTGCCCAGCACCGGCGTGAAAGTGCCCGGCACCGACCCGCTGACCAGCAACAGTGCGGACACGATGAGCCCCACCCCCTCCCCAACCGCTGCTACCGGGCGGTAATCTCGCCACCCGCCGGGAGCACAGGACCGGCGGGTGAGCACGAAGGGGCCCTCATGGCGACGGACATGCCCGCGGAACCGCCTGCGGACATAGCGGAGATACAGGCGGCCCACGACCGTTGGCAGCGCATGTGGAGCCACCGCGAGCAGCTGCTCAAGGTGGCCCGGCGCCGGTCGATGAGCCCGGAGGACGCCGAGGACGCCGTGCACGAGGCGATGCTGCGCGCGGCGGAGCGCCCGGACCTCGACGACGAGCGGCTCGGCGCCTGGCTGACGACCGTGACGATGCGGCTGTGCGTCGACCGGTACCGGCAGGTCAACCGGGAGGCCGAGGTCCGCACCAGCCCCAACCTCGTCGCGCCGGGCCCGGTGCCCGTCGAGGAGGTGGTGTGCGACCGGGCCGAGGCCAAGTGGCTGGCCGTGCGCAGCGGCGAGCTGCCCGCCCGGCAGGCGGAGGCGCTGCGGCTGAAGTCCGAGGACCTCGACGTGGGCCAGGTCGCGGTGCGGATGGGGCTGAGCTACCGGACCGTGGAGTCGCTGCTGGCCCGGGCCCGGCGGACGCTGCGCGCCTCGCTGGCCGGGACGCTCGGGGCGGTGCTGTTCCTGCTCGGCCGCGGACGGCCGCAGTCGGGCGGAAAGGCGCAGCTGGTGGCCGCCACCTCGACGGCGGCGACCCTCGCGGTGGCGGGACTCGTGCTGCCGTACGCGCTCGACGGCGACGGGGACGGGGGCGCTCCGGCGCAGCGGCCGGCCGCGGTCTCGCCGAGCGCGGATCCGCTGCCCACCGAGGAGACCGGCGGAGCGCGTGCGTCCGAGCCGCGCGAGCCCGCGACGCCCCCGGACCGGACGCCCAAGGCGTCTCCTTCAGGGGGATCTCCGCTGCCGCTGTCCGTGCCGGACCTGCCGGAGGTCTCGCTGTCCCCGCTTCCGGCCCTGCCGACGCCCGAGGTCCCGCAGGTGCCCGACGTGCCCGAGCTGCCGAAGGTGCCCGACGTACCGGACACGCCTGACCTTCCGGATACACCGAACGTGACGGACACACCCCCCGAGCCGACCGTCCCGTCGGACACCCCCGCCGTACCGTCCGCTCCCGTCGCCACCCCCACCCCCGGCACGCTCCCGCAGGACGCCCCGTAACCGTCGGAAAAAAATCCGCCGCCGCCGCGACGGACGCCCCGCCCCTCGCCGTAGAGCAGATGTCGAAGCTGCTCCACGGGCTGAAGGGCGGACCGGATGGGTGTCGAGATCTGTGTGGAAGGGCTGACCAAGTCCTTCGGTCACCAGGTCATCTGGCAGGACGTGTCGCTGACGCTGCCCGCCGGGGAGGTCTCGGTCATGCTCGGCCCCTCGGGGACGGGCAAGTCGGTGTTCCTCAAGACGCTCGTCGGGCTGCTCAAGCCGGACCGGGGGTCCATCACGATCCAGGGCCGGGATCTCACCCGGCTGCGTGAGCACGACCTGTACGAGGTGCGGAAGCTGTTCGGCGTGCTGTTCCAGGACGGCGCGCTGTTCGGCTCGATGAACCTGTACGACAACATCGCCTTCCCGCTGCGCGAGCACACCCGCAAGCCGGAGAGCGAGATCAGGCGGATCGTCCTCGAGAAGATGGACATGGTCGGGCTGATCGGCGCCGAGGGGAAGCTGCCCGGCGAGATCTCCGGCGGCATGCGCAAGCGGGCGGGGCTCGCCCGCGCCCTGGTGCTCGATCCGGAGATCATCCTGTTCGACGAGCCGGACTCGGGCCTGGATCCCGTGCGCGTGGCCTATCTCAACCAGCTGATCGTCGACCTCAACGCGCAGATCGACGCCACCTTCCTGATCGTCACGCACGACATCGCCTCGGCCCGCCAGGTGCCCGACAACATCGGGCTGCTGTTCCGGCGGGAGCTGGTGATGTTCGGGCGGCGGGAGAAGCTGCTCACCAGCGACGAGCCGGTCGTGCGGCAGTTCCTGAACGGCCGGATGCAGGGGCCGATCGGCATGGCGGAGGAGAAGGACGCCGCGCAGGTCGAACAGGAGCTGGCGCAGGTCACCGAGGGCCCGGTCGTCACGGACCTGACGCCCCGCCTGCTGCCGGGTCCCGGCATCACCAGACCGCCCCGCTGGCAGGCGATCGCGAGACGCGAGGCCGAGCTGCACCGCCGCAGGGAGGTGGCGGACGCATGAGCCTGTCGCCGACCGGAGCGCTGCGGCACTCGGGCAACCTGTTCGCGATGGCGCTGGACGTCGTGCGGACCCTGCCCCGACGGCCGTTCCAGGCACGGGAGTTCATCCAGCAGGCGTGGTTCATCGCCAGCGTCACGATCCTGCCCACGGCCCTCGTCTCGATCCCCTTCGGCGCGGTCATCGCGCTCCAGATCGGCAGCCTCACACGGCAGCTGGGCGCCCAGTCCTTCTCCGGTGCCGCCTCGGTGCTGGCGGTGCTGCGGGAGGCCTCGCCGATCGTCACCGCGCTGCTGATCGCGGGCGCGGGCGGCACGGCGATCTGCGCGGACCTCGGGGCGCGCAAGATCCGGGACGAGATCGACGCGATGCAGGTGCTCGGCATCGACCCGATCCACCGGCTCGTCGTGCCCCGGGTGCTGGCCTCGATGGTGGTGGCCGTGCTGCTCAACGGCCTGGTGTCGGTGGTCGGCGTCGCGGGCGGCTACTTCTTCAACGTGGTCCTGCAGAACGGCACGCCCGGCGCGTACCTGGCGTCCTTCACCACCCTCGCCCAGCTGTCCGACCTGTGGGCGGCCGAGGTGAAGGCGCTGGTGTTCGGGGCGATAGCCGCGATCGTCGCCTCCTACAAGGGATTGAACGCGAAGGGCGGCCCCAAGGGTGTCGGCGACGCGGTCAACCAGTCAGTGGTGATCACCTTCATGTTGCTGTTCGTGACCAACTTCGTGATGACCGCGGTGTACTTCCAGGTCGTCCCGCAGAGGGGTTAGCCGATGCGACTTCTCGACCGCCCCCTGCGCTCCCTGGAGGAGCTGGGCACGCAACTGTCGTTCTACGGGCGTTCGCTGGCCTGGACCGGCCGCACCCTGCGCCGCTACAAGAAGGAGATCCTGCGGCTGCTCGCCGAGGTGAGCTTCGGCCGTGGCGCGCTCGCCGTCGTGGGCGGCACGGTCGGCGTGATCGCCTTCATGTCGTTCTTCACCGGCACCGAGGTCGGCCTCCAGGGCTACGCGGCCCTCAACCAGCTCGGCACCTCCAACTTCGTGGCGTTCCTGTCGGCGTACTTCAACACCCGGGAGATCGCCCCGCTGGTGGCCGGGCTCGCGCTGTCCGCGACGGTCGGTGCCGGGTTCACCGCCCAGCTCGGCGCGATGCGGATCAGCGAGGAGACCGACGCGCTGGAAGTGATGGGCGTGCCCTCGCTGCCGTTCCTGGTGACGACCCGCATGATCGCCGGGTTCGTCGCCGTCATCCCGCTGTACGTGATCGGGCTGCTGTCCTCGTACCTGGCCGCCCGCACCATCACCACCGTCTACTACGGGCAGTCGACGGGCACGTACGACCACTACTTCCACCAGTACCTGCCGCCGGTCGACGTGCTCTGGTCCTTCGGTAAGGTGATCGTCTTCGCCGTGCTGATCATCCTGGTGCACTGCTACTACGGCTACTACGCGAGCGGTGGACCGGCCGGCGTCGGTGTCGCGGTGGGCCGCGCGGTACGGACGTCGATCGTCGCCATCAACGTCCTGGACTTCTTCCTGAGCCTCGCGATCTGGGGCGCGAGCACGACCGTACGGATAGCGGGGTGAGGCCGATGAGAACCATCCGACTACGGCTGTACGGCATCGCCTTCGTCGCCGTGCTCGCGTTGCTGCTGTCGCTCGCGGTGGCCGTCTACCAGCAGGCGTTCACGCCCGTCGTCCGCATCACGCTGCAGGCCGACAGGCTCGGCAACCAGCTCGATCCGCGGGCCGACGTCAAGCTGCGCGGACTGCTGGTCGGCGAGGTGCGCTCGGTGCACGCCGACGGCACGAAGGCGACCCTCGACATCGCCCTCAATCCGCAGTACGTCCACTTCATCCCGGCGGACGTGCACGCCCGGCTGCTGCCCAAGACGCTGTTCGGCGAGAAGTTCGTCGACCTCGTGCCACCCGCCCGCTCTGCGCAGTCGTCGGCTCGGCCCATCCGCGCCGGGGACGTCATCACCCAGGACCGTACGAAGGTCGGCATCGAACTGCAGCAGCTGATGAACGACCTGCTGCCGCTGCTGCGCACGGTCAAGCCCGGTGAACTCAACGCCACCCTCTCGGCGTTCGCCACCGCGCTGGAGGGCCGCGGCGACCGGATCGGCGACAACCTCACCCGGGTGGACAGCTATCTGCGCCGCCTCAACCCGCACCTGCCGTCCCTCAAGGAGGACATCTCGCGCTTCGCCGACGTCGCCGAGGTGTACGGCGACGCCGCGCCCGATCTGATGAGGATCCTGCGCAACACCGTCACCACCAGCCGCACCCTCGTCGAGAAGAAGGACCAGCTGGCCGCCGCACTCCGCACGACCGCGACGGTCGCGGGCACCGCGCAGGACTTCCTCGACGCGAACGGCGACCGCCTCATCACCCTCGGCCAGGTCTCCCGTCCCACGCTGCAGCTCTTCGCCCGCTACTCCCCCGAGTACCCCTGCCTCCTCGACGGCCTGGTCCGCCAGGAGAAGGCGTCGGAGGAGGCGTTCCGGGGCGGGGAGATGCGGATCACCCTCGAGGTCGTCCGACCGCAGTCCGCGTACCACCCCGGCGAGGAGCCGCGCTATGCCGACAAGTCGGGGCCGAACTGCCGGGGCCTGCCCGATCCGCGGGTGCCCGCACCGCACATCAAGCTCAACGACGGTACGTCGTCCGGTGGTTCCGGCGACGCACTGCCCGGAGGTGTCAACGTGTCCGCCACCGAGGTCGAGCAGCGGGCTGTCGGCTCGCTCGTGGCCCCCGTCATGGGTGTGCCCGCGGACGAGGTGCCGCCCGTCGCGACCCTGCTGTTCGGGCCGCTGGCCCGCGGAACGGCGGTGAGCGTCGCATGAGGACGGCAGGAGCCCGGCAGACCGCAGCGCCGCTCATCAAGTTCAGCCTGTTCGCGCTGGTGACGATCGCCGCGACGGCCCTGCTCGCCGCCACCATCGTCAACATCTCCTTCGCCCCGAAGGACACCTACCACGCGGTGTTCAGCGACGTCACAGGGCTGGAGAAGGGCGACGACATCCGGGTGGCCGGGGTGCGGGTGGGGCAGGTCGAGAGCATCGGGATCAAGGACCGCACGCTGGCGGAGGTCACCTTCACCGTCGCCGCGGGCCGCCCGCTGCTCACCAGCACCCACGCGGTCGTCCGCTACCGGAACCTGGTGGGACAGCGGTACATCGCGCTGACGGAGGGCGCGGGCGACGACACCCGGCTGCGGCCGGGCGGCACCATCCCGCTGTCCAGGACCCAGCCCGCGCTGGACCTCAACGCGCTGCTGAACGGCTTCAAGCCGCTGTTCGCCGCGCTCAGCCCGGACGACGTCAACCAGCTCGCCACCGAGATCATCAAGACCCTGCAGGGCGAGGGCGGCACGGTGAACAGCCTGCTCGCGCACACGGCGTCGCTCACCACGACCCTGGCCGACCGCGACCAGCTGATCGGCTCCGTGATCGACAACCTGAACACGGTACTGGGGACGCTCGACAAGCGCGGCACCCGCTTCTCCGCGCTGCTCACACAGCTGCGGCGAGTGATCTCGGGGCTGTCGGCCGACCGCAAACCCATCGGGGACTCCCTGGTGAGCATCGGCGACCTCGCTCAGGCCACGTCGGGGCTGCTGACGGACGCGCGTCCGCCGCTGAAGGACGACATCGCCGGGCTGGCCGATCTCACCGGAACGCTGAACAAGAACGAGAAAACCGTGGAGGGCGTGCTGAAGCGGCTGCCGAACAAGCTCAACGAGCTGACGGGGACGGCGTCCTACGGCTCGTGGTTCAACTTCTACCTCTGCGACTTCGACGGCCGCATCGTGCTGCCGAAGACGAACCAGGTGATCACCCCGGAGTTTCACGAGGCGCAGGCGAGGTGCGGCGGATGAGCACGCGTGCCGTACGGCGGCGACGCCGCCGCCATGAGCCCTTGATGAAGGTACGGATCGATCCGCCGAAGCTGCCGAGGCTGCTTCCGCGGCGCAGGCCCCGGCCTCGCGGCCCCGAACCCCTGATGAAGGTGCGCGTCCTGCCGCCGAAGCTCCCGCGCATCAGGCTGCGCCGCCCGCGCCTGAAGCCCTTCCGCGAGCGCAACCCCGTCATCATCGGCGTCGTCGGGCTCACCGTCCTCGCCCTGCTGACGGTCGCCGCGTTCAACGCCGACAGCCTGCCGCTGATCGGCGGCGGCAGGACGTACAGCGCAGCCTTCTCGGAGGCGGGCGGCCTGAAGCCGGGCGATGAGGTGCGGATCGCCGGGGTCAAGGTCGGCAAGGTCGAGGGCGTCGACTTGGAGGGGGATCACGTCAAGGTGACCTTCAAGATCAAGGGCGACCCCAAGTTCGGCACCACGAGCGGCGCCGCGATCCGGGTCAAGACGATCCTCGGCGCGAAGTACCTCGCGCTGTACCCGAAGGGGTCCGGTCAGTTGAAGGCGGGCAGCGAGATCCCGCTGCGGCGGACGGTGTCGGCGTACGACGTCGTGCAGGCGTTCAGCGACCTGACGACCACGTCGGAGAAGGTCGACACCCAGCAGCTTGCGAAGGCGCTGGACACCATCTCCACCACCTTCCAGGACTCGCCCGCGGAGGTGCGGGCGTCCATCAAGGGACTGTCGAGGATCTCCCGGACGATCGCCTCGCGCGACGAGGCGCTGAACGAACTCCTCGGCCACGCGAAGGGAGTCACCAAGGTGCTGGCCGAGCACACGAAGGACTTCTCCGCGATGGTGAAGGACGGCGACAAACTGTTCAAGGAGATCAACGCGCGGCGCACGGCGATCCACAACCTGCTCAAGGCCTCCGCCACGCTCGGCATCGAGCTCTCCGGCCTGGTCGACGACAACGAGAAAGAGATCGGGCCCGCCCTGAAGAACCTCAACACGTTCGTCGCGATGCTCGAACGAAACCAGGCGAGCCTCGACCGCAGCGTCGCACTGCTCGCGCCCTACGTCCGGGTCTTCTCCAACACCCTCGGCAACGGCCGCTGGTTCGACTCCTACGTCCAGAACATGGTCGCCGCCCCGGTCGTGCCGCGGACGGGAGGCTCACGATGACCATCCCACGCTTTCCTGTCCGGCGCGGCCTGGCACTGCTCACCGCCCTCGCGGTCGTCGCCGCGCTCGCCGTCGTGCTGTGGCCGCGCTCCGACTCCCTCCGCGTCACGGCGTACTTCCCGCGCACCGTCGGCATCTACCCCGGCTCTGACGTCCGCGTCCTGGGTGTCCGCATCGGCGAGGTCAAGAAGATCACGCCCGAGGGCAGCCGGGTACGGGTGGTGCTGGAGTACGACAAGGGACGCAAGGTCCCCGCGGACGCGCAGGCCGCCATCATCAACTCCTCGGTGGTCAGTGACCGTTACGTGCAACTGCTGCCGGTGTACCGGAAGGGTCCGGTGCTCCATGACGGCGCCGTCATCCCCGAGTCCCGTACCGCCGTACCCGTCGAACTGGACCGGATCTTCGACAGCCTGCACACCACGGCAGACGCGCTCGGCCCCAAGGGCGCGAACAAGGACGGTTCCCTCTCGCGCCTGCTCGCGGTGAGCGCGGACAACCTCAAAGGCCAGGGCACGAACATCAACCAGACGATCGAGGACCTCTCGCAGGCGGTCACCACGCTGTCCGACGGGCGGAGCGACCTGTTCGGCACCGTACGGAATCTGCAGGTGTTCACGGCCGCGCTGGCGGCCGACGACAAGAGCGTGCGGTCGTTCAACGACAGCCTCGCCGGCGTGGCGCGGCAGCTCGCCGGGGAGCGCGGCGACCTCGCGGCGGCGCTGAAGTACCTCGCCACGGCACTCGGCGACGTAGCCGACTTCGTGAAGAACAACAAGAAATCACTGACCTCGAACGTCAAGGGCCTCAGCAAGGTCACCAAGGTTCTCGTCACCCAACGCGCTGCGCTGGACGAGCTGTTGGCCGTCGCCCCCACGGGTCTGTCGAACCTGCAGAACGCCTACAACGCGTCCTCCGGCACCCTCGACACCCGCAACAACCCGCAGAGCCCGCAGGACCCGGCGTCCCTGCTGTGCTCCCTGCTGAAAACGACCGGGGACGAGGGCGGCAAGAACCCCGACTGCAAGCAGCTGAAGCAGCTCTTCGACTCGCTGCCCAAGCTTCCGTCCGCTCCGGCGGGGACGGGCACGGTCGACCGGACGCTCGGCGGAATCCTGGGGGCCAAAGCATGAACGTGCTGCGCACGGGCCGGGTGGTCGCGTGGACGACGGCCGGTTCGCTGCTGCTGTCCGCCTGCGAGTTCAACGGCTGGTACGACGTCCAGCTCCCCGGGGGCGCGGCGGCGGACCACGCCTACCACGTCACCGTCGAGTTCAGGGACGTCCTGGATCTGGTGCCGCAGTCGGCGGTCAAGGTCAACAACGTCACCGTGGGAGCGGTCGAGAAGGTGGACCTGGACGGCTGGCACGCACGGGTGCGGCTGCGCGTGGCCGACTCGGTGAAGCTGCCCGCCAACGCGGTCGCCGATCTGCAGCAGACGAGCATGCTCGGCGAGAAGTATGTGGCACTGTCCGCCCCTTCCGGCGCCAAGCCCGTCGGACGGCTCCACGACGGCGATGTGATCCCGCTGTCCCGCAGCGGCCGCAACCCGGAGATCGAGGAGGTGCTGTCCGCGCTGTCCGCGCTGCTCAACGGCGGCGGCGTGGCCCAGCTCAAGACGATCACCGTGGAGCTCAACAAGGCGCTGGAGGGCCGCGAGGACCGCGTCCGATCCCTGCTGAAGCAGCTCGACACGTTCCTCGGCAGCCTGGACGATCAGCGCGCGGAGATCGTCCGCGCGCTCAAGGGCGTCGACCGGCTGGCCAAGCGGCTCGGGCAGGAGAAGAAGACGATCGCCGAGGCCGTCGACACGATGCCGCCCGCACTGAAGGTCCTCGCCGACCAGCGCCGCGACCTGACGAAGATGCTCACCGCCCTCTCGAAGCTCGGCACGACGGGCACCAAGGTCGTCAATGCCTCGAAGGACGACACCGTCGCCAACCTCAAGGCACTGCAGCCGATCCTGCAGCAGCTCAACAAGGCGGGCGACGACCTGCCCAACGCCCTCGAACTGCTGACCACGTACCCGTTCCCGCGCAACGTGGTGGACGCTGTGAAGGGCGACTACGTCAACCTAAAGATCACCGCCGACCTCAACCTGGCGGACATCTACGGCAACGTCACCGACAAGCCGGGCAGTGGCGGTGGCGGCTCCGGGAAGAAGGGGACCCCGACTCCCGGCCTCCCCCACACGCCGAGCGTGCCGAGCGTGCCGCTGCCGACCCCGTTGCCCAGCACACCGGGCGTTCCTAAGGCGCCGACGGCACCGGCCCAGCCCTCGGCGCCGTCGGGTGGCGACGATCCGCTGTGCCCGCCGGTGTGCACTGCGAGCTACGGCACCTCGAAGGACGCGGGCCGCCTCCCGCCGGGGATCGACATCGCGCTCGCCGAGCTCATGCTGAAGGGGATACAGCCGTGATCACACGTATGGTCAAGGCCCAGCTGCTTGCCTTCGCCACCGTCACCGCCGTCGGGGTGTCCTACGTCGGCGCCGAGTACGTGGGCCTGACGGACTCTCTCCTCGACCGCGGCTACACGGTGACGGCCGACTTCGCCGACTCCGGGGGCATCTTCACGGGCGCCGAGGTCACCTACCGTGGAGTGCCGGTGGGCCGCGTGGGCGATCTGCGGCTGAACGGCTCCGGTGTGATCGTGCCCCTGAACATCGAGGACGGCGCTCCGCGGATCCCGGCCGACACCCTGGCGGTGGTCGCCGACCGGTCGGCGGTGGGCGAGCAGTACGTCGACCTGCAGCCCCGGCACTCCGGCGGCCCGTATCTGATGAAGGGCAGTGCGATCCCGCGCGGCAGCACCCGGACACCGCTGCCCGTCACCGACCTCGTCCTGAGCCTGGACCGGCTGGTCAACTCCGTCGGCAAGGACAATCTGCGAACCACCGTCGACGAGTTGGGCAAGGCCTTCTCCGGCACCGGACCGAATCTGAGCCGCCTGGTGGACTCCGGCAACGAACTGGTCGAGTCGGCGTCCGACTCGCTGCCGCAGACGATCTCGCTGATCGAGGACTCGCGGAAGGTGCTCAAGACCCAGGCCGACAAGGGCTCGGCCATCAAGTCGTTCTCCCGTGATCTGGCGGCGCTCACCCAGCAGTTGAAGTCGAGCGACGGGGACCTGCGCCGGCTGATCGGCAACACGGCGCCCGCCGGGCAGGAGGTCGACTCCCTGCTGAAGTCCACCCGGCCGGATCTGCCGGTCCTGCTGGCCAACCTCATCAGCGGTGGCCAGGTCACCAAGGCGCGGCTGCCCGGTGTGGAGCAGGCCCTGGTCACCTTCCCGGTGGTGGTCGCGGGCAGCTACACGGTCATTCCCGGGGACGGCACCACCCACTTCGGTCTCGTCGTGAACGCCGACGACCCGCCGGCGTGCACCCAGGGCTACGGGACCCAGCGGCGCGATCCCTCCGACACCAGCAAGCGGCCGGCGAACACCGACGCACGCTGCACTGCGCCGCGCGGCAGCAAGACCTCGGTGCGGGGCGCGCAGAACGCCCCTGGTGCGCCGACCGGTTCGGGCAGTGCCGACCAGTCCGCGTACGTCACCCCGTACGACCCGGAGACCGGCACCGCCACCGGCCCGGACGGGACGCCCGTCGAGATCGGCTCGACCGGCGGCGAACAGAACACGTTCGGAAAGGAGTCGTGGCAATGGCTGCTCGTGGGACCGATGGCATGAGCGGGGGTCTCCTCACCCGGGGCCTGCGACCGTTGCGGCAGCCGTCCCCAGGACTACGCAGGGCACTGTCGGCGGGGCTCGTCGCCGTGACGGTCCTGACGGCCGCGTTGTCGGTCTGGCTGGGTGTGCGGCTGTCCGACCAGCGCGCGACGGATCAGCGCCGCCAGGACGTCCTGGCGGCGGCCCGTCAGTCGGCGCTGAACTTCACCTCGCTGGACTACCGGCACTACGGCCGGGACAGCGCGAACGTGCTGAAGGGCGCCACCGGCAACTTCAAGAAGCAGTTCGCCGCCCAGACCGAGCAGTTGACGAAGCTCGTCGCCCAGAACAAGTCGGTGTCCGAGGGGCAGGTCCTCGAAGCGGGCATCGTGCGGTCCGACGAGAAGTCCGCCCGTGTCCTGGTCGTCGCCGACAGCAAGGTCAGCAACACGGCCGCGCCCGGTGGACAGGCCCGCACCTACCGGCTGCAGCTCGATCTCGAACGTGTCAGCGGCCGCTGGCTGACCTCCGACGTCGAGTTCGTCGGCTGACCACCCGTACCACCGCCTAAGGAGAAAGACCGTGGCGAACCCGACCTCCCGAGTCCGCGGTGCCGGCGCCCCCGCCCGCCGCACCATGACCGCGGCCGCCCGCGCGGCGGCCAAGCGCACCCAGCGGCCGGCGCACGCCGAGGCCCGCGGGAGCGCCGCCCGCGGCCCTGCGGACGAGGCGGCGCGGCAGGCCGCGGAGCCCCGCGCCGGTCGTACTGTGCTCGCCGACCCGCCGGAGGGCAGTTGGGAGGACCCGCCGGAGCCGTCGCCCGACTCCGGCGAGCAGGAGCTTCAGGAGAGCAGGTCCGCGCGCAGGCCCGGGCGGTTGCCCGGGCGGAGGCTGCTCACCGCGGCGCTCTGCCTCGTGGCCGTGGCGGGCCTGGTCGCCGTCGCCGTGCTCGGGTGGCGGTACCGGGAGGCACGGCTGGCGGAACAGGCGCGCGGGGAGGCGCTCGCGGCCGCCGTGAAGGCGGCGCCGGTCGTGCTGTCGTACGACTACCGGCACCTCGACCGGGACTTCGCGCGGGCCCGCGGCCACCTGACCGGGGCCTTCCGTGACCAGTACCAGAAGACGACGACCACGGTGGTCGGGCCGACCGCCCGGAAGTACCACGGCGTGGTGAAGGCGACGGTGGCGGCACCCTCCGGCAAGGCCGGCGGCGGCGCAGCGGCGGCCTCCGTCGTGTCGGCCGCACCGGACCGGGCCGTCGTCCTGCTGTTCGTCAACCAGGTCACGAAGAGCACCCAGGTCACGGGATCCCGCCTGGACCTGAACCGGGTGCGGATGACGCTCACCCGCACCGGCGACGGGTGGAAGGTGAGCGCCGTGGACGCACTCTGACCCGGCGTGGATCACGGCCGGGGGCAGGTGTTCTGCTCCGACTTCTGATAGGTCCGGTAGAGCGGCAACGCGCTGGACCGCTCCTTGGGAAAGGCCACCACGGGTACCGGTTTGCACACCGGCCAGCGCCCGACCGCCGCCTCGTTCCCCGCCCCCTCGTCCAGCCCGATGTTCTCGTCCACGAAGGTGAAGACGCCGCTCGCGCCCGGCACGCATCCGACGCAGCGTTCGGAGGGGCTGCCCCGGCGCAGCGCGTCGTAGACGTCGTCGTGGTCCACGGGGTTGTCCTTGCCGTCCTGGGCCGCGGCCACGGCGGTGCCCACGGCGGTGAGGGCGTCGTGGTACATCACGGCGTAGCCGTCGTTGAGGGCGTCGGTCTTCTCCCCACGGAAGTACTGGCCATAGGAGGCGGCGAAGTCCCCGAAGAACCTGGGAACCTGGTCGTCGCCGCCGCTGCCCGCACGCCAGCGGGGTGCGTCCACGGCGGCCGCAGTCACGATCTCGATGTGGTTCCGGTCGGCGATCTTGCGCATCCGGGCAGTCTCCGTGTCCGGGTCACGGCCCGTGCTGACGCGCAGGATGCGCAACGGCTCTTCGTCCGTGCCCCAGTTGCAGGGACTCCTGCGGTCGAGGGTCTCCAGGAAGGGCGGCAGGTCCGCGTCGCGGCCGGCCAGGAACACCGTCTTGACGCCGAGTGCGCACATCGCGTCCACTGCCTGCCGGAAGTCCCGCGGATCACCCAGGTTCGCCCCCTTGCTGCCCCGGTACACCGCGATCCGCCGCTCCACCGCGTCGTCCGCCCTGATGCCGTACTCCTCGCCGAACTCGTCGAGGAAGACCCTGCGGAGGTTTTCGACGTAGTTGTCAGCCTGCTCGTCGGCGATCAGGTAGGTGTCCCTGCGGTTCACCTCGTACGCGGTCACATAGCGCTTGAGGGCGTCGACGAGCTGGTCGGTGGAGGGCGAGACCTTGAAGAGGTAGGGGTGCTCCATCTCGCGGGAGCTGAGCACCGCGCTGACCGCCGGGATCCGTACCTGTGCCCGCCCGAGTCCCTGCTGCACGGAGTCGAGCGTGTCGTCGTCGCTGTTGGGAAAGCCGATGGCGGCGACGACGGGGGCCTCGCCGCCGCGCCGGGCGGCCAGTTCGCGGGTCACGGTCTGCCAGTGGCTCAGATCCTCGCCGACGTTGGCAAAGAGGAGCTGGATGGCGGTGCCGCCGGTGGCGGGCCCGCGGTTGTGGGCACGCTGGGCGACGTAGGCGCCCTGGAGGGAGTGCCGGATCAGCTCCTGAGACATGGCCGCGCCGGGGGTGGAGGTGTACGGCATGACGACGGCGACGCTCACCACCGGCTTGCCCGACGACCGTGCCGCCTCGTTCTCGGCCTCGATCCGGCCCAGGACGTCGTTGAGGTCCTGGGCGAAGGGGTACGCCGCGGCCGTGACGCCGATGCACTCGGGGCCCGTCCGCCGCAGCTGGAGATCCTGGGTGCAGTAGTCGCGGTGCTTCCAGTAGGTGTCCAGGCCCCACCAGGTACCGGTCCCGAGCAGCGCGGCGACCAGGACCCACAGGACCACCACGTCGATCAGGCCGAACACCCGGAAGCGCAGCCGGCTCGGCAGCCAGACCCAGTTCCTGCGATCCGTCCTGCTCATCGTGCCCCTCCCGGTCGCGGCTGGTCGCCCTGCCAGCGGCGTTCGAGGGGCCAGTCCTCGCCGTCCTTCACGGCGCGCGGCCAGCGGATGGCGGCCTGGGCGAGGACCGCGCGGCCGGTCAGGTGCTGCGCGGAGAGAAAGGACAGGTCCTGGCCGATGCGGTCGACCAACGTCCGGTCCGCCTCGGCCAGTTCGTCCGCCGCGTACCACAGGGCGTGCAGAAGCCGGTTGACGGCCTGCTTCTCCAGGCCCACTTCGGGGTCCGCCTGGAGCTGCAGCCGGTCTCGGCGCCCCTTGCCGACCTCCTGGCACTGCTCGAACCAGACGTCTCCCGGCGGGCGGGGCGCGTGGGCCGTGGTGCGCAGGATGTGCAGCCAGTCGACCGCGTCGCCGTCGTCCCGGACGAACTCCGCGTGCAGCCAGTCGACGACCTCCTGCGCCTCTCCCGCGGCGAGCCGGTGCCATAGGAAGCGGGCCTGGTCGGCCCGTCCCGCCTGTCCGGAGCGGCCCTCGGCGCGCTGCCGGTGGTGCTCGGCGAGCAGGGCGTGCGCGCTGAACCAGTCCACGCCGCTGCCGCCGCGCCCGCTGCGCATCTGGTGTACCAGCAGGGCGCGCAGGAACCGGTCCGTGATGAACGGCCGGCTGCCCGGTCCACGGGACCAGCGCTCCCGCTCCAGCTGGACGGCGGCGCCGTCGGCGGCGGGCAGGCCGTCGATCCGGCGCGGGACCCAGCGCTCGGCCAGCTGCTCGGCCGCCTCCCGGTCCCAGGCAAGGGAGAACAGACACAGCTCGTCGTGGTTCTCGCTGCCGACCAGGGTGTTGAGCAGCCGCCAGAGGACGGATTCGCCGATGGCGCCGGGGTGGGTCAGGTCGAGGAGTTCCTCGGCCGTCACCCACTCCTCGGTGCGCGCCTTGTGCACCACGGCGTCGCACAGCCGGCGGGCTCCCATGGGGTGGCCGCGGGTCAGGTCGTGTACGGCGGTGGCGATGTACGGATCGAAGGAGACCCGGTCGTCGCGCTTGAGCATCCGCTCCACATGCTCCGTGTCGAGCGGCGGCAGCGGCAGGACCAGGACGCCCGCCGAGGGAGCCGTGCCGGTGCGGGTCCACCCGGAGTGGGTGCCGATCTCGTGCAGCGAGCGGTACATGGCCTCGGGGTAGGGGTCGTTCTCCTCGTCGGCGGTGTCGTCGCGGGTGGCCGGGTTGTCGTCGCCGCGCAGCTCGGTGGCGATCACGACCAGGTGGTCGCGGGCGGCCCGGTTCTGCCGCGCCCGCAGTTCCAGCAGGAGGTCGAGGAAGTCGCGGCCGGCGTCGGTGTGCACGTTGTCGAGGAGGAGCAGGGGGCGCGGGGCGCGGTTGGCGCGGCGGAAGGGGCCGTAGCGCACGTCCGTGAGGAACGCGGCCATCAGCATGCTCTCGACGCCGCGCCGGAAGCCGCGGCCCTGGTGGAACTCCTGGCAGAGCCGGGCCACGGCCTGCGCGCGCTCGGCGGCCGGTACCGGCCGTGGGTGCTCGGCCGCGCCCGGCGGCAGGCCGCGCAGCCGGTTGTCGGCCGCGATGCGGTAGCTCTCGTACCAGCCGGCCAGCTGCCGCGAGGCGAGTCTGCGCGAGCGCCATCGGTACTGTCTGCCCAGGTAGGTGCGCACCGCCGCCTCGGGGAAGGCCGTGGGGTCGGGGGTGCCGCCCTCCGGGGGGACGGGCAGTGCCGAGCGGCACAGCGTGTCCCAGGTGGGGGGCGGGTCCTCGCCCGGCGAGGGTCCCATCAGGGCGGCCGTGTGCCGGTCGGCCACCTTCAGTTCGTCGTCGTTGCCGGGGCGCCGGGCGGACACCACGGCGAGCAGCCCGGCGGTGGTCCGGGGAAAGCGCAGCCGCCCGAACCCGGCGACGGGACGCGACAGCTGGTTGACGAGGTCGACCAGGATCTCCACCGCGTGGGAGTTGTTGGAGATCTCCGGTCCCACCCGGGCGTGCTCCTGGACCGCCGTGCAGTTGATCCGCGCGAACGGCACGCGGGGCCCCGGCCAGGGGCCCGCGTCGGGGGCGTAGGCCTGCTGGAGGTCGCCCAGCAGGGCGCTCTTGCCGGTGCCGTGCCGCCCGCTGAGCAGCAGTACCGGCAGGTCCTCGGCGAACTCGTGGTGGCGCCGCCTGCGGTGCCGGTCGCGTTCGAGGCCGACCAGGCGGGGCACCAGCTGCCGCAGCAGGGGCTGGCGCGCGTACGCCTCCGGGATCTGTTCCTCCGGCCCCGGTGCGGGGCCCACGGGATCGCTCATCCCAGCCTCAGCATCGAGTTGATGATGTCCGATACGACGCCGGACGCCATGTCCCTGCCCATCGAGCCCACCGACCTGGAGCCGACCTGCACCAGCTCGCCGCTGTGCTGCAGGAAGCGCTGGAGCATGCCCTCGTCGGGCTCGGCACCGCGCCGGGAGGCATCGGTCAGGGCCTCGGCCATCTCGCGCACCTGCCGCACCTCGTTGTCGCCCTCCGACAGGTCGGGGCGGGACGCCTGCACCAGCTGGGCCAGCTGCTCGAAGGACAGGAATACTCCGGCGCCGTCCTCGGCGACACCGACGCGCACCGGGGTGGGCAGGCTCAGGTGGTCCTTGGCGTACTCCAGATCCTCGAAGGCGAGCTGTCGGCCGCAGTAGAAGGCCTCGGGCGCCCACAGGAAGTCCTCGGCGTTCGGCTCGCCGCTCTGGTGCTGCCCGGCCCGGTCCCACCAGGCGAACAGGGCCGCCTTGGCGTACCGGCGCCGGGCGTCCCGGTCGGCGTAGGCCTCGTCCCAGGCCCGCGCCTCCGCGAGCCCCGCCTCGGTCGGGCTGACCAGCGGCGGCACGGCACCGGAGTCGTTGTGCACGGCGATCCAGCCGAGCGCGGCCAAGCGGTCCACGACGCCCTCGACCAGCTCCAGGCTGCACCGGTCATGGTGGGTGTATGCGGCACTGGCCACGCGCCTCCCGGCGACGCCGCCGGTCTCCCCGGCCAGCCAGTGCAGAAACCGTGCGGACGCGGCGCCCGTCTCGTCGTACACAGGAGAGAGGCCGTCCGTTGGCACTGCCCGGGATCCGATCATCGTCCGCCCCCAACTCCCGTGACCAGCCATGGGCGTTCGCCTTCCCCGAAGTGTTCGCTCACACACGTGGCACATCAGGCTCCCCGGGACCTCCACCACCCAAGGCACCCACTGCGGCGACTCGTACGGCCGGACGATTTCGCCCTCTCCTCTTGACAGCCCGAACCCCGCACGCCAGTCTTCCATTAAGCAGAAACTAACTTCCGTAATACGGAATCCTATGCGGAATCACAGCACGGGAAGGGAGCGCCGCCCCCGATGGGACTCGCAGACCAGCGCTTCAACGTCAACCTGTCGATCCTCTTCACGGAACTCCCGCTCCTGGAGCGCCCCGCAGCCGCCGCGGCGGCCGGCTTCACCGCGGTCGAGCTGTGGTGGCCCTGGGTCGACTCCCCCACCCCCGAGCAGTCCGAGCTGGACGCGCTGCACACGGCGATCGAGGACGCGGGCGTGCAGCTCACGGGCCTGAACTTCTACGCCGGTCAGCTCCCGGGCCCCGACCGCGGCGCCCTGTCCGTGCCCGGCGAGGAGTCGGACCGCTTCCGCGCCAACATCGACGTGGCCGCCGGCTTCGCCCAGTCGCTCGGATGCCGGGCACTCAACGCGCTGTACGGCAACCGCGTCGACGGCGTCGACCCGGCCGAGCAGGACGCGCTCGCGCTGGAGAACCTGGTGCTCGCGGCCAGGGCCGCCGACCGGGTCGGCGCGATTCTCCTCGTCGAGGCCCTGAACAGGCCGGAGTCGCCGCTGTACCCGCTGGTGAGCGCGCCCGCCGCGGCCGGCGTCGTCGACAAGGTCAACAAGACGACCGGACTGGGCAACGCGAAGTTCCTCATGGACCTCTACCACCTGTCCATGAACGGCGAGGACCTGCCGCAGGTGATCGCCTCGTACGCGGACCGGACCGGTCACGTCCAGATCGCTGACAACCCCGGCCGCGGCGCGCCCGGCACCGGGGCCCTCCCCCTCGAAGACCTCCTCGACCTGCTGAGGAAGGCCGGTTACGACGGCTGGGTCGGCCTGGAGTACAAGCCCGGCGACCGGCCGAGCGCCGAGGCCTTCGACTGGCTGCCCCGCGAGGCCCGCGCCGCCCGCTGAAGACACCCGTTCGCAGAGAGGCACCCCCAATCATGAGCACCCTTGCCGATTCCTCCCGCCCCGCCCGCCCTGCGATTGCCTGGATCGGCCTCGGCATCATGGGCTCCCCCATGTCCGAGAACCTGATCAAGGCGGGTTACCACGTCACCGGCTTCACCCTGGAGCAGGAGAAGCTCGACCGGCTGGCAGCCGCCGGCGGCACCGCGGCCGGGTCGATCGCCGAGGCCGTGCGGGACGCCGATGTCGTCATCACGATGGTGCCCGCGTCGCCGCAGGTCGAGGCGATCGCATACGGCCCGGGCGGCATCCTGGAGAACGCGAGGTCCGGCGCGCTGCTGATCGACATGTCCTCGATCACCCCAAAGACCTCCGTCGACCTGGCGAAGGCCGCGCAGGCCAGGGGCATCCGCGTCCTCGACGCACCCGTGTCCGGCGGTGAGGCCGGGGCTATCGAGGCCGTGCTGTCGATCATGGTCGGAGGTGGACAGGCCGACTTCGACCACGCCAAGCCGATCTTCGAGGCGCTCGGCAGGACCATCGTGCTGTGCGGCCCGCACGGCTCCGGTCAGACCGTGAAGGCCGCCAACCAGCTGATCGTCGCCGTGAACATCCAGGCGTGCGCCGAGGCCGTGGTCTTCCTGGAGAAGTCCGGCGTGGACCTGAAGGCCGCGCTGGACGTGCTGGGCGGCGGCCTGGCGGGCTCGACGGTCCTGACGCGCAAGAAGGACAACTTCCTCGACCGCGACTTCAAGCCGGGCTTCCGTATCGACCTGCACCACAAGGACATGGGCATCGTCACCGACGCCGCCCGCAGCGTCGGTGCCGCCCTGCCCGTCGGTGCCGTGGTCGCCCAGCTGGTCGCGTCCCTGCGCGCGCAGGGGGACGGCGGCCTGGACCACTCGGCCCTGCTGCGGGCCGTGGAGCGCCTGTCGGGAGCCCAGGTCTGACACCCCCGGACTCACCCGGTCCTGCCCCTCCCCCAGACCCCGGGCGGCGCCGCCGCTGACATCTGTCCTGTCGCGCCCGAAGCGGCGGCGCCGCCCGGAACCATGCCGAGCCATGCCGAACCATGCGACAACCAGATCAAGTGTCGAACGAGCAGAAGCGAGGACTGAACTCCCTGACCGCGCGACCGGCACCGGGCGACCCGGCTGAGGGGTGACCGCCCGGCGCGGGGCGCGGGCAGGGCGCGGACCGCGGCGGCGTGCGAGCCAGTGCGGTGGTCAAGGAACCGGGCGCCCTTCCCGACCCGAGGGAAGGGCGCCGCGGGCTCCGTCGCGGCCGCCGCGGTCCCAGCACCTCACCAGCACCTCTCATTCCGGCGCCAGGGTGTTCCCGGCGGGTGATCCGGGGTGCGGATTCGTGCCGTCCGCAGCAGCCTGAAGCCATGGCACATCCAACGGAGCGTCCGCACGTCGTGGTCCATCCCTCTCCCCGGCCCTGGACAGGTCCCGGCGCGTCACCCTGGGTGAGGAGACGCTGGGAGTCGCCTCGCACGTCGACGACGTCAGCGAGTTCCTGCGGCCGGCCGACCTCGACGTGACGGACGCCGGGGAGAGCGACCTCGTCGAGTGGCAGGGCGGCGGCCCGGACGACTGGCCGGGGCTGTCGGAGCACCACGAGGCATGACCGGACGTACGTCACCGGTCGTACAGCCGCTACGGAACCCTCAAATGAACCTCTGAACCCGGCCCGGAAGGCTTCAACCACCCCCCGGGAGCGGGCACAGTGCTGTCACACGGGACCCGCCGGCACGGGGGCGGCGGGCCCCGGCACGGGGGTTTCGCATGCGAGGGGACACAGGCGGCACAGGAGACACGGGGCTCTGTCTGAAGCCGCAGGAGATCGCACTGCTGCACGGCGGCCCCCGCGCCGCCGTCACGGTCGCCGTCGTCGCCCTGTACCTGCGGGGCGCCGTCGAGGCGGGCCGGCCGGGCACGGTGCGGGCGGCGGAGGCCGCCAGCCCGGGCCCGCGCTGGGAGGACCTGGAGACGGCGGTGCTCACCTCGCTGCGGGAGCCCGCCGGGCTGCGGCAGTTGGCCGGGCGGCGGGACATCCGCCTGTCGGTGGCCCTGATGCGCGTCGGCCTCGCGGAGGCCGGACTGCTCGGCTACCCGCGGCTCCGCCCGACCCGCGCCGCCCGCCGTCAGGTGCGAGCCCTGCGGGAACAGCACCCGCTGCCCGAGAGCAGGCGCTGCCTGACGGACCACGCCAAGCTGCTCGCCGTCGCCCTGCACGACGAGGCGGCGCTGCGGGCGCTCGTGCCGCGCTTCGCGCTGCGGGCGGGGCTGACCGCCCGGGCCCCGGTGGCGGGCAGAGGGCTGCTGCGGCACTCCCCGCACGGCGGCGACGCACCCTTCCACGGCCGCAGCTGGTACTCCTGCGGGAGCGGGGGCGGCGGCACGGGCTGAGGGCCGGGCATACCGAGGGGCGGCCCCTCCTCAGGTGGGCCGCCCCTGACAGTCCGCGCGTGCGTCAGACCTCCAGCGTCCTGATCGACGTCGGCGCGTGGCCGGGTTCGGTCGCGGTCTCCTCGAACTCCACGACGTTGCCGATGTCGTTGGTGGTCGACATGGAGATGTTGGTGACGCGCTCCAGGATCGCCTCGACGACGACCGGCACCTGGTGCTCGGCGGCGAGCTTCTTCGCCTGCTCGAACGCCGCGCCCAGTTCGTTCGGGTCGGTCACCCGGATCGCCTTGCAGCCCAGGCCCTCGGCGACCTTGACGTGGTCGACGCCGTAGACGCCCAGCTCGGGCGAGTTGATGTTCTCGAACTCCAGGTTGACCTGGAAGTCGATGTCGAAGGCCCGCTGCGCCTGGCGGATCAGGCCCAGATAGGAGTTGTTGACCAGGACGTGGACGTACGGGATCTTGTGCTGCGCGCCGACCGCCAGCTCCTCGATCGTGAACTGGAAGTCGTAGTCGCCGGACAGGGCGACGACCGCGGCCTCCGGGTCGGCCTTGGCCACGCCCAGCGCGGCCGGGATCGTCCAGCCGAGGGGGCCCGCCTGGCCGCAGTTGATCCAGTGGCGCGGCTTGAAGACGTGCAGCATCTGGGCGCCGGCGATCTGCGAGAGGCCGATGGTGGAGACGTACCGGGTCTCGGGGCCGAAGGCCTTGTTCATCTCCTCGTAGACGCGCTGCGGCTTGATCGGGATGTCGTCGAAGTGCGTACGGCGCTGGAGTCGGGCCTTCTTCTCCTGTGCGGCCGACGCCCAGCCGGAGCGGTCGGGCAGCTCGCCCTTCGCCTTCAGCTCGCGCGCCGCCTCGACGAACAGCTCCAGCGCCGCCTTCGCGTCGGAGGCGATGCCGTAGTCCGGGGCGAAGATCCTGCCGATCTGGGTCGGTTCGATGTCGACGTGCACGAAGGTCCGGCCCTCGGTGTAGACGTCGAGGCGGCCCGTGTGGCGGTTGGCCCAGCGGTTGCCGACACCGAGGACGAAGTCGGACTCCAGGAAGGTCGCGTTGCCGTAGCGGTGCGAGGTCTGCAGGCCGACCATGCCGGCGTTCAGCTCGTGGTCGTCGGGCAGGACACCCCAGCCCATGAGGGTGGGGACGACCGGGACGCCGGTCAGCTCGGCGAACTCGACGAGGAGTTCGGCGGCGTCCGCGTTGATGACACCGCCGCCCGCGACGATCAGCGGGCGCTCGGCGGCGTTCAGCATGCCGACCGCCTTCTCGATCTGGGCGCGGGTCGCGGCCGGCTTGTAGACCGGCAGCGGCTCGTACGTCTCCGGGTCGAACTCGATCTCCGTCAGCTGGACGTCGATCGGCAGGTCGACGAGGACGGGGCCCGGGCGGCCGGAGCGCATCAGGTGGAAGGCCTGCTGGAAGACGCCGGGGACCTGCGCGGCCTCCAGCACGGTCACCGCCATCTTCGTGACCGGCCCGGCGATGGAGGCGATGTCGACGGCCTGGAAGTCCTCCTTGTCGATCACGGCGGTCGGTGCCTGGCCGGTGACGCACAGGATCGGGACGGAGTCGCCGGTCGCGGAGTACAGGCCGGTGATCATGTCGGTGCTGGCCGGTCCTGAGGTGCCGATGCAGACGCCGATGTTGCCGGGGCGGGTGCGGGTGTAGCCCTCGGCCATGTGCGAGGCGCCCTCGACGTGCCGGGCGAGGGTGTGGGTGATGCCGCCGCAGGCCTTGAGCGCCGCGTAGAAGGGGTTGATCGCCGCGCCCGGCACACCGAACGCGTCGGTGACGCCCTCGCGCCTGAGGATCTCAACTGCCGCGCGGGCAGCGGTCATTCGAGCCATCGAGTACTCCTGCTTCGACTGCTTCTGCTGTCGGAATTCGCACTCCCGTCGCGCCCCGCGGTGAGTTCTTCCGTAATGCGGAAAATAACTTCTGCCATCTGGAATGAATGTAGGTGGGTGGAGGAAGACCGTCAAGGGACCGGCACGCAGCGGGCAGGCCGCCGGGCGAGCAGTCGGGCGAGCCGGGCACAACCGGGGGACAGGCGGGGCCTTCTGGAGGACGATGGGTGCGCTGACCCGAGTGAACCGACGTCCTGCTGGAGTGGGCCATGTCCGAGAGCGTGTCGGTGCGCTGTCCGGCCTGCCGGCGCGAGCACCGCTACGCGGCGCCGACGTACCCGTGCGTGTGCGGTGCGCCGGTCGTCCCGCCGCTCGACCGGCACCTGCGGGCGGCGCCGGTCGTGCACCGCGTGTGGCAGGAGGAGTGGGTCACCGTGCGGTGCGGCTCCTGCGGGCGCAGCGCCGAGTGAGGAAGTTTCATCGTGATTCGTGCAGGTCAACGGCCCTGGCGTGACGGGCGGTTGGGCTGCTCGCGCATGTCACGAGCGTGATC
>NZ_JACTVI010000108.1 GCF_014495685.1 Streptomyces sp. TRM68367 | reverse complement strand
CCCTCCGGTCTCCCCATACCACAACAACGAGGACCAAGGCCCGAAGCCACGGCTTGTTTCCCGGCAAGCCCTAACTACACGGCATTGGATCTAGTGCCCCGGCGGGCGTCGCGGTGGTCAGGAGCACCCCTCGGGACCAGGTAGTATTTTCTCTGTCGCCACCGCGGGAACGCGGTCGGCGGGAGTCATGCGCCGCTAGCTCAGTTGGTTAGAGCAGCTGACTCTTAATCAGCGGGTCCGGGGTTCGAGTCCCTGGCGGCGCACCTGTGAAGGGCCTCTCGTGGGAGCGAGGGGCCCTTCAGCATGTTCTCGATCATCGCGGCGTCCAGGTTCTCGCCGTCCACGGTTGATCCCGGCGACGGCTGGCCAACGCGGCCGCGCACCGGTCCCGGACGAGCTGTGCGACCGTTCGCCTCGGCTCCATGGGCACGCACGAGGTCAGATATGGAAAGCCGTGCTGTACGTGACCATGAAGCCGACGCAGAACACGACGATTCCGCCGAGCAGCGCCAGGATGGCCAGCGTGCCTGCCGCGCTGACGACCGGGCGGGGTGCGTGGGCCGTGGCCACGACCTGCGGGCCGCCGGAGTAGTACACGGTCACGAAGTCGCCCTCGAGGACCGTCGCCGGGCCGCCGTCCTCCTCGAACCGTACGGCGCGGCCGTCGCGCGTGATGAACTCGTACACGTGGTGCAGCCGGGTGCGCACGGAGGTGTCGTTGCCGCCGCCGTGCGTCGTCGTGAACGTCCGCAGGCAGCGCGCCTCGGCCGTCAGCCCGCTGGTCCAGGCGCCCTGGAGCTGGAGCCAGCGGCGCACCACCCGGTCCGCCATGAAGACCGCGCCGGCCATCATCAGGCCCGGTACGACGTAGAACACCACGTCCATCGCACATCCCCCGAGGTCTCGTACGCCGCACCCCTGCGGCCGGCGTGCAGGGAACCTACCCGGGCGGGGCTGGGCCGGGCTTACGGGCCCGTCTCTCCGCGCCCCGCGCAGAACGCCACCGTCAGGTCCTTCACCAGCGCCTTCCGCTCGTAGTCGTCGAGTTCGACCAGCCCCCGCACGGTCAGCCGGGTCACCGTGTCCTCCACCGAGTCCACGACCGAGGTGAGCACGCTCGCCCGGTGCTGGGCGTCCAGCGCGGCGATCCGGCGCCGGTGCATGGCGGCGGCGACCTCGGCGGCGTACTCGACGCGGACCGGTCGCACCGAGAACACCTCCAGGCCGACCGGCGCCGTGTCCGCCGCCACCAGCCGGGTCAGCGCGTCGGCCGCCGAATCCACGGGCCCCTTCGCGCCGCCCGGCATCTCCACCGGCACCCGGGCGAGCGCCGCCTCCACGCACTCGCGCAGATACGTCTCGTGGTCCTCGACGCCGAGCAGCGCCCAAGCGGTGTCCCGCACCCGCCACACCACGAGGACAACGGCCCGCAGCGCCACCCCGCTCCCGTCGGCGGCGGGCATCGGCTCGCTGCGCCAGTGCCGCAGCCGTACGTCGACCCGGCGGCGCAGCAGCAGCGGGTTGACCCAGAGCAGGCCGGTGCCGCGCACGGTCCCGCGGTAGCGGCCGAACAGCCCGAGCACCCAGGCCCGACCGGTCCGCCCGCGGGCCAGCCCGCCGAAGCCGAACAGCCCGAGCGCCCCGGCGCCCGCGTACGCCGCCCACTGCGCCGGACCGAGCCCGGCCCCCGCGTACGCCGGCAGCCGCAGCGCCTCCGCCGCGAGCGGCGGCAGCGCCCCGGCCCACCACGACGCGGCCACGCACCCGGCCGCCCCGCAGGCCCCGGCGATCACGCCGACCACGCCGGGCAGCACCCGCGCGGGCCGCTCCGCCAGACCGGGCTCGACCTGCGGCACCGGACGCGGCCCGACCGGCTCCGGGCGCCGCAGGCGCGGCTGCTCCCCCGTCCCCTGCCGCCGGCCCACCACCGCGGGCTTCAGCGGCACCGGCGCCGGGTCGGGGTCGTCGCGGAACAGCAGGTGGACCGGGATCTCGGTGGTCGCCTCGTTCTGGATCAGCCGGGCGGGCCGGGGCGAGCCGCGCTCGGCCGGTCCTTCGGGCTCGGACGTGTGAGAAGTGGTCGTGGTCATGCGTGCCTCCAGCCTCCGCGCCAGATGCGTCACAACAGGGGTCTACGGCCGAGGCCGCCGTTCGGGAAAGCACCGCCGTTCAGGAAACGAGCCGCCGTTCAGGAAAAGAGCCGCCGCCAGGTCTCCGGCCCCGGGTAGCCGTCCGCCGCGCCGCCCCGCCAGCCCTGGGCGCGCTGGAAGGCCTCCACCGCGCGCCGGTCCGCCTCGCTCCAGCGCGGCCCGGGCCCAATCGTGTAGTACCGGCCGTACCCCTTCTTCACCAGCTGCCTCCCCAGCTGGGTGACGTAGGTGTTGTCCGCGCCGGGCCGGAACAGCGCCCGCCCCGGATAGCCCGGCACCCCGTGCGAGGCGGGCGGGCTCGCGGTCGTGGCCTTGATGTCGTTGCCCTTGCCGGTGACGAGGAGTTCCCACGTCCGCGGGCCCGGCAGCCCGTCCGCCTCCCGGCCCCGCCAGCCCTGGGCCAGCTGGAAGGCCTGGGTCGCGCGCCGGTCGGCGTCGGTCCAGCGCGGTCCGGGGCCGGAGGTGTAGGAGCGCCCGGCGCCGCGTTCGACGAGCATGCGGCCGAGCAGGGTGACGTACTTGTTGTTCGCGCCGGGGCCGAAATACGCCGCTCCGGGATACGGCGCCGGGGCCTGCGCGCCGGGCTTGACGGTGTCCGGCTGCGCGCCCGCCGTGTCGGTCGTGAGCCCCTTGTAGCGGTAGGCGAGGTAGCGGTCGGAATGGCTCCAGTAGGCGTACGGGGTGTCCTTGCGGCGAACGTGCGGGCGGGTCGCCTCATAGGCGGTGTAGTGGCTGCGCGTGTCGTCCGTCCAGCCGCCGAAAATGACGACGTGCGAGCCGTTCTGCGGATTCGCCGGATTGTGGAACAGCAGAATGTCGCCGGGCTGGAGCTCCTTCTTGGAAATGCGCTCCCCGTACTGGTCGAGGCTGCCCGTCCATTCGTTTCCGGGCAGCTTCCAGGCCATCGAGACGAAGCCCGAGCAGTCCTGCCGGTAACCGTCGGACCAGTAGTCCTTCATGCTGTACGGCACCTTCGCGGCGAGCCATTCCTTGGCCCGCCTGATGATCTCCGCGCGGGTCGTCGGGGGTGTCTTGACGGGCCCCGCGGGCCGGGCCGGACGGCCGCCGGGGCCGTGCAGCGGGGCCTTGCCGCCCTGCGGGGTGTCGGGCTCGTCACCTGCGGGAACGCCGGGCCGCTGGGGGGCGTGCGCCGCGGCCGGGGCGGCGACCGCCTGGCCCGCGCCCAGGGTGGCGCAGGCCGCGGCCACGGCGAGAGCCCGGTGGGCGGCCGGGTGCCCGGTGCTGCGGCCGGTCGGGGACGGGGGAAGGACGCGCCTCCAGTAAAGACATCCGGCACAGTCGCAGTCGCTCGCGGGATCGAATTCCTCGAATGCCGGAGTCTCCATGCGATTCCCTTCACACTCCAGGTTAAAATGTTCACGCCTGCGCACGAGCGTCAGTTTCTCAACTGTCTTCCCGATGCGCATGTTGACGGTCCAAATGATGTACACCAGCCGCTTCCGGACCGGATCCGCCGCGCGGCCCGCGGTCGGGAGCACCGCGCGGGGCCGGGTGGAGTTGCCGGCCGGCACGCGCCGCTGGCTCAGTTGGCACCTCCAGGAGCGGATCAAGAAGCTCATCATCGACCGCAGGCTGCCCTCGGGAGCCCCGCTGCGGACCGAGCCCTTGCTGATGGACTACCTCGGCGCGAGCCGGAACTCGGTGCGCGAGGCGCTGAAAGCGCTCCGGGCGATGGGCATCGTCGAGATCCGGCACGGCTTCGGCACCTACGTCGGCCCCAGGTCGCTGGCCCCGATGATCGAGGGCCTCGCCTTCCGCACGGTCGCCGGGCACTACCCGGGCGAGGACTCTGCTGAGCGAGGTGCTGGAGGCGTTCTGGGACGCGCGCGGAGGAGGCCATAAGGGAGCACTTCGGGAACATCCGCGCCCGGCTGCCCACAACTGCTCCACAAGACCCCCTCAGGTGCCACAATGAGCGCGTTTGACCGGTAAACGCGTCGTTTCGCATCTTGCGATCATGAGGAATGCCGTAGAAACCTGGTTTTCCAAGATGCTGCGGATTCGCGGCAGTTGGGGGGTAAGAGCCGGTTGTCGGCACCGCGGGGAGAGGGGCCCTGTTCTTGTAACGGATGCCGAGGGGGGCATCATGCAACCGGAACGCCGCTGTGCCATGTCTAAAAAGTGTGGGTGATGTGGTGACTGCGGTTCATCACTGATACGTCTGTGAAGCAGGCCGAGGGGGGTCGGCGGCAGACGGTTGGAAGCGACGAAACACGCGGCGTTCCCGCGTGTGGGGGGATGACTCATGACGTCGACACCGACGGGCGCCCGGCAGGACCCGTCACAGACCACCCAGCTCAGGGTGCCCGGGCAGCGGAACAGCACGACGGGGGTGTTACGCCGGATCAAACGCACGCTGCCGAGGTACGACTACGAGCACTACAGCCGGCTGGCGGGGCCCCTCACCCAACCGGACCCGAACAAGCCGTACCGGGTCGGGTACCGCTCACTGATCTCGCAGGAGCCGCACCGCATCCGGATCGCGCTGATACTGGCCGCGGCCCCGGTGCTGTCGCTGGTCCTGCTGGTCTGGCTGCTGCAGCCCGCGCACTGGACCGAGCGCGACTACCCGGCCTTCGACTGGCTGCCGGCCCTCGACGTGGTGATGCTCGTCGCGATCGGCCTGATCGAGTTCTTCCGCTGCATGAACGTGCTGTCGAACGCGCACGCCACGCTGGTCGCCCGCGACCCGATCCCGGTGGTGCCCGAGACCGGCACCAGAGTGGCCTTCCTCACCTCCTTCGTGCCCGGCAAGGAGCCGCTGGAGATGGTGACGAAGACGCTGGAGGCCGCGGTGCGGATCCGCCACCGAGGCCTTCTGCACGTCTGGCTCCTCGACGAGGGCGACGACCCCGAGGTGAAGGCGGTCTGCGAGCGCCTCGGCGTGCACCACTTCTCCCGCAAGGGCGTCGCGAAGTGGAACCAGAAGAAGGGCCCGCACCGCGCCAGGACCAAGCACGGCAACTACAACGCCTGGCTGGAGGCCCACGGCGACGACTACGACTTCTTCGCCTCGGTCGACACCGACCACGTGCCGCTGCCCAACTACCTGGAGAGGATGCTCGGGTACTTCCGCGACCCGGACGTCGGCTTCGTCATCGGCCCGCAGGTGTACGGCAACTACGACAATTTCGTCACCAAGGCCGCCGAGTCGCAGCAGTTCCTCTTCCACGCGCTGATCCAGCGCGCCGGCAACCGCTACGGCGCCCCGATGTTCGTCGGCACCTCCAACGCCGTACGGATCAAGGCGCTCAAGCAGATCGGCGGCCTGTACGACTCGATCACCGAGGACATGGCCACCGGCTTCGAGATCCACCGCCACAAGAACCCGGCCACGGGCAGGAAATGGCGCTCGGTCTACACCCCGGACGTGCTCGCCGTCGGCGAGGGCCCGGCCGCCTGGACGGACTTCTTCACCCAGCAGATGCGCTGGTCGCGCGGGACGTACGAGACGATCCTCAAGCAGTACTGGAAGGGCTGGTACTCGCTGCCGCCGGGCATGCTCTTCAACTACACGATGATGATCGTTTTCTACCCGATGTCCGCCCTCAACTGGATCCTGGCGGCGCTGAGTTGTGCGCTGTTCCTGGGCCTGGGCGCCTCGGGTGTGAACATCGACCCGGCGGTGTGGCTGATGCTCTACGGCAACGCCTCCGCGCTCCAGATCGGCCTGTACGTCTGGAACCGCCGCCACAACGTCTCCCCGCACGAACCGGAGGGCTCCAGCGGGGTCGCCGGCATGGTGATGTCCGCGCTGTCGGCGCCGCTGTACGCCAAGGCGCTGATCGACTCCGTGCTGCGCCGCAAGAGCAAGTTCGTGGTCACTCCCAAGGGCAACTCGGCCAGCCCCGACCGGTGGTTCGGGACATTCCGGCACCACTGGTACTTCATCCTGATCTTCGGCGGTTCCATCGCCGCCGGATTCGTCTGCGGCCACTCCCACCCGGCGATGATCATCTGGGCGACCTTCGCCATGCTGATCACGGCGACGCCGATCTTCGTCTGGCGGCACGAGCTGCGCGAGGCGAAGAAGAAGCCGGCCGCGGCCACGGCACCGGCGGCCCAGCCCGGGCAGCCGGCCGCTGCGGGGCCGTACCAGACGCAGCCCCTGCCGCAGCAGCGGGGGCGGCATGCCGCACCGCACGCCCCGCAGCAGCGCCCGAGTTGGGCCGCTGCCCCGCACGGCGAGGGTCACCCGGGCCACGCGGCTCAGGGCAGCGGCGACGGGGGCAACGACCAGACCATGCAGATCGCCCTTGGTGGGCTTGGGGGACGTAAGGAATGAAAGACCGTGCCGGCCGCCGTCGTGCCCGTCGTCTCGCGATAGGCACCGCGGTGGTACTAGCGCTGGCCGGGATGAACGGGCCGTGGCTGTACCGCTTCGGGACCGAGAAGTACCACCGGTACCAGATCGACAGACCCGAGTACAAAGCCGCCAACGGCAAGTGGGAGATCATCGAGTTTCCCGAGGAGTACCGGCAGAACACCATCCACGCGGCGCTGCTGCACACCGGCAAGGTGCTGCTCGTCGCGGGGTCGGGCAACGACGCGGACAACTTCGACGCGAAGAAGTACGACACCCGTATCTGGGACCCGGTCAAGGGCACCATCAAGAAGGTCCCGACGCCGAAGGACCTGTTCTGCACGGGCCACACCCAGCTGCCCAACGGCAATCTGCTGATCGCGGGCGGCACCAAGCGGTACGAGAAGCTCAAGGGTGACGTGAAGAAGGCCGGCGGCCTGATGATCGTCCACAACGAGAACCCGGACAAGCCGATCACCATCCCGGCGGGCACCAAGTTCACCGGCAAGAAGAACGGCAAGACCTTCGTCTCCAAGGACGCGGCGCTCGTCCCGCGCGCGAAGAAGAAGTTCGACCCGAAGACCGGCAAGTTCCTGGGCAACACCCCCGGCCTCTACCGGATCTACGTCGAGGCCCAGAAGGAGGGCGCGAAGTACGAGACCGGCACCGAGGACAACTACAGGATCCAGGGGCTGTCCGGCGACGACGCGAACAACACGTACGGCATCGCGCAGAAACTCGCCCTGGACAAGAAGGACTTCCAGGGCATCAGGGACGCCTTCGAGTTCGATCCGGTCGCCGAGAAGTACATCAAGGTCGACCCGATGCACGAGGCGCGCTGGTACCCGACGCTCACCACGCTCTCCGACGGGAAGATCCTCAGCGTCTCCGGCCTGGACGAGATCGGCCAGCTGGTGCCGGGCAAGAACGAGGTCTTCGACCCCAAGACCAAGAAGTGGACGTACACCAAGGAAGGCCGCCAGTTCCCCACGTACCCGGCGCTGTTCCTGATGCAGAACGGCAAGATCTTCTACTCGGGGTCCAACGCGGGCTACGGCCCGGCCGACAAAGGCCGTGACCCGGGCGTCTGGGACCTGAAGACCAACAAGTTCACCAAGCTGCCCGGCATGAGCGACCCCGACCAGCTGGAGACGTCCGGCACGGTGCTGCTGCCGCCCGCGCAGAACGAGAAGTACATGGTGATCGGCGGCGGCGGGGTCGGCGAGTCCAAGAAGTCCACCAACCGGACCCGGCTGATCGACCTCAAGGCCGACGACCCGCGGTTCGTGGACGGCCCGACCCTGGACAGGGGCACGCGCTATCCGCAGGCGTCGGTACTGCCCGACGACAGCGTGCTGGTGTCCGGCGGTTCTCAGGACTACCGGGGCCGCAGCGACTCCAACATCCTCCAGGCGCGGCTGTACGACGCGGAGAAGAACGCGTTCGGCCGGGTCGCCGACCCGCTGGTCGGCCGCAACTACCACTCCGGCTCGATCCTGCTGCCCGACGGCCGCGTGATGTTCTTCGGCTCCGACTCTCTCTACGGCGACAAGGCCAACACCAAGCCGGGCAAGTTCGAGCAGCGGATCGAGATCTACACGCCGCCGTATCTGTACCGGGGTTCGCGGCCCTCACTGTCGGGCGGGCCGCAGACCATCGAGCGGGGTGAGTCGGGGACGTTCACCTCGAGGGAAGCCGCTTCGGTCAAGAAGGTGCGGCTGATCCGGCCGAGTGCGTCGACGCATGTCACGGATGTCGATCAGCGGTCCGTCGCGTTGGACTTCGAGGCGTCCGGGGACAAGGTGAAGGTGACGGTGCCGGAGAACCGGAATCTGGTGCAGTCCGGGTGGTACATGCTGTTCGTCACGGATGGTGAGGGGACGCCCAGTAAGGCGCAGTGGGTGAAGGTGCCGTAGCGCTTCCGCGGGTTCCGTTTTCGGCTGCGGGTTGGTTGTGGCTGGTCGCGCCCACACGGCGGAGCCACATGTCGACACAGCCCCGCGCTCCTTCAGGGGCGCGGGGGTTGCCGTCAGTCGGAAGCCCGGGCCAGCTTCAGTGCGTAGTCGGCCCACCACTGGCCTGCCTTCGGGCCGCCCTTGCACTCGCCGTCCGACTCGCCCGGGCGTTTGACCCACAGGTAGGCGTCTACCAGGGGGTCAGCCGTCTTCGTGGTCGGGGTTTCGCCCAGGGCGCGGCCGGGCGGGTTGCACCAGCGTTCGTTCGGGTCGCCCTCGGTGTAGGGGCCGTTGCCGTTGCGGCTGGTGTCGATGACGAAGTGCTTGCCGCCCACCTTGGCGGACAGCTGCTTGCCGTAGGCGATGGAGTCCTCGGTGGAGTAGAAGTTGGAGACGTTCACCGAGAAACCGTCGGCCTGGTCGATGCCCGCCCGCTTCAGGGGCTCGAAGATCGCGTCGGGTTCGCCCCAGCCGGCGTTGCCCGCGTCCAGGTAGACCTTGGTGTTCTCCAGGGACGTGAACTTGGCGATGGCACCCTTGAGGAGGTCGTAGCGCTCCTCGTGGTACTGCTCCGGCGTGCAGTTGTCGACCAGATGCAGTACGGCGTCGGGTTCGAGGATGACGGTCGCGGGGCGGTCGCCGATGCCCTTGGCCACGTTGCCGACGAAGGCGCGGTAGGCGTTGCCGTCGGCGGCGCCGCCCTGCGAGTACTGGCCGCAGTCGCGGTGCGGAATGTTGTAGACGACGAGCAGGGCCGTGCGGCCGGCCTTGTCGGCGGCCTCGGTGAAGCCGCGCGCCTGCTCCTCCGGGTTCTCCGGGGTGATCCACTCGGCGACCGGCTGCTCGGCGATCTTGCGGATCTGCTCGGCCTCCGGGTCCTTGCCGCCCTTCTCGTAGGTGGCGAGCTGCTGGGCCGCGCTGCCGTCCGGGTTGACCCAGAACGGATCGGCCTCCTTGGGCTGCTGTGTGATCCCGGCGCCCGCCCCGTCGCCCGGATCCTCGTCGTCTCCGGAGCCTGAACACCCCGCGACCAGCAGTGCCGCCCCCAGCACCGCCACGGACGCCCGCCTCGCGGCGTAGGCGCCGACCCCCCTCTTGCCGTACATCCAACTCCCCCTTGGGTGTACCGTTCCAAGTCTCAATCCTGGCATAGGTCCCGCCGCACCCACGAGGTCGGTGGAGCCCCGGTCCGGCGCCGCTGTCCGGGACCGCACCCGGGCACGGGCGCCCCCTGGGCCCGGCCGCTCCACCGTTCTACAGTCGTCGCAGTACGCCGCCCCCAGTCCCGGCCGGTGAGTCACTCACCACGGCCGCCGCAGCCTCCCGCGCCCCGCCCGCGCCGCCTGCTCGGCGGACCACGGCTTGCCGAACGGCTGGGTGGCCGAGTCGACGGAGGCGACGCCCTCAGTGGCGGCGAGCTGCTCGGTCAGCTGTGCCACCTCCTGCCGGCCCTGCTCGGTCAGCGTGCCGTCCCGGACCACGCCGTCGGCGGCGTGGCCGACCACGGTCGTCGGCAGCGCCGCGTTGTTATCAGGCCGCGTTGTTATCAGGTCGTCGGCCATGGTGAATGACGAGAATCGCGAGTAAATGTCGGGGGGGGGGATTGACCCCCGGATTTAACAACGCTGGATGCACTCGTGATCGTTCCCTTGATAGATTCCCCGCTGATGCTGGTCTCCCTGACCCTGACCAGCACGGCAGGGCTGCAGACCGTCGTCTTCGGGGCGCTGCGCGGGGACTGGTCCCTGACGTGGTGGATCCCCAACCTGGCCCTGCTCCTCTTCCCGATCCCGTCGATCATGTACCTGCTGCGCGGATCGCAGAGGGACGCAGGCCGCAGCATGGGCTCCGTAGCGGCACGCCGGACGAGATGACTCAGAGGCCGGTTCCCGTGAGGTACGCCGAGACGACCACGTTGGCCGTGTAGCTGCGGCTCGCCCGGTCGAAGCTGCCGCCACAGGTGACCAGCCGGAGTTCGGCGCGCCCGGCGCGGCGCGGGCCGTAGGCCTGGTGGGCGTCGAAGCGGTCGCGGGTGAGGACCTGGACGCCGTCGACGGTGAACTCGGCGACCGTGGCGTCGTCCCGGATCACCCGGATCTTCGCGCCCGGCCGCAGCGCGCTGACCCTGTAGAAGACGGCCGGCCGGGTCTCGGTGTCGACGTGCCCCACCAGCAGCGCGGTCCCGGCCGTGCCCGGCCGCACCCCGTCCGCGTACCAGCCCACCAACCCGGCCTGTTCGAAGGGCGGCGGATCCAGCGCACCCCGCTCGTCCAGGCCGCGCGCCACCACCGGGGCCTGCACACCGAGGTCCGGGATGTCCAGGCGCTGCGGCAGCGCCTGGCCCAACGGCCGGTGCGCGGGCGGCAGTTCGACGCCCGGCGGCCGGCCCACCGCCGCCACGTCACCGGTGGTCGGCGCGGATGTCCCGTGCCGTACGTCGGTCACCCCGCGGCCCCACAGCCACAGCCCGAGCAGCAGAACCGCCCAGGCCACGCCGGCGAGCAGGCGGCCGGTGCTGGAGGAACGCTCGTGATCGGACATGGCCGGGTCAGTCCGTCCCGCGACTCCGGCGGACGCTGCGCAGGGCCACGGCCACGGCGGCGGCCCCGGCGAGGAGCAGGCCGGTCACCGTGTGCCCCGCACCGGGCCCGGTGCCGCGCGTGTCCACCGCGTGCACCGCGTCCACCGCGGAGAGGTGCGCGGCGCCGCCGCCGCCCGCCTGGACGGGGGCGACAGGTGAAGAGTGGGCCGACGGTCCGGCGGGAGCGGGCGGCTCGGCGGCGTCGGGCTGCCCGGCCCGACCGGACGAGCGGCCGACGGTGATCGCGCCGGAGCGCTCGGTGTCGCCGCAGGCGACCGTCACCTCGTACGTCCCCGCCGTGAGCGTGGAGCGGACCCGGCTCTCGCCGAAGAGTGTGCCGCCCGCGCCGGTGAGCCGGACGTCGGCGACGAACGCCGCGGAGACCGCCGTACCGGTGCGTTGCTGCGCGCAGCCGTTCACGCGCAGCGCGATGTCGGTGCCGGGGGCCGGGGAGGCCGGGCTGACCGAGACACCCCCGTCCGCCGCGTACGCCGTCGGAGCGAAGGCGAGAGCGGACAGCAGACCCGCACAGAGAGTGACTCTTACTGAACCCATCGTGAACCTCCAAGTATGTGGAGACTCCCCCGCCGTGTGGGCCCCCGCATCCTCAGCAGGGGCTTCGCTACTCCGTTCGGGTGGTGATGGGTTTCGGAGGCGCCTCTCTCGCTCGGAGCGGGCGGCCCCGGGGCTCGGATCCGGCCGGTCGGCCTTCAGATCCCGTCGGCCCTCAGATCCGGTCGACGAGGTCCGCGATGGAGTCGACGACCTTCGACGGCCGGTACGGGAAGGCGTCGACCTGCTCGGGCCGGGTCAGGCCGGTGAGCACCAGGAACGTCTGCATGCCCGCCTCCATCCCGGCCAGCACGTCGGTGTCCATGCGGTCGCCGATCATCGCGCTGCTCTCGGAGTGGGCGCCGATCGCGTTGAGGCCGGTGCGCATCATCAGCGGGTTCGGCTTGCCCGCGAAGTACGGCTTCCTTCCGGTCGCCTTGGTGATCAGCGCGGCCACCGCGCCGGTCGCCGGGAGCGGGCCCTCGGTGGAGGGGCCGGTCTCGTCCGGATTGGTGCAGATGAAACGGGCGCCGCCGTTGATCAGCCGTACGGCCTTGGTCATCGCCTCGAAGGAATAGGTGCGGGTCTCGCCGAGGACGACGTAGTCGGGCTCGTGGTCGGTCAGGACGTACCCGATGTCGTGCAGCGCGGTGGTCAGGCCCGCCTCGCCGATGACGTACGCCGTGCCGCCGGGCCGCTGGTCGTCCAGGAACTGGGCAGTGGCCAGCGCCGAGGTCCAGATGCTCTCCAGCGGCACGTCCAGACCCATGCGCTTCAGGCGTGCGTGCAGGTCACGCGGGGTGTAGATGGAGTTGTTGGTCAGGACGAGGAAGGGTTTGCCTGACTCGCGGAGCTTCTTGAGGAAGGCGTCGGAGCCGGGGATCGGTACGCCCTCGTGAATGAGCACACCGTCCATGTCGGTGAGCCACGACTCGATGGGCTTGCGGTCTGCCATGGACTTCGGTCTCCTGCCGTACGCGGTCCTGCGTGCGCCTCAGGGTAAACAGGGGCGCCTCGGACTGAACAGTGGCCGGATCTTGGGGGTCCGGCCGAGGCACGAGGGGTTGGCTTCGCGTGAGCGGGAGTCGCGGCTTCAGCGGCGGCGGCGCAGCAGCAGGGCGCTGAGGCCGGTGAGCAGGAGGGCGCCCGCCGTGGCGAGGGCGGCGCGGGCGGGGACGGTGCCGGTGCGGGCGAGTTCGTCGGCGAACGGCAGCCGGACGCCCGGGCCGGCCGAGGAGGCGGAGGCGTCGGGGCTCGGCTGCGGGGTGGCCGGGTCAGTGACGTCGGGATCGGTGTCGGTATCGAGGTCGGTATTGGTGTCGGTATTGGTGTCGGCATTGATGGAGAAGCGGTAGTCGCCGGACTGGCCGACCCAGTCGCCGTCGCCCTCCTGCCGCTGGACCACGGCGGCGTTGGCGGTGACCCGGTTGGGCGCGGCGTCCGAGGTGAACGCGAGGCGGACCCGCACGGTGAGGGTCCTGCGGGGGCCGACGGTGAAGCCGGGGAAGCGGTCGCCCACGCCGGTGAAGGCGCCGACGAGCTCGTCCCGGTCGGTGGTCTCGAAACGTACGGGGTACGGGCGGCCGCCCGCGAAGAACTCCAGCCGGGCCTGCGCGGGCTTCAGGGCGCGCTGGTCGTCGACGAGGACGACTACCGGGTGGATGCCGGTGCAGGTGCGGGTGGTCGTGTTGGTGAGATCGAGGTACCAGGTGCCGTGTCCGCCGCCGGGCGTATAGGAGTCGGGGCCGCCGTGGATACGGGTGCCGAGCGGGAAGGTGCGGTGGTCCGGGCTCACACAGGCGGGTCCCGGGTCGGCGTGCGCGGCAGGCGCGAGGGTCGTGAGGGCCGCTGCGGGCATCAGGGCGGCGACGACGGCTGCGGCGAGGCGGGCGGTCAGGGACGAGGGCGGGGACAGTCGCTTCGGGCACAGTCGCATGAACACATGACCATGCCGGGTGCGGGGCGAGCGCGGCGGTGCCGCTCCGCGCGGTTCCCCGAACGGCGGTGCGGGTCCGCCCGATCGGCCGACGGTTCGTGGGACCCCGGACAGGGCCTAGCGGCGTCCCAACTCCTTCGCGCGTGTGTGCGCCCAGCCCGTCAGGAGGACACCGGTGGCGGCAAGGACGGCGTACGCCAGCATCGCCGGTACGAAGCCGCCGGGGAGCCAGCCCAGCAGCCCCCGGTCACCGTCGTCGACGAGGATCCTGGCGAGTCCCTGACCGAAGGCCACGAGCAGGACCATGCCGAGGATCTGCAGGGCGTCGTATTTCATGGTCTTCCCCTTCGCGAGGCGAGATACCTCACCTGGCGCGGGTCTTCCCCGCGGAGGCGCCTCGGTCCGGGGACGCGGACCCGTCGAGGGACGCGGACCCGTCCACGCCCTCCCCGCCTCACCCATCCCCCCGCCCGAACAACGCCCCCACCACCAGCTGAGCCGCCCCCACCGCGACCCCCCGCCCCCCGCCGGGTGCAAGCCGCACCGGCACGGCACCCTCCCCCGTCCGCCGGGCCCGCGCCTGAAGCACTGCCTCCACCCCGCGCACGTACACCTCCGGAGCCGCGGCCACCGTACGGCCGCCCAGCAGTACGACGTCGATGTCCAGCAGCCCGACCAGGTTCGCGGCCCCCGCGCCCAGTATGCGCGCCGCCTCCTCGACGTCCCCCCGCGCGACGGCCCTCAGGCACAGCGCCTCGACGCACCCGCGGTCCCCGCAGGTGCAGGGCGGCCCGTCCAGCTGGATGACCTGGTGCCCGAACTCACCGGCCCCCGTCCGCGTCCCCCGGTGCACGCTCCCGCCGATCACGAGCCCGGCCCCGAGCCCCGTACCGAGGTGCAGATAGGCGAACGAGCCTCCCTCGCCGCCGACGGCGAGTCCGAGCGCGGCGGCGTTGGTGTCCTTGTCCACGACGACCGGCACCCCGAGCCGCCCCGCGAGCGCGTCCCGCAGCGGGAAGCCGTCCCACTCCGGGAAGCCGGTGACGCGATGCAGGACGCCGCGGGAGTGGTCGAGCGGGCCGGGGAGGGCGACGCCCAGGCCGAGGAGGGCACGGACACCGGCCCCCGGGGCGGGCCGCAGCGCATCCCGCACCGACCCCGGCGCATCCCCCACCAACTCCGGCGCATCCCCGACCAACAGCCGGGCATCCCCCACCACCCCCTCCACCACGGCCTCCGCCCCCGCGCCCAGCTCCAGCGGAACCCTCCGCTCCCCCACCACCCTGCCCTTGAGATCGACCAGCACCGCCCGCAGTTCGTCCCGGTCCAGGTGGACGCCCACCGCGTGCCCGGCCTCCGGTACCAGCCGCAGCACCGTGCGCGGCTTGCCGCCCGTCGACGCACGGCGCCCGGCCTCCGCCGCGAGGCCGTCCTCGCGGAGCCGGGCGGTGATCTTGCTGACCGCCTGCGGGGTGAGCCCGGTGCGCTCGGCGAGTTCGAGCCGGCTGATGCCCTCGTCCCCGGCCGTGCGCAGCAGGTCGAGCACGAGCGCGGTGTTGTGGCTGCGCAAGGCGCCCAGATTCACGCCGCCACCCTGCACGCCCCGCATCCCGCCGACCGCACCGCCCGCCCCACCGGCGCCGCCCCCACCCCTGGCCCTGTCCACCCGATCCACGCCGTCCATTCTCCCCACCGCTTGCACTTTGGCAACAGCGTTGTGAAAGTGGGCACCATGACTGGCACACCGACTGGCACACCCTTCGGCAGCTCCCCGGCACCACCGGCTCGCACGCCCCTGCGCGTGGGCCTGATCGGCTACGGCCTCGCGGGCTCCGTCTTCCACGCCCCGCTGATCGCAGCTACCGAGGGGCTGACCCTCGACACGGTGGCGACCGGCAACCCCGAGCGGCAGCGGCAGGCCCGCGCCGAGCACCCGGCCGTGCGCGTGGCAGCCACCCCGGAGGAGCTGTTCGAGCGCGCCGGCGGCCTCGACCTGATCGTCATCGCGTCGCCGAACAAGACGCATGTGCCGCTCGCGGCCACCGCCCTCAAGGCCGGTCTGCCGGTCGTGGTGGACAAGCCGGCCGCGGGCACGGCGGCCGAGGCGCGCGAGCTGGCCGCGCTGGCCGAGGAGCGCGGACTGCTCCTGTCCGTCTTCCAGAACCGGCGCTGGGACAACGACTTCCTGACCCTGCGCCAGTTGCTGGCCGACGGCGAGCTGGGCGACGTATGGCGGTTCGAGTCCCGCTTCGAGCGGTGGCGGCCGCAGCCGAAGGGCGGCTGGCGGGAGTCCGGCGACCCGGCAGAGATCGGAGGTCTGCTGTACGACCTCGGCAGCCATGTCGTCGACCAGGCGCTGGTGCTCTTCGGTCCCGTCACGCGGGTGTACGCCGAGTCGGACATCCGGCGGCCGGGCGCGCTGACGGACGACGACACGTTCATCGCGCTGACGCACGCGAACGGCGTGCGGTCGCACCTGTACGTCTCCGCGACGGCGGCCCAGCTCGGCCCGCGCTTCCGGGTGCTGGGCTCACAGGCGGGCTACGTGAAGTACGGCCTGGACCCGCAGGAGGCGGCCCTGCGCGAGGGGCTGCGCCCCGGCCCGGAGTGGGGCGCCGAGCCCGAGGCGCTGTGGGGCCGGGTGGGCTCCGGTGAGTCACCCCTGACGGGCGGCGGCCGCCCGGTACGGACCCTTCCGGGCGACTACCCCGCTTACTATGCGGCCGTGGCGAAGGCCCTGCTGGACGGCGGCCCCAACCCGGTGACCGCCCTGGAGGCGGCCGCCGGGCTCGACGTCCTCCAGGCCGCCCGACGATCGGCCCACGACGGAGTGGCGGTGACGCTGTGACCCAGAGATTCAGCCCCAGGCTCCACCCGGAACCCAGAGCGGCGGTGACCCGGTGACCCACAACCCGGCACATCATTCACGCCAGACGCACGACCAGGAACTCGGCCCCAAGTTCCACCCGGAGCTGACCCCTTCCCTGGAGGAGCTGGAGAAGCAGGAACACCGCCTGATCTTCCGCCAGTTCACCTACGACGACGCATGGGCGCTCGGCTCGCTGCTGGTGGAGATGGCACGGGAGCGGCAGGCCCCCGTCGCCATCGACATCCACCGCGCCGGCCAGCAGCTCTTCCACGCCGCGCTGCCCGGCTCGACCCCCGACAACGACACCTGGATCGCCCGCAAGCGCCGGGTCGTGGAGCGCTACGGCAGCTCCTCCTACCTGGTGGGCGCCCGCTTCCGCGCCAAGGGCACGACGTTCGAGGAGTCCTCCCGCCTCGACCCCGGCACCTACGCGGCGCACGGCGGTTCGTTCCCGGTCACCGTCGAGGGCGTGGGCGTGATCGGCGCGGTGACGGTGAGCGGGCTGCCGCAGTTGCAGGACCACCGGTTCGTGGTGGAGGCGCTGGAGGAGTTCCTGAAGCCGTGAGGTTCCCGGGCCTGACGGGATGATCCGCGGGCACCCTCCGGTTGGCACTGTCCGTACGCGTGATGATCACGGCACAGCGACCCCACCGGAGGGACCGGAACCAATGAGCACCCCCCTGAAGGACACGGTCGGCAGGTACGGCATCTGGAGCTTCGGCCTGCGTTCCGAGGACCCGGCACGGCGCGGCGAACTCGACGAGGCCGCCGCCGAGTTGGAGGAACTCGGCTACGGCGCCGTCTGGCTGGGCGGCAGCAGCGCCGCCCGCCACGCCGTACCGCTGATCGAGGCGACGGCGAGGATCACCGTCGCCACCAGCATCCAGAGCATCTGGCAGCACGAGGCGGAGGCGAGTGCCGCGAGCTTCGCCGAGGTGGAGGCGGCCCACCCCGGCCGCTTCCTGCTCGGCCTCGGCGTCAGCCACGCGAAGCTCACGGACCAGTACCGCCGCCCCTACTCCGCCCTCGTCGCCTACCTCGACGCCCTGGACGCCGCCGGGGTGCCGGCGGACCGCCGCCTGCTGGCCGCCCTCGGCCCGAAGACGCTGGAGCTGTCGCGCGACCGGGCGGCCGGGTCGATCCCGTACCTGGTCACCCCCGAGCACACCGCGTACGCCCGCGAGATCATGGGCGAAGGCCCGCTCCTCGCCCCCGAGTTGAAGGTCGTCCTGGAGCAGGACCCGGCCCGCGCCCGCACCGTGGCCCGCGACTACCTCGCCATGTACCTCGCCCTGCCGAACTACACCAACAACTTCCTCCGGCACGGCTTCACCGAGGACGACCTGACCGACGGAGGCAGCGACCGCCTGGTGGACGCGGTGTTCGCGTGGGGCGACGAGGACCGCATACGGCAGCGGATTCGAGGCCTTCCACGCAGCGGGCGCCGACCACGTGGCCCTCCAGGTTGTCGAGGACGGCCCCCGCGACACGCTTTCGAGGGAGGGCTGGCGCAGCCTCGCTGCTCTGCTGCCGTGAGCTGACCAACCCTGAGGGGCGCGGGACTGTATCGATATGCGGCTCCGCCGCGTGGGCGCGACCAGCCACACCCCACCCGCAGCCGCCAACCAACCGCAGTCCCCCACCCCTCAGGCGTTCTTGAACTCCTGCCGCTGCCGCCCGAGCCCGTCAATCTCCAACTCGACGACATCCCCAGCCCGCAAGAAGGGCTTGGGCTCCGGCTGCCCCAACGCCACCCCCGCCGGCGTCCCGGTGTTGATGACATCACCGGGGTACAGGGTCATGAACTGACTGACGTACCGCACGACTTCCCCGACCGGAAATATCTGCTCGGCAGTCGTACCGTCCTGCTTCAGCTCCCCGTTGACCCACAGCCTGAGCGAGAGATCCTGCGGGTCGGGAACGTCGTCGGCGGTCACCAGCCACGGCCCCAGCGGATTGAACGTCTCGCAGTTCTTGCCCTTGTCCCAGGTCCCGCCCCGCTCGATCTGGAACTCCCGCTCGGACACGTCGTGCGCGACCGCGTACCCCCCGACATGCGCCAGCCCCTCCCGCGCCGACCCCAGATACCGGGCCGTACGTCCGATGACGACCGCCAGCTCGACCTCCCAGTCGGTCTTCACGGACCCGCGCGGGACGAGCACCGTGTCGTTCGGCCCGACCACCGTGTCCGCCGCCTTGAAGAAGATCACCGGCTCGGCGGGCGGCTCGGCCCCGGTCTCGCGGGCGTGGTCGTGGTAGTTGAGCCCGATGCACACGATCTTGCCGATCCGCCCCAGCGGCGGCCCGATCCGCAGCCCCGCCCCGTCCAGCACTGGCAGGTCACCGGCGTCGGCCGCGGCGCGTACCCGGGCGAGCGCGGCGTCGTCGGCGAGCAGCGCGCCGTCGATGTCCGACACGAGGCCCGACAGGTCTCTGAGGGTCCCCTCGGCGTCGAGCAACGCGGGCCGCTCCCTCCCCGCCGTACCGACTCGCAGCAGCTTCATGATCAGTCTCCCTCGATCGCTGGCCCCACCCGAGGCATACGGCCCGGTGCGGCGGACGCAGCCATCGGAGGACTGGTCGATCCTCCAAGCTGGGGTTCCACTCCGCAATACCCCGTTCACGGAGTGGACCCCGGGGCGGTACGACTCACCGGTACAGCACGGCCCGCCCTGGTGCGTCCCCGGGCGTCGGGATCGCGTTGCGGCAGGAAGGCCGTACGGCGGTCGCGGTCACCCGTGCCCTGGCCGACGCCGCCGACCTGTCCGCCGACGTGTCGCGGCTGCTCGGTGAGCTGGAGGCACCGCAGGCCACGCCCGCCCGGCAGCTGGCGGCGATGGCGGCCTTCGACCGGCGCCTGTTCGAGCGCGCGGGCGACGTCATCACGCTGGTGCGCGAGGCGGGCCGTACCGAACCGGAACTGGCGGCCTTCTACCGCGAGGTGCGCGCCGACGCCGACGGCGTCCGCGTCCGGATGTTCTCCTCCTGGCCCGCCGGGGTCTTCCGCAGCGGCCAGGACGTACGGTCGGCCACGGACGTCTACGCGGCCCTGTGCACCATCGACGTCTACGACGTCCTCACCGCCGAGACGCTGGCCCGTGAACTCCTCGCCTGACGGCGGTCAGCGCGGGCGTACAGCCACGAGCTTTCCCCACACCACCAGCCGGTACATGGAGGTGTACTCGGGGGTGCAGGTGGTGAGGGTGAGGTAGTGGCCGGGGTCGTCGTAGCCGTACGCGGGCCTGGTCAGGCTCCTGGGCACGCGCCGGATGACGCCCGTGTCGTGGGCCGAGGTGCGCGGCAGGGTCCGGTCGACGGCGTACGTGTAGACCGCGGCTGCCGTCTCGACCTCGATGGTGTCCTCGGGCCGCAGCCGGTTGATGTACCGGAAGGGCTCGCCGTGGGTGTTGCGGTGCCCCGCGAGCGGGGCCGCCCGCACGATAAGGGGCGAGCCCTCAAGTCATCAGCCACATGCGCCGCTCCTCCCCTGTTCGACACTTCGTACACAGGTTGGAAAAAGGCCTGTCGCCACTCTCGACACCCCACCCGTCACACCCGATGCTGCCTGGTGGCACGAACGGGACAGACCGCCGCAACGCCGGATCAGGGAACCGCCGTTGCGTGACGTGCGTGCCACCCCCCACCTACGGAGGAGCCGTGATCAGACGCAGAACCCTGCTGGCCGCAGCAGGCGGTACGTTCCTCGGCAGCGCCCTGGCGACGGGCACCGCACACGCGGACGCCACCATCGCCGTCAACCCCTCGACGACGTACGGCAGCTGGGAGGGCTGGGGCACCTCCCTGGCCTGGTGGGCCAACGTCTTCGGCGCCCGGGACGACTTCGCCGACCTCTTCTTCACCACCAAGTCCGTGTCGTACAACGGCCGTACACTCCCCGGCCTCGGCCTCAACATCGCCCGCTACAACCTCGGCGCGTGCAGCTGGAACAGCGTCGAGGGCGAGACCATGGTGGAGTCGGCCAACATCCCCGGCTTCAAGCAGATCGAGGGCTTCTGGCAGGACTGGCGCAACGAAGACCCCACGTCGTCGGCCTGGAAGTGGTCGGCGGACGCTGCCCAGCGCGCGATGCTCCAGAAGGCCACCCAGCGGGGCGCCGTGAGCGAGCTGTTCGCCAACTCCCCCATGTGGTGGATGTGCCTCAACCACAACCCCTCGGGCGCGGCGAACGGCGGCAACAACCTCCAGCCCTGGAACTACCGCCAGCACGCCTCCCACCTCGCCGCGGTCGCGCTGCACGCGCGCACCAACTGGGGCGTGAACTTCGCGACGGTCGACCCCTTCAACGAGCCCAGCTCCTCCTGGTGGACGGCGACGGGCACGCAGGAGGGCTGCCACATGGACGCGACGGTCCAGTCGGCCGTACTGCCGCACCTGCGCAGCGAGTTGGACAAGCGCGGCCTGACGGGCACCAGGATCGCGGCGTCGGACGAGACCAGTTACGACCTGGCCCGCACCACCTGGAACTCCTTCAGCTCCTCGACGAAGGCTCTGGTGAGCCAGGTGAACGTGCACGGCTACCAGGGCTCGGGCGGCCGCCGCGACCTGCTCTACACGGACGTGGTCACCACCTCCCGCAAGGTCCTGTGGAACTCCGAGACCGGCGACCGCGACGGCACCGGCATGACCATGGCGAGCAACCTGCTCTACGACTTCCGCTGGCTGCACCCGACGGCCTGGTGCTACTGGCAGGTCATGGACCCGTCGTCGGGCTGGGCGATGATCGCGTACGACCCGAACACGCTCCAGCCCGGCGCCATACAGACGAAGTACTACGTGATGGCCCAGTTCAGCCGCCACATCCGCCCCGGCATGACCATCCTGGACACGGGCGTGAGCTACGCGGTGGCGGCACTGGACCGGGCAGCGAGGCGCCTGGTGATCGTGGCCGCGAACACGTCGACGTCCGCCCAGACCCTGACGTTCGACCTGTCGCGCTTCTCTTCCGTCACGGGCGGCTCGGGCGGCCTGGTCCCCCGCTGGAACACGGTGACGACGGGCGGCGGCGACCTCTACACGGCCCGCTCGGACATCCGCCTGAACGGCAAGTCGGTGAGCGTGCCGTTCGCGGCGAGGTCGGTGCAGACGTTGCAGGTGGACGGGGTGGCGCTCTGACGGGCGGGGCCATCGGACGGGCGCGATCGTCGGACGGGCGCGATCACCGGACGGCCGTGGTGATCCGCGGCCGTCGTGATCCGGCGGTCGCGGGGATCCTGCTGCTCGGCGACCCTGCTGCCACGGTCGTCTGACAGCGACGGGACACGGCACACGGTGACCGGACCGGGCTCGGGCTCCTGGCGCCCGGTCCGGTCTGGTTCGCCGGGCACCGTTCCACGGCGTTCACCCGCTTTCACCTCTTTGACGGTCCTTTGACGGTGTGGAAAAGCCCGCGGCGCCCCCGGCGACGGCTCACTACCGTCGGAGCCGAGCCGGACACACCTCCGCCCCACACCCACGGAGCCACCATGCGGCGCCCGCTGCCCCGCCTGATCGCCGCCACCGCTCTCGCCGTGGCGGCGATCACCCCGATCGCCACGACGGCGACGGCGGCACGAACCACCCCGTCAACGGCCTCGGCTACCGCTCCCACTCCGTCACCAAGCACTGCTTCGTCGGCTACGACGTCCAGTGGACGCGCATCACCGACAACACCACGGGCGTGAGCGGCTACGTCCCCCCGAGGTACCTCGGCAACGGAAACTTCGACATCGGCATGCGCTGAGGCCGTCCCACCTGCTGAAACCATCCCTTCTCTTGTCGCTCCCTTCACTCTCCCGTGTCGGCGGTCGGCAGTACGGTGTCCCCTATGCGCCCCGACACGCCCGCCGAAAACGTCGACCACTCCGCCGAAGCGGCACGCCTGGAGCGGACCGCCGGCCTGTATCCCGAGGACGCCGAGGCCCTGCTCCTGCGGGCCGCGGCCCACCTGGAACTGGCCGGCGACCGCCCCGCCGCGAGCACCCTCTACGACCGTCTCCTCTCCGACGCCGGCCCCCTGGAGAACCCCCACCTCGTCCGCGCCCTCAAGGCCTCGAACCTCTGGGAGTACGGCCACGAGGCCGAGGCCCGCGCGATCATCGACGGCGTCCGCGCCGCCGCCCCGCGCGACCCCGCCCCCTGGGTGATCATCGCGGAGTCCCTGGAATCCCACGACGAGCTGGAGACAGCGCAGGAAACATTCACGCAGGGAGCAAGCCTCCTGCTGGCGGACGTGGCGGACCCCCCGTACGCGACGCATCCCCTCCTGATCGGCCGCCACAGGGTGCGCCGCATGCTGGGCGCCGCCCACGACGAGTGGGACGCCCTGGCCGACACCCTCCACTCCATGCCGGTCTCCCTGGACGAGCTCCACGACCCCAAGCGCGTATGGTCCCTGGGCTCGGACAACCCGGCAGAACTGCAAGCCGAACTCTCCCGCCTCCGAGCCGAACTGGGCGCCTACCGCGAGGCCCTCTCCCGCCCCTTCCCGGTGGCCATGCTCCACTGGCCGGGGGACGAACTGACGGAACTGGTCGCGGCGTACCCGTCACTGTCGGCGGAGTACCCCTCCCTTGAGGAACACCTGGCGACGATAGAGGCCTCGCTCCGGGAACTGGCATCCTCCGGCACCCCCAACCTGGGCATCGTGACCGGCACGGTCCCGTCCTACGAGGCCTTCGCCGCCTCGGAGGGCACCTCCCCGACCGACGCGACGCTGCTCCCCCAGTACGCGACGACCCTGGCGGCCCGCGGCCGAGCGGTGGCCTGGCCACCCCAGAAGGGGACGGTGTGCTGGTGCGGCTCGGGCCAGTCGTACGAGGACTGCCACGGGAACGCGGCCTGACCGAGCCGAGGTCCGGGGGTGGCCCCAAGATGCGCGAACCACCCCCGTGCCGAGACTGGACCTATGACCACCAAAGCACTCCTGGACGGCGGCCCGGACGACCTGGCAGGCAAGATCGTCCCGATCACCCCACCCGGCCAGGAACTGAAGATCCCCCACCACGGCGGCTACGAGCACTACAAGGTCACTACGCGCCACGAGCAGACCGAGGAGGGTGAGGTGACCGTATACCAGTGGTGGGAACGCACATCGATCGCCGAATAACTCCCACCACACCACCGACCCACCCGCCCCACCCCACCCATCACCAGGCAGTGTGCTGGAGCCGCTTCTGCGCTCCGTGACGGGACCTCCCGCCCTGCTATGGGCCCTGACGGAACGGTCTACGGACCGTTCCGCCGCTGGCAGCGCCTGGGAGTGTGGACAGGGCTGCTCACCAAGTTCCAGGCCAGAACCAACGCGCGCGGTCGCATCGGCTGGACGGTGACCGTCGACTCCACGGTCTGCCGGACTCACCAGCACGCCGCCGGGGCACGCCGGGACGGCCATGCCCCGGAAGGGACCGCCTTGGCCCAGGGGTTCCCGCGAGCCGCGATGAGTCCTGCGGCGTCCGGCGGTCGTACTGTCAAACCCGTCACCGAGGAGGACTGCTGATGCGCAGCGTGACCTATTCGATGGGCGTCTCACTTGACGGCTACATCGTCGGGCCGGACGGCGCCTTCGACTGGACGGCGCCCGACGAGGAGGTCTTTCGCTTCTGGATCGACGAGATACGAGAGGTCGGCGTCCACCTGTTGGGACGACGGCTGTACGAGACGATGCTGTACTGGGAGACCGCCGACCAGGATCCGTCGCTCGACGACTCAATGCTCGAGTGGGCCGCGATCTGGAAGCCGCTCCCAAAGGTGGTGTTCTCCACCACGCTGTCGGCGGTGCAGGGCAATGCCCGCCTGGCCTCCGACGGCCTGGCGGAGGAGATCGAGCGGTTGCGAACCGAACCGGGGGAGGGCGACATCGCGATCGGCGGCGCGACTCTCGCCGCCGAGGCGGCCGCGTTGGGTCTGATCGACGAGTACCGGGCCATGGTCTACCCGGTGCTGGTTGGCGGTGGCATTCCGTTCTTTCCCCAGCGCGAGCGCCGGGTGGATCTCGAACTCGTCGAGACCCGCACCTTCAGCTCGAGAGTCGTCTGTCTCCGCTACCGCGTGGCGCACTAGCCCCAATGCCGTGTAGTTAGGGCTTGCCGATTAATAACTCGCTGTCTTGATCTCCGGTGGGTGGGTGAGTCCTGCCGCGCTGGCGAGGG
>NZ_JACTVI010000107.1 GCF_014495685.1 Streptomyces sp. TRM68367 | reverse complement strand
ACGGCCGAGCCGGGTTCCCCTGCTCCGCCACCGCATCCTCCTCCAGTGAATCACTACACAGCGCTACCACCGATTACCGGACAGAGCCAGACGTTCGGTGTAACTCCCGATCACGCAAGATGCATCGATGACCACTGAGAACGTGTCCGAGTCCGAGGCTGTCGCGCCCACGAAGGCTGTGTCGGCGAAGGCCGTGGACGACCAGTTGATCGACGAGCTGGTGGGCCGGGCCCAGGCTGAGGGCCTGCAGCTGACCGGGAAGGGCGGGCTGCTGCAGCAGCTGACAGTGATGATGTATCCCGCGGTACCGCTTGGAGGGTCTGACCCGGCAGCTGACCGACCACTTGGTTGTCCTTGCTTGGAATTGTCGATCTCCCAAGCGGTGTCGCTGCGCGCAGCCGGTCGGGCGTCTGTGACTTCATAGGAGCCCGGCCAAAGGTCCCATCACTGAAGCTATGACAAGCACGATCCGGCGGGCAAGGACGGCGGCAACTCCCGCAACGGCAAACGCTCCAAGACCGTCCTGACCGATGTCGGGCCGGGCAGCCTTCAGTTCTTCGCCAGGAGCGTGCACTCCCAGGTCCTTGCGGTCAGGCGCTTCTTGAGGTTGGCGACGGCCGCATCGCGCTCGCCAGGCGCGCCGTTCACTCCGTCCGCCATAGGAATTGATGCGACCACCACATCCAAGTTGAAGTATTGACATGCACTCATCCAAGCTCCTAGCCTCAAAGGCGGCGTGTTCGGGGGGACGTCAGCGCACGCATGCTCGTCGAGGCCGGATCTGCCCGGCGCCGTCTCCCCGTGAAATAGGGGGGAACAGTGACGGGTCCCTTAAGACGCATACGCACCGGCCTGTTGATGGTCACATCGGCTCTGCTCGTTGGCACGCTGCTGCCCGGCGCCGCAGCGGCTGTCGACGCGGACACCGCTGAGGAGACAGTAGGAGTCGTGCGTTTCCTGACCGGGCCGGACCATCTGACGACCGACGGTAAGCCGGCGCCCGAACTGGTCGCTGGTATCGCCGACAAGGGGAAGCGGATACCGCGGGAGAAGCTTCCGACGCCCACGCCGGACACCCAGGCCACGGTGACAACGGCCGACGAGGCACGCGCAATAGCCCGTGAAGACGGCGCACGGTACGTCGTGCCGAGCGAGAAGTTCGCTGAGCCGACCGGGGACTTCGAGGCATTCTACGACGGCATCACCGTCCAGGAGTGCCGGGAACGCAGTGACCTGTCCGGCCGACCACAGGGCTGGATCAAGAACCACTTCGCCTACTGCCAGATAGGCGTCATCGCGGCTGAGCAGTACCGCTGCACATGGATCTTCTGTCGGAAAATCGGATCCTTCTCCGCCCGCGTGACCCACATCGGTACCGGCTACCAGGGCCTGCGGGAGATCGACTGGCACGTCTACGTGGACGAGATCGTCGCGTCCGGCGTGAGCAACGGAGGGATGCTGACCGTCCGGGCCGAGTGCGCCGGTTCCTCCTCAGGCGCCTGCTTCTCGCAGCCCCCGTTCGACCGGGTCACCCAGAGCGTTCAGCAGTGGCGCCGGTATGAGGACGGTGTGCTGTACTTCACCTCCCCCGCGCAGCCGGCCTCCCCCGCCCTCGGCGAGCAGGTCAAGCATGGGACGTTCCAGTTCAAGTACGACTTCACGGCCGCCGGACGGACCTATACTTCCGACGGCCCGGAGACCAGCGCCCGCTTCGACTCCGCCTGGTATCTCCCCAACAGCACCGGCTCGATCTTCGACCGCGTGGACCCCTACCTGCGCTACAGCCTGAGCGACCCGGAGGTCGACGAGACCGCCCAGCACATCTACGACGCCCAGAACCACGCGGACACACAGACGTATCCGAAGGTCAACTACACCAAGACCATTCCGGGTGACTCGGCCGCCGATCCGCTGCACCGCCTGTTCCACGACAGCACGCGGCGCAATCAGAACCGTGCCGCGGCGATCAGTGTCTGCCGGGCCCAGTGGCCGAACTATTCGGATAACGGGAAGGATTGTGACGAATACCCGTTCGCGACCACCTACGAAGGATCGGCACGCGACCAGTACCAGGCGAACGAGCCGTACGGCCGCTTCTCCGCCCGAGCCCTCGCCTCGGGCGACAACCAGGAAGCCGGTTCACGTCTCGGCGCCTGGTACGGTGCCGACCGCATTCTCGACGGCGATGCGTTCTACGTCGACATAGCAGAGTGATCCCCGGTCCGGGGCGGGCGTGCCTGCCCCGGACTCCCAGTACTGCCGCACGGAGGAGCCTCATGGGCCTGGACGCGCCCGGATGGTCAGGAGTCGTGCACGGCGACTGGACGAATCTGCCCAGGATCAGGGCCCTCCTGGACGCCGGCGCCGAGGCTGACGGCATCGTCTGGGGCGACCGTCGGCCGCTGCATGTCGCGGCCGAGGAGGGCTCCCCGGAGGTGGTCGCGGAGTTGGCCGGACGCGTGACCGACATCGACTCCGAGGAGCGGGGACGCAGCGCGCTGTGGTCCGCCGTCTACCACGGCCGCTCAGACAACGCGCGCATCCTGCTCGCCGCCGGTGCGGACCCGTGGCGGCCGATGATGGCGGGCTGGTCGCCTGGACGGCTGAGCCTGGCGGGCCCAGCGCCGGACCTGGTCCCGCTTCCGGCGGGCGAGGGCGGGTTGACGGACGACGAGCGCGCTGTGGCCGCCGAAGCTCCTCGGCTGGTCGAGATCTTCGCCGGTCACCGCTTCGAGGGGCTCGGCCTGGCGTGCGTCGCGGGCATCAGCGCCACGGAGGCAGTGCGCCGGCTGGATGCCACGCCGTTCGCTGTTACAGAGGAGGACCCTTCCCACGAGCCCCCCTTGCGCGGCCAGGGGAGGACTCATGGGGAGATCATCGGCGCCACCGACGTACCTGGCGGCTGCATCCTGACCCAGCCCTGGGGCTACACCCCTCAGATGCCCGGCGTACTGGCGGCTCTGTCATCAGGAACCGTCGCCCATGGGCTGTACGCCAACCCGAAGAGCGGTGATCAGGGCCGGATCTTCCGCGACGGCTACGCCGAGGGCTCGGACCTGCACCCTGGCGGTGAGCCTCGCCCCGACGCCACGTCCCGCGAGGTCCTCGTCGGCTACCTCGCACGAGGGAACGCCATCGCCTTCTGCTGCGCCTACGCGGGTGTGCGCCCACCCGACATCCGCGCGGTCACCGGGCCGCCCGACATCTGGCTTGGGCTGCCCGAGCGGGACTGGCGGCACTGACGACAGAGGGCCGGAGGGGGGCGCTTGCCGCAGACGCCATCGGCTGGGGTGCCGTCGAGTAATTGTCCATACCTGTAGGTTGGTTGAGGTTGTACGGGCTATGTGATCCTTGGGGCGTTCGACGAGGTGGCCGCGTTCGAAGCGGGCTGCGGCTCGCACGAGGGCAACGAGGTGGGGTGCGTTCACGGAGCCCCAGCGGGCCTGGGCGGACTCGACGAGCTTGAAGACCATCGCGAGGGCGGCGGCCGCGCTACCTGCTCCCTTGGTGACCTTGGTCCGCAGCCGCACGGTTACGAAGGGCGATTCGATGGGATCCGTGGTACGCAGGTGGACCCAGTACTCAGCGGGGAAGTCGTAAAACGCAATCGTCGGTGATCTTCCGGGCTACCTTGGGCCACTGCGGGCCGTACGTCTTGTCGAACGCGGCGACGGCCGTGACCGCAAGATCGCCCGGCGCGGACAACCGCACGGCTCGGGCCTGGGCCGGGTGCGGAGGGTTGCCGAGTCCGCCATCGCCTGGCTCCACGGACCCCGCCGCCTACGGACCCGCTGGAAAGCCCGAGACGACATACACGACGCATTCCTCCAGCTCGCCCACTGCACACTGCGGCTGCCCGCATGGATCGTAGCCGTCGGGCGACGGAGCGAGCAGGCCGAGCAGGTGGCGCAGTTCGGTCATCGCGTCGCGTCCGGCACCCTCGACCGCCTGCAGTGCGGACTCCGCCGCGTCCGGCAGGGTGGCCAGTACCTCACGGGCGGCGGTCGCCTGGACGACCATCAGGCTGACCTTGTGGCTGACGATGTCGTGGAGCTCGCGGGCGATGCGGGCGCGCTCGGCCGCCACCGCCGTACGGGCGGCGGCCTCCCGTACATCGTCAGGATGATCAGTGCCGCAGGTTACATCCGGGGGCTGATGCTCGGGAGGTGCACGCCGCCTACCGTCCCTGCCATGACCACCGAAGACATCAACAGTACGGCCCCGGAGGCCGACTCGGCCGTCGTGCGTGACCAGGAAGTCGTCCGGATGAGCGGCCTGCGCAAGGAATACGGCGACACCGTCGCGCTGAACGGGGTGTCGCTGGAGATCGGCGCCGGGGAGGCGGTGGCGGTGATGGGTCCGTCCGGCTGCGGCAAGTCCACCCTGCTCAACATGATCGCCGGGCTGGACCGGCCGAGCGCCGGCTCGGTGCGCGTGCACGGCGAGGATCTGGGCGGGCTGAACGAGACCGGTCTGGCGCTGTTCCGGCGCCGCCGGATCGGCATGATCTTCCAGTTCTTCAACCTCATCGACGACCTGCCCGCGATCGACAACGTCGCCCTGGCCGCCCAGCTCACCGGCACCCCGGTCCGCCAGGCCCGGCGCCGGGCGCTGGAGTTGCTGGAGGAACTCGGCATCGCCGACCGCAAGAACGTCTACCCCGCCGCGCTCAGCGGCGGCGAGCGTCAGCGTGTCGCGGTGGCCCGCGCGCTGATGAACCGTCCTGCGTTGCTGCTGGCGGACGAGCCGACCGGCGCGCTGGACAGCCACTCGGGCGAGCAGGTGATGGACCTGCTCATCGACCTCAACGAACTGGGCCAGACCCTGCTGCTGGTGACGCACGACCAGCGGCTGGCCACGCGCTGCGCCAGCCGCCTGGTGACCATGGCGGACGGCCGGATCATTGGTGAGCGGACCCTGGAGCGGTCGGCATGAGCGCGGTGTGGCGGGCCTCGCGCGCGGCCGTTCGCCGCCGTCGGCTGCAGACGGGCGTGATCGGGGCGGTGGTCCTCGTCTCCAGTGTGGCCCTGGTGGTCGCACTGGGCCTGCTGGACGTCGCGTCCGGGCCGTTCGACCGGCTCTTCGGCCAGGCGCAAGGCGCGCACGTCGTCGCGACCTTCGACGCGTCGAAGGTTTCCCGCGCGGAGCTGGCGCGGACAGCGCACCGTTCGGGTGTGCGGGCCTCGGCGGGGCCGTTCCCGGAAGCCGTGCTCGACATGCCACAGAGCGTGGCCGCCGAAATACCCGCGATAGGTTCCGGCCCGCGGACCGTGGTGGGGCGGGCAGACCCCGGTGGTCCGGTGGACCGGCTGGACCTGTTCGCCGGGCACTGGGCCACCGACCCCGGCCAGATCGTCCTGGAGTTGCCGGACGCGCCCGGGATAGCCAAGGGTCCGCACTCGCCGATCGGCAAGCGGATCCGGCTGCACGGGCTGCCACCGCAGACCGTCGTCGGCCTCGCGTCCAGCGTGAGCCAGACCGCGCAGGCATGGGTCTCCCCGCAGCAGATCGGGGCTCTGCACCCCACGACGTACCAGATGCTGTACCGGTTCGACCAGGCCGCGACAGCCCGGCAGGTCACAGCGAGCACCACAGCGGCGACCGCCGGCCTGCCGTCTGGATCGCTGCTCGCCCACCAGTCGTATCTGACGCTGAAGGCGCAGGTCGCGGCCGCGCCCAACGCCTTCGTGCCGTTCCTCATGGCCTTCGGCATCCTCGGCCTGCTGGTGGCGGTCCTGATCGTGGGCAATGTGGTGAGCGGTGCCGTGGTGTCCGGCTTCCGGCACATCGGGGTGCTCAAGTCCCTGGGGTTCACGCCCAATCAGGTGGTCGCGGTCTATCTGGTGATGGTATGCGTCCCCGCGACGGCCGGCGCGCTGGCCGGCACGGCTCTGGGCGCGGTGGTGGCCCGACCGCTGCTGCACCAGGTCTTCCAGGGCGCGGATCTGACCATGGTGAACAGCGCGGCGACGGTCAGCTCCTGGGTGTACGCGACCACGGCGCTGGGCATGCCCGCGGTGGTGCTGCTGGCCGCGCTGATACCGGCGCTGCGCGCGCACCGGCTCTCCGCGGCACGTGCGATCAGCGCGGGCAGCGCGCCCAGTGGCGGACGGGGGCTCGCGGTGCAGCGGTGGCTGACCGGGGTGCGGCTGCCGCGCTCGGTGAGCCTGGGCCTGGGCCTGCCCTTCGCACGGCCCGGACGGGCGCTGCTCACCGTCTCCGCGGTACTGCTCGGGGTGGCGACGGTGACCTTCGCCACCGGGCTGTCGACGACGATGGTCTCCTACGGCGACACCGTCGAGGGCGTCGGCAGGCTGCAGGTCGTCGTCTCGCGCGGGGAAGCCAGGTTCGGGCAGACCGTCCCGCATCACCGCGACACCGAGACACAGGCCCTGTTGCGCTCTCTGCCGCATGCCGCGGACGTGTCCGCCGTGGGTTTCGCCGACGTACGGCTGCTCGGGCAGAGCCAGGAGGTGTCGATCCAGGGTGCGCGCGGGGGCCGGTCCGTTCTCCAGGACGACCTGGCGAGGGGCCGGTGGATGCGGGCGCCCGGAGAGGTGGTGGCCTCCGGGAGGTTCCTGTCCAAGTACGGTCTGCGTCTCGGCGACTCGTTCACACTGGCCGCTGCGGACGGTCGGAAGGAGCGCGTGACCCTGGTCGGAGAGGTCATGGTCGGGCCGGCGGACTGGATACGCGCGGACTGGGCGACGGTGACTGCCCTGGAACCGGACGCGCAGGCCGACCAGTACTGGGTGCGGCTCACCCCCGGGGCCGATGTCAGCGCCTATATGGCGGCCGTTCGGACCGCCGATCCCGGGCTCTATCCGAGCGCGCAGACGTCGGTGAACACCGGGGCCGTGACGGTGATCAGCTCCGCGTCCGCGCTGACCCTGATGCTGACGGTGGTCGCCGCGATGGGCGTGTTCAACACCGTCGTACTGAGCAGCCGGGAGCGGCGGCGCGACCTGGGAATGCTGAAGTCGATCGGCATGACGCCACGCCAGGTCACGGTGATGCTGGTGGTGTCCATGGCCGGGCTCGGTCTGGTCGGCGGGATTCTGGGGCTGCCACTGGGTGTCGCGGCCTACCGCGTGGTGATCCCGATGACCGAGCACAGCGCCCACCTCGCCTTCCCGGCCCGGATGCTGGACGTCTGGCACACGGAGACCTTGGCGCTGCCAGCGCTGGCCGGGGTGGCGATCGCCGCACTCGGCGCAGTGATACCGGCGCGTGTGGCGGCTCGGCAGACCATCGCCCGGGTCCTGCACAACGAGTGACGTCCCGCGTCGCGTCGAAGGCGGGCGCCTGCCGGGCCTCAGCGGCCCGGCAGGCGCCCGCGCGCCATGCATGCAAGGCCGGTACAGCGCCCCTCGGACAAACCTGACAGCGCATCAAGAAGGTCAGCATGGGGTCAGCATGAGTTCGGCCAAAGGTGATCGAACCTGCTGAGACTTGGGAATGAGGAGAGCCCCCTGCAGGGGCCGCTGACCTTGGAAAGGCCCCGTCATACCGACATTGCCGCGCTGCGCCGCCTTGACGCCACGAAGAAATCATGTAGTGCGTCGGTCCGCCCGGGCCTGGTCGAGGGCTTCGGTTGGGGAACGGAACATCTTCACCGTGATCACCCGTACCGGTCAACCCGCAGGGTCAGGACCAGCCACGTCTCGAACGCCTCGTCCGGCGGCGGCAACAGCGAAGCCTCGTGCGGACCGGCCATTGCCCGGTGGATCAAGGCTTAGGCATCAGCGGTGCACCGGGTCGATACCCTGCAACGTCGGTGTCACCGGCCTGATGGTGCCATCGGCGTTGAACTCGAGCCGGTCGATCGCAGTCTCCCGGTGCGTGCCATCACCGTTCGGGATGGCGAACCGGTGGTACACGATGTACCACTCGTCCCGCCCTGGTACCTGGACCACGGAGCAGTGGCCGGTGCCCTTGATCCCGAGCGAGAGGTCCTTGCGCAAAATGACCTGCTTGCGGCTCCACGGCCCTATCGGCGATGGCCCCGTCGCATAGGCGACCTGGTAGTTCTCGCTGCGGGTATCGTTCTCTGACCACAGGAAGTAGTAACGCCCGTCGCGCTTGAACACGAAGGCGGCTTCGTTATAGCCGCTCGGCCGGTACCTCTCCACCTTCGCCCGGTCGAAGGAGACCATGTCCCCATTCAACGGAACCTGGTACGCATATCCCTGTCCCCAATATAGGTAGGGCTGCCCGTCGTCGTCGGTGAACACCGCGGGGTCGATCATCTGCCCGCCGAAGGATCCCGCCGAGACCAGGGGTCGCCCCAGCGCGTCCCGGAACGGGCCTGCCGGTGAGTCGGCGACCGCGACACCCAGGTTCTTGCGGGTGTCACCGCTGGCCTTACCGCCGCTGAAGTAGAAGTAGTACTTGCCATCGCGTTCCGCGATGGTCGGCGCCCAGGCGTTGCGGTCCGCCCAGGAGATGTCCTCGCCAAGGTCGAGGATCACCCCATGATCGGTCCAGTTGACCAGGTCCGGGGAGGAGAACGCCTTGAACTGCGTGCCGCTCCAGCCGTCGAACCCATCTGTGGTCGGGTAGATCCAGAACCGGTCCTCGAAGAAGGCGACGTTGGGGTCGGCGTACAGACCAGGCAGCGCCGGGTTGTTGTTGCCGCCCTCACCGTCGCGGTCAAACCCAAACATCTGGTTGGTGCCGCCGTGGCAGGACCACTGTTGCATTCGGGCTCCGTCCTCGCCCGACCTGCCGGACACATCCAGGCACTTCCCGCTGTGCCGGGCCACCACCGACACTTGGCCGTTACTGGCGTCGCGCAGCTGCCACTGCTGGTTCGGCCCGCTATGACACGACCACTGCAGCACCCTGGCACCGTCGGCGGTCGAGCGGCCCGCCACGTCCAGGCACTTGCCGGAATGCTGTGCGACGACCTGCACGTAGCCGTTGCCCACCTCCCGCAGGTCCCACATCTGGTTCGTGTCGCCGTCGCAGGGCCACTGGCCGATCTCCGCGCCGTCGCTGGTCGAGCCGCCGACCACCGCAACGCATTTCCCGCTGTGCAGGGCGACAAGGGAAGTCGGCTCGTCCGCATGCGCCTGCCCGCTGAGCACCACGACAAGCGACGCGGACAGCACTAAGCCGAGGGCTGCGGCCAGCGCGGTCTTGAGGGTCCTGCGCATCCGATGTCCTTTCCGTGTGGGGTTCATGCTGCACTCCGTCGCCACTGCTGGTTGGTGCCGCCGTGGCAGGACCACTGGAGCAACCGGGCTCCGTCGGCGCTGGATCTGCTGGAGACGTCCACGCACTTCCCGCTGTGCCGGGCAACCAGCGACACGTATCCGTCACCGGCGTCGCGCAGCTGCCACTGCTGGTTCGTCCCGTCATGGCAGGACCACTGCTGCAACGTGGCGCCGTTCGCGGTCGAGCTGGAGGCCACATCCAGGCACTTTCCCGAATGCTGCGCTACCAACTGCATGTAGCCGTTGCCCAGATCCCGCAGCGTCCACTGCTGGTTCGTCCCGTCATGGCAGGACCACTGCTGCAACGTGGCGCCGTTCGCGGTCGAGCTACTCGCCACGTCGGCGCATTTCCCGCTGTGCCGGGCGGCAAGGGTGACCGCGTCGCCACTGCCGCCGCTGTATGTCTGCTCCAGCCGGTCGTATTCGGCCGCCGTGACCGGCAGCACCGTGCCGTGGCGCGGTGAGGACGGCAGGTCATACGACGAGGACTCGGTCCAATGGCCGCTGGGGAGGTCGGTGGTTTCGAACGGTACGTACCCGCGGCCGCCGTACTCGTCGATGAACTGGTACCAGCGGTTCTCGGTGTTGGACTTGAACACCAGCGGGCCCTCGCCCCGGCTGATCGTCCCCTGCCCGATGCACTCGGCCTGCCGCCGCCAGTTGGTGCTGGTCAGCGAGGTCGAGGTGTGCGAGGTGATGTACTTGCCGCACGTGGCGCCGCCCCGCTCGTCCTTGGTGTATCGGTAGTACGTGCCGTTGTGCTCGAGCACCGTGGAGTCGATCACCGAGTAGCCCGGGTTATACCACTCCCTGGCCGGGCTGAACGTCCGGAAGTCCTGGGTGGTGGCATACATCATCCGGTTGTACGAGCTTCCGGTGTGGTCCGGGTCGTTGGCGGCGTAGATCTTGGACGCCCAGAACACCACGTACGCGCCGAGCGTGTCGTCGTAGAACGCTTCGGGCGCCCAGGTGTTGCCGGCGGTGTCCGGCGAGACGCGCTCCAGCCGCGGCGTGCTCCAGTTCACCAGGTCATCCGACTCGGAGACCACGATGGACTTACTCCCGTGCCGCTGAGCCCGATTCCAGTCCCCGTTGCCGTAAATCCGCAGGTCAGTGGCGATTTGGTAGAACTTGCTGCCGTCCGCGGACCGGATGATGAACGGGTCGCGCATCCCCCGTTCGCCGACCCTGGAGGTGAGCACCGGTTTGCCGCCGTTGAGCTCGCGCCAGCGCAGGGGATCGTTGCCCCGGCTCAGCGCGAAGTAGATCTGCTCGCCGTTGCTCGAACCCTCACCGGTGAAGTAGGTGAACAGGTAACCCGCGTACGGCTCAGACTCTTGCGCCGCGCTGGTGGGGGTGTGGACCAGCAGTCCTGCCGCGAGCGCGATGGCCGCAGTCGCCGCCTTAAGGGTCACCAGCCATGATCTTGTCAAGCGCATTTTCGGCCTCCTCATCAGTGAGGGTCGATTAGAGTGTTAACGCTCACCTGAACGTCCGTTCGTGTTACGGACCCTTCAGACTGGACAACTGCTCATGCTGCGCGCCCGGTAGCGCTGGGGGCGGTGGGGTCAGGAGGGCATCGGAGATCGGGATGCCCTCCTGACCGCTGTGGGTGGTGTTAGGTGTTGGGGCCGATTTCTATGTAGTCGACGTTGGGCAGCCCTGCTGCTGTGGTTGGGTCGAGCCGGATGGTGTTGTTGCCGTCGTTGAGTGACACGGTCAGGGTTTTGGTGGCCCATGCGGACCACGCGCCGGTGGATTCGAACGAGACGGTGTCCACTGTGGTCCCGTTGACGACCAGGTTCGCCGGCCGGGCGTTACCGTTGCTCGCGCCGTTGGCGAAGCGGACCTCCACCGTGGCTGTACCAGCGTCTGCCTTTGGCGTCACCGTGAACTGTGCGTAGGCACCCGCAGCTTGGTCACCGTTACAGAACCCGGTGCCGGAATAGCCGGTGTGGTCCGAGTCGATCGTGCCCTGACACACCGCCGGTGCGGACTCCGCCTCGTAACGCGGCCCCGGCGGCTCCAGCGGCGGGCCGTCGTCGGTCTTGACGAGTGAGAGTTGGTCGACGGTGAAGCCGCCCGAACCCGACGCCCGCACGGTGACGGTGGCGCCCCCGCTGGGTAGCTCGATGCCGGTGAGCTCGCGCTTGCTCCAGCCCCCCGACGACGGGACGTTGAGAGTTCTTTCGCTGCCGTTGGCGCCGGTTACCACGACCTGTCCGGAGCTGCCCCGAGCGTGCAAGGACAGGGTGTACTCGCCGCTGGGCACCGACTCGATCCGCTGCTCGACGCCGCCGCGGTCACCCACCTGGAGTGCGAAGCGAGACCCGTTCGCACCACCATCGACATTGGTCGACCAACCGCCGATCCTCCGCCATCCCCGTACGTTGGAGACGATGATGCGGTCGGCCTGGATGTCCGGGTTGAGGATGTAGTTGTTCTGCGGCCCGACGCGCCACTCACCGGTCGTGACGTTGAACTGCCACTGGCTCATCGAGTGGAACTCCGGCCGCGAGCCGGTCTTGGTGATCGGCACCCACTGGTTGTATCCGATACCGTTCCAGGCGAAGTCGGCCCAGCGGTCGCCTGCGTAGATCACCGTGTTCTGCTCGGTGCCGTTGACCGTCACGAAGAACCCGGTCTGGGTCACGTGGCTGTAGTCCATCTCGGTGCCCTCAAGCGTGTACTCACCGGTGTAGTCGCCCTGGACATTGCTGCTGGTCGACTCCATGACATGGTTGACAGAAGTGTTCCAGCCGTGCAGGTCCGACGCCGCGTGGTAGTACTTGCCGTCGAGCTTGAACATGGCGTTGCCCTCGCGACCCTCTGAGTTGCGGCCGATCTGCACGCCTGGCTCGATCCGCAGTGAGTCGGACTCCCGGAACTTGGACACGAAGGCGCGCGAACGTCCTTCGCGGTTGGAGAAGATCAGGTAGTCCGTCCCGTCGTCATCGGTGAAGACGGTCTGATCTCCGGTGCCGGACGTCGGCGAGTTCTCGACCCAGGTCTGGAAGTAGCCGTAGTCGAAGGAGTCGGTCGGCGAGTCGCCCTGCAGCAGCAGAACGCCGTGCCCGCCCCTTCCCGGGTGCCACATCTGCACGGCGAGCACGTACTTGCCGGTGTTCTCGTTGTAGGTGACACCGAGCCGCCCGACCCAGCCCGCACCACCCAGGTTGGCGCCGCTGCCGACGCCGGTGGAGCGCGTCGCGACCCGGTTCTCGAACTTCCAGTTCACCAGGTCCTTGGACGAGTACACCGGGATAGACCTGAAGCTGACCTGGTTGTCGTACTTCCGCGTCGGATTGGCCCGGTAGGACTCGGCGCCGAGGTAGTGCACGCCGTACCAGTAGTAGGTGTCGCCGAACTTGAAGACCCCGCCGCCCTGCGAATAGATCGGGTTGCCGTCGGTGTCGTTCCAGAAGACGTCATTCGTGATCGTCTGGAATGTGCCCCCGTCAGCACGCTCCAGGTCGGCAGCGGCGGTCATCAGTTCCGTCTTCGCGGAGGCGACCTCCGACTTGGTGGCCGACGTGTCGTCTGCGACATCGTCCGCGGCGGTCAACGCCTTGGCGAAGGGTGCCCAGGATTCGGCCGTGTAGTCCGCCTTATCGCGTGTCTGGTAGTCCGAGACCAGGTGATCGAAGCCGCGCTCCTGCACCGGTTTGGCTTCGGGACCCTGGTCGTTGAGCCCCGTTGCCGGTAGCTCCGCTGCCAGGGTCTGCGTTGCCGGTGTCTGCGCCGCAGCGGTGCTCGCGGAGAGCGGAACCGCTAACGCCATGGATAACAATGCGGCGGCCCCGAGTTTCGCAGCCTTGCTGAGCTGTTTCATCAATTCCTCCCGATGGCAGGGTTAGGGAAGGTGATCAGCGACCAGCGCGTGGCACTGGATCGTGCCAGGCCGTACTGCGCGCCGGCGTAAGTGGACACGAAGCTCGCCTCGTCCCATCACCTCCCGGAGTAGGTGATGTCCGGCCGGGGCGGCCGGCTCATTCCGGCGCCGAGGAAGTAATCGACGTGGTGGGACTGCATGTAGCCCTTGACCGTCATGTCGTTGCGGTAGGCGGGGTTGTGCGCCAGCGTGTACAGCCGGGTGTTCGACGGCCGGTCGGTCGTGAAGACGAGCAGCTCGTTGTACGACCCGTTGGGCAGCACGACTTCCTCGCGCCAGTCGCCGAAGATGTCTGCGAGGAGAACGGGCTGGCTGCGTGGTCCGAGGACCCCGCCGTAGTCCCAGGTCTGCTCCAGACGCGGCACCCGGTTGGTGGGGGTCGGGTTTTCCGCGTCCCACTTCTCGATCTTGCCGCTGTTGAACAGTTCCATGGTGATGTCGCCGTCCCACCACAGTCCCATCTGCGGCCACGGCCGGAGGTTGGTGTTGGACTCGGTCAGCTCGTTCGTCGGCGCGTTGTAGAGCCCGGAGAAGGACCACACCTCCATACCCGGGTGGTTCGGGTCGATGTCGCCGGCCATGCCTCGGCCGACGTCGGCGGTGCCGGACGCGGAATGCCGCCAGATCATGTCGCCGGTGGCTGCGTCGTAGTAGTACTCGCGCAGGCCGCTGCGGTTGTCCTGCTGGACCCCGTAGCCCTCAAGGCCCGGCCGGTTCGGGTCCATGTCGGCGATGTGGAAGCGGTCGCCGTGGACGATGCCCTGCGGCCCGAGGGAGTACTTGAGTGTGCCGTCGCCGTCCAGGACGAACCCGATCTCGGCGAACTCGTCGTCGCCGTCGCTGTCCACGTCGAGGCAGCGGCTGTTGTGCCCGTCGGGGTGGTTCCCGTTGCGCAGCCACTTCCACCGCATATCGACATTGCTGCCGTCGAAGTCCCAGGCGGTGACCATGAGGTTGAAGCCGCCGTTGCCGACGCGGTTCTTCATGTAGGCGACCAGGCTGGGTGTGGTGCCGTCGAGGTGGCAGGCCGCGAAGCGGGCGTACATCGGACCGTCGGACAAGAAGTCGGTGGGCACCGGCGCGGTGGCGCGGGCTGCCCCGGTCATCCCGTCCAGGATGGCCATCGCCTGACTGGTGTTGTTGGGCAGGTCGTTGTACGTGGCGCCATCGCCGAAGCGGACGCCGTTGGCGATCCGCACGGCGACCTCGGCGCGGCCGTCGCTGTCGAAGTCGTAGACGGTGACGCCGTCGTTGTGGCCGACGTCGATCGTGGACGATCCGCCCTCGATGTTGTTCTGGTTGCGGCTGTTCGGTCCCATGTTGACTTCCCACAGGAAAGTGCCGTCACTGCGGTATGCCTCGATCCGCTGCTGCGTCTCCTGCCGGTCCAGCACGTAGTCGTACTCGCCGTCGCCGGTGAGGTCGCCGACCCACACGAACTGGATCCGGCCACCGTCACGCAACGGAACCCGCACCACCGGCTCGACAGCGTGGTTGGCGCTCAACGTGAACGCGCCGCTCGGTGCCTGCTCCGTGCCGTCGACGACGGGCCGCACCCGGTAGCTGTTCGACCGGCTCAGGTCGGCCGTCGAGTCCACGAAGTTGGTGCGTGTGGTCAGCACCTCGGAGTTGAGCTTGACCTCCTGGCTTTGACCTTGGGTCGTCCGGTACACGTTGAACCCGATGCCGTCCGGGTCGAGCCCGAGCAGCCGCCAGCTGACCAGGACGCTGTCACTGTCCGACCGCACGGCCACGACCCCGCGGCCGAGATCCTCCATCTGCCTGCCGTCGCTTTGCGGCGGGTCGCTGTCGTCGGTCACGTCGAGGTGGTCGACGTTGGGCAGGCCGTTGGAATTCGTCGCGGCTACCCGGACCGTGTTGCTGCCTTCCTGCAGCTGCACCGTCCACGTCTTCGCGGCCCAGTTCGACCACGAGCCGGTGGGCTCGAACGACGTCGACTGCACCCTCGTGCCGTTGACGACAACGTCCGCGGACCGGCTGCCGGAGCTCCCGTTGGCGAACCTGAGCTCCAGTGTCACCGACTCCGCCGTCGACGCGTTCACCGTGAAATCGGCCGCGGAGCCGGTGGCGTTGGTGGTGTTGCAGAATCCCGAGCCGGAGAAGCCCGAGTGGTTCGAATCGATGGTCCCGTCACAGGTCGCCGGAGCGTTCTCCGCCTCGTACCGGGTCGCCGCGGCGCTCGCATCGGCTGCGAACGCCGTTACCGTGGTGCACAGCAGGACGGCTGTGGCCCCGGCTAGCGAGGCGTTGATGGACTGTTTCACGAATCCTCCCGTAGCAGGGTTCAGGGAAGGGTCGATTCAGTTGTGGGTTAGCGCAGGTGATCACCGACCAGCGCCAGGCACTGGATCGCGGCCATGCCGTACTGCGCGGTTGCGTTCGTGGACACGAAGCTCGCCTCGTCGACCGGTTTGAGCACGGCAGGGCCGTCGACCCGCACACTGCGGAAGGAGGTGTCGTGTGGATAGCCGGCGTGGCCGGTGCGGAACTCCTGCCACGCCTGGCGGCCAGTTCTTCGTTGTCGGTCTTCGCCGCGGCGTATGCGCTGAGCGGGGAGTGCGCCTGCCGCAGGTTCTGCGTGCCGAACGACTCGCCGGTCTCGGCCCGCTGCTCCTCGGGCGGGCGTTGTACAGTCGGCAGTGCTGCAACCAGGCGTCGGTGAAGTCCGGGATGTCGAGTAGCTCGACGTAGCTGTGCATGACGTCGCCGTAGTTCCAGAACCCGTACCAGCTGCGCTGCTCGACCTGGTCGCGGTAGTGCTCGAAGAGGAAGTCCAGCCATCGTCACCTCGGCGGTCTTCCCAGCCGCGCCGCGGATGTCGAGCTGCGTGGGGTGCAGCTGCCAGAAGTCGCGCATGCCGAAGGCGAGCCCGCCGCTGATCCCGCCGACGTAGCCGAGGCCGGACGCCCGGTCGCCGGTGTCGGCCTGGATCCAGCCACAACCAGCGCTGGTACGTTTGCGGACGTCGAAGCAGCGGTCGGATAGCTGGCGCAGGCTGTAGTCGCCCCAGGCAGGCACGAGGTGCAGCCGGCTGCTCACCCGTGTATCCCAGGTGGCCAGATCGGGGGTCGCGCGCCCGGCGACCTGCGCCCGCCGCACCGCTGCGCCAGGGTCGCGGCGCAGGCCGGTGACGCCGCGGACGGCCTCGCCGAACACGCCGTCCTCCGCTCCGGCGAACCGTACGTGGCGGTCGTGCAACTGGTCGGTCATCGGCACCTGGAACCGGACGCCGAGGCCGCTGATGAAGTGCTTGTCCTCGTCGCCGTCGAAGACGAAGGTATGCACCATCCGGATGCCGTCGCTGCCGGCGTAGAGGTACAGCCGTACGGTGAACGGCAGCCACTGGCGGCGGCCTCGCTCGGCGCGGTGCCGGCCATCGATCCGTACCACCGCGCGTACCGGGCCGCGCTGTTCGACCTTCACGGTACGGATGTCGGCGGTGAACCGTTCCTGGCGCACCATGCCCCGCGCCTCCTCGTCGCGTGGCGCGTTCTTGCGCAGGCACACGAGCGTGCCGCCGGTGGCGATGGTCCGCTCGCCCCTGGTGATCGACGGCACCAGGACGCGCCCGCTGCGGGCGATCCGGCAGTGGATGACGCCGGTGTCGACGTCGATCGCCTTGTCGTTCTCGGTGATCCGCAACCGGGAATTGGGTTCCTCCGGCTTGCCGGTGCGCAGCAGGTACTCGCGCGCCGGCGGGACCTCCGTGCCGATCGCGTGCGCGGTCCACTTGACCGTGCCGTCCGGCCAGAATCCGGTCGGCCACGACTGCACCGGCACGGCCTTGCCCGTCGCGGTGGTGAGGGACAACTCAGTGTCGCGGGGCAGGGCGCCCCGTGGCCACGGCACTCCCCAAGTGATGCCGACGAGAGCCCCTGGCTCCTCGCCTTCCAGCCAGCGCAATGACACCTCGGCGTCTGCGGCGGGACCTGGTGCGGGTCGCTGATCACTCGGTGCGGCGGCGGCCTGCCGTGGTGCGCCCAGTCCGCTCGCCGCACCGGTCACCGCCGCGCCGACTAGAACGGTGCGACGGGATAGTTCGGGCATCATTGCCCTCCACCTGTTCCGGTGTTGAAACGCTTACTATCGCGCCACCACAGTGGACCAAGTATGTCTTGATCATGTCAAGACCCATTGTCGCTTTTGTCGATTTTCCTGGGTATTGATCGATCCACGAGCGCCTCTAAACTCGCGTCATCGATACAAACGCTTTAACTCACATCCGACTTCCTGCGGCTGACGGACAGCTGTCGCCCTACACGGGGTGGACCAGGGCGCACCGGGAAGCGGTGGCCGATCACCTGCTGGACGCCGTGGAGTCCTACGCGACGCCGGGCGGTGCCCAGTACCGCCTGCCTGGCCGGCCAGGCCGCGGGGGCTTGCACTGCGACGGATTGGAAGGACACGCGAAGACCTTCCTGCTCGCGGCCTGCCGGATCGCAGGCGCCGGTGGTGACGTTCCCGCGGAACTCATCGAGCGGTACGCCGATGGCCTCGCCCATGGCACCGATCCCTGGCACGCCTACGCCTGGCAGAAGCCAGCGGACTGCTCGCAACAGCTGGTGGAAGCAGCCTCGCTGTGGGCCAGGAGGTCCGGCGACCGGCAGCGCGGGAGATGTACCGCGAGCGGCTGCGCGTCTTCCTGCAGCAGTACCAGCACATGTTCGCCGGTGACGGTGCGCCGGTGCATCAGGGGCGGTCGCTGTGCTACCGGTACGCCAGCGTGGCACCGCTGTGGCTGGGCGAACTGACGGATGCGACACCGCTGCCCGCCGGCCGTTCCCGACGGATCGGCAGCGGCGTCCTGCGGCACTTCGTCGAACACGGCGTGCCGGACGAGCGCGGCCTGTTCGGCCTCGGGTGGTACGACCGTTTCCTGCCCGCCACCCAGCACTACTCCGGTCCGGCCTCGCCGTACTGGGCGGGCAAGGCGTTTCCCAGACTGCTGCTGCCCGCGGACCATCCGGTCTGGACGGATCAGGAGAGTGCCGCGCCGATCGACAACGGCGACCAGGTCGTCGCTATACCAGGCCCCGGCTGGCTGCTGCACTCCACCCCGCGACGACGGAGTGGTGTGAGTGGTCAACCACGACAGCGACCGGGCACGCACCTACCCGCGAACGGGATCGAAGATCCGCACTACACCCGGTTCGGGTACGCATCCCATGCGGCTCCCGAGACGAGGGGAAGACGCTCGCATGCGGGCAGTGGACGGTCATCTCGCGGTGATCGGGCCGGACGGCGTCACCTCTCGGCGCCGGCGCATCGAGCCGATCGCCGCCGAAGGCCGGTTCGCCGCGTCGGCGTACGAGGATGGCCCGGTGCGGGTGGAGACGGGCTCGATCGTGCGGGGACCGTGGGAACTGCGCGTCCACCGGGTAACCGCCCTGCCCCGCTGCGTCGTCCGGGACGGCGGCTACGCGCTGGCCGGGCCTCGCCGGCTGGCGGTCCGCAACAGTCGCCGATGCGGCCATGTTGGCCGGGTGGACGGCCTGACCAGCGTCGTTGTCGCCCTGCACGGATTCCGTGCCACCGCGACCGCGGAAGCCGTGGACGCCAACGCGTTCGGTGTCTGTTCCGCCACGCCGTATCTGGTGGCGCCCGATCATCCCGGCGGGAGCGCCGTCTATGTCTCGCTGGTCGTGCTCGCCGGCGATCGGGTCGATCCCGCCGCACTGCGCGCGTCGGTCACCGCGTCCGTCGACGGCGACCAGGTCACGCTGCGGCTGCCGGACGGGGAGCGGATCGAGGTCGTGCTCGGTACCAGGGTCAGCTACGCGCGCTACCCAGTGGAGGGCGAGCCCGTGCGCTGGCCGTCAGAGGCCGCCGCTGACAAGGTATAAAGGACAATGTAACCGTTTCCTAAACGATGCATCCGATACCGCGGTGACGGGAAGGCCGATCAATGATGGCGCGACGGACGAGCGAGCCTGCCCACGGCAAACAGCGGTCCACGATCCGCGAGGTGGCGCGCCGGGCAGGCGTCTCCGTCGCCACGGTCTCACGAATCCTCAGCGGCGACTACCCGGCCTCACCCGCCACCCGCGAGCGCGTGATGCACGCCGTCGAGGAACTGGACTACGTGGCCAATGCCCACGCCCGCGCTCTTGCCGGCGCGCCGGCCAAAAGCCTCGCCATCGTGCTCAACTCGGTGATCTCGCCGGCCTATGCGCAGATCGCCCAGGGCGTGGAGGCGCAGACCGCCGCCGAAGGCAGGCTGTGCCTGGTCGGCACGACCGGCGGTGACCCCGAGCGCGAGCTCGCCATGGTGCAGTTCATGCGGGAGCAGCACGCCGAGGCGGTCATCCTGGTCGGCAACGTGGTTGCCGACGAGAAGTACCACAAGCGCATGGCCCGGTACGCGCAGGCCCTTGCCGCCAGCGGGTCCCGGCTGGTGCTGTGCGGCCGCCCACCGCTCGGCACCGATGTGCCCGCGGTTGTCGTGGAGTACGACAATGACGGTGGCGCGTTCGCGGCGACCAGCCACCTGCTGTCCGCGGGACACGAGCGGATCCTGTGCCTCGGCAGCCGTCCCGGCTACACCACCGCCGATGGCCGGGTGGCCGGGTACCGCCGGGCGCTGGCGGCGCACCGCGTGCCGCACGACCCAGCGCTGGAGGTCGAGGGCATGATGGTGTGGCACGAGGGCTACCGGATGATGAAGGAGCGGCTGGCCGCCGGCCCGCGCGACTTCACCGCCGTCTTCGCCCTCAACGACCTCATCGCCGGCGGTGCCGTCCGGGCGCTGGCCGAGGACGGGCTCCAGGTGCCAGACGATGTGTCGATAGTGGGATTCGACGACCTTCAGCCATCGCTCGATCTCGACCTGACCACCGTGCACCTGTCCCACGAGGAAGCCGGGCGCACCGCGGTGCGCCTCGCACTGGAGCACGAGGAACGCGGCGGCGCACCTCCGCACGTCCTGCTCGGGACGCACCTGGTGATACGCAATTCCGCCCGTCCCCGCGTGTCCTGACGACCTTGCGTCGGTCAGCCGACCACCCACATAACTGTTGGTCCACTGCCGGACTTCGGCACCGGGCTCGGTGCCCCAGTTGTGGTCGTCCAAGCGCACGTCGCTGTACTGGTTGCGGATATGCACCCATGTACCGGAGTCGCCGCTTTCGCCCGATGGAGCGTCGAGGACCGTGGAAGTGGAGACTGGGACCCCGAGGTCCGGGGTGCCGTCGGCGTCCAGGGAAATCTTCTGCACACGCGTGGTCCGCGTTGTGCCGCAGCCATGGGACGCCGAGGAGTTGGCGTGGTAGGCGATCCAGGTCTCGGTGCCGTCGGGTGAGGTGAAGAAGGAGGGGGGGACCAGGACCGTAGACGCCGTTGGCGTTGCTGCGCTGGAATACCGGGTCGGCGAACTTCCGCCAGGACGACGCCGCGAGCGGGTCGCCGCCGCGATACTCCAGCATGCCCACCCTGAAATCCGGTGTGCCGCAGTACCTGGCGGCGTAAGTGAGGAACGTGCGGCCGTTGCGCTGGAGGGCGAACGACCCTCGTTGACCGGCTGGCCCTGCCTCTCCCACGCGAGCGTCGGCGCCGAGATGCGGGTGCCGTACGCCGAGACGCAGGTCGGGCTGCTCATCGGTGCGATGTAGATCGACTGGAGCCCGTCGCGGTGGAACGCCGAGTAGTGGAAGTACAGGGCACCGTTGAGTTTGAGCACCACGCCGTCGATGGCTCAGCCGTCGTTCGGCATCAGGTCGAGCACACCGCGGTAGGTGTACGGGCCCGCCGGGTCGTTCGCGGCACTCTCCAGCACATGCGTGCGGCGCGACCCGTATCCGGACCGCGGTTCGACCGAGTAGTAGATGTACCAGCGGTTGTCGATCTGCTCCAGGTGAGGGCCCACATCTTGCAGCTGCCCTCGTTCTGATTCGCGGTGAAGATCCGCCTCTCCGGGGCGTTGCGCAGACCGGCGATGGTGGACGACTGGCGCATCAGGATGTCGGACGTCCACGTGGTGGCGACGAAGTAGTACTGGCCGTCGTGCTGGGCCAACGTCGGGTCGGCGCTGTTGTGCCTCGGCACCTCTGGATTGGTGGACGAAGGGCCCGCGGCCGCCTCCGCGCGGTCCTGGCCCACCACGATCATGGACAGGGAGACGTTCAGCGCGGCGACGAACAGCTGGCCTCGCCGACCTGCACCGCGCCGGTGACCGAGCACCATGGGAACTCCTATTTAACGAACGGGCGGGGACTCTACTTGGCGGCGGCGTGCTCCTTGGCCAGTTCCTCGGCGACCTTGTCACCGCCGTCCTGCCGCCACTGGGTGACCGCATCCTTTCCAGGCATACAACGGCTTGCGGCCGAACACGTTGGCCAGTGCCCACGAGATAAAGCGTTTACATCCAGTACCTCGATGGTTGCTGCCGTCTCCCTTGACAGCCAAACATTTCTTCTTTAGTAACCGTTTTATGTCGGCCATCGTCACGGAAGGGATCCATCCGTGCCGGAGCGCCTGTCGCGGTCTTCGCCATGCAGCCATGGGCGCTGCCGCCGTGCAGCGGCTTGGTCGAGGGAGGGCTGGAACCTGTGACGGACGAAAGTATCGCTCGATCATGCGCGAGCTGCACCCATCCCTGCTCCCAAGGAGTCATCCATGACCTTGCAACGACGGACATTCCTCCGCATGAGCGCCGCCGGAGCGGCGGGCGGGGGCCTGTCCCTGCTCGGCTCAGGGCAGGCGGCCGCCTTCGGGCAGCTGGCCACGGCACCGACCAGGGTGGCGTACGCGGTCGGCGTGCGCCGGTATGACTGGTATCGCGGCAACCGTCGGTGCCGAACCTACGTCTACTACCCCGCCACCGGCTCCCCCGGCGGCGACCCGGTCACGAACGCCCCGGTCGCCGACGGTGTCTTCCCGGTCTACAACTACACCCATGGCTGGGGCAGCAGCCCGCAGAACTCGATGTCCTTCATACGGCCGATGGCCGCGGCGGGCTTCGTCGTTCCCGCCCCGCACTTCAACTACGGGGGCTCCGGCGAGGTCTACAGCGGCGAGCCGTCGAAGGACGTCTCGCATATCCTCACCCAGACCCTCGCCCTCGATTCGAGCGGACCGCTGGCCGGGCACATCAACACCGACATCGGCGTTGGCGTCTCTGGCCACTCCCTTGGCGGCATGACCACCCACGGCCTGCTCACCGCCTGGCCCGACAGCCGGATCATCTCCGCCAACCCGCAGTCCTGTGTGGACATGGGCAACCCGTCCAGCTCGGTCTCCGCCCAGGTCATGTTCGTACACGGCGACCGGGACAACCTCACGGGGTACGACTCGGCCCGGCAGGCGTATAGGGAACTCCCCGCACCGAAGGCCTTCCTCACCTTCCTCGGCGGGAGCCACACCAGTTTCTGGGGCGACCGCCGATTTCCTGCCACCGCCGTGAACTGGGCGCAGTGGACCATGAACGGCGACACGGACGCCCGCGACCGTCTCCCCATCGACTCTGCCGGCTCGGACACGCGCTGGGAACACGTCACCGACGGCGACGACCCGCCGCCGAACACGGGGTACTTCAACCTGGTGGCGCAGCACAGCGGCAAGTTCGCCGACATCAACGCCCGGTCGAGCTCCGCCGGGACAGCGCTCATCCAGTGGCAGTCGACCGGCGGCACCAACCAGCACTTCGAATTCACCGACGCCGATGACGACCACGTGCGGGTCAAGGCCCGGCACAGCGGCCTGGTGCTCCAGGCCGCCGGCAACAGCACGGGCGCCGACATCACCCAGCAGCCCGAATCGGACACGGCGAGCCAGCAGTGGCGCATCGTCGACCACGGCGGCGCCATCAGCCTCATCAACCGGGCCTCCGGCCTGGCCATGGACGTCTGGGAGAACTCCCGCGCCGACGGCGCCCGCATCTCCCAGTACACCTACGACGGCAGCGCCAACCAGCGCTTCACGCGACGCAGCGTCTGAGAGGGCGTCTGACGTGGGGCGGGGCGGGCCGATGATCCGGCGCCGCCCCACCCCACCGTGCCACCTACCAAGCTGGCCCCCTGGCTCCGCTGGCCAGGCAAGCTGCGCCCTGTATTCCAGGCGATTCGATCACTTTTCGGAGGTCCATCATGCGCTCGTCTAGGCGGCGTGTGTCGCTGCTTTGTGCCGGACTTGCCGCAGCGTTGGCCGGTGCCGGACTCAGCATCAGCCCCACGGTGGCCGCCGCCGTTGCGGAGACCCGTTACGAGGCCGAGACCGCTCCGGCCACCTGCGACGGCACCATCGACACGAACCACTCCGGCTACTCCGGCACCGGATTCTGCAACGGCGACCGGGAAATCGGCGCCGCAGCCCAATTCACCGTGAACGCCCCGGAGGCCGGCACCGCAACGATCTCCATCGGCTACGCCAACGGCTCCACCACAACACGCCCCGCCGATCTGATCGTCAACGGCGACACCGTGCTGTCGACGTCATTCGCGCGCACCAGCGGTTGGGGCAACTGGACCACCACAACCTCGGTCGTGCAACTGAACTCCGGTGACAACACCATCCGGCTCAACCCCACCAGCACCAACGGCCTACCCAACATCGACTACCTCGACATCGAACTCGGAGACACCCCACCACAGCCACCCGGCTGGCCGCGGGAGTGCGCCCGCAGTTCGCCGATCGTCTGCCACTTCGACGTCGCTCCCGGCAACTACGAAGTCACCGCATGGATCGGCGACCGTGACACCGCGGGCAACACCTCGATGTCGGTGGAGGCCCGCCGCCGCATCCTGCCCGCGGTCAGCACCGCGGCCGGCACGATCACCAAGCACACCTACACCATCAATGTCCGGCAGCCAGAGGGCCAACCGACGGGCCAAGGCGGGACGGGTGACCCCGGATTGGACATCACCTTCGCCGGTTCGGCGCCCAAGCTGTCCGGCCTGACGGTGCAGGCGGCAAACGACCCGCTGGTGGTGTACCTGGCGGGTGACTCGACGACGTGTGACCAGATGCTCGCCCCGTGGACCGGTTGGGGGCAGCTCATGCCCACGCACGTGTCGGCGGGCGCGGTCGTCGCCAACTACGGCGACTCCGGCGAGAGCTCGGGGAGCTTCCTGCGCAACTCGAAGCTGTTCCCGACGATGAAGCCGCTGATCAAGAGGGACGACCTGATATTCATCCAGTTCGGACACAACGACAAGTCCACGTCGGCATCGGCGTACCGCAGCAACCTCACTTCCATGATCAACCAGGTACGGGATAGGGGTGGCGACCCCGTTCTGGTCACGCCACCGGTACGGCGGCACTTCAACGGCGACCGGCTCACTCCTACCGCGCGACATGTCAACAGCAGGGGCGTCGACCTGCCGGCGGAGATGCACAGGGTCGGCTCCCAGCTCAACGTGCCGGTGATCGACCTGACCGCCAAGAGCAAGGAGCTGGTGGAGTCGCTGGGTCCGAACGCCTCCGCCAGGCTCTACCTGCGCAAAGAGGAGGACGGGTATAAGGACAACACCCACTTCTCCGAGTACGGCGCTGGAAGGATGGCGGACCTGGTCGTCGAGGGAGTCCGCGAACACAACCTGTCCCTGGTCAGCTACCTACGCTGACAAGTGAGGAAGTTTCATCGTGATTCGTGCAGGTCAACGGCCCTGGCGTGACGGGCGGTTGGGCTGCTCGCGCATGTCACGAGCGTGATC
>NZ_JACTVI010000106.1 GCF_014495685.1 Streptomyces sp. TRM68367 | reverse complement strand
GAGTTGGTCACGAGTCTCGTCCGGGATGCGCATACCACACCAACGAGCTTCAGGACGGGAAGCAACACCTTGATGATCTGCAAGCCCTAACGTCAGGCCCGCAGCCATCAACAGCTGCGGGCCTCACGCCTGCCCACCCTTCGGACCCGGTCTCTTCTCTGTCGCCCTGGTTGTCTCTTGGCTTGACGGCGGCACCTTCGGTGGGTACCTCAGGAAGCAGGGCCGTTCGTCGCACGGCCGGCTGTGGAGGTGGGGGTATGGCGGCATCGGCCAGGCACGAGACGCGGGCGTTGCTCCGGGCGCATCTGGCGGCCGCCTCGTCGTACCGGCATCTCACCCGTCACTGCCCGATCTGCCACCACTTGCTGCGACTGGCGATGACCTCCGCCCCGCCCGGCGCGGACGGCCCGGAGGGGATTCTCGAGGTCGAGAGGGACGGGAGCCCCTCCCGCACATGACCAGCAGTCACCGCGTCTACTAGCGCACTTGTGCCGTAGGTAACAAGATCCCTGGCGTGTGACGGGTGTCACCGGATGAGCTCTGGGAATCCGCGTTCTTACCGGTCTCCTACAAGTGGTCAATTTAATATGTGCAATTGCACCTCAGTCGGGACGCACGCACAGGAGACCCCACAGCCTTCCCCAGACTCCGACAAGCCCGCGCACAGAGCCACCCCACAGCCCCACACCGTCACCCCGGACGACCACACGCACACAAAAAGATCGCGCTGGACCCGGCGGAGTCCAGCGCGATCGACGACGCACCCTTGTTCAGTTGCCTGAAAAGCTCTGATCGGCTTGGGCGTGGGCCCTGTTGGGGCAGGTCCCGCGTCGCTTGTAGCTGCGGTTTCGGGCGCCTCGGCGGGTTGGGGGCCCGACCGGTTTGCCCGGTTATGCAGTTGTTCAGGCCTCGCTGCGCTGCTGCGGAATGCCCGCGAGCAGAGCGCGGACCTCGGCCTCGCGGTAGCGGCGGTGCCCGCCGAGCGTACGGATCGACGTGAGCTTGCCGGCCTTCGCCCACCGCGTGACCGTCTTCGGGTCGACACGGAACATGCTGGCGACTTCAGCCGGGGTCAGCAGCGGCTCGGCATCAGGGGTGCGAGCGGTCATGAGCGGCCTCCTCGGGAGAACCGAACCTTCTCGGTTCTTTCCTCTAAATTCTGCACCTTGACCCGCGTTGCCCGAAATGGCGGACGCGAGTCGAGTCGGTTATAGGACGAACGGCTTGTCCTCGGCACTACAACTACACCATCTGTCCAGCCGCGTCGGCCAAACCGATGGAATTGCCCTCTCAGGTGTTCATCAGCGACGGAAGCCGATGGACCATGCCATAGCGGACAGTCACGCCGCTGTGACGATCAGTCACAGGGCGATCAGGAGGCACCAGACCCCCCAAAGCGTGCAATGCTGAGATTCCGCCCATAGTGGAGCACATGGGCGGAGGAGTCCTCCCCCGGACTCCTTGTCCTATTTTGGCATGAGGAGGGGCAAGGGGCGCAAGGGCCCCGTACGTGCGGTCCGTCACGCTTGACACATAAGACCGGATCAGGACGTACGTCCCATGTTCGCCGCGTGTCGGTTCCGTGTGGACGTTGTTGACGCAACCTCAGGAACCTCGGTGCGAGGACGAAACCCCAAAACGGGCCCCACGTCAAACGTCAGTTCGCCGACCGCCGGTCCCGCACCGACCGCCACCGCTCCACCAGCCGCCCGTACGCCGCCCCCGCGGCCTCCCCGTCGCCGCGCCGCAGCGCCGCGATCCCCTCGGCCACGTCCGCCGCCGAGTGGTCGTCCTCCAGCTCGCCGGCCGGCAGGGCGTGCACCAGGCCGCCGTAGTCCAGCTCGACCAGCGAGCGCGGGTGGAACTCCTCCAGCCACCGGCCGACGTCCACCAGACCGTCGATGAGCGGCCCCTCGTCCATCGCGTCCTTCAGCGCCCGCAGCCCCCGCGCCACCCGCCGCCGCGCCTGCACCATGGGCGTGCGGTAGCGCAGCACCGGCGCGCTGCCGCCGGGCCCGGGCTCGCCGGCCCCCTTCTCGTACTCCCGCTCCTCGTCCGAGACCAGCACGAACCAGTTGATCGGCACCTGCCAGGTCGCCGTGCGGATCCACGGCCGGGCGTCGGGGTTGTCGGCCAGCCAGCGCTCGTAGTCCTGGGCCGCCTGGCGGCGTACGACTGGCGGCAGGAGAGCGTCCAGAACCGGCGCCGGAAAGTCCTCAGACAGCTCGCTGAGCGCCTGCCAGGCGCGCAGCCGGGTGCGCCAGGGGCACACGCAGATCACGCCGTCCACGTCCAGCACGAAGGCGTCCTCGCTCTCGTGCACCGGCACCGGGACCGGCGGCGTGGGCAGCAAGTCGGCCAGGGCACGCCGGAGTTCGTCCTGGTACGACGGCCGGTCGGGGCGGCGGGCGTAGCGCGCCCAGTGGCTGCGCTCCGGCTCCGGGAAGGCGGCCAGCGGTTCGTACACGCGCAGATAGGTCGCGTAGGGCACGATCACCGAGGACACCTTGGGCACGCCTGCTCCCTCCCCCGCGCTCCATCGCGAAAACCTACGGGACCCACTCACAAACGCACGGGTGATCCATGCAAATCGTCGCACGGACGTCCCCCGTGAGGAGGTGATCCTGAGCACGGTGCGGTGGCCGGCGGCAGCAGGCTCTAATCTCGTGCTCACAGCCCCCGCCACCCTCCCACTGCCAAAAGCGTGGGGGCCCGTGGGAGCTGCTCTCCACACCGCCGCAACTTGCACAGGAGTCACCACAGTGACCGACGTAACCGGCGCACCTGCTGATGTACTGCACACCCTCTTCCACTCAGATCAAGGGGGGCACGAGCAGGTCGTGCTCTGCCAGGACCGCGCCAGCGGTCTGAGGGCCGTCATCGCCATTCACTCCACCGCCCTGGGCCCCGCGCTCGGCGGTACGCGCTGCTACCCGTACGCGACCGAGGCGGAGGCCGTCGCCGACGCGCTCAACCTCGCCCGCGGGATGTCGTACAAGAACGCCATGGCCGGTCTCGACCACGGCGGCGGCAAGGCCGTGATCATCGGCGACCCGGAGAAGGTCAAGACCGAGAGCCTGCTGCTCGCCTACGGGCGGTTCGTGGCCTCGCTCGGCGGGCGGTACGTCACCGCCTGCGACGTCGGTACGTACGTCGCCGACATGGACGTCGTAGCGCGTGAGTGCCGCTGGACCACCGGCCGCTCCCCCGAGAAAGGCGGCGCCGGCGACTCCTCCGTCCTCACCGCCTTCGGCGTCTACCAGGGCATGCGGGCCTCGGCCCAGCACCTGTGGGGCGACCCCTCGCTGCGCGGCCGCCGGGTCGGCATCGCCGGCGTCGGCAAGGTCGGCCACCACCTGGTGGACCACCTGCGCCACGAGCGCGCCGAGGTCGTGATCACGGACGTCCGCGAGGAGGCCGTACGCCGGATCCTCGACCGGCACCCGCAGGGCGTGACGGCCGTGCCGGACACGGATGCGCTGATCCGGGTCGAGGGCCTGGACGTCTACGCCCCCTGCGCGCTCGGCGGGGCGCTCGACGACGACACCGTGCCGGTGCTGACCGCGAGAGTGGTGTGCGGCGCGGCCAACAACCAGCTCGCCCACCCGGGCGTCGAGAAGGACCTCGCCGACCGCGGGATTCTCTACGCGCCGGACTACGTGGTGAACGCCGGCGGCGTCATCCAGGTCGCCGACGAGCTGCAAGGGTTCGACTTCGAGCGGTGCAGGGCCAAGGCGGCGAAGATCTACGACACCACGCTCGACATATTCGCACGTGCGAAGCGGGACGGCATTCCGCCGGCCGCGGCGGCCGACCGGATCGCCGAGCAGAGGATGGCGGAGGCCCGCGGGGCACGGTGAGGGTGCCGCCGGGACGCCGATCCGCGGGTCCTTCCATGTTTGGCCGGTACCCGTCGGTGGGCACTTAGAGAGAACTCTCACGTCCACCGGCGGGTCGATCGGCGATAAGTGGTTAAAATCGCGATTGACCAGCGAGGACGGGGCGCCTCGAAGGTCCTGGATGTGGGCACGTCCTGCGGGCGACGTACCGTATGGGCGCGGGCTCAGGTACCGTGGAAGCCCTACGGATCGGCCTCTCCGCGGAGAGTCCGTTCCAGATCATGAACGCGTGTCAGACTCTGGGGCCGTCGAGCCCCGTCGTTGAGGGGGTCGAGCCATGGGGCGCGGCCGGGCCAAGGCCAAGCAGACGAAGGTCGCCCGCCAGCTGAAGTACAACAGCGGTGGGACGGACCTCTCACGCCTGGCTGAAGAGCTGGGCGCATCGACATCGAACCAGTCGCCGAACGGCGATCGTTTCGAGGACGATGGGCAGGACGACGACGACCTGTACTCACGGTACGCCGACCTCTATGAGGACGACGACGAGGACGAGGACGACGACTCCTCACAGCAACGTCGCGGCGCCTGACGCTTGCAGCTGCTTAGCTGTTCGTTACCCGGTCCGGGGTTCACCACCGGACCGGGTTTCGTACTGCCGTCGCGGGGCTCCGCCCCGGGCCCCGGTCCTCAAGCGCCGGACGCGTAGTCGCCCACCAGCTCCGCGCCCGTCGCGTGGTCGCCCCGGTCGGTGATCTCGCCGGCCACCCAGGCCTCCACGCCGCGGTCGGCCAGCGTCGCCAGGGCCACATCCGTCGACTCCTCGGGCACGATCGCGATCATGCCCACACCCATGTTCAGAGTCTTCTCCAGCTCCAGGCGGCCGACCCGACCCGTCGTACCGACGAGGTCGAAGACCGGGGCCGGGGTCCAAGTGGAGCGGTCGATCGCGGCGTGCAGGGAGTCGGGGATCACCCGGGCCAGGTTGGCGGCGAGGCCGCCGCCGGTGACGTGGCTGAACGCGTGCACGTCCGTGGTGCGGATCAGGGCCAGGCAGTCCAGCGAGTAGATCCTGGTCGGCTCCAGCAGCTCCTCGCCGAGGGTGCGGCCGAGTTCGTCCACATGGGTGCCGAGGGTCATGCCCGCCTGGTTCAGCAGCACGTGGCGGACCAGGGAGTACCCGTTCGAGTGAAGACCGGAGGACGCCATGGCGATCACGGCGTCACCCTTGCGGATGCGATCCGCGCCCAGCACCCGGTCGGCCTCCACGACGCCCGTACCGGCGCCGGCGACGTCGAAGTCGTCCGGGCCCAGCAGGCCGGGGTGCTCGGCCGTCTCGCCGCCCACCAGGGCGCAGCCGGCCAGCACACAGCCCTCGGCGATGCCCTTCACGAGGGCGGCCACGCGCTCGGGGTGGACCTTGCCGACGCAGATGTAGTCGGTCATGAACAGCGGCTCGGCACCGCACACCACGATGTCGTCCATGACCATGGCGACCAGGTCGTGGCCGACGGTGTCGTAGACGCCCAGCTGACGCGCGATGTCGACCTTGGTGCCGACGCCGTCCGTGGCGGAGGCGAGCAGCGGGCGCTCGTAGTTCTTCAGGGCGGAGGCGTCGAAGAGGCCGGCGAAGCCGCCGAGGCCGCCGAGGACCTCGGGGCGCTGCGTCTTCTTCACCCACTCCTTCATCAGCTCGACGGCGCGGTCGCCCGCCTCGATGTCGACTCCGGCAGCGGCGTAGGACGCGCCGGTGGCACCCGTCGCCGGAGGCGACTGATCAGACACAGCAGACATTGCCTGGGATCTTTCGGGTTGGTTTCTACGGGCTTACGGGCGACGGATCGCGTCGACGGCAGCCGGGGCGGCCGTGCCGGCCGCGAGCTCGGTCTCCAGCAGCTGCTTGCCGAGCAGCTCGGGGTCGGGGAGCTCCATGGGGTACTCGCCGTCGAAACAGGCGCGGCACAGGTTCGGCTTGGCGATGGTGGTCGCCTCGATCATGCCGTCGATGGAGATGTACGCCAGGGAGTCGGCGCCGAGCGAGGTGCCGATCTCCTCGATGCTCATGCCGTTGGCGATGAGCTCGGCGCGGGTGGCGAAGTCGATGCCGAAGAAGCAGGGCCACTTCACGGGCGGCGAGGAGATCCGGATGTGGACCTCGGCGGCGCCCGCCTCGCGGAGCATGCGGACCAGGGCCCGCTGGGTGTTGCCGCGCACGATCGAGTCGTCGACGACCACCAGGCGCTTGCCCTTGATGACTTCCTTCAGCGGGTTCAGCTTCAGGCGGATGCCGAGCTGGCGGATGGTCTGCGAGGGCTGGATGAACGTACGGCCGACGTACGCGTTCTTCACCAGACCGGCACCGAAGGGGGTGCCGGACGCCTCCGCGTAGCCGATGGCGGCCGGGGTGCCGGACTCCGGGGTCGGTATCACCAGGTCGGCCTCGACCGGGGCCTCCTTGGCCAGGCGGCGGCCCATCTCCACGCGGGAGAGGTACACGTTCCGGCCGGCGATGTCGGTGTCCGGGCGGGCCAGGTACACATACTCGAAGACACACCCCTTGGGCTTCGCTTCCGCGAATCGGGAGGTGCGCAGACCGTTCTCGTCGATGGCCACGAACTCGCCCGGCTCGATCTCCCGGACGAAACTGGCGCCGCAGATGTCCAGGGCGGCGGACTCGGAGGCGACCACCCAGCCGCGCTCCAGGCGGCCCAGGACCAGCGGGCGGATGCCCTGCGGGTCACGGGCGGCGTACAGGGTGTGCTCGTCCATGAAGACGAGGCTGAAGGCGCCCTTGACCTGCCGGAGGACCTTGCCGGAGGCCTCCTCGACGGTCAGCGGCTTGCCGTCGTCGTCGACCTGGGCCGCGAGCAGCGCGGTGAGCAGGTCGGTGTCGTTGGTGGCCGCCACCCGAGGAGTGCGGCCGCCTTCCTGCTTGGGCAGGTCGGCGACCATCTCCGCGAGCTGTGCGGTGTTGACGAGGTTGCCGTTGTGGCCGAGCGCGATCGAGCCGTGCGCGGTGGCCCGGAACGTCGGCTGGGCGTTCTCCCACACGGACGCACCCGTGGTCGAGTAGCGGGCGTGACCGACTGCGATGTGACCCTGGAGCGAACCGAGCGAGGTCTCGTCGAAGACCTGGGAGACGAGGCCCATGTCCTTGAAGACGAGGATCTGGGAGCCGTTGCTGACCGCGATTCCCGCGGACTCCTGGCCCCGGTGCTGGAGGGCGTAGAGCCCGAAGTACGTGAGCTTTGCGACCTCTTCGCCCGGAGCCCAGACACCGAAGACGCCGCATGCGTCCTGGGGGCCTTTCTCGCCGGGGAGCAGATCGTGATTGAGTCGACCGTCACCACGTGGCACAGCATCGAGTGTAGGCGAGATCGACCACTGGTCCGAATTGGGGATACCGCGTCAGTAGTGGATCACTTGCCGGCCTCGGCCCGCACACTTATGCCGTTCTCGCTGGTCAGCGTGAGCGTGCGGTGATCGACCCCGTACCTGAGCTGCCCGTCGAAGAGGCGCAGCAGGGTCTTCTCGGCGTTCATGAGTGAGTCTTCGCACATCATTCGGGTGGTCGAGGGCGCGCCGAGGGTGATATGGCCGTCGCGCACGGTGGCCTTCGCGTTGACGTGATTGCACCCCAGACTGCCGGAGACGGTGCCCCTCTTCGTGTCGAAGGTGAGCTGGGCCTTGCCGTCGGCGGCGCTCAGCGAGGTGACGTTCCACTTGGTGCCCTGGAGCGGGGCATCCTTCGCCTCGCTCAGCTTGACGGTGTCGCCGTCGTCGGTGCTGAGGGTCAGGTGGCCGTCCTTCACCTCGGCCTTGAGCGAACCGTCGGTGAGGGCGGAGGCGAGGGTCTTCTCGAAGGCCATGGGCTCCTTCTCGCAGGCCATCTCGGTCGACATGGTCTTGTCGAGGCGTATCCGGTCGCCGTCGACGACGGCCGTCGCGCCGAAGGTGTTGCAGCCGTAGGAGCCCTCCGCCCGGCTGCCGTCGATCTTCATATGGGCGTCGGCGGGGGCACGGTGGGTGCTGCCGCCGACGGTGACGCTGTCGACGCTCCACCGGACGCCGGTCAGGGGTTTGCCGGCACCGACCGAGCCGCTGCCGCTGTCCGCCTTCTCGCTGCCGCAGGCCGCCGCGAGCGGGACGAGCACGAGGGCGGCTGTCAGGGTCATGCGCTGCTTCTGCCTGTACATGCCCATTCGACGGGGAGGAGGAGTGATCGGTTCCCCTCGGACCGGAGTACTCGGTTCCCGTTACCGGCGTCACCGGCGGCGGCTCAGCGCATCACCGGCAGATACGGCTCCAGGTCGGCCCGCTCCCCGCTCGCGCTGACCTTGGCGTCCGCGACCGTCTCCGGCCACGCCACCCGCCCGGTCGCCAGCCGGATCCAGGTCAGCGGGTCGGTCTCGACGACGTTCGGCGGGGTGCCGCGGGTGTGCCGGGGCCCCTCGACGCACTGCACCACGGCGTACGGCGGCACCCGCACCTCCGTCGAGCCGCCCGGCGCCTTCACGGCGAGCGCGTCGGCCAGCAGCCGGGTGCAGGCGGCCAGGGCCTGCCGGTCGTACGGGATGCCGAGGCCGGGCACGGCGGCGTTCAGGTCGTCGGTGTGGACGACGAGTTCGACGGTGCGGGTGACCAGGTAGTCGTCGAGGGTGATGGCGCCGGTGCGGGTGGCGAGGAGGCGGCTGCCGGAGGCATCCGCCAGCTTCTTGCTGATGCGTTCCTCGGTGCGCGCGAACAGGTCGTCGAGATCGGCGTTGTCCGCGGCCAGCGCGCGGGTGCCCTCGTCGATGCCGGCGGCGCGGGCGGCGGTGGCGAAGGGCCAGTCCAGGAGGGCGAGTTCAGCTTTGGCCGGCTCCTCGCGGTCGAGGTTGCGGCTGACGGTCTCCACGGCCATGGTCACGTGCGCGGCCAGCTCCCGGACCGTCCAGTCGCCGAGGCGGGTGGGAAGGGCGAGCTGCTCGGGGGTGAGGGTGCGGACGGCTGTCCGCACGTTCCCGAACTGGGCCAGGACGGCGGCGCGGATCTTGCCGGGGTCGTAGCTGCGGGTGCGCTTCTTGGCCGGAGGCATGGGGGCAGCTTATGCGGGCGCGGAGACCTCGGTGGGCGCCTCGAACACCTCCTTGTTGCATGGCGAGCTTGCGTGCGGACATCGTTCCCCCTGGTCGGGTCTGGTCATCGCTCCTATGGCCGAGCCGTGGACAGCGCCACCAGCAGCGGTACGACCCGCCCCGGCGGCACCTCGTACCGCCCCCGCCCGGTCGTGTGCAGCCAGCCCGCGCCGGTCAGCTGGCGCAGGTGGTGGTAGATCTGGCCGGTCGTGCCGACCTCGTCCAGCTCGGCGAGTTCCGCCACGGTGCGCCGACCGCCGATGATCTCGCGCAGCAGCCGCAGCCGGACCGGGTGGCCGAGCGCCGCGAACGACTCGGCGACCACCGTCCAGTCGTCCGCCAGCAGGCCCTCGGTGAGCGTGCCGTACTGCCACTCGTACTGCTCCCCGGCCGGCAGCCGTACGGCACCGGTGAACAGGACACCTCCGTCGGTCGCCCCAAGCTCGCCCAGCTGCTCCTTCAGCCCGTTCAGGGCCCAGAAGTCACCCTCGCCGAGACGGGGTGCGGCGCGGTGCGCGCCCTCCACTGCCGCCAGTCGGCGTTCGAGGTCGGCGACACGCTGTTCGAGTTCCACCCTTCGATATTACGGAAGTACGTAATTACGTGCAAGCAGGAGCCAGAGACACGACAAGCCCCCGCCCGGCGGACCGGGCGGGGGCTTGTCGAAACGGCCGGTTGTCAGGCCAGCAGCGCCGGGATCGTCCCGTCGTGCGCCTCGCGCAGTTCGGACAGGGTGAGCGTGAACTCGCCCTGGACCTCGACCACTGCATGTGAATCAGACGAAGTACCGTCCACGACACCGATGCGGGTGGCCGGCAGGCCGCGGGCGCCGCACATGTCGTTGAAGCGGACCTCCTCCGAGCGCGGCACGGCGACGACCGCGCGTCCCGCCGACTCGGAGAAGAGGAAGGTGAACGCGTCGAGCCCGTCCGGTACGACCAGACGCGCGCCCTTGCCGCCGAGCAGCGCCGACTCCACGACCGCCTGGACGAGACCGCCGTCGGACAGGTCGTGCGCGGAGTCGATCATGCCGTCGCGGGAGGCGGCGATGAGGATCTCGGCGAGCAGGCGCTCGCGCTCCAGGTCGACCTTGGGCGGCAGCCCGCCGAGGTGGTCGTGGACGACCTGCGACCAGGCCGAGCCGCCGAACTCCTCGCGCGTGTCGCCGAGGAGGTACAGCAGCTGGCCCTCCTCCTGGAAGGCGACCGGCGTGCGCCGGGCGACGTCGTCGATCACGCCGAGCACGGCCACGACCGGCGTCGGGTGGATCGCCGCCTCGCCTGTCTGGTTGTACAGGGAGACGTTGCCGCCCGTGACCGGCGTGCCCAACTGCTGGCAGGCGTCCGCCAGTCCGCGCACGGCCTCCGCGAACTGCCACATCACCGCCGGGTCCTCGGGCGAGCCGAAGTTCAGGCAGTCGGAGACCGCGAGGGGCCTGGCGCCCGTCGTCGCCACGTTCCGGTACGCCTCCGCCAGCGCCAGCTGCGCACCCGCGTACGGGTCGAGCTTGGCGTACCGGCCGTTGCCGTCCGTCGCGAGGGCGACGCCGAGGCCGCTCTCCTCGTCGATGCGGATCATGCCGGAGTCCTCGGGCTGGGCGAGGACCGTGTTGCCCTGCACGAAGTGGTCGTACTGGGACGTGATCCACTTCTTGGAGGCCTGGTTGGGGGACGCCACCAGCTTCAGGACCTGCTCGCGCAGTTCCTCGGCGGTGGCCGGCCTGGTCAGCTTGTTCGCGTCGTCCGCCTGGAGCTCGTCCTGCCAGGACGGGCGGGCGTAGGGGCGCTCGTAGACCGGACCCTCGTGCGCCACGGTCCGCGGGTCGACATCGACGATCTTGCCGCCGTGCCAGTAGATCTCCAGGCGGTCGCCGTCGGTCACCTCACCGATGACGGTCGCGATGACGTCCCACTTGGCGCAGATCTCCAGGAACCGGTCGGCCTTCTCCGGCTCGACGACCGCGCACATGCGTTCCTGCGACTCGCTCATGAGGATTTCCTCGGGAGAGAGCGTGGAGTCGCGCAGCGGTACGTCGTCCAGGGTCACGCGCATGCCGCCGGAGCCGTTGGAGGCCAGCTCACTCGTCGCGCAGGACAGGCCCGCGGCGCCCAGGTCCTGGATACCCACGACCAGCTTCTCCCTGAAGGCCTCCAGGGTGCACTCGATGAGCAGCTTCTCCTGGAAGGGGTCGCCGACCTGCACAGCGGGGCGCTTCGACGGCTTGGCCTCGTCGAAGGTCTCGCTCGCCAGGATCGACGCGCCGCCGATGCCGTCGCCGCCGGTCCGGGCGCCGTACAGGATGACCTTGTTGCCCGCGCCGGACGCCTTCGCGAGGTGGATGTCCTCGTGCCGCATCACACCGATGCACCCGGCGTTGACCAGCGGGTTGCCCTGGTAGCAGGAGTCGAAGACGACCTCGCCGCCGATGTTGGGCAGGCCCAGGCAGTTGCCATAGCCGCCGATGCCGGCGACGACACCCGGCAGGACGCGCTTGGTGTCGGGGTGGTCGGCCGCGCCGAAGCGCAGCGGGTCGACGACGGCGACCGGCCTGGCGCCCATCGCGATGATGTCTCGGACGATGCCGCCCACACCCGTGGCCGCGCCCTGGTAGGGCTCCACGTACGACGGGTGGTTGTGCGACTCGACCTTGAAGGTGACCGCGTAACCCTGGCCGACGTCGACCACACCGGCGTTCTCGCCGATGCCGACGAGCAGGGCGTCGTTCTCGGGGGCCTTCTCCCCGAACTGGCGGAGGTGCACCTTGCTGCTCTTGTACGAGCAGTGCTCCGACCACATCACCGAGTACATGGCGAGTTCGGCACCGGTGGGCCGGCGGCCGAGGATCTCGACCACGCGCTCGTACTCGTCCTTCTTCAGGCCCAGTTCGGCCCAGGGCAGCTCGACGTCGGGGGTCGCGGCCGCGTGCTCGACCGTGTCCAGAGGCGTCCGGCTCATGCGTTGACCAGCTTCTTGAGGATCGAGGTGAAGAACGGGAGACCGTCGGTACGGCCGGTACCGATCAGCGACTCCACGGCGTGCTCGGGGTGCGGCATGAGGCCTACGACGTTGCCGGCCTCGTTGGTGACACCCGCGATGTCGTTGTTCGAGCCGTTGGGGTTGACGTCCAGGTACCGGAAGGCGACCCGGCCCTCGGACTCCAGTGCGTCCAGCGTGTGCTGGTCGGCGACGTACTGCCCGTCAATGTTCTTCAGCGGGATGTGGATCTCCTGGCCGGCGGTGTAGTCGCTGGTCCAGGCGGTCCGGGCGTTCTCCACCCGCAGCTTCTGGTCACGGCAGATGAAGTGCAGGTGGTTGTTGCGCAGCATCGTGCCGGGCAGCAGATGGGCCTCGGTGAGGATCTGGAAGCCGTTGCAGATGCCGAGGACCGGCAGACCGGCCTTCGCCTGCTCGATGACCGTCTCCATCACCGGCGAGAAACGGGAGATGGCGCCGGCGCGCAGATAGTCGCCGTAGGAGAAACCGCCGGGCAGCACCACGGCGTCGACCTGCTTCAGGTCCTTGTCCTTGTGCCAGAGGGCGACCGGTTCGGCGCCCGCGAGGCGGATCGCGCGCTGCGTGTCCCGGTCGTCGAGGCTGCCCGGGAAAGTGACGACGCCAATACGAGCGGTCACTTCGCAGCCTCCGCGACTTCCTCGATCTTCACCGTGAAGTCCTCGATCACCGTGTTGGCGAGGAAGGATTCCGCAAGATCGTGGATGCGGGCGAGCGCGGCCTCGTCGACCGGCCCGTCAACTTCCAGTTCGAAACGCTTTCCCTGACGGACGTCCGAGATCCCCTCGAAACCCAGCCGCGGCAGTGCGCGCTGCACCGCCTGGCCCTGGGGGTCGAGGATCTCCGGCTTGAGCATGACGTCGACTACGACGCGTGCCACTGGCACTCCCGGTGTGTGGTGCTGAGCAGGTCCCTTCAGACTACCCGCACAAAATTTCTACGCGCGTAGAGTTGGAGGAATCTACGTGACCCCTGTCACGATCCGGTCTCGGCCGGGGTTCATCGCGAAAAGTTCTGGGAAAGTTCGTGGATCGCTCCGCCGGGTCCTATTGCGCAGGGGACACGCGGGCAGATTTAGTCGGGCTTCACATTGCAATGCCGGGCGCTGTACAAATGAAATACCAATAGCCCATACTTTGCCCATTAACAGGCGGACAGTCGACATCTCGGCATCTCCGTGACGACTCGGCACGTCACCGCAGATCAGATGTCGCACGAAGGGACCGATATTCGTGGCGCAGAAGGTCGTGGTCACGCTCTTTGACGACATCGACGGCTCGGAAGCGGCGGAAACGATCGCCTTCGGACTCGACGGCAAGTCGTACGAGATCGACCTGAATGAATCCAACGCCAAGGAACTGCGGAAGGCGCTCGCGCCCTACGTGGCGGCGGGCCGCAAGCGGGCGCGGTCGGGCAAGACCTACCGGCAGACCGAGGTCGCCCCCGATCCGGCGGCCGTGCGGGCCTGGGCCCAGGCCAACAAGATGGACGTACCCGCGCGCGGGCGGATCCCCAAGAAGGTCTACGAGGCGTTCGCCGCGGCGCGGTGAGCCGGGCTCACGGCCGGTCAGCCACCCCTCGCGCCAACCGACTTGCGCAGCACCCCTGCTGATCAGCTAGAGTCTGGAGCACGCCGAGGGGCGAGGCCGAAAGGCCCAGCTCACTCAGGGCCTGCGGGTGTAGTTCAGTAGTAGAACATCCCCCTTCCAGGGGGAAGGCGCAGTGTGCAATTCCTGTCACCCGCTCTGCACCGCTGTACCGGCCACTGTTGTGGATCAGGTAGGCTGGTGCTCGCACCGACCGGTGAAAGCTGGTCGGGAGCAGTGCGGACGTAGCTCAGTTGGTAGAGCGCAACCTTGCCAAGGTTGAGGTCGCGAGTTCGAGCCTCGTCGTCCGCTCGGGAATGAGACCCCGGTCCAATGGACCGGGGTCTTCTTCATGTTCGGTCGATTGTGCGGGCGGGTGTCCGGTGGATTGGATGGCCGGTGTCTGACATTTGTCATGCCGAGCGATGACAGCGCGCACTGCTGCCGGGGCCGTGCCGCCGGGACGCTGGAGGCATGGAAACGAACGGACACGAACACGTGATTGAGGTCAGTGACCTGCGGCGTGTGTACGGGGGCGGGTTCGAGGCGGTGCGCGGGATCGACTTCTCAGTGCGGCGCGGCGAGGTCTTCGCACTGCTGGGCACCAACGGCGCGGGCAAGACGTCGACCGTCGAACTGCTGGAGGGGCTCGCGCCGCCGGCCGCCGGGCGGGTGCGGGTCCTCGGCCACGACCCGTACACCGAACGGGCCGCCGTGCGCCCCCGGACCGGCGTGATGCTCCAGGAAGGGGGCTTCCCCTCGGAGCTGACCGTCGCGGAGACCACGCGGATGTGGGCCGACTGCGTGAGCGGGGCCCGGCCGGAGCGGGAGGCGCTGGAACTGGTCGGGCTGGCCGAGAAGGCCGGCGTACGGGTCAAGCAATTGTCCGGCGGTGAGCGGCGGCGCCTCGACCTGGCGCTCGCGCTGCTGGGCGAGCCCGAGGTGCTGTTCCTGGACGAGCCCACGACCGGCCTGGACGCCGAAGGGCGACGGGACACCTGGGACCTCGTACGGGCGCTGCGCGACGGCGGTACGACCGTGCTGCTGACCACGCACTACCTCGAGGAGGCCGAGTCCCTCGCCGACCGGCTCGCCATCCTGCACGAGGGCCGCATCGCGGCCACCGGGACGCCGGGCGAGGTAACGGCCACACAGCCGTCCCGGATCTCCTTCGAACTGCCCACGGGCTACTTCGTGGGCGACCTGCCGCCGCTCGACCACCTGGGCGTCTGCGGGCACGAGACGGACGGACGGCTCGTGCGGCTGCGCACACGCGAGCTGCAACGGGCCGCCACCGGTGTGCTGGTGTGGGCCGAGCGGGCCGGCGTGGAGCTGGGCCGGCTGGATGTGCGGTCGGCGTCGCTGGAGGAGGCGTTCCTGGGGATCGCGCGGGAGGCCGCCGCCGGATCGGTGACAGTCGAGGGGTACGAGGAGTACGCGGCATGAGGGACATGAGCGCAGTGGCCACGGGCCCCGCGCGGCCGGCCACCAGCCCCGCGGGGCGGATGGCCGCGCTGGCGCGGGCCGAGTTGACGTTGCTGGGGCGCAGCAAGGGGGCGCTCTTCGCCGCGCTGTTCGTGCCGGTGACGATGCCGTTCAGCATGCGGGCGGCGGCCAGGGAGATGGACCTCGCGGAGGCCGGGCTGAACATCGGTACGGTCGTACTGCCCGCCGCGATCGGCGTCGCGCTGCTGTTCGCCGTCTACTCACCGCTCGTCGGCGCCCTCGTCACCCGGCGCGAGGAACTCGTCCTCAAGCGGCTGCGCACCGGCGAGCTGCGGGACGGCGAGATCCTCACCGGGGCCGCACTGCCGGCCGTCACCCTCGGGTTCGTCCAGAGCGTGCTGCTGACGGTGGGCTGCATGGCCCTGGTGGACGTCGGCGCGCCGTCGGCGCCCCATCTGGCGGTCCTCGGAGTGCTGTTGGGTCTGGTGATGTGCGCGGCGCTGGCGGCGCTGACCGCGAACTGGACGCGGACCGCGGAGAGCGCCCAGGTCACGCCAATGCCGCTGCTGATGATCTCGCTGTTCGCCTCCGGGGTGACCGTCCCGCTGGAGGTGCTGCCCGACCGGCTGGCCTCCGTCTGCGAACTCCTGCCGCTGTCACCGGTGATCACGCTGGTGCGCGGCGCCTGGACCGACAGCCTCTCGGCGGCCGAGACACTGCGCGCCGTCGCGACGGCGGTGGCCTGGACCGCCCTGGCCGTGTTTGCTGTACAGCGGTGGTTCCGGTGGGAGCCGCGGCGCTGACCACGCCGGGGGACGGTTGGCCGAGGACGGTTACGGGAGGGCGGCACGGTGTTCGGGCGGTTACGGGGGTGGCAGCGGCGGCAGTGGCGGGAGCGCGGCAAGGCCGAGCGGGTCGAACTGACGACCCTGGTCACCTGGTACGTCACGACCTGGGCGTTCTTCATCCCGTGGCTGGCGCTGCCCCTCGCCGCGCAGCTGTGGAACGGTCCCCGTGCCCTGGTCCTCGGCGGGCCGCTGCTCCTGGTGGGCATCCTCCAGTGCGTCGTCGCCAACCGCCTCACGCGGCCCGCCCTCGACCACTACCTGGGCCGCGGCACACTGCCCGGTCGCGCGCTGGCGCCCTCGATCGTGCTGCTCGTGCTGGCCCTGGCCCTCGTCCTGGCGCTGCGGGCGACGGGCGGCGCCGACCCGCTCGTCGCGCGACTGTCGCTGGGCGCGGTCCTGACGGTGTTCGGGCTGGTGTACGCCTTGGTGGTGCCCTGGCGGACGTTCCTGCTCCAGAGCGCCGGGGCGGGAGCGGTCCTGGCGGCGGCCTTCACCCTCGCCGGGGACGAGGCCACCGAGGCGATCGTGGTCGGGCTCCTGGTCGCCTTCTGGGCCGCGATCTCGCTGTTCACCTCGCGCTGCGCCGCCTGGACCCTGTCCGTGCTGTGGGAAGCCGAACGGGCCCGTGACGTCGAAGCGCAGCTCGCCATCGCCGAGGAGCGGCTGCGGTTCGGGCGGGATCTGCACGATGTGATCGGCCGGAACATGGCCGTGATCGCGCTGAAGAGCGAGCTGGCCGTGCAGCTGTCCCAGCGGGGGCGGCCGGAAGCCGTGGAGCAGATGATCGAGGTGCAGCGGCTGGCGCAGGAGTCGCAGCGCGAGGTGCGCGAGGTCGTCCGCGGATACCGCGAGGCCGACCTCGGTGCGGAACTCGCCGGTGCGCAGGGCGTGCTGAGTGCGGCCGGCATCGACTGCACGGTCACCGCACCGTCCGCCGGGCTGCCGGCCGCGGTGCAGTCGGCGCTGGGCTGGGTCGTACGGGAAGCGGCGACGAACGTGCTGCGGCACGGGGACGCTCGGCGCTGCTCGGTGGTGGTTCGGGTGGCGGAGGGGCTGGTGGTACTGATCGTGGAGAACGACGGGGTGCCGCGGGACGCGGGAAGCGGCCCGGGCGGCGGGTCCGGGCTGGCGGGGCTGCGGGAGCGGCTCGCGGGGATCGGCGGGACGCTGCGGGCCGGGCCCGCCGGGGACGGGCTGTTCCGGCTGACCGTCGAGGTGCCTCTGCCGTCCCGGGTGGGCCGAGACCTGAGCGAGGTCACGTCATGACGGTGCGCGTGCTGCTCGCCGACGACGAGCACCTCATCCGCGGCGCGCTCGCCGCGCTGCTGTCCCTGGAAGACGACATCCTGGTCGTCGCCGAGGCGGCCTCCGGCCCGGAGGCGCTGGCGATGGCGCGGGCACACGCGCCCGACGTGGCCGTGCTGGATCTGCAGATGCCCGGCGCGGACGGTGTGAGGGTGGCCACATCGCTGCGGGCCGAGCTGCCAGGGTGCCGGACGCTGATCGTGACCAGTCACGGGCGGCCCGGCCATCTGAAGCGGGCGCTGGCGGCGGGTGTGCGGGGGTTCGTCCCGAAGACCGTGAGCGCCCAGCGGCTCGCCGAGATCATCCGGACCGTACACGCCGGAAACCGCTACGTCGACCCCGAGTTGGCCGCCGACGCGATCTCCGCCGGGGACTCGCCGCTGACCTCCCGGGAGGCCGAGGTGCTGGAACTCGCCGCCGGCGGGGCGCCCGTCGCGGAGATCGCCGAGCGGGCCGCGCTGTCGCAGGGCACCGTACGGAACTACCTGTCGGCCGCCGTGTCGAAGCTCGGGGTGGAGAACCGGCATGCGGCCGTGCGCCTCGCGCGCGAGCGAGGTTGGGTATAGTTGCTCTCGCGCCACGGCGCAACGCGGACGTAGCTCAGTTGGTAGAGCGCAACCTTGCCAAGGTTGAGGTCGCGAGTTCGAACCTCGTCGTCCGCTCCGGTTGAAAGCCCTCGGTTCCGGCCGAGGGCTTTTTCATGTCCGGGCCCGCTGTGGCGCGGGCCCGGTCCGGTCAGCTCCAGGTCGAGCCCGTCAGGCGCTCGTACGCCTCCACGTACTTCGCCCGCGTCGCGTCCACGACCTGCTGCGGCAGCGGCGGCGGAGGCTGCTCGCCGCGGCGGTCCCAGCCGGACTCCGGCGAGGTCAGCCAGTCCCGCACGAACTGCTTGTCGTACGACGGCTGCGCCCGCCCCGGCTGCCACGTGCCGGCCGGCCAGAACCGGGAGGAGTCGGGCGTGAGGACCTCGTCGGCGAGGACGAGGTTGTTGTCGTCGTTGTCGTCGTTGTCGTTCTCGAAGCCGAACTCGAACTTGGTGTCCGCGAGGATGATGCCGCGGTCGCGGGCGATGTCACGGGCACGCGAATACACGGCCAGGGTCGCCTGCCGCAGCCGGGCGGCGGTGTCCGCGCCGACCTGGCGGGCCACCTCCTCGTAGGAGACGTTCTCGTCGTGCTCGCCGACGGCCGCCTTGGTGGCCGGGGTGAAGATCGGGGCGGGCAGCTCCGAGCCGTCGACCAGGCCCTCGGGGAGGGCGAGGCCGCACACCGTGCGGGACTCCTCGTACTCGGCCAGGCCCGAACCGGTGAGATAGCCGCGGGCCACGCACTCCACGGGGATCATCCGCAGGGACTTGCAGACCAGGGCGCGGCCCTGCCAGTCGGCGGGGACGTTCGCCGGCAGCTCGGTGCTCAGGACGTGGCTCGGGACCAGGTCGGCGAGCTGGTCGAACCACCACAGGGAGAGCTGGGTGAGGATGCGGCCCTTGTCGGGGATCTCGGTCGGCAGCACCCAGTCGAAGGCGGAGATGCGGTCGCTGGCCACCATCAAGAGGTCGCCCGCCTCGTCCTGGTACAGCTCACGTACCTTGCCGGTGTGCAGATGCACCAGGCCCGGAACCTGGATCGGTTCGGGCTTTTCTACGAATCCGGACACGGTTCCTCCCCGTGGTTATGTCCACTGAGTCGATTCTCCCGTATGGCGGGACTGATCACGGACGCGGGGTCAATCACGTTTGCAGATGCGGTCCAAGAGGGTTGCGGTGGCACGCTGGATACGGGCGTCCACGTGGCCCGGCCGGTCCAGGGCCGGGGACCAGGCGAACGTCCCGGACGCGAAGACTAAAGCGCCGGACAGGGCGCGGTAGAGGGACGTCTCCTGGTGGCGGGGGGCGCCGTCGCGGTCGGTGTAGGGGGAGTGGGCGAGCAGGATCCGCTCCTCGTGGTCGGGGAGCGGGGTGCGCGGGAAGTAGCGGTCGGCCTCGCCCGCGACCAGGCCGGACAGCTCGTCGCCCTCGTGCGCGCCGGTCGCCTCCCACAGCCAGTGGCCGGCATTGCGGACGATCAGCGGGTGCGGCTCGGGGACGTGGCCGGCGTACTGGATGCCGATCAGCTGCTGCTCTGGGCGGTCGATCTCGCGCCAGAGAACCGCCTTCCCGGGCCCCTTGCGCTTGCGGCAGGTCAGCAGCCGGTCGGGGACGCCGGGCGGTGAGGGGCCCAGCTCCACCTGCCAGTACAGGGAGTTGGCGGAGAGGAAGACGAGCGAGGTGCCCTGCTCGCGGGCGAGTTCGGCGGTGCGGCGCATCGGGGCCGACCAGTACTCGTCGTGGCCGGGGAAGACCAGGCCTCGGTAGCGGGTGGGGTCGATGTGGCCGGCGTGCAGGTCGCGGGCGTCGGCGTAGGCGAGGTCGTAGCCGTAGCGCTCGGCGAAGCGGATGAAGTCGTAGGCGTGGCCGACGTGCAGCGGGAGCCCGGAACCTGCGTACGGCCGGTCGAAGCAGACCGTGGTCGCGGCGTCCGCCTCGCCCAGCAGGCAGCCCTTCTCGTCCCAGGCGTGGTACAGGCTGGCGCCGGTGCGGCCGTCCTCCGGGTAGAGGTTGTAGGCCTGCCAGGTGATGTCGGGCAGCAGGACCAGCAGGTCCGCGGGGCGGTGGTCGCGGATCGTGAAGGGTACGTGTGAGCGGTAGCCGTCGGCGGTGGTGAGCACGGCGACGTACGCGCCGACGTTCCAGTACGACGGCACCTGGAGCCGCCAGGAGAGCCACCAGTGGTGGCAGGAGACCGTGCGGTCGGCGGTGAGCGGGGGCGGCTGGACGATGCCGGACAGCCTGGGGCTCGTGGTGATCCTGGCGGCGCCGTCGCCGCCGTAGTGACCGATGCGGTAGACGTCGACGCCGAATTGCTGGGGCGGATCGACGGTGATGTGGAAGTCGATGGCCTCGCCGGGTACGACCGCGCCGGTGGAGGTGAAGCCCTTGATCTGGCGGTGCACGTCGTCGGCGGAGCGGGGGGCTCCGGCGCGGGGGGCGGGGGCACTGCGGGTGCCCGCGTTCGGGGGGTGGGCGTGGCCGTCGACGTACCAGGGGACGATCTGGCCGGTGTCGTCGAAGTACGTGACGTTGCCGCGCAGCCAGGGGACGGGGCCCTGGCCGAACGGGTCTGTCACGGCGTGCGCGAGCGCCCCGGACTCCCAGCGGCGGACCTGCTCCGACCCCGGCTCCGACCCCATGGTCGCTCCCCTCCCTCGCTCCCACGTGGTCGTGCCTCGCGGTTCGGTGGTTGTTTTGCGTGCTTCGTGCGGCCGCTCATGTGCTTGTCGTATGTCGCAAGCCCTTGCCATCTGCGGGGTCGGTCCAAGCACATCACATTACGCACGCAGTCTGTCACCAGCCGTTGCGAATTGACCGAAAATGGAAGCGGAGGATCCGCTTCGGGGGGTAGAGGGAGGGGTTCGGGGCTTGCGTGGGGTGGGGCTTCGGGGCTTGGGTGATGCTTCGAGGCTTGGGTTGGGGGTTTCCGTCAGACGAGGCGGACCGGCTTCTCGGGGCGTATGCCGAGTTCGGTCAGCCAGGCGCGGAGGGGACCCGGGTCGCCCTTCTCGACGAGGCTGAGGACCTTGGGCGTCAGGTCAACCGCGCGTACGCCGTTGACCAGGAGGGACGGGCCGTCGAGCCAGTCGAGGCCGGGAGCCGCGCCGGCGGTGTCCATCGCGGCGCAGCACACCATCGCCGTGATGTGGTCGGAGAGCAGTTCGCGGGCGGAACGGGGCGGCTGGAGCGGGAAGAGGGGAAGCGTGCGATCGTCCCAGAGGACGGTGTCGGGGCCGGCCTGGGGGGCGAGGGGAGGGGGTGCGTCGGCGGAGGAGCCGGTGGGGCCGGTGGGGCCGGTGGATCCCGGTGGGCCGGTGGGTCCGGTGCCGGCGGCCCGGGTGGCCGAGGCCTCCTCGCGGGACAGCTCGGAGGTGAGGCGGGCGGCCAGGGCGGCGCTGCGGGGGGTGGTTCCGGCGAGGTCCTCGTCGTCCGCGTCCGCCTCGGTGTGTGCGTCGGCTTCGCGTGCGTCGGCTTCGACGGTCCAGCCGGGCTCGTCAGGTGCGCGGTTCGGGGCCGGCGTTTGGTCAGGGGCGCGGGTCGGGACCGGTGCCGTATGACCGGAGGCGCGGGTTGCGACCGGTGCCGTACGGCCAGGTGCGTGGGCCGGATCCGTGAGGTGGTCGAGGACGCGGGCCAGGGTGGGGCCGTTCGGGTCGTGGCCCGTGCTCGCGGTGGCGGGGCGCACGCCGAGGGCGTCCAGGACGCGGTGGAGGCGGCCGGCGTCGGTGCGCCATTTGCGGTCCACGACCTCGTCCGGGTACTCGCTCCAGTCCACCGGGGACCAGTCCGGGCCGGGCTCGGCGGGGCCGCCGTGGAAGAGGCGGGCGGCGAGGAAGGAGGCCGCCTCGTCCACCAGGCCGGGCTCTTCGAGCAGGTCGCAGGCGGGGCGCTCGCCCAGACGGGAGGCGAAGCCCTCGGCCAGCCGGTCGCGCCGGGACAGCTCGGTGAGCGCCGCCACGACGCCGGCGTCCAGCCGGGACGGCCAGCGGCCCATCCGCCACGCGGGCAGCGCGACCCGGGTCAGCAGCCGGTCCCAGCCCGCGTACGCCAGGCCGACCTGCTCCTGCGCGACGATCCGCAGGCCGTGGTCCACAGCCTGTGCACGCTCGGCCGCCGCGGCGGCGACCCAGCGCTCCATCTCGGCGGCGTGCCCCCGGCAGCTGCGCAGCAGCAGGCGGGCGACCCAGCCGAGCCCGGCACACACCGAGCGGAACAACAGGCAGCGCCGGCGCCCGTCGGCCACCGCCACCGCGGCGTCCAGCCCCTGGACGAAGCGCCGGGCAGCGGCTATGTCCGGGTGCGCCGACGGACCCGTACCGGCGACGACCGGGGCGAGGACCGCGCGCAGCTCGCCGACGCGCATCCACCACAGGAACGGGGAGCCGATGACCAGGACCGGGGCGACCGGCGCCGCCCGGCGGTGCGGGTGCCCGCCCGCGCCCGCTATGTCGTCGTGCTCCTCGGACGACAGCGGGACCACGGTCCGGCGGCGGCCGAGGCGGAACCGGGAGCCCGTGGGCGGGCCGTGGGCCGGGTGCGTACGGTCCTCCAGCCAGCTGTCACAGTCCGGGGTGAGCGCTATCGCGGACGGGGCGGGGACGTCGAGCCGGTCGGCGAGGTCGCGCACCATCCGGTACAGGTCGGGGGCCGCCTCCTCGGCGACCGGGACCGTGGGGCTCACGGCGGGACGGGCGCGGGCGACGACCAGGGCGATGCCGCCCGCGGCGAGCAGCACGAGCAGGGCGAGCGGGGTCACGATCCACCGGGCGATGTCCCAGCCGGCGCCCACGAGGTGGCCGGTGGAGCGGCCGGCCAGCAGGATCACGGCGGCGGCCGCGGGCAGCAGGGCGACGGCCAGGGCGCGGCTGCGGATGCGCAGCACGGCTAGCGCCCGGGAGCGGGCGGCCTGCGCCCCCGCCTCCACACCCATACCGGTCACGATCCGACGTCACCCCCTCCCAGCTCACCTGACGCTGTCCTGGCGTTGCTCACTCCCCCACTGTGGCACCCACGACTGGCATCGCAATGCCGGTGGGCCAAGTGCCGGAACGCTTGCGCCGCACCCTAGTTGGGGCCCCGGCCATCGTCAGCCGGATGGGGCATCGCTCACTCGATGGAATGGCTTTGGGGAAAGGTGGATGACGGACAGCGAGGATCAGGCCCCGGGTACAGCCCGGATACCGAAGTAAACGGCAAGAGCCAGGCCCCGGTTCCTGAGAAGGGTCCGGGGCCTGGAGGATTCACCCGTGGGGGTGCATTCGGGTGGGGATGAGCGGGGCTGTTCGTCGATACGGATGGCGCGTCGGCCGCTTCACGCCGGCGGCGTGCCCGCTGCCGCAGCCGCGATGTCCGTGCGGTGCTGGGAGCCGTCGAGGCTGATGCGGGTCACGGCCCGGTAGGCGCGGTCGCGGGCCTGCGTGAGGTCCTCGCCGGTCGCGGTGACGGACAGGACGCGGCCGCCCGCGCTGACGATCGCGTCGCCGTCGCGCTTGGTCCCGGCGTGCAGCACCCACGCGTGCGGGGCGTCCTCGGCGGCTACCTCGTCGAGGCCGGTGATCGGGTCGCCGGTGCGCGGGGTGCCGGGGTAGTTGTGCGAGGCGACGACCACGGTGACCGCGGCGTCCTCGCTCCAGCGCAGCGGTTCCAGGTCGGCGAGGTTGCCGGTGGCGGCGGCCATCAGAACGCCGGCCAGCGGGGTCTTCAGGCGGGCGAGCACGACCTGGGTCTCGGGGTCGCCGAAGCGGGCGTTGAACTCGATGACGCGGACGCCGCGGGAGGTGATCGCGAGGCCGGCGTACAGCAGCCCCGAGAACGGCGTGCCACGGCGGTGCATCCCGTCGACGGTGGGCTGGAGGACGGTCTCCAGGACCTCGTCGACCAGCCTCGGGTCGGCCCAGGGCAGCGGGGAGTACGCCCCCATGCCGCCGGTGTTCGGGCCCTCGTCGCCGTCCAGGGCGCGCTTGAAGTCCTGGGCGGGCTGGAGCGGGACGACCGTCTCGCCGTCGGTGACGGCGAAGAGGGAGACTTCGGGGCCGTCGAGGTACTCCTCGATGACGACGCGTTCACAGGCCGCGGCGTGGGCCTTGGCCTGGTCGAGGTCGCTCGTGACGACGACGCCCTTGCCGGCGGCCAGCCCGTCGTCCTTCACGACGTACGGGGCTCCGAAGGCGTCGAGGGCCGTGGCGACCTCATCCGGAGTCGTACAGACGTACGAGCGGCCCGTGGGTACGCCGGCCACCGCCATGACGTCCTTGGCGAAGGCCTTGGACCCCTCGATCTGCGCGGCCTCCTTGGAGGGCCCGAAGACCGGGATGCCCGCCTCGCGCACGGCGTCGGCGACCCCGGCGACGAGCGGCGCCTCCGGGCCCACGACGACCAGACCGGCGCCGAGTCCCGTGGCCAGGGCGGCTACGGCCTTGCCGTCGAGGGCGTCGACCTGGTGCAACTCGGCGACCTCGGCGATGCCGGCGTTGCCGGGGGCGCAGTGCAGCGCGGTGACGTCGGGATCGAGGGACAGGGAACGGCACAGGGCGTGTTCGCGGGCGCCGCTGCCGATGACGAGGACCTTCACGGGGTCAGCCTAATGGGAGGGGCCGGGTGCCATTTGTACGGGGTTCTGAAGTACCGGGGATCTCGATGTGGAGGTTTCTCCAAAAGCGGCGGCGGGCGCTGGGAAGGGGCGAGGTGACTGGCGTTGGCTCCCTCACCGGCACATTCCAGACCCGCTACTCGTTCGAGAACTCCTCCACCACCGTCGCCCCCAGCTCGCGCACGATCAGTTCCTGGCCGGAGAGGGCCGACTCGTCGAGGTCAGGGTCGTCGTCCTCGGGGATGTCGTCCTCCGGGGAGATCGGGGGCGGCTCCGGGGCGGACGGCGGGGGCGCGGGCGCCGGCGCCGGTGCCGCTTCGGCTGCCGGAGGCTGGGGCGCCGGTGACGGTGCCGGGGGCGTCGGCTGGGGAGGGGCCGGGCGTTGCGTGGGCGCGCCGCCACCGCCGGAGCCGTAACCTCCGCCGCCTCCGCCGTGGCCGCCGCCACCGCCGTGGCCGCCGGTGAAGCCGGAGGGGCCGGGGGGTGCCTGGGAGCCCGCGCCGCCCGACGGATCGACGATCGCCTCGATCTTCCACTGGATGTTGAACTGCTCGCCCAGCACCTGCCGCAGTACGTCCTCGCTGCCGCTGCTCAGGAAGTTGTCCCGCGCGCCCGCGTTGACGAAACCGAGCTGGAGGGTCGTGCCGTCGAAGCCGGCCACCTGGGCGTTCTGGCTGAGCAGGATCCAGGTGAACCGGCGGCGGTTCTTGACCGCCTCCAGGATGTTCGGCCACAGCGAGCGCGGGTCGAGGCCGCCGCTCGGGGACGCAGAGGCGGGCGGGGCGCTGGGCGCCGGGGCCGCGGGCGGGGCGGACGGTGCCGACGGGGCGCCGCCGGATGCCGTAGCCCCGGTCCCGCCCGGCGCGGCCGACGGCTGCCCGCCGCC